>NZ_BAKM01000021.1 GCF_000614185.1 Phocaeicola sartorii JCM 17136 = DSM 21941 | reverse complement strand
TTGACGTCAACTTTTGATGGCGACAGATAATAATAATATTAATAATAATATTTATATTAACTCTACTAATGAGAGAACTTCTGAAAGAAGTTCTTCTCCTGAAAAGGATTCTCCGAAGGATGACTCAGGCAATCTTTCAGAAGAAAATTTCCCCGGACAGGGAAATTTCACGACAAACACGCTGCCCACCATAGCCGCAAAGGAATTCTTCCACCGCATCAATACCTCCAAAGGGGAAAAGGCCGGAATACTGATTCCGCTCATCGACCGCTTCCAACAGCAGGATGGAATTGAACGCCCAGGCATGCCGGATATTGGTCTGCCTGGTGGACGAGAAACTCATCCCCTACTTCACCGCACAAGTGAGGTTCCGGAAATTAAACCATACCGGCAGGTTGGCGTGGCTGGCCAACGGAATGTTCTATTGCTTCTACGCCGGATGCGAATATTCACACCGCCGTGTGTGACTATTCACGATGGCCTGCGTGACTATTCACGCAAGGGCACGTGAATAGTCACGTTTTCCCTTCCTGTCAGGGTCTCCCCAAATACTGGAAAATAAGCTCCACCTGCAACGAGGTGAACATGCGTTGACGTACTTGATAGCCGGCCAGCAGCAAAGCCTCGTGCAGCGCCGCATTATGATGTATCCACAACGCCAGGCGGTTCAACGCCGAGGCGGGGGTGATATCGGGGGCATAGGCTATGGCAAGGTCGCGCTTGTAATAAGGGCGCAACGGCCATTCTTCCGTAAGGGTGTCACGCTAAGTTTTAGCGATGCGTGCCGCATCGCTAAGATCTTCAACGATAAACTCCCAATACTTACCTTTTAAACATTGTATAGGTGTATTATCATCTATGCCGGATGCCGTTCTTAATTTATCCAGAACTTCCTCTCTCGAAATTTCATAGGGATGCCTTTCAATCCCCCATCCGATCATAGCTTCTAAGGTAAAATGCTCAAGTAATTCATGGATGTCCCAATAATCTTTTTTTCTTTCCCCTGTTATAATTGCCAGCATTTTCATCGCGGCAATTTCTTCAATGGAAGCCATTTGAATATTATCAATCTGTACAGCAGGAAAAATAAACCGATCAGTATAGAATAGATCCAGTTTTATTGTGTCATTCGGAGTATCTCCACAAATAAAAGAATATCCTAATGCCCTCTCACTAAGTTCTTCCAGTCCATCAACATAATTAAAGACACGTTGCAGAGTTTTGCCTATTGTTTCCGTATCCATTGTACCATACGGCATATCAGTAAACAAATCTATATCAACAGAAGTGCGATGTCCTAATTGTAAACTCAAAGCGGTTCCTCCTACCAATCGAAATTCATTAAACACAGGCTCAGCCATTAACTTTTTTAACGACTCCAAAAGTAAATGGGAAACCGTATGATAGTAAAGCGTTTCCATCATTGCAAATATTTTGATATATTATGCATACGCCTGTCGCTGTTCCATCTAGTCTTTACACTAGCGAGCGAAGCAGATACAATGTTTTTTCCATAAAACCGGATGATAGCTTCTATTTCTTTTTCATTACCATATTCAAAAACCCGCTGAATGATCCATTTTTCATTTACGATCCAATCCAAATGATCCAAATCAACATCCCAAAAGATTGCTTTTCTAAACAGGGATAAATCCGGTCTATGTTTCAACTGCTCCTTACATTGAGCCAGATAGATGTCATGATTAGCTTGTATTTTATAAAAGAATCCGGATATTTCAATGCCCAAGGCTTTTTCTATTTCAAGTGATTGCTCCGGAGTAAATCTCTTTTTCCCCAAAATAAGATCATTAATCCGCAGGGGCAACTCATTAATCATAACAGCAAGTTGCCTTTGCGAAAGATTCATCTTAGATAAAATCCGTTTGAGAATCTCACCAGCAGGAATGGTTACAATAGAAAAATACTGTTCGTGCATATCTTATTTTCTTTGGCTTTTGCAAAGAAACAAAATATTCTCCACTATTCCTACAGAAATAGTATTATTTCACCTTCTCTGCAAATGATGAAAACTAAAATACAGGAAAGATCATTGCATCGTTTTATTTCCCATAATATACATCAACATATACCGGGCAATGATCCGAAGCGACATAATCCTCTATCATGCCTTTCCGTCCGACTGTAAATTTTCCTTTTTTCCTCTTATATCCATAAATATAATCAATGCACTCCCCGTTGCAGGTAATCCAACGGTCATCGGTCAAAACCTTGAAATATTTCCGGATATTTTTCTGAGTTAAAGAAGAAGGCACAGAATTCATGTCACCCGCCATAAAAACAGGCTTTTCTTTAGAAAGCGCCTCCTTCAGTATAACCTCTACTGATTTGATCTGGTCAGCAGCAGTCAAAGAAAAATGAGTCGCGAGAAATATGTATTTCTCAAACTCCACGACCAACAACGTCCGGGCTTCTTCCTTTCCCGGAAGAGATACATTTCTGACATTCAACGGCTTTTCTTTCGACATGACACCAATGCCATATTTACCGCCACCGTAACTGATAGCAGGTCCGAATACATAATTCATCCCCGTCACACCGGCTATTTCTTCCAACACATTTACAGGACTACGATGGGTTACACTATCCAGTTCCTGCAAGGCAACGACATCGGGATGTACATCGGATATTACATGGGCTATACGTGCATAATCCACTTTCCCATCCATTCCTATTCCATTGTGTACATTATAAGACATAATGCGCAAGCTGTCACCATGAGCTGAAGAAGCATGTAATCCCAGCCCAACCATCAAGCACAACAAACATAAAATTAAATTTTTCATTTCTACAATCATTCTGTTTTCAGAGGATATCCTCTGGTTCATATTAAAGTTATTTTTGCAACCTTATGGAAGCCATCTTCTTAAACAATTCAAGTTTCCGGGGAGACAATAAAGCTTTTTCGCACCATTCCTTGTCACCATACACTCCGGCCTTGGAATAGTCGAACGGTTTAAATCCTATTTTGCGGATATTTTTTCGTGAGACTAACGTATAGTCATCATTCTTCACATCCTTAAACAAAGGATCGAGCATGACCGAATGGGGCTCCTTCATCTTCTTCCATTCCGCAAAGCTCTTGCCCATCATGGTAATGGAAGTGGTATCTGTACGCCAATATAAATTATAATCCATATCCACATTTGCCTTATCCCAAGTTCTGACCAAAGTCTCCCCTTTATCATGCAAGATGATATTATGCTTGAAATGTAAGGAAAGATGTGGTTCCGCACGCGTCAACTGCACCTGATGATAAAAACCGAACGCTAATATATTATTCTCTATCTTATTATTTTTCCCATAATGCTGATGAAAACCGCCACTCTTGCAACGAAGCACCAAGTTATTGCTCATTTCCACTCCTGTAGAACCTTCGTCAGTGTACAGGCCCCAGCCTCCATAATCGTATGACAACACATCAGTTATCACATTGTTGCAAACCTTGGTTCCTTCAGACTCGCCCAAGGTGTAGACAGCTCCCATGTCCGACAGTTCTCCCCATCCGATGTGATGGATACGGTTATACATAATGATATTGTGCACGGAAGGGCTATGCTTCTTCATCATCACAGTCTCCGTCTCTCCCTTTTCAGTCAATACAGGAATCGGTGAAGCCGAATCCTCGTTATATCCCCATACCCATCCTACGGATACGCCGGAATAAAGAATGTCGAAAATATCATTATGAGTCACTTGGTTGTCTCTGGTATGGAACAAAGCAACTCCCACTCCGCAGGGCTGTTCATGTCCGGCATCGGTAACGATATTGTTGTCGATGACATTACCGCTGGTCACTTTACGCGTGGTGGCTCTCAAATAGGGTTCGCCTATCTTAATGCCACCTGCACCCAAATCGGCGATGTAACAATGTTCGATTCTGTTTTGGTGGCACTCCCGTCCGAAACTGATGCCGTATGCGCCGGTATGAAGCATCTCGCAATCCTCCAGAATGATATTTTCCGCAAAATCAAATTGCATGGCCGCCTCTGTATTCGCGGCCGCCTGTGCCGGTTCTTCCCCCTCGGAAGGAATCATATAAGAGGAATATTGGAACGACAATCCCTTGAACTTCATGTTCTTCACAGGATTCTCCGGTTCTCCCTTCACCGAAATCCATTGATGCAGCACCGGAGCGACGCAAAACGCTGTATTCATATCCTCCCCTTCACGAGGCATATAGTAAAGGTAACCGGTCTCACGGTCCAGATACCACTCGCCTGCCACATCCAGCGCAGCCTTGTAGTCATACATAAAATAACGGGAACCTTTATGAATCAGATTCCAGGGCTTCATGCCCCTTCCTTCCATATAGATGCGGGCAGAGTCTACCTCCACATATTTCGGGTTCTTACGTGTAATATCCCATTTATGGTAGAAACGGAACTTGATGTTTTTCAGTTCCTTTCTGGAAAGTCCTTTCATAGACTCCCAGTCGGAAGCCTCAAAATTAATCTGCTGGACGGCATAGTTGGCAAGGCTGCCCCCCTTGACTATCGGGGTTTCTTTGGACGACTTTACAAAAAACCAGTCCACGTTGGGAGTACGGGCCAAAATGGCACGCTGACCGTTCACATAAAACTGCTCAAAGTTAAATCCATACCTCAACACCTCCGGAATATAGGCTTTATACAACCCGTTCTCACATTTTTGCCATCCCTTTATGCAAATGCCTCCCATGAAACACGGCTTCTCCTTCCCTTGCGATTTGATAACCACAGGGCGGGAAGAAGGCGTCTCAATAGAAAGAGGGGCCTCCATGTAATAATCACCGGGAGCCACCTGCACAAACAAGGTATCTGCCGACCCGTCAGAAGAGAGTTTCCCTTCAAGTGCTTTGTTCAAAGAGTAGAAAGGAGAAGCGGCGGTACCATCCCCTTGACTATCACTACCATTACTGGATACATAAACAACATTCTGACCGCCCTTGGCCGACTGTGTTTTCCCGTAGGAACCATGCGCCGAGACAGACGACAATCCGCATACGGAGAAGAAAGCCGCAAACACAAAACTTCTATATTTCATTCTATTTTATTTTTAAGATGCCAGTATCTCAACCGGCTTTATCATTTAAATTATTACCAAACTTGATAAGGTGCTCCCTTTATCGTCAACGGCGAAGATACGCCTGCCACATAATTGGGCTGTCCTCCCCCTACGAACAGAGTCACCTGACCGCTCTTTTCCATCAAATTGCCGTCAGTTTCCGTCAGAGCCAATTCCTCAGGCGCCAACGTAAAAGAGACACGGGTGGACTCTCCCCGTTTCAGATGAATCCGTTTGAAACCTTTCAATGCACAAAGAGGAATTTGCTTCCTGCCGTCCTGGGGATGCACGACATAAAGCTGCACCACCTCATCGCCGTCACAATATCCCGTATTGGAAACGGTAACAGTGACCCGGACCGTATCACCGGTATGGATCTCACCTGCACATTGCATATCCGAATAGGCGAAAGTGGTATAACTCAAGCCATATCCAAACGGATAACGCGGCTCCCCTTTGAAGTAGCGGTAAGTACGTCCAAACATCGAATAGTTCTCGAAAGGAGGCAAATCATTGTCACTTTTATAGGTTGTCAACGGCATACGTCCTGCCGGATTATAATGTCCAAAGAGCACATCGACAATGGCATCTCCCGCCGCTTGTCCGCCATACCATGCCTGAAGCAGCGCATCGGCATTCCGGCTTTCCCACTCAAAACTCATTACCGAGCCCGACATATTGACTATAATCAAAGGACGTCCGGTTTTCTTCAGTTCTTTCAACAGCTCAATCTGCACCAAGGGAAGCTGCATAGTGGTGCGGTCTCCGCTGGCAAACCCTCCATAGCCTGCCGCTCCGGCATCTCCGGCTTCACCTTCATAATCGGCACTTATGCCACTCACAAAAACAATGACATCCGACTGCATGGCTTTACGAGCACTTGTGCGAACGACGGAGCATTCTTCAGCTTATCCACGATACCTACTCCCGGCAGATAATCAATTTTAATCTTATTGCCCAAGCGTCGTTTCAGGCTCATATAAGGAGTAACTATTTCAGAAGGAGTCCCGAAATAGTTAGCCAGCTGAGTCTGCCCGTTGTCGGCATTAGGACCGATCAAGGCTATGCTCTTTATCTTCGAAGCATCAAGCGGCAAAAGGTGATTCTTGTTTTCCAACAGGACGATAGATTCCTTAGCCATGCACTCCGCATGCTGTTTATGCGCTTCACATTCCAAGACTTCCCGTCCGATGGAGCTGTATGGCACCCGTTCTGCCGGGTCAAACATACCTATCTTAAACAGAATAGTAAAGAGACGGCTTAAAGATACGTTAATATCCCTTTCCGAATGCAGCCCTTTCTTCACGCCCTCTGCCAGCAAATGATACAAATTGCCACATTCCAGATCGGTACCTGCAAGCAGGGCATCACTCATTGCTATCGTATGCTCGGGATGCGTCTTATGGAACTCGGCAAAGTCTTTCAATGCCCAACAATCGGACGTGACATATCCGTCGAAATGCCATTGGTTGCGAAGAATATCCGCCAGCAAGGGGTCATTGCCGCAACAAGGCTGACCGTTCAAGCGGTTGTAAGCGCACATCACCCCGTGTACCTTTGCTTTCGTAACCAGTTCGCGGAAAGCCGGCAGGTAAGTATCCCACAAATCGAAGACAGACGGACGGGCATCGAATGAATGGCGATTGTATTCAGGACCGCTATGCACAGCATAATGCTTGGCGCAAGCTACCGATTTCAAATAATGTGGATCATCTCCCTCCAAGCCACGTACAATTGCCGCGCCCATTTTGGCGGTAAGATAAGGGTCTTCTCCATACGTTTCCTGTCCGCGTCCCCAGCGGGGGTCGCGGAAGATATTGATGTTTGGAGTCCAGTAAGTCAGTCCGCGATAACGTGTACCGGTTTTACCTGACTTCAAATCCTCATTAAAAAGCGCACGTCCTTCTGTAGATGTAATATCTCCCATTTTGTGTATGGCGTCTGTATCAAATGTAGCCGCCATACCGATAGCCTGTGGAAAGACTGTTACTTTCTCTGATGTACGCGCCACACCGTGCAATGCCTCGTTCCACCAGTCATACGCCGGTATGCCCAAGCGCGAAATAGCCGGAGAATGATGTTGCATCAACTGCACCTTTTCTTCCAATGTCAATCGCGAAATGAGATCTTTCACACGTACTTCTAATGGCAAATCTGCATTTCTGAAAGGAAAATTCCCTACCTGCGCATGTGCAAAAAGCGCACAAAAGCAAAACATGAAAAAAAATGATATATTCCTCATATTTAGTTTATTCTTAAATTCTTATTATCTTTTCAATTCGTGTTTTGGCTGAAAAACAAAATACTTTAAGTACTTTTTATCCGGTCCTGCTTCACGGATAACTTTCTGCACATCAATCGACTGCTTCTTCGGTTTGGGAGCCGTCCAGCTGAAAGAGGCAGATACTATCGCCGTCTCAGCCGGCACTATCGCCCGATTGGCTATATACAGTTTCTGTATGCCATTACGCAATGAATTGGAACTGACAGGCGCTATCTCCAACTTACCCTTTCCCGGAGTACGTTTCTTGTCAATGTTCTTTTCGCCCACCAACTCGTCATTGAAATAGAAGCGGAATGTCTTACCGTCATAGCTGAAGGTAGCCGTATTCTCCTTATCATCCTCCACCACATTGCCCGAAGCTATCTGATACAGGTTGTCGTTACCTCCACCTATGTTCAGGTAGGCTACTGCCTGCTTTCCCTGGATGAGCATGCCATAGAATCCATCCGTGCCGAACGAGCCGTTTTTCCGTACAATCCAACGCTGCTCCTTTCGTCCCGACAAATTAAGGAAAGTGCTGACCGGATGGAAACAAGCGTGTACAGTAAGTTTTTCGGCATCCATACCCAGACGATTGTCGAAGACCGGTCTGGAAGTGTTCATGTCGAAATTATTGTTTTCCCAAACCTGCAACTCCGCCGATGAGCTTCTGCCAAAACTGGCAACCTTACCGCTTACTTTGCCTACCACCGTGTTCTTTATTGTGATTTTCGAACTGCACTCATCAAATCCCATCGCGTCTACCACGCCATAGACTCCTTCTCCTTTGTATATCCAGTCAATGTAGTTACCGTCATATACCGAACCTTCGCAATCTCCCAATGAATAGATACCCGCGGCATCACCAAGTGTCTGTGCTACATGATGTATATAATTATGAGCGATGTAGTTATTCTTTGTATAATTCGGCTCAAATCCCCATGTCCATCCCATACTAATGCCACTGTAACTTACATAAGATATCTCGTTTTTCAGAATCTTGTTATTGGAAGTTTGAGCCATCCATATACCTACTGCAGCAGGATGAATATGTCCAAGACCGGTGATGAGGCAATTACTTACCACATTGTCGCGTGGAGCATCACGCTCTGGCACACCTGCTTCCTTAACCAAACGGATGTCAAAGCCCATATATATACCTCCCGCACCAGTGTCAGAGATTTCGCAACCATCCAACTTTATCCCACGGCATCCCTTTGCTATAGCAATGCCGATAGCTCCTAAATGACGCATACCGCACTGCCCGAAAGTAATATTATCAGCATATTCAAGCTGCAAGGACGCCCCTGCTGTAGGCGCAGCTTGAGCTCCTGTAAATCCCGGTCGGATTTCAGAAGGAAAATAAGGAATACCTTTCTGTATTTCTGCCGGCCAATTGGGAGCTATGTCATATATTCCCATCCGATAAGAAGTGTATTGAAAATCAATATTTTCAAAATGTACATTAGATACCGGATTCTGAACCGTTCCCTCAAAGTCCACAATACGCTCTAATCTGGGAGCATGAATATTCATCTCTTTGGGATTTTCCCCCTTATTTGTCAACAAATGCAACCTACCGCTTTTCCTATCAAGAAACCATTCACCCGCTTCGTCTAAAGCCTCACGTATGTTTTCAATCCTGTAACGCATATTCTGTCCGAAATTTCCTACCGGATAGCGGCAAGGAGAGGTGAAATAGATTTCATTTTTAAGCGTGTCTATCGACAAGATGGATTGCCATGAACACTCCCAACTATGAAAGGTCAGTATCTCGGCATTCTGCCAATCGTCCCAATAACGAACGTCATTCCCTTCATAAGCAAAACCGCAACGTGATAACCAGAATTTCGCCTTCTTTTCAGAATCACTCAATACACTGCTGGCTTTTCCTGTAATGGAAAGACTACCTTTTGTTCTTAAGAATCCTTCATTGGGAGTACGTGCACGTACCAAACGCTTATGACCGGAAAATAATTGTCGGAAATACCAATTTCCATTCTTTACTTCTGGTAATTCCGCCACCCAATGATTCGGTTCTATTTCCACCCAATCCGTAATGTGTTTACCTCCGCTTAACACGATGTCTCCTTTTCCCCACGAACGAAATGTAACCATTCCGTCCTTACCAGAATTCTGTTCTGCAGTCATCCTCAACGGCTCCTCCAGTTCATACAACCCGGGGGCGATACATATATTTACCGGGTCGGCATTCCCGCTTGCACGCAACTCTCTGAGTTTTTCCGTCACCTGCTGAAGTGAAACGAACGGACTGTTCTTGCTGCCATCTCCCTGTCCTGAAACCTGTTGGGATACATATACATCAATGGTCTTGGCCGAACTTCCTAAAAAAAGTCCCAGCATACAACCAAGTCCCAAAAGCCTTTTGATATTCATTTTGCAATATAGTTTGTACATTATTCATTTTATTACTCCATCAACGCCGTTACGCACCAAAGGTAGGGTGCCTGCCCATGATAATCACCGGCTATGCGGGGACGGTCGTAATAATACTGCTTGTCATTCTTCTTATTGGTACCCACACATACTTCGGTCACATCGCCCTGTTCATTGATATAAGGGACAAGTGCCAACCACGCTTTTCGCGCAACCGGGGCATATTCTTTCTTAGGGAGCCATCCTTGCTTCACACCGGTAATAATGGCATAAGCAAACATTGCCGAGCCTGAAGTTTCCGGCCAGCAGTCCGGCTGGTCCACCAGCTGGTTCCACATTCCGTTTTCTCCTTGATACTCCTTCAAACTGTTCATCATCGTCAAATATCCCTTCAGAATACGTTTACGCTCCGGACTGTTTTTGGGAAGCGCTTTCAACAATTCTGCCATACCGGCTGCCATCCAGCCGTTTCCGCGTGCCCAATAGAAAGGAACGTCCGGAGCGTGATAGAACAATCCGTTCTCGCATTGCAGTTCATCCAGATAATGAACCATCTCCTTTGCTGCCCGGTTGATATATTCCTTGTTTCCTGTCACCCGGTATGCCTGGCTCTGTACAATGGTAATCATAAACATATCGTCAATCCAAAGGCGGGTCTGCCAAGAAAAACCCTTTTGCGCCCATTCCTTTTCCCTGTCGCTGGCGTCAGCCGGCAATTGCCATTGAGTGTCGGCATAAGGCATTCCCAAATCATAGTATTTCTGATTCTTAGTGATTCGGTAAAGTTCCAAAGGCAAACAACCGAACATGTTCAAATCGACATGGTTCTTAATCGGGAGATACGCCTTCTCTTCTTTGAGCAAGGGTTCAAAACGCTTCTCCAACATTCCGATCAGTTCATCGTCACCGGCTACCTGAGCATATCGCAAAGCCCCCAGCCACGTACAAACTTCGGCATAATGAATCCATTTGCCATCATGCAGAAAGTGCTTTCCCGGTATGAAGTGGCGGCCCAGTTTGGCTCCAATCTCTTTCGGTGCATATCCTTCGGGGAAATTCTTCAAATCCGGATCTCCGGCAACTTTCGCTAAACTGTTTCCTCCGGCAACCAACGCCAAGAGCAAACATAAAACATATTTCATATTTTTCATTTGTTTGATATAGATTTACAAAGATACAGATATTACTTATTCTCGTAAAAGATAGGCAAAGGCGGTGCGTCAACCGGCTTATTGCTACGAGGCAATTCCTCGGGCGCCACCCTTCCCAATTTAGACCGATAGATCTTCAATCCTCTGACAGGCGCATTCCAAAGGCTTACTAAAGTTCCTTCGCATCCACGATCGGGCATCATCTGCGCATGCACTTCCATGTATTGGTCGAACAGCAACAAGGCACGATTACAAATATCCTGCGCACGTAGCTGTTCCGCTTCCGAGACCGTTCCATCCTCTTCCTTACGGATGGTCTGTATCTCAACAGCCTCTTCGAAAGCCTGCAAATAGATAACCGAACAGAGAATCCGATTACCGATGAACGACAGATAACGAAAGGCTTCACTCGACTTATCGAGCGGTTTAATCAAGTCGGACAGGACTTTTCCCGCTTCCAGATAGTAATCATGCGCAGCTTTTATCTGTTCCTTTCTCATCCACGTGTACGAACCTCCCGCACGCCAGGCTCCCATCCAGCAGAAGCCAATATTCCCCAAGTGTTTCTTGGCATAACTATCTCCTTCATTCACCATTGTCATTACACTGTCATACCTTTCCACATCTTCGATGCCCAATCTTGCCGCATACTCCTGATAGAAAAAATAGGAAGAGAGCTTCCCTTTCAATGTTGACTCCGCGGCATAACGCGCCGATGTTCGGTTCTCTGCCGTCCGCCAGTGGTTATACAACAAAGAGCCATGCTGTTCACCGGGCAGCATCTGCTCGATATATCCCATCAGACGTGCATTTCCCTCAACCGAGTTTTGATACAGGTACATCAATCCGTCAAACTCTATCCAGGAGTATAGTTCCGTATGACGCATATCCTCCGGAGTGTGGATGACGTCCATGACAGCCTGTGCCGTTCCCTCGCTTCCATGCGAAGGCATCAGACAGATGGGAGTCTCCGGCAAAGCCAGACGTGCTAACCGGTACCCCCCTTTCGTATAATCCGTGATGGAAGAATAGATACCTAATTTCAATTCCGGTCCGTCGTGCTTCTCTGCCTGCAACTTCTCTATGGTCTTCACAATGATACCTACCTGCTTATACAAGGCATTCAAGTCAGACTGTTGGGAACGAATGGGAGCACATACCGTAGAATCATTGGCAATGTCCTCCGGGAAATATTCATTCAGTGTGTTTCTCACCTCCTCTTCCGTGCAACGCGGTCCCCATCCTCCGGTTTCTTCCGTTATCATCTCCAAGGCATTCAGTCGGGGATAGCTTCTCAGGATGTCTTCGGTGGTTTGCACAGCTTGTTCAATGGTTGCGTAGCGAGGCTCGAAAGAGTATTGCACATAGAATCCCAAATCAGCGGCATAGTTTATCAGCTTCTGCATCCAAGCCACTGCAAATCGGCTACGCTCGGCAGGATTGGAAAAGAGGGGTTCGGCACCCGGTATACAAAAAATGCTGTCATTTCTCGACACGTTCTTTTTCAACCGTTCGTTGTCATACATGTAATGCACATTTCCATAGAAGAAATTACCGGCAAGCGCCAAACTGTCTCCTATTTGCGTTTCGTACCACTGACCCGGATAGCTGTGAATCACCAGTTTGTTAAAACGCATACGCAACAAAGAGTTCAGATACTCCTTGGCATCTTCTATCTTATAAGAAGAGATGTCCATCGGAAAATTCACATGTTGGCGGATTCCTCTCCAACGCACTTTGGGAGTTACCATTTTGCTCTCTATCTGTGAAAGTTTCTTCTTCACCCCAGGCTTGGAAACGCCGGTCACATCAAACGTATAGCCCAGTTCCTCAAGCAGCGTATAGAAACCGTGCGCAGCTCCCAGTTCATCTCCGCCTATCAGGCATATCCGGTTCTCTTCCACCCGATAACCAAACGAGCCATCCTCCAGCGTGGAATCCACACACAAGACGTAGTTCACCTTCTCTGCTCCGGGTATCTCTTTCAGATACAGCTTCATATCTTTTTCCACCAACTTCGTAGTAACGGAAGGTTCAAAGCCTTCGCATTCCACTTTCATGCCACCGCAGCTTGCCAACAACAACCAGCAAGCCAAGAACGGAAGTAAAATAAAAGTATAATTAAAACGTTTCATTCTATTCATGGTATATTAATTTGTTTTTCTTTTCCGAACCGACTACCGTCATCTTCAGACCTTGTTTATCTGTAACCAATACAATGTCCGCTGGCGATTTTATTTTTAGGATTGACTTCCCGTCACGGAACAACTCGTCGAAAGCACCGCAAGCCAAACGTTTGATTGTCCCTGTTTCATCAATATCCAACGCCACCATTCCCTGATACTTGCCAGTGTACACATGATTACCCACCCGGATAGAGAACTCAGTGCGGGAGTCGTTTTTCAACGAAAGATAATCCGTCACAACCACGGCACCGTCCGCACAACGGTTCCCTTCAACATAGCCGTTGGGAAGAATCCCCAACTTAGCCACATTCTCCAGCGAGAAACGGGTTGCCACAGCCTTTCCTGCCACCTCCTTTTGCCACTCACTGAGGTCATTCGCATAAAAGTCATTTTGCGCTTCCCCTTCTAACAGCAACTTACCTCCGGCATTGACATAATGTTTGATGAAATCGGCGGTTTTGGGCTTGATATACTGAGGGTTCAGCAAAACGACCGCCTCAAAGACATGTCCGTTCATCATGGGTTTGTACTCGTGGTTCAGTGTCAGTACATCGTTCTCTATCAAATCAGTCGGCACCAAGCATTCAGATAGCCCGCCTTCCACATTTCCTGAACTTTCTCCTGAAACTGCAAGGTGTTGTTAATGTCATACCTGCCCCGTTTCCCGTAATCAGGATACCAGTTTGCCAACGCCTCCATGCCGGCAATAACCAAAATACGGCAGTCGGCGTATGTAGCGTTGAAATGGTTCAGCAGTTTCGCCATGCGCTCCACTTTCCATATAGTAGGAGCCACTTCGGAAGATTCCAAAGAGACTCCCCATGCACCTTTGTCATTGATGGCATGGTAGTGCGTCCGTATGCCATATTGTAAATCCGTCAAAGCTTTGCTTGCGAAAATATCCAAGTTTCTGTGATAATACATGTTGTACATCACATTCTGTGTATTCGCCATGCCGATTCCCATCTGTATGGCAGTGGCGATGTTTTCATCGCTATGCCCATAGTCGCGGGGCAACGTCCACCAATTGATGCCGGTAGACCAGATTTCATCCTCATCAAACGCATTATGGAAGGTATTGTGCAGTCCCAAGAAAACGTCCGTACCATAGAGTTTTTTGGCAAAACGCGCCAAGGCTCTTTCCGCTCTCAAAGGTCCATGCCTCATCACATCCATATAAAAGTTCTTCGCTTTTATCTTCTCGGTGTCATTTCCCTCGGGCGAATAGCGCATCTGGAACAAATCTTCATCCAGATTCCGGTTGTATTGGTGGCGATATTGTTCCTTCATTGCCAACGAATAATGACGGATGCGGAACGTTTCGTCGCCCTTCATCATGAAGCCAGGCTGTACAGCCATGTAGCCGAACTCGTCGAAACCGATTCCTTTGAATGGGATGTCCGAATAGGCTTTCAACACCCGGTAATAGCTGTCAAGCGTGTAATCGGCAAACAGAGTCGGCCATTCATAATAGATTTCCGACATCACATACACATCGTAGCCCGCCAGCTCCTCGCCAGCGTTAATCTCTATCTGGAACCTATCCACGTCTCCTTTCTGCACACAGCAGCGGGTGATTTCGTGAAGAGAACCGGGTTTATAGGTATCCGTGCCACATTTCTGGAAAGCGTAGGCACGCAACAGTTCCTGTTTGAACGGCTTTACTGTTCGGACATGATGCGGCTTGTTGCTGCACACGGCAGTACCGTTGGCATTCAGTCTGGTTTCCGTTTCCACAATCGTGCGACTGCAATTCTCCTCCGTATAGTTTCGTGCATGCCAGACTTGCAGCCCGATGCCGATGTTCAGGCTATCTGCTTTCGCCACTAGGCGTTCAAAGACCGGATGCATGGTTTCTACATCATAAAAATCTACGCCGTTGCGCGCCGTCAGGAAAATTAAGGTGTAAGGAGTGGTCCGGGCATACTCTTCCAATTGCTTCAAGTAGACATCCCCCTCCAGTGTTTCGGGAGTGATGAACCAATACCCTACCAAAGGATGTCGGGTATTGGCAAGTTCCGACGTATAGATCACTTCCATCTCTTGTACCGTGGCAAACACAGGCAGTATGGAACAGAAAATCAAGCAACTCAGTAGTGCTTTGGCATATCTCAATAGAACCATTGGCTTACTGATTTAATCGGTTTTTCAGTCGGTTTTACAGGTACTTCGACGGACAATCTGCCCCATGAAACCTGCAACATTCCCTCGGAAAGAATCGACTTGGTATCCTTTATGGCTACCTCATCTACCTTGCTTCCTACTGACAAAGCCAATGCATAGACAGCTTGGTCTATCTTTGTCAAATCAAAATCCTTCTCCTCACCAGCATAAATCACATAATCTATCCAGGCATTCTTCTCGTCTTTCCCTTGTTCCCAATGTCCTTTCCAAGAACCGAACCGGGCCTCAAGCAACTGAATGGCTATTTGCACCCCCTCCGCTTCCAAGGTAAAAGCATCGTTGTCGCAGGAAGGCAGCTGGATGCAAGTCTCCCGGCAATTACCCAACTCAAAACGAAGCCGCAGGTCGCTCGCCTTGAATTTGCCCTCCTCAATGCGTCCGATGGTAATATGCTTGTCTCCTCCATCCGTTCCGAAGTCCATCACAGCCACCACCTTGTTCTGTTGTTGCTGTGTGTGCATATATACGGTGCTGAAATCGAAAAAGTCGTGCAGGAAACGCACTTGCAGGTAGTGCGGCCAGTCCACCGTTCCCCAGTATGCAGTTAATGGGCGACGCTGATTCCACATACTGGAACGTGAAGCCGTGGAAAGCACGTATTCATCTGTAAGATAAGTATATCCTTTTATTTGAGGTTCGTTATATTCGAAGACATCTATTTCCGTTCTCGGATATTCTGGCTCCAGGAAGTAAGGATGCAGATGTTCGGGGATGTGGTGAGTGGACTTTACGTCTGCACGCGGCTTGCCGCAACCCAAATCGATTTTCCCATCGGAAGCCTTTTTCAAGATGTCATAGAAGGAGGCATCAGTTAAGGTGCTGTAAGATCGGCTATTGGGACCTACCCATTGTCCAGAGGGCTTGTGATAATGACGTGCAATCATTTCCCACCCCATTTCATACAACTCATCAATCATCCTTTTAGCTTCCGGCTCTACTATATGACGCTGCATTCTGTTCAGTTCATCCAGTGCCACAATAGTATAGGTGGGACTGTTATATTCTGTAAAGCCTTTTTGTTCTTGTGTATATTGATAAAAAGTATATAAGCGTTCATTGGCATACTTTTTCATTTCGGGCAGGTCGAAGAGGTGGGACACCATGTAGGTGACGTAGGTTCCCATAATAGCAATGTTAGTGTAGCCCGGTTCACAATCTCTTTTTTGTACCGATCGGGCGGCAAGAATCAGTGCATTCTTCATTTTCTCCTGCAACTCGGCAGGCAGGCGATCTTGGTGTTCCATATAGATATCCAACAGACAAACGGCATTGAAGTCCGCCCAGTTATAGTCTACCGGCGTCTTTTTCGTTGCCAACGGCTCCTCCTCAAAATAGGGCCAAACACCGCAGGAAGGAGAATTAGGGTCTGTATCCTGCACGGATATGACCTTATCTACAATGTCGATGGCACGCTGTTCGTATTGCGGTTCCTGGCTATCGAACAAATCCACGGCATAGAACAGCGAAGCGCGAGTATCGTGGTAAGTGCCACTTTGGGCATCTGTGTGATAGTTCCATCCGTTCAGAACTTGGGTCAGCATGCAGCCTTCCGGGTCATATTTCGGGTCACACTCCCGGATTTTTTCAAGTAGTATCTCTTTATCCGTCTGTGAAATTTCTAACGGAGCATATTTTATATAGCCATCATTGTACTCTTTTCTTCCGGCACAGGCTGTCACGACAAGCATCAACAACAAACAAATGGCATTAGATTTTCTTTTCATACGATTCTGTTTTTAGAAAAGAAAGTGTGCCAAAACCGATTTCCACCACAGATTACCCGGATTGTCACAGATTATCCAACTCAACTATTCAATGTCTAAAAAAAAATCTGTGTCAATCTGTGCAAGCCGTGATGAGTTTTGACACACCGTCTTCCATCTTACACAAAAATTAGACTAATTACATTTTCGGAGTATCCCAACCCGGATTTTGAGTCAAGTTCGGATTCTTCAGGATTTCATCCGTCGGAATCGGGCTCAGATAATCGCGGTCTGCATTAAAGTGGTAAGTACCACCGTTTAGGCTAGTCTTCAACGGGTCCAGATAACCGTTTTCATCTACCGGTATGGGAATGTTCTTTTCAACTTCGTTGGCATAATCTTCCACGCACAGACGGAAACCTTTCGGACGTTCGCCCTCAAACAGCTTGTGTGCTCTCCAACGTTTCCAATCGTTGGTACGATAACCTTCACCTGCCAATTCCACACGACGTTCCTGACGTATGATAGCCAGTTCGTCGGAAACGGGATAACCGTAGTCGGGCCAGTAATCCTCTACAGTAGGTTTCACCGCTGTCAAGGTAGGCATACCCACACGTTTGCGCAGCAAGTCGATGTTGTCCGTCAGGTCAGGATAGGTTCCGTGCAGCTCCACGTATGCCTCCGCGTAGTTCAGCAACAGTTCGGCAACACGGAAGCTGATACCGTCTACTAACGGATCGGTCTGATTGACAATAGGAGCCTCCGGATTGTGGGATTTTTTAGGATGCCAGCCGGTAGTCGTAATACGTCCCATATGCGAGAAGTTGATTTGCGGTAAAGTAAACAACGAATCCACATAAGGAGGTGTAACCGTATTCAGCAAATCGCCCGGAGTGAACACACTTTGTCTGTAACGGGGATCTAGTTTCTCTGCCAGATCGTTCAGATAAGCGACCCCTTTTCCCTTTACAACAGCTTCGTCTGTAATATCAATAGATTGTCCTTCTTTGGTCAAATAACTTTGTATCAAATTCAATGTATAGGCCCCACCATAATATCCATACAGCCAAACCTGTGTATTCAGATTGTTCTTTACACCCAAATTAGCAGAATAATCCTTACTCAAGGTCACTTCCGGAATATCAGCATAATCAAAACGATTGAATAAATTATAATAATCCTTGTCCGGATTTCCGGTAGAATAAATATAGTCTTCAAAGCTGCCGCAATCACGTTTAAACTGTTCGTAAGCATCAATCACTTTCTGAAAATACTTGTCAGCATCCACATCTGAAGCCGAAGGGGTTCCTTTGTGGTATTTGGCCCAAGTCGCTTCAAACAGAGCCACTCGTGACTTATAGATTAATGCCGACTCTTTGTTCAAACGGTTTACCCCCACTGCCGAACGCAGTTTCAAGTGTTCCACCGCCTGATCCAGCATATTCATAATTGAATCGACGACTACCGAACGCTTGTCACGGGCCTTGTACATACCCTCATCTGTAGTATTAAGCTCGGATGAATACCAAGGTATGTCACCAAAATTAGCCACCAGTCCATGATATACCTGTGCTCTCAAATAGCATGCTTCACCATAAGTCTGTTCATAAGCACTAAAAGGAGAAGTACACTTGGAATAATTATCGAAAAACATATTAATTTCACGAACAGGCCCCCACTTCCAATTTCCTCCAGATGTAGGGGTGGTGTTATTTTCACCGTTCATCCATTTGTCATGAGTAAGTCGGTTCACCATATTATCTGAAGTTATATCAGCTACAAAATAACCCATTCCCCAGTCAGTGATAGCCCCGGGAAGCCAGCCATATTTACCGACAATATAAGCATCTAAATGTTCAGGAGTTTTCCAAAATGTAGGTTGAGAAACTTGATCAAGTGGCTCTCTGTCTAAAAAATCATTACAGGCTACAAGTGTAGAAGAAGCTACAGCCATCAATGCAAAATTCCGTATTATCTTATTATATTTCATATTTCAATATTTTTACAATTATCAAAAACTAATATTAGCACCAAATGAATAAACAGCCTGTTGCGGATACATTCTTCCATTGTTCACCGATTCCGGGTCAATATAGGAAGGCAGGCCGGAAAGAACAAACAAGTTTTCTCCAGAGAAATAAACACGACAACTGCTCATTCCCACTTTATGAACCCACTGTTTGGGCAATGTATAAGACAATTGCAAGTTCTTCATACGAAGATAAGCACCGTTCATCAGATATCTGGTATTTGTTTGGAAGTTCTTATTTCCTTCCTTTGTCTCATAAGGACGCGGGAAGAAAGCATTTTTATTTTCCCCCATCAATTCCAACAAACGAGGAGCACAGGTTTCGTCTCTATAAAAGTCCTTATGCCATTTATTATCATAGATTGAAACAGCAGAAGAACCAGTATCATTACCACCTGTCCCGAAAAAGAAGAAAGATCCGCTCATAAACACATCACGCTTGGCCACACCTTGGAAAAACATACTCAAATCCAATCGACCGGCTTTTTCAAATTCATATCCCAAAGCCAAATTAATACCATATCTGAAACGCGGAGTAGAGTTACCAATGATTCTGCGGTCACCCGGCTCATCAGCCGTTGAGTTACCCGGAGTAATTTTTCCATCGCCATCTAAATCCTTGTATTTGATATCACCGGGATACCAATTGGCATGAATTTTGCTTTGGTCAATTAACAGTTTGCCATCAGCGTCAAAATCATCTTTCGTCAGTAGTCCTTCTACTTCATACCCCCAAATATCACCGAATTTCTTTCCGGCATACCATTTTTTGGAATCCAATGATTTAGAAGTTGCATTATATTTAGTTACTTCTGTGGTGGCATCTGCCAAGTTCAAACCGACACTATAATCCAGTCTTGAAGTGATCTTATCTCTCCAACTAAACTGTGCTTCAAATCCTTTAGTTACCAGTTCGGCATTATTTACAGACGGGGCACTAGCACCCAATACAGCAGGCAACGGAGTCGGAGGACCGATAATATCCCAAGAACGACGATTAAAGTAACCCAATTCCATAGAAAGTTGATTGTTCAAGAATCTAGCTTCCAAGCCCAAATCCAATGTCGTGATCTTCTCCCAAGTACGCACCTTATTCAACAAACCTGGAGTTTTTACATAAGTGGGACGTTTACCATTAATAATCCATGGACCTTGAGCTGCTGTTTCCATGGTAGGTATATGCAAATATCCTGCGGAATTACCTTGATTACCCAGTGTTCCGTATGAGGCTTTCACACGAGCATAGTTCACTACATCTCTCAGTTTTTCCCAAAACGGTTCGTTACTCATGTTCCATGCGCCGAATACTGAGGGGAAGAAGCCCCATCTGTTTCCTCTAGAGTAACGTCCGGATCCATCGTAACGGCCATTCACTTCCACAAAATAGCGTTCTGCCCAGTTATAGTTAAAACGTCCGAAGAAACCTGCGGTAGCCCAATCATTTATAGAATCATCAAATGTACGGTTACCTTGGGCAATGTGCGCAGACTCCATATCATAGACAAAGAGATCTCTGGCTGTACCAGACAGCTTTCTGTAGGTATTCTCCTCGGCCTGCGCACCCAACTGAATACGGAATGAATGACGCTTAAGTTGCAGTTGGTAAGCAGTATATCCCTGTATCGTCCAATATTGGTTAGAAGCAGTAGATTTGTTTATAGAAGATTCAGTACCGTTAATCAAATATTCATCGCCCGAAGGGAATGTTCCATATACCGGCATACGCAAAGTTTGGTTGTCACTGAAGTTCATACGCCACGTTCCGTCTACGTGTGCAATCCATCCTTCAGCCAGTTTAAAATCGAAAGCCAAAATATTATCAAGACGATGCCCCATATTCTTTTTCATACCACCATTCATACTAGTCGCAATAATTCCTGCATAGCTTCCGTCAGGATATTGAAGCGGAGAGGTAGGCCAAGCACCAAACGCATAATCAAACATTCGCTGGCGTCCACCGGCATATTCACTAACCGGTTCTTTCGTTACGGCAAACGAATAACGATTACGGTAGGTCACTTTCAACCAGCTGGTAACATCTGATTCAATAGCGGCATTGATATTAAAACGACTATAATTATCCATATCTTCCACAAAATTCAAAATACCCGGTTGATATACATAACCTACAGATACTGAATAAGAAGACTTTTCACTACCTCCTTTTAAAGAGAGATCATGTTGATGACGGAAAGAAGATTTCAACATAATATCCATCCAGTCGCTGTTGACCAACGATTTTCCCCACATATTACCAGAATCAGACACCAAGTCAGCCAAAGAGTACTTACCCGGATTCTGGATATTATCTCTGATGATATCTAAATCTTCATCTGTAAACGGAGCCTGTGAGCGTGCATTGATATACGACTGGTTTCTCATCAAACCGAATGTATATGAATCGAGTGTCTTGGGCATATTGATTGGATTAACAATACCATAGTTACCTGAATAGCTTACGACAGCCTTTTCATTCCGTCCTCCCATCTTAGTCGTGACAAGCAACACTCCATAGGGCGCACGAGCACCGTAAACGGCAGAAGCAGCAGCATCTTTCAAAACGGAAATACTTTCAATTTCGTTGGGATTCAATGCATTAAAAGCTCCCATATCTGAAGGAATACCATCAATAACCACCAAAGGAGGAGTAGCTTCGCTCAAAGCAGCCTGACCACGAATTTGGAGAGTAGGTGCAGATCCCGGAGCATTACCACCGTCGGGAGTGCTGAATGTAATACTGCTAGCCTTACCTTGCAACATGGAACTTGCACTAGTCACTGGACGATTTTCCATTTCTTTAGAGCTGACCACATCTACCGAACCAGTCAAATTTGATTTCTTCTGCGTGCCATAAGCTACGACAACTACTTCATCCAGTACTTCCGTATCTTCTTTCAATACAACTTTTGTAATAGTACCTGCTTTTGCTTTTACTATGGCTTTACTATAACCGATATAAGACACTTCGAGAGTAACCTCCTTGCCGGAAACTTTCAATTCAAAGTTTCCATCCATATCAGTAACAGTACCATTAGTTGTTCCTTTTTCCAACACAGCGGCTCCAATGACTTCCTCTCCATTTTCATCCACTACTTTTCCATTTACCTTAAAAGTAGCCTGCTGCGCAGCCTGTACATTTTCAGCCTGTGTGGTCAAAACAATCTTCTTATCCAAAACAGAATATTTCACATTCGTACCTTCAAATACTTTCTCCAGCACTTTAAAAATATCACTATTGTGAGAAATAACCGAAACACGGCGGTTCAGATCAATATGTTTATTACTAAAGAAGAATCCAAATTCAGATTGATTTTCAATTTCCTTCAAAACTTCTCCAACCGTCTGATTCTGCGCCTCTACATTGACAATTGCAGTCTGTGCATACGAATCGGATGCATAGGCCAGTCCTAAGGAGCAGACAAAGAAAAGAGCAAATAGCTTCATAGTTCGTGGAATTTTTTTCGAGGCAAGCCATAAGGAATTTGGTATCCTCGAAAATTGGATACTACAATTATTTTTCATACTTTTGTAATGACTTAAAGATTAAAAATTAGTTGATTTCAGCTTGTCGCCAAACAAGCTTTAATTAAAGACCGATTTTCCATACGGGGAGATACGCCAATATTTTCCCGTATGTTTTTTTTGTTTTTAAGGTGACAATTCTTTCATATTAATTCAATTTAAGGTTATTAATAGATTTCAATATGCGTCTTTTGTTGTGATGCATCTTTTCCGTCAACATATCTCCACCGGATATCGGCTGCCAATTTAAAATATTCCAGAATACGCTCCAACCGTTGACTGGTGAAAGTTCCTGTAAACGACTCATCCAAATGTGCATTGGTCTGCGTAAAAACCACATTATAGCGTTTACTCAAAATATGCAAAGCATCTTTTAACGGAGTATTATTGAAAATAATCTTTCCGTCTTTCCATGATGTTTCCGTTTCCCCTGAAGTTTCATACAAGTGGGTCGCACCATTTGTAGAATCATACACTACTTTCTGCCCTGGCTTCAGCACTACTTGTTTCTTATGGCCACCAGACTGAAAACTAAAATTCACTTTTCCTTCAATCAAAGTGGTCGATACATCCGACATATCATCATAAGCTTCCACATTAAAGCTTGTCCCCAGCACCTCTATCCGCGACTGATGCGCTGTAGTCACAATAAAATGTTTTTCTGCATCCTTAGTCACTTCAAAAAAAGCCTCTCCTTTCAATGCTACCTTTCTTAAGTCACTTCCTTCAAAAGAAGATGGATACCGCAGTGATGATTCTGAATTCAAATAGACAACTGTACTGTCGGGTAAAATAACAGAGGTGGTCATCCCCGGATTAGTCTTAGCCTCAAGCATCTGTACCACATCACCCTTTTCAACATAATATTGGGCAAGCAAAGCAGCAAGCAGCGGGAGAAACAGCACTGCGGCAACACGCTGTGCCCACTCCCACCAAGCTACTTTCCTTTTACCAATCCTTTTACCTTTTATTTTAATTAATGCCTTTTCAGCATTTACCTTATTCATTACATGCACTGTGTCCGCCGCCAAATAAAGCATCTCCATTTGCCTTACTATCCTGCGGTGCTCTGTAGATTCCTGAATCCAACTTTCTACCTGCCGACGTTCCTCTTCTGTTGCGATACCCTCGCAATAACGGGGAAGTAACAATTCTATATTATTTTCTTTAAAATCCATACGCATATCTTTTTAGGTCTTTCTACTTATATAGCAGTCGGGAAAAATACATTCCTAAACTAAAATACATTTATTTTTTAATCCT
Organism: Phocaeicola sartorii JCM 17136 = DSM 21941; assembly: GCF_000614185.1. Classification (GTDB taxonomy): domain Bacteria; phylum Bacteroidota; class Bacteroidia; order Bacteroidales; family Bacteroidaceae; genus Phocaeicola; species Phocaeicola sartorii. The sequence continues at coordinate 78,648 of NZ_BAKM01000021.1, read as the reverse complement.
CCCCTCTAATATCACCATATATCACTCATTCATAACCATTTAACAAAAAAAATAGTATATTGTCAAAAGTTCAAGCTTCCTCAATCCTCCTTTCCTGTTCTATAATCAAGAACTGCCTTCTTTGCCAAAGGCATATACATAGTATGGCAAATGAAAAGAAGTGATTCCTAAATCCGAGCACCTTTTTTTTCAAAAGTTTTTTTTCCTCATTTTTAATTATAACCTTTGCCGGAGAAAAGATTTTATTTCATATAATAATCATATAATTCTTTAGTATGAAAAACTATAAAAGACTATTAGGATGGTGTCTCATCAACACTGTATTTTGTTTTTATGCTTACTCACAGCAAGTGCAGGGTTTCGTACACCAGCAATCGGACAAAAACGGTTATGTCTGGCCTGAAGACCGCCAAGTACTGGATAAACTGGAAAAATGGCAAGACCAAAAGTTCGGTGTTCTCTTTCATTGGGGGCTCTACTCTGTACCCGGAATTGTTGAATCATGGTCTATCTGTTCCGAAGATGTGGATTGGATCTCACGCAAAAACGGAATGCCATACGATGAATATAAAAAATGGTATTTCGGACTAAAAGATCAATTAAATCCAGTTCACTTCAATCCAGAACAATGGGCGGATGTAATGCAGGATGCTGGAATCAAATACATGATTTTCACCACTAAACATCATGACGGTTTCTGTACCTTTGACTCTAAATATACAGATTTCTCCATTGCACATGGAGCCTTTAAAAACAATCCACGCAAAAACGTGGCTTATCATGTATTTGATGCATTCCGAAAAAAAGGCTTCATGATAGGATGCTATTTTTCTAAGCCCGACTGGCATTGCGAATGGTTCTGGAATCCTTATTTTGCCACTCCCCAACGAGGAATCAATTACAAAAAAGAACGTCATCCCGACTGGTGGCAGAACTACCAGACCTACACCGAAAATCAATTGAACGAACTGATGTCTGAGTATGGCAGTTTCGATATCTTGTGGTTAGACGGAGGCTGGATTACGGGGGAGAATATCCATTTAGACAGAATTCTGGCACAAGCACGCAAAACACACCCGGGACTTATCTCTGTAGATCGCAGCATCCGTGGCAAAAATGAAAATTATCAGACACCGGAACGTGGCATTCCTGAAACGCAACTTAATTATCCTTGGGAAAGTTGTATCACACTAAGTAATGATTGGGGATGGACACCTAACGCTCCTTTTAAATCACCACAAACAGTTATCAACATTTTAGCAGAAGTCACGGCAAAAGGAGGTTGCCTATTATTAGGAGTAGGACCTACACCGGACGGAATCATTGAAAACGAAGTGGCAAAACGTCTGCACGAAGTAGGCCGATGGTTGAAAACAAACGGAAAGGCCATTTACAACACACGTACGACTCCGATTTACCACAGTGGAAATATATGGTTCACATCAGATAAAGACGGAAAGACCCTATATGCCATTTATACTTTACCGGAAGGAGAGAAACTTCCCGAAACAATAGAATGGAAGGGCAACTCTCCTATCGGCAAAATGACTCTGCTGCAAGGAAATAAAAAAGTAAAATACACCAAAGACAAAGAAAGGACAAAAGTATTCTTGCCTCAGAATCTTGTCAATGAACCGATAGTATTACGTTTTACAATTAGAGAATAATCAAACACTTCTATTTCATCATCTATATATCAAAAAAAATACTATATTGTAACTGGTTCGGACAGAAGCATTCTTCTCGAACCAGTTACAAATTGATCTCATTATTTTGATTCTTCGTTTCCTCATACGATCAGTTCTGTTTTTATTAAGATTTTCTCTAAAAAAGCAGCAGAAAGAACAGATTCCCCAAAAACAATAGTTTTTTTTAGCTTTAAAAGATTATATTTGCACACGGATCAACCTTTAACTAATGAAGATGGAGTATAGCTATGAAGACATACCTCTCTTGTCGGCCATAAAAAACGGGGATGAGAAAGCATTTGATGTACTTTTCAAAAAATACTATCCCATGTTATGCGCTTATGGAAATAAATTCATAGAATTAGAAGATGCGGAAGAGTGCGTACAAGACGCTATGCTTTGGCTGTGGGAAAATAAGGAAATGCTCGTAATCCAATCCTCTTTAAGTAGCTATCTATTCTCCATTGTCCATCATCGTGCCATAAATCGTATCAAACAGCAAGAAGTAAAAAGCCGGGCCGAAAACTATTTCTATGAAGAGATGCAATCCCTAATAGACGACACGAATTTTTATCTTATAGAAGAACTGACTATACGTATCCAAGAAGCAGTAGAAACACTTCCTGAGTCCTATAAAGAAGCTTTCGTAATGCATCGCTTTAAAAATATGAGTTATAAAGAAATAGCAGAAATTTAGGAGTATCACCTAAAACCATAGACTACCGTATCCAACAAGCTCTGAAACAATTACGTATTGATTTAAAAGATTATCTGCCTTTACTCTTGCCCCTGTTGATGAGATAATATTTTCCACTTTTAGTTTACAGCATAAAAAAGCGCTCCCTAAAAACAGGAAGACGCTGAGAAAAATTATCGGACGGAATGTATCCGCCCGATAATATAAGCAATTATTCTACTGGCGGTATATCCAGAATACTGCCATAACGATGATATTCAAACGATATGCTTTGTTCCTTGATGTAATGAATCAGCTCCACACGCCCGTCCTTCACCGGTTTGGCAGTAGCAATATACTTGTCCATACGTGCTGCTTCCTCGTACATTTCCATCGGAATATCTGCTCCGCAAGTACGGATACGTTCATAATCTTTCATTGATTTCAAGAATCCGGCCAACGTCTCCTCTTTCAAAGGACACCCGATAGCAGACAATGCAGCCGTACGGTCATCACCCGGTTCAAAACTAATGGTCAACGGAGTATGGCAAGTCTTGGCGGCCAGAGCAATCATCTTTGCGTCTTCATTACTATCACCGGGGAAAAGACGAAGCACCATATTCTTCAATGGCAGATAGCGGAATACATTCTGTTCGCCATACAGGTTATTGATATCGCGTGCATGTGCAAATTCCTGTTCGTATGCCTTTGCATAGCTCTGTTTATAATCAGTAGTACTGCCCGGCTTATCGGTGATCTTGAGGAAGCATGCGCAATAATTAGGACCACCCGCTTTCACGCCTCCACCAAAAGCAGACAATTTCATGCCACCGAACGGCTGGCGGTTTACGATAGCTCCCGTTATACCACGGTTGATATATAGATTTCCGGCCATGATAGCATTCTTCCATAATTTCTGTTCGCTCTCGTCCAAACTCTGCAAACCGGAAGTCAGGCCATAATCCAAACTGTTCACCAGCTCGATCCCTTGTTGCAGGTTCTCAATGCATACCACACTCAGCATCGGGCCGAACAATTCGGTTCTGAATGAATAGTTGCCGGGACGTACCCCCCATTTCACCGTAGGAGCCAATATATATTTGTTCTTATCAAGGAAGCGGGGCGGAACCAACCAGGATTCTCCTTTTTCCAGCTCCAATGCTTTCAACAGTTTGTCATTCTGATTGGTAATCATCGGACCTACCATATTTCCCGGATTCCATACACTCCCCACCTTCATGCTGGTGGCAGCATCCTTCAGTTTTTCCTGGAAGTTCTTGTCTTCATAAACCGACCGTTCTACCAGCAACAAAGAGCAAGCGGAACATTTCTGTCCGGCATTGCTGAAAGCAGAAGCCACCACATTCATAATGGCGTGGTCGCGGTCGCCGGAAGCGGTCAGGATAATGGCATTCTTGCCACCGGTTTCTGCTGATAGCGGAGTAGCGGGATTGGTGCGGGCAATATTTTGTGCCGTGTCCGTTCCCCCTGTCAGAATGATGTGTTTGATGGCCGGAGCAGTGGTCAACACCTTCAATGCCTCACGGTCTGTTATAATGACTTGCAGTGCTTCCTTAGGCACACCTGCATCCCAGAATGCTTTGGCAAACATCCAAGCTACGGGAGCAGCCACAGTAGCCGGTTTCAGAATAACCGTATTTCCACCCGCCAAGCCGGCCACGATACCGCCAATAGGGATGGCACAGGGGAAGTTCCACGGAGAAATGACAAGAACAGTTCCTTTCGGAGCTATATCCACATCAGGCAACTCTGCAAACTGCTTCATGCTGGTAGTATAGAAACGGGCATAATCCACCCCTTCCGATACTTCCACATCCCCTTCTATCACGGTCTTACCGGTAACAGCACACATACAGCCTATCAAATCACCACGCATCTCACCCAGTCTGTTGGCTGCTTCATACATTATTTTATGCCGTTCCTGCAATGTGGTCTTTCTCCATCCTGCCGGATCTTTTTCGGCTATATCTATAATCTTCTTCACCTGCTCCGTATCTGCCTGTGACATTTCGCATACGCATACCTCATCATCCTGGCAACGGTCCATATATTTATGACGCTTGTCACAAACCACCGTTTCAGTACCGATCTGCAAAGGAATGATTTCAGGTGCGTCCGTTGGAGACTTTTTCCATTTTGCAAAAATATTCCGTACCCATTCCTGATTCTGAGCCAAATCAAAATCAGTATCCGGTTCATTCTTCATCACATCAGCCGGGGGAACAGGGGTGTAACGATGCAAACGGTTTTGTGTACGGGTAGGAATATGGGTGATGGTATCCTTCATTTTATAAGCATCCTCGAACTGATTCTGCAAGAAACGCCAGGTATCCGTGCCGGGTTTCAAATTGAATGAATGAGTCAGGAAGTTATCGGGAGCCGTATTTTCATCCATACGTCGTACCAAGTAAGATACCGCATTCAGGAAATGCTCATCTTTTACTACCGGCGCATATAGAATCACATGATTTCCCAATTGGGATTGGGCACGCCATACATGGTCTGCCATGCCTTCCAGCATTTCAAAAGTCATGTATTCCGCACTTTCCAGTCTCTGACTCAGCAAATAAGCGTATGCTATAGTGAACAAATTATGAGAAGCGACCCCCACATGCAATGCCTTTGCGTTTTCGGGTAACAAAGCCCGTTCCAGGATATGCAGGTAATTGGCGTCCACTTCTGTTTTCGATGTCCTCACAGGATTAGGCCAGCCGCGAAGGGAAGAGATAACCGTTTCCATTTCAAGGTTACATCCTTTTACAAGACGCATCTTTATAGGAGCACCGCCCGCCGCCACACGCGCTTTGGCAAACTCCAACAATTCGGTTTGAAATTCATAAGCATCCGGCAAATAAGCCTGTACTACGATACCTGCCGAGTAGTTCTTGAATTCCGGCTTGCTCAGCACAGTCTTGAACAGACGCAACGTAAAGTGTGCATCCTTGTACTCCTCCATATCCAGATTGACAAACTTGGAGCGTTTCACTCCATGCTCGTCCACATAGGGAAAATCAATAGCCTTCTGATAAAGGGCAGTCATACGTTTCACCAGTTCCGGAAAACTTTCTTCATAGTTCAGCGCATGAGTCTGTGCATAGATACCCGATATTTTTACGGAAATATAATTGATATCGGAAGCCTCCAAAGCTTCCAGATAGTGGAAATAGCGATGATCCGCCTCGCCATTACCCAATACGACTTCACCCAGCAGATTCACGTTCTGACCAATTTTTTGTTTGAAACGGGCAGCCAGATGGTCTGTCAATTTAGGACGCGCCTCATCCAGAATCACTTTAGAAGTATCCATACGGAGACGCTTCTTTATGATTGGTATGGCAATGAAATCAAAATGATGACCAAAGGCCTGGTACATCTTGAAAAGGAAAGCGTCGCGCTTGTTCAGAAACTCGGGTACGCCATATTGATCTATCAGTTTCTTAATGCGCTCTGCCAATTTCTTACGATCACGGATTTGAGAAGATTCGTCCAGCATCTTCACCAGAAACTTTTTGTCCTGCGGCCGTTGCACCATTACGGCATATTTATGCTGCTCTTTACGTTCTTCACTGGTAATGGTTTGTTCACACGTGTTATAAAGCTTCAGTACCCACTCCTGTACTTCAGCGATGGTCGGTCTGTTGTCCATAGTAAACTCATGTTAATGTGTAAGAATTAAGGATGAAAAAAAATTATTGGTAAACAACCAAAGACATGAGCATCGTAGGACTGAACATAACGGCACGATACCGGTGCAAGGTCTGAAGAGCTTGCTGCGAAAACCGGTCAAATATAAGTTCTCTGCCCATAACGTTATTTCCTTATAAAATGAGACTGTTCACATGCAAATATACATTAATTCTTTTATTATCAAAGGAAAAAACGAAAAATTATAATCCGTAACGAATTAAATTTCCAATTTAAAGAAGGTAGGCTGATTGGAAGCCTCACTATAGCCTTCCAACAAGCATAAATCCGTACAGGCTATATGAATGGCAAACAAACAATTGATGGTATGCGGACGATATCCTTCGGGTGGGGAGATACAATACAACTTACCTACCGTTTCCTGTGCCCAGGAATAAGACTTCTCTTTAAAATCGACTATAAACGCCGCCTTTCTGAAACGACCTGAGATTTCACGCAAATAAAACTCACCTATATGACAGGCATTGATCCAATTAGGCTCATGGTTGGCAAACAACCAGAAATCATCCTGCAAACGAATGCCTATCAAAGGCCCTATGCTGGAATGAATGCTATATAGGACAGATTCTCCGCTATACAAACCACCCCGCATATAAACGCCACTTTCTCCAAGCAATAAAATATATCATAGGAAAAACCTTCATGCTCATTCTTCCAATGAAACAGGCCATTCTGTATCTGAAGCGCGTGCGCCGGAACCGCCCATTGCCCGCAATCCAACAGGCACAAGACATCACAGCCTCTTATCAATTTATGATAATCAGCCACACACTTATCCTGTGAATTCCATGCAATAACTTTCATCGCTCAGACTAGTTTTATCCGTTCATTTTTATGGCACAGACATAAAAAAGAGACGTGGGACCTGCTTCATATTTTATCTGCCTTAGAGGTATCCCCATACCAGCTGCACAAATAATAACAACAGTGTCCCACGCCTTTATGAATATACTAATCCTGTTAAGGAGTATAGACACAAGACGTGAGCGCTTGTTGTATTACACTTGCGCAGCTTTGAAAATTGGGGATTTTCTAAGACAAGGTAATATTTTAAACGCTCTTAATTATATATGTCCCTTCTTGTTTTCAAGTGATTATTCACCCGTTTTCAAGAATTGGCACAAAGGTAAAAAAAGAGTTCCGATTAAAGTGAAATTAATCTATTTTTTTAATAAATAATAGTCCGGATGGGCATCGGAAAGCGTTATTCCCCCATTACAGTGAGCACAATCTTGCGGCCACCTCCATGGTTACGGAATTCACAAAGATAAATTCCCTGCCAAATTCCCATATTCAACCGGCCTTCTGTAATAGGAATAGTGAGGCTGACCCCTATAATTGTCGCCTTTGCATGAGCAGGCATATCATCCAACCTTCCAAAGTATGTTCGTAATAGGGTTCACGTTCCTTTACCAGATGATTAAAAACAGATTCCATATCCGTACGGACATCCGGATCAGCGTTTTCATTGATACTTAATGCCGCACTGGTATGTTTGATGAACAAATAAAGCAAGCCTGTTTGAGGAAGTGGCGGCAAATTGCGCACCACTTCATCAGTAATCAGGTGAAATCCCCTGGTACGGGGACGAAGTGTAAATTCTGTCTGAGATACCATATCAACTACTATCAACCTTTATGCATCCATATAGATGCCACTTTACGGCGTACCGCTACCATATTAAACAAGGATACACCTATAAAAAGTAAAAGACCTACCACCAAAGCCGGTCCTGCATTTCCTTCCTCCAACTGTGGGAATAACTTTTCTATCAGATCCATATAGTTACCCCGCACATAAATTACAATTCCCACTGATAAAAACAAGACCACGGCATTGAGTAGCAATGTCAGCAGCTGATAAGGAAGCGCCACCTTAGCCGGACTGTAACCTATCAATAACAAATTCTCCAGCTTGGACGTATTCTTTTGCAGCAACAAGTAAATGCTGAGCATCAAGATATAGAAGGAGAGCACACTGATAAGCAAACCTACAGAAAGCACAATTCCTACAATCACTTTCAAGAACCAGGTAGTCTTTCCCGCATCCAGTTTGTCATCTTCCGTATCATATCCCTTGTCTTTAAAGAACTTGGCAATACGGTCGTCCGTAGGATTGTTCACTTCCACAATCAGGCGTGACGGTTCGCTTTTCTGCCCCGGAGCAAACTCATTGTTGGCCCACGTCATGAATGTTTCCGGAACAAGGATCGTATTCAGACGATTGGAGAAACCTGCAATTTTTCCTTTAAAGTTTTCTGTACGCCCCGCACCGGTGATACGTATGTCCAGATTAACCATCCCCATCACTCCTTCCGACAATTGTGGCAGACTGCGGCTTTGTGCAAAACCGAAATTATAAAGATTCAGATAATTACGGGGAATGATAATAGGAACGACCCGCTCATTTTCATCAAACTCCCATTTATCCAAGTTCACATCCACATACTCATCGGGCACAGACTCAAAGAACATGGCTGTGGACATGTGCAACCCCACATTCTCCATCCCCATGCCTGCCGACACTTTAAATTGGGAAGGGGTAAAAGCCCCTACTCCTTTGGTAAACGGCTGCCCGCTGATTTCAGCAATGTCTTGTTCGGAAAAAGTCTTGCTTTTACCAACAAAGGAGCCCAATGTGCTCACCTTCTTGCTGACTATCACATAATCTTTCTTCATGAAACTGTCACCCTCTGTAAAGACAGGCAACACATCCTTATAAAACTGAACACTCAGCAACACAATGACCATGCCACACAGATTGGCAAAGAAAAAACCCGCCAATTGCGGGAAACTGATATGCTGACGTAATAGCTTCCAGACCAACCTCATAGTTTCAACGTTTTTGTGTAGTTCAACTCCAAATGCTTGCCGATAGAAGTCACAATGATACCTGCCCCCTGTCTATCCGCCTCCTCCACCAATATCCGGGACATAATCCGTCCGTTTTCCTCATCCAGATGGCTGATGGGTTCATCCAGAAAAATAAAATCGAAAGGCTGGCAAAGGGCGCGGACCAACGCCACACGCTGCTGCTGCCCGAAAGACATTTTTGCCACCGGTGTGTTCCATTTATCGGCAATGCCGAACTGTTCAAACCAAGCCTTGATTTCTTTCTTGGACTTAAATCCGGTCAGCGAATTTTTCAACTGCACATTCTCCCACGCTGTCAGTTCCGTAAACAAACGCAATTCCTGAAACAACATACTGATGGAACTTTTCCGAATCTCCACCCAGTCGTGCACCGAAAGACTACGGATGTTTTTCCCGTCAAAGCAGATAATACCTTGATAATCGTTACGATATCCGTATATATAGCTGCAAAGCGATGATTTTCCAGTACCGGATGCCGCCTCCACCAAATAAGCTTCTCCGCGTTTCAGAGTCAGCAACTGATGCCAGACATCGGATATAATAGAATCCCTCCCAGCAAAAACTGCAGAGGGTCTGTTGTAGTTCTATAGTATTCATAAATTCTCTAATCCACGTACAATCAACTGTAGCACATTGATCTCTTTATCTTTCATTACAATATTCATTTGGGCGCTTTTCCAATCGGGAGCCATGGCATCCACATAGTCGCAAGGTCCCAGAATAGCATTAAACACAGCAGCATCACTACCCAGCATACGGGTTAACCGGGGATTCTCCCGAACGTCCTTCACCAACTGCGCTGCATTGAACGCCATAAAGAAACGGTTCTTCACCACCTCTCCGGCCCAAGGAGTATTCTGCAAAGAAACTCCGTAACGGCGGCCTGCCTCATCTGCCAGTCTTTCATTGTTCGAGATATAAAGCAGATTGTTCTTCACACCAAACCAAATGCTCTGGCGGTAGATACGGAACTCATATTGGTCTTTGCCCGTAGAGTTCAACTGCATCTGTCCACCGGTCATGGCCAACAAGGGACGCAGTTCTTCGAAAGACAGCAAAAAGTCTTTATTCGTCACATCAGCATAAATCAGCAAGTCATTAGTAGACAAAGAGCTATAACCTACAGCAACATCCCCATGAATAGAAGAGAATATACCTTCAATATCTATTGGCAACATCGGATTATCCAGTGCTTGCCTGATGGTAGGATTTTCACAAAGCAAATCATAAATTCCCTTTCCATTGATATTACCACCGGCCCAAACCAACGTATTGGCAGGGAAATATTCCAAATAGGTTCCTTTGATGGATGAGGAAGCGGCCGACTGCTTTTCATACATGGCAATCAAATCCTTGTTCTCGATCAATGTCTCCATGTCCACTACAATTCTGCCTTTTTCGAAAGTGGCGGAAACCAGATATTTGATATCTTCCAGTTTCAAGTCGGCAGGCATTCCCATACGCATCTGCATGGTAATATCATTGGGAATGAATGACAGATTCATCACTGCAACGATTTCACCTTTTGCCGAAGCCAACTTATCAAAGTCTGTCGTCTTTACGTAGCTGTTTTCAGCATCCTGACGCATCAATGACAGCAAACTTCCTTTCAAACTGAGAGCATCTCCTTTATTACTGCCCATCAATAAGAAAGTCCCCTTATTAAAAGCGCACAAAGCTGTCCCCATCTGCGTCCATGTACATCCGCTTTCGCTCTTCAATTTCGTACATATCTGCTCATTCTTCAAAGCCTCCAGCAAATCTTCCACTTTCCCTTCATCATCCACTTTCGCCAATAAAGCAAAAGCATTAGAATGGGGAGTGATGAACATATACACCTTATCAGTAAAAGACAAACCGGATTCCGACGGATTTTGAATAATCTTCTCGGCAGTCTTGTAAGCTTCACCCTCCAGACCGCTTTTTAATGCGTCCGTCAGTTTGGCCACAACCTTTTCTCCTCCTTTACCGTTTATGCCGCTCTTCTCCGCCATCGTCTTGAAGTCGAATGACATAACCATTGCCGCATCCTTAGGAATAGCGTTGGCATATTCACTTTTAGATGAACAAGAAGCCATAAGCAGCACTATCGCTACGAGTGCAAATCCCCAAATACCTTTTCTCATATTCTTATTTTTGGTTTAATAAATTCAGCGTATGACAGGCTACCAAAGCAGCCGTCTCGGTGCGAAGGCGGGATTTCCCCAAACTGACAGGCTGAAAACCTGCCGCTATAGCCTTAGCCACTTCTTCCTCGCTAAAATCCCCTTCCGGACCTATCATCACCAAAGCATCTTCTCCGGAACACAATATATCTTTCAGCAACGGTTTTTCCCCTTCATAACAATGGGCGATGAACTTCTGCCCCTTAAAATTCTGTGAAACGAACTTATTAAAGTCCGTCATTTCATTCAGTACCGGCATAGTCGCCTTTAGCGACTGTTTCACAGCCGATACCAGAATTTTTTCAATACGTCCGCTCTTGATAACTTTCCGTTCGGAATAACGGCAATTCAGAAAAGACAACTCATCAAAGCCTATTTCAGTCGCTTTCTCTGTAAACCACTCGGTACGATCCATATTTTTAGTGGGAGCCATGGCAATATGCAGCCAGCCGTTCCATCCTTTTTCCTGCGGGATCGTTTCCGTTACCTTCACCTGGCAACGTTTGCCACTTGCAGCACTGATTACCGCTTTGTAAAAATAACCTTTTCCATCGGTCAACATTATCTCATCGCCTATGGACAGGCGTAAAACCCGCAAACAATGTCCCGCTTCCTCTTCCGGTAATTCAGGGTTATTCAGTATATCGGGAGTATAAAAAACATGCATAATTCTTCTTGTATTTTCAAATTATATATCAAGCTATGGTATTATTCTCCTCTTCTTGTTCGCGTCGTTTTATCTCATCACGCAAACGGGATGCCAGCTCGTAATTCTCTTCTTCTATAGCCTTTGACAACGCTTCTTTCAGTACCACCACATCAACTGTATTTACATTAACAGAAAATGCCGTATTCCCGACTTCGTGCAACTGCTCACTTTCCATGATCTCGTCAGTCGTATAAATAGGACATCCGCAACGCATAGCCAATGCAATCGCATCGGAAGTACGAGAATCAATTTTAAACGTCTCACTCTCCCTTTCCAGAAACAGATAGGAATAATAGACTCCATCCTTCACCTTATATATCAGCACTTTCTTTAAAGCAGCCCCCAATTCTTTTATTACTGTCAGAAAAAGATCGTGTGTCAATGGTCTGGGCATCTTATACTCCATCATTACCACCTTAATAGCCTGCGCCTCCAACGAGCCGATAATAACAGGCAGCTTACGGTTACCATTCACTTCTTCCAACACCAGTGCGTATGCATCCGCCGGCTGCAATGTAGAGGACATATCATGTACCTTCAATTCTATTTCATCCATAATATTAACTTCCCTTCCACCACTCCAGTCTGCATCAGGAATGGTCACAAAACAACTAATTTATTTAACTTGCCCGGTATCATGCTTATACTTGAATATGACCGCAAACAGTAACGCAACCACCAAGGCATACCCTGCAAAAACAAACCATGTCATGCTCCATCCCTCCATTTGCGGAGCACTGCTGTTCATATCTACAAAATGATTTACCACCGCCTGAGCTCCCAATGTCCCCACCGTAGCACCCACACCATTTGTCATAATCACAAACAACCCCTGAGCGCTGGAACGGATAGATAGATCAGTCTCATTGTTAACAAACAACGAGCCAGAAATGTTGAAGAAGTCGAAAGCCACCCCATACACAATCATGGAAAGCACAAACATCCAAACACCCGGACCCGGATTACCCAGTCCGAACAATCCGAAACGAAGTACCCATGCCAACATGGCTATCAGCATGACACGCTTGATTCCGAAATGCTTCAAGGCAAAAGGTATTAATAAAATGCACAGCGTTTCCGACACCTGTGACAGAGATATCAATGCGTTAGCATGATTCACTCCAAACGTATCGGCATACTCGGGCATTCCCTTGAAACTGCTGAGAAACGGATTGGCAAAACCGTTGGTTATCTGTAAAGAAACCCCCAGCAACATAGAGAATATAAAGAAAATAGCCATTTTTTTCTGTTTGAACAGTGTAAACGCCCGCAATCCCATAGCATCCACCAACGATTTCTTTTCTCCGCCACGACTGACAGGACAGTCAGGCAAAGTAAGCGCATAAACAGCCAGTATTACTCCAAAGCAAGCACAAGAAAAGAACTGCATATAGTTATTTTGGAATCCCAGGATATCCGTCAGCAACATGGAACAGATAAAACCGATCGTTCCAAAAATACGAATCGGAGGAAAAGCGATGACCGGATCCAGTTTTACTTTATCCAGTGCGGTATAAGCAACCGAATTTGTCAATGCCAATGTGGGCATATAAAAGGCTACACTCAAAGAATAAAATGTGAATAAAGTACCGAAATCAACTGCTCCACCATCCATGCAGCCATACCACCCGGCAGCTACCATAAACACGGCAGCCATAAAATGGCAGAAACCATATAATTTTTGAGCAGGCACCCACCTGTCGGCAATAATTCCCATCACAGCCGGCATGAACAAGGAAACAATCCCCTGCATGGCATAAAACAGACCGATCTTGCACCTAAGCCAATATTAAACAAATAAGTTCCCATGGAAGTAAGGTAAGCCCCCCATACGGCAAACTGCAAGAAGTTCATGACTATCAGTCTGAGTTTCATTCCGGAATTTTCGTTTTTCATCTTTCTTCTTTAATGTGTGTGTTTTATATTATTGGCAAAGATAATACAAAAAAACGAGAATGAGAGAAAATCGGTGAAAGAACATTGGGACCAAGCATTTATACCTCAACCCATACTCTTCCAGCTTGCCGTACAGCGTTGTACGTCTTATTCCGAGTAGTTCGGCGGCAACCTTTCGGTTTCCGTTTGCCTGCTTCAACGCACGCAAAATCCGTTCTTTGTCTTCCGCATCGTTGCGCAGGGCGAAGCTGATGGAAGAGTCCGGCTTCATCACGGCAAGCTCTAAATGTTCTTTCGTAACAAGTCCGGTCTGCGCCTGTAACACCGCCCCGAATTGCAGGCCCTCTCCCTCTCCACTGGCATCTATAATAGTTTCGAACGGCACATCATGAACGTGCCATGTACGGACACCGAAGTATATCTGCCAGCCTTTGACAAACGTATTCCCGTGCGTATCACCAAGATAAAGGATGCAAAATGAAAAGGGGTGTACATTATGACACACCTTCATTTTTATTCTCCGGTGAATACCGGAAACAGATCAAACGGACAAAACGGGACCAATAATCCATTATTCATTCACCCAAAAGGCACATTGGAAACAAGTTAAGAAATATATAACATGAATATGGATCCTACCATTCTCCTCGGAGATAAAATACAAATGAATCTTTTTATTAACCAAATAAAATTTAAAGCATTCACATTATAAACAATTAATAACTCGAATTTAACTAGCATTAAACACGCTCCGGATTACTTTTGCCATCAATTATAATCAATAAAGAAAAGACGAATGACCCGGAGGGTAAATATCAGCATATTATTCTGCACTATCAGTGTACTGGCAGCACAAGCACAATGGAGCAAACAAGACTCAATTCGTTTACAGGAGTTATTGAATGAAGATGGAGAACTAAAAATAAATACAGAAGCCGTAAAGTCTATCCATTTCGATTTTAAATCAGACAAAGACAATATAAAAGGCACCCCACTCATGTCCGAAGATAAACCGTGGATGAAGTTTCTAAAAGACTTGCCCAAAAACTTTGGCGACACGACCAAATGGGTACGTCCTAAATTTGTGCGTCTTACCCCTTACACTCCTTATACCACATGGCATGAAGATCCGGTTAATGACCCCATTTTCCTGAATAACAGAAAAGACTCCCTGAAAATGTCATGGAAACTCAATATCAAACTAATTCCCGGTTTGCGAAACGGCTATGTGATATTGCCTGCCGGCATGGACCAAACAGTGACTCCCAGTAATAATCCATTAATAGGAGGGCTGGATGCCGATAAGTTCCTGTATGAATCTTTAAATAAACGAGGACGTGCCATCCGACGTAATCGTAATCGTGCCAAAGGTTGGAAAATCTATCAAAGTTATGTACCAACCCGACAGGATTCCATGTTGTTTCCCAGAATCAGCAAAATATCCCAACAAAATTCATTGCCAAAGCAAGATACTTTGTTTATCAAAAAGGATTCAGCAGTTATCAACCAAGATTCACTACTTCTTAAAGACAAAATAAACGGCAAGCACCAGACAAAGAAAAGCCGCTAAGTGATTCCATTTTAGCTCTGTTTTGAATGCCCAAACAGAAAATAATGTAAATACAGCCAATGTGATAACTTCTTGAATCACTTTGAGTTGCATAATATCAAACGGACCTCCACTATCTTTAAAACCAAGACGATTGGCAGGAACCTGAAGACAATACTCAAAAAAAGCAATTGCCCAGCTAAATGCAATCACACCAATCAACGGAAGGGCTGCAAACCAACTGAACTCTTGTCTCATCTTTAAATGACCATACCAGGCAAACGTCATAAAGACATTTGAAAAAATCAATAAAATCACTGAATAAATTCCATGAGATAACATATATTCTAATCTATTTTTTATCAGAAAACAATCTGCTTACAATATCCATTATGCTTTAATAACTCCATATTGGCAAACATTTTCGGAATGCAAAGATAATGGAAATAATCGAATAAAGAATAATACAACAAATTATTGCTACTCCCCTCTTCCTTAAATTTTCCAATAAACAAAAAACAATCAGCCCTATCCCTCTTCTGGTCTGTTATTTGTTAAGGAATTAGCTTATTTACTAAACCATGTTATAAAATGCATTCTTTCATTTCCAAAATTTGGAACTACCTCAAAAGTATGTATCTTTGCATCGTGTTTTTCATAGTATTAGATTTAAGGTTAACAAAAGATTGGCTGTCTGGGAAGATAGCCTTTTTTATTCCCACTAAATAGCAGCAAAAGAGCCATAAACCGAGTTACAAGGGAGTTTGAATTTTTTCATTGCATCCTTGACGGTGTAATATTCAGCCTTGCTTTCCTGTTCCAATGTTTTGGACAGATCGAAATGGAGTTTGGAATAAAAATCTGTCCGCGTTCTTTCCTGGATGGGATATTGTTCCAATACACCTACAAACGGATGGCGACACGCGCCATGCCCGTACATCTCTTGAATTTCTTCCGGTGTGTAATTCGGTCAGGTCAAAGTCTTTTTTCTCAACCTGTCGCTCGTAAGATTTGCTTTTGAGCATTAATTCAATATCGGCACACCTCACCAAAGTCATTCTTCCACTGATTTGGAGTGCTCTTAGTTTATCCTCTTTGATTAATTTACAAATAATTATAGTTGGTGATGGCTGTTTCCAAGCCATCACTTTCCGATGCAGCATATTAGACTGATTGGCTGTCAGTAATTTATGACTTAAAAGATAGACTGCTCAAAAATTTACTTGTTTTTTCGCCGAAAATTGAAGATTTAACGTTTTTTTTCTTAGTTTATCTCAAACGAAGGGAAAAAAGAGGGAAATCGCTCTTTTAGCCCTTGTAATCCTCGGTTCACAAAGGTAAGGCATATCGGTGATTATTTCGCCGATTGTGGCTGTAAAATCATAGATAGGTTCACGTATATTTTAGCTTAATTATTACAGCCAAAAGAAAAAGTTGGTATGTATAGTTCGACTTTGGCGTAGCATCTCTTTTCTTCCCTTTTTTAGCTTTACTTTAATGTGCGTATATACGAATACGGGGATAAAGTAAAGTCATTTTTGCTTTTGACAAGCAAAATTCATTCTCTGATATGATGTGTGAATGAGGATTTGTTTGTATCTTTGTAATAAATAATATTTTGGTTGTAAATTTGATTATTGGGATAATATGAATAATATATTAGCGTTTAATGTTGCCAATCCGAGCGAGGTTGCATTGCAGATAGCATCAAGGATTAAAGCAAGACGGCTTGAACTGGATTTGACACAAGAGGGGTTGGCTACAAGAGCCGGGGTCAAGTTTGCCACGTACCGTAGATTTGAGCAGACAGGAGAAATTTCGCTGAGGGGATTGCTTCAGATCGGATTTGCATTAAATGCACTTTCTGAATTTGATGCTCTTTTTGCACAAAGACAATATCAATCATTGGATGATGTACTGAAAGAACAAAGTGTTACCCGCAAAAGAGGAAAGAAAAATGAATAGCATAAAGCAGATAGAGGTAATATATGATAATAGACTGGTTGGCAGATTGGCTTTAACCAAAGAGAGTTTATGTGCATTTGAATATTCGGCAGAGTGGCTCAATTCTGGTTTTTCCATATCTCCGTTTGAGTTACCATTGCGCAGTGGGGTATTTATAGCAAAACCTCGTCCGTTTGATGGCGGATTCGGTGTTTTTGATGATTGTTTGCCTGATGGATGGGGATTGTTTATTCTTGATAGATATTTGCAGCGGAACGGAATCAATCCACGAACATTGTCTTTGCTTGACCGTCTTGCGTTGGTCGGTTCTACTGGACGCGGGGCATTGGAATTTCGTCCAGACAAGAGTGTTGTATCAAAGCAAGAGTACGCAGATTTTGAAAAATTGGCATTGGAGGCGGAACAGATTCTTGATAGCGACAATTATAACGGAGAGGGAATTGAGGAGTTTCAATATAGAGGTGGTTATCCGGGTGGTGCTCGTCCCAAAATCTTTACTCGTTATGATGGGAAAGAATGGTTGGTGAAGTTCCGGGCAAAGAGAGATTCCAAACAGATTGGTGAGGATGAATACCGTTATTCGCTTCTTGCTAAAGAGTGTGGGATTGAGATGCCGGAAACACGACTTTTCGAGGATAAGTATTTCGGTGTGGAGCGATTTGACCGTACACCGAACGGGAAATTACATGTGGTAAGTGTTGCCGGGTTGATAGGTGCTGATTATCGACTGCCAAGTATCGACTACTTACATATCTTTAAGGCATGTGCAGCGTTGACACATAATGTGGCTGAAATGTGGAAAGTGTATCGTCTTATGGTGTTCAATTGCTTGATTGACAATAAAGATGACCATGCGAAAAACTTTGCATTTATCTATAGTGATGGTGACTGGCATTTTGCACCGGCATACGACCTGTTGCCAAGCGATGGAATAAACGGATTCCGCACCACTTCAATCAATGATAGTATCGAACCTACAAAGGAGGATTTATTTGCTGTGGCGGTAAAGGCTGGGTTAAATGATAAAGAAGCAATTGAGATGTTTAAAATAATGACGAATATAATAAGAGGGAAAAAACTATGAGTGGTGATTCAAGAAAGAAACTATTTAGTCACCTAGTGCAACATAATGCTGAAATACGAATCATGAAAAACTATCTTCACAGCAAGATGATGTTATTTTAAATAGTATAATAGAAAGATAATATGAAATATAAGAAAAGCCCTTTAGACTCTTTTTTACAACAACGGATAAGTGATAATGCAAGAGAGCTAAAGAATACTCTTAATGAAACGTTACAGACGGAGCAAGATTGTCTGGAACAAATACGTCTAAGCCTAAATCATTGTAAGAAAAATATTGCAGATATTGAGAGGCAAGTTAAAAAGTGTAGTTTAGCGTCTTTGCCAGTTTATGAAGCTAAAAAAGCTGCATTCAAAGATAATCTAACCATATGGAACATGCTGGGGCATATTCAGATGGCAAGCATTGAAATGAAGGAATATTTAAAACGCTTGTCTGTTGAGAATATTGACGAATGGGAGCAACGAGATGTTATTAAATCAGCATATACAGCGATATACGAGACTTCAAAAAAGTTGGTTGATACCACAGGCAATATTATCAAATTTATCCAGCACTATTTTCCAAGTTATGATTATGGGACATTCGCTGTAGCCAAAAAAGAACTTACTAGGTTTAGGGAGCAAAATACAGCTGAATTAACTCGCGTTAGAAATGGTATAGATGCCCATAGGGATGTAGAAGTCAGTACACAGATAGACTTAATAGAAGGATTGCATTTAGCTGAAGCGGTACAGTTAATTATTGACTATGGAAATATTGTTAATAAACTTGGCAATGTAACAAATCCGATTATAGAATTGGGTATAAAAAGATTGCAAGCATGCTTTTAGATTATAATAATTTCATACTTTACGGAATGGAAATATTAGATGATATACCAATAATACGTTATTAAATAAATAAAAAGTGGTATCTTTGCATATTATATGATGTATTGAGTATGGCAAAGAATACAATGGGTACTAAATTGCCCCGAAAACTGGAGCAGAAGATGCAGGTTGTGGGAGAGCAGATTAAGTTGGCTCGTCTACGCAGGAATTTGAGTGTAGCTCAGGTGGCTGAACGTGCTACCTGTTCCCCGTTGACTGTATCCCGAATAGAGAAAGGTGTACCGACAGTGGCAATCGGTATTTACTTGCGTGTTTTGTATGCCTTGCAACTTGATGATGATATTCTATGGCTGGCCAAAGAAGATAAATTGGGAAAAGCCTTGCAGGATTTGAGTTTGAAAACAAGGAAACGAGCTTCAAAAAAGAGATAAAGTTTATATTCTCCTATAAGTAAGTTAAAAATGTTTTTATGAGGATAAAAAACAAGACTTGTAATTCTGTATTATGATATAAAATCATTATGTTTGCAGGGCATAATTAAGCAAGGCGTATGAAATTCGTTAATAGAATAGATGAAGCAGCACGTTTGAAGGATGCTCTTGCAAGAGAGAAGCCCTCGTTAGTTGTGATGTACGGCCGCAGGCGATTGGGCAAGTCAACGCTTATCAAAAGAGTGTTGTTGGACAATGATGTTTATTTTCTTGCCGACCGTTCTGAAGGCCAACATCAGAGAGTATTGCTTGCAAAAGTAATAGCACAAGTGTTCCCGGATTTCGACAAACTGACATATCCGGATTGGGAATCTATGTTTCGTGCGGTCAATTATCGAACAGACAAGCGTTTTACTTTATGCTTGGATGAATTTCCATATCTTGTGGAACAATCTTCGGAACTGCCGTCTGTTTTGCAGAAACTGGTGGACGAGAAACAACTGAAGTATAATCTTGTGCTTTGTGGCTCGTCACAAAACATGATGTATGGGTTGTTTCTTGATTCTACAGCACCTCTTTATGGTCGTGCTGATGAGATAATGAGGCTTGCACCGATACGTTTGCCGTATATTCAGGAGGCTTTGAGTCTTGATGCGATGAACGCTATTGAAGAGTATGCCGTATGGGGAGGTGTGCCACGTTATTGGGAACTAAGGGAAAACAGAAATTCGCTTGATGATGCATTGTGGCATAACATCCTTTCAGTAAATGGCACTCTTTACGAAGAACCTATAAAACTGTTTCAAGATGATGTTAAGGATATTGTCAAGACTTCGACAATAATGTCTTATATCGGTACTGGTGCAAATCGGCTTTCCGAGATTGCTGCACGATGCAATGAACCGGCAACAAATCTGTCACGACCATTAAAGAAACTTATCGATCTCGGATTCTTGGAAAAAGATGTTCCGTTCGGGATTGAAGAAAAGAATGCGAAAAAGAGCCTTTATAAGATCGCCGATCCGTTTATGGCATTCTATTACCAGTTTGTTGTTCCGAATCGCTCGTTTATTGAACTTGGTCGTTGCTTGCCCATTGAACAGGCTTTGAATGCCCATTTCTCGGAATATGTGAGTATGCAATGGGAAAAATTGTGTCGGGATGCTGTCACAGGAAATCTTGTGGGTAGAGTAGTTTATGGCAAGGCAAAACGCTGGTGGGGTTCTGTTCTCAATGAGGATAAGAAGCCTGAACAAGTCGAATTTGATGTAATGGCAGAATCGCTTGATAAAAAGTATCTGCTGGTTGGGGAATGTAAATGGACAACCCAAGAGAATGGCAAACTGCTAACAGCCGAACTTCTCCGCAAAGCCAATCTGCTGCCGTTTGCCAAGAACTACACTATCGTTCCGATGCTGTTTCTTAAGAATACTCCGAAAGATGATATTGGGAATGCGATGTTGCCGGAAGATGTTGTTGAGTTAATGAAATAAAGAAATAACAAATTCATGATTTGCTGATGTTGGATTTTAGAAAACAATTCCAAGAGATTATAGAACAATCTTATATCCCTTTCAATATAGATAAAACTGCGACTTCTGACGTATGGAGTAATATTTATAAGTTAGTACTTCCCAATATACCGGAAAAACTTTTTAGGTATCGTAGAATAGACGATAAGGGCTATACAATTGAATCATTTAAATCTAAAACTATTTCATTATGCCATGCGGGAATGTTTCCAGATAAATATGATTCGTATTTATATATAGATCAAGATAAGATTCACAAAGATCTAAAAAATGCATTGAAAGATGCATTGCGCATAACATTGTCGCATATAACACAGAAATCCCCTGAAATAAGGACGGAAAAAGCAACGAAAATATGTTATTATAGAGAGTGCGGATATACGGATGAACAAATTATAGATAAAATATTGACAGATGATTATGTTGATTTTTGCAATAATATAGGGGTTGCCATAAAAAAACAAGAATCGCGTTTTAGAAATCCACGAAATAGTGCAAAAATTGCCTGTTTTACAGAAAGTGTGCAGTCTAAGTATATGTGGGATAGATATGCAGATGGATATAAGGGGTTTGCATTAGAATATGATCTCAGGCAGTGCATTTTTAAATATAATTCATTGGGAATGAATGTTAATCTCTTTCCTGTGATTTATACAGATTTAAGACCGGACGTTACATTGGATGAGGGCAATATTCATACTTACGAATATTTCAAGCAGATTGGAGATAAAAATTGGTTGAACTTTTTGTCGTCTATGATATCTGTTAATCAATTATATTGGTATCGAGCTTATCTTTATAAGGACAGAAAAGAATACGAGCACGAACATGAATGGAGAATGCTTTATTATAACTTAGAAGATGAGAATGATTATGTTGCAATTCCGGATGTTGGATGCTTGAAAGCAATCTATTATGGTCCAGATATATCACAAAAGGATAAGCAAGAATTGCATCGGATTGCAGTTGAAAAAGGATTAAAAGAGTATGATGTTGATCTTGATGCGGGTAGCCGTAGATATGATTTAAGAGTAACAGTAATTAAATAGGAATATTCTTTGCCACAAAAAGAACTGGTCAACAACCTGAAAGTTGTGTCATCTCAATTATTTATAGTACCTTTGCCTACAAAATAAGGCAAAGGTATTTTTTTGATGCATACAATGGCTAAAGAAAAGATAGACACCGCGTTGGAAATAAAAGAGGAAACAGTGGAATGCAAAGGCGAAAATTGGGTTTGCCATTCGCAGGCTATAGCCGCAACTATGTCGAACCGAATGGGAGAACTTGGCATGACACAACGAGTGCTGGCTGAGAAAATGAACTGCACCCAGCAGTATGTTTCTAAAGTGTTGAAAGGCCGAGAGAATTTGTCATTGGAAACTTTGTGCAAAATAGAAAATGCATTAGGCATCAAAATATTACAAGCTGGAATAAATAGGTAATAACACTATAGCAGGGCAAGAATATGTCAACACAAAGCGAAGCGGCATTAGAAGCCGGATTGATAGCCACACTTCGACAAATGGACTACGAGTATGTCCAAATTGTCGAAGAGGATAATCTTTATGCCAATTTCAAACGTCAGTTGGAGATTCATAACAAGAAACAATTGGCAGAGGTTGGTCGTACTTCATTTACGGATGAAGAGTTTGAGAAGATATTGATTTATCTCGAAGGTGGAACTCGTTTTGAAAAGGCCAAGAAACTTCGTGACCTCTATCCGCTTGATACCACAAACGGACAGAGGATTTGGGTGGAATTTCTCAATCGTACCCAGTGGTGTCAGAACGAGTTTCAGGTCTCAAATCAGATTACTGTTGAAGGACGGAAAAAATGCCGCTATGATGTGACTATACTTATCAATGGTTTGCCATTGGTTCAGATAGAATTAAAGCGCAGGGGAGTAGAACTCAAACAGGCTTACAATCAGATACAACGTTATCATAAGACCTCGTTTCATGGATTGTTTGACTATATTCAGTTGTTTGTTATCTCAAATGGTGTAAATACCCGTTATTTTGCCAATAATCCCAATAGCGGTTATAAGTTTACATTTAATTGGACGGATGCCGCCAATCATCCGTTCAATGAGTTGGATAAGTTTGCCGTATTCTTTTTGGAAAAATGTACGCTTGGCAAAATCATAGGGAAATATATCGTGTTGCATGAGGGCGACAAGTGCTTGATGGTGCTTCGTCCTTATCAGTTCTATGCCGTAGAAAAAATTCTAGATCGTGTGCAGAACTCCAACGATAACGGCTATATATGGCATACAACAGGAGCCGGAAAGACATTGACTTCGTTCAAGGCTGCACAACTTGTATCGGAATTGAACGATGTGGATAAGGTTATGTTTGTTGTTGACCGACACGACCTTGATACTCAAACGCAATCGGAATATGAAGCGTTTGAGCCGGGTGCGGTGGATAGTACTGATAATACGGATGAACTTGTGAAACGGCTTCAAAGCAATTCCAAGATTATCATCACTACCATTCAGAAACTCAATGCTGCAGTCAGCAAGACGTGGTATAGCAACAAGATTGAAACTATTCGCCACTCACGTATCGTGATGATATTTGACGAGTGCCACCGCAGCCACTTTGGGGATAGTCATAAGAAGATTATGAAGTTCTTTGACAATGCTCAAATCTTTGGCTTCACGGGAACACCTATCTTTACTGAAAATGCAGTAGATGGGCATACCACTAAAGAGATATTCGGAAATTGTCTTCATAAATATCTTATTAAGGATGCTATAGCCGATGAAAACGTGCTTGGGTTCCTTGTGGAGTATTATCATGGGAACGAAGTTGTTGACAACGACAATCAAACTCGTATGGAGGAAATCGCCAAGTTTATCCTTAACAATTTCAACAAATCCACATTCGACGGAGAGTTTGATGCCTTGTTTGCAGTGCAATCTGTGCCGATGCTTATACGCTATTACAAGATATTCAAATCGTTGAATCCGAAAATCCGTATTGGTGCTGTGTTTACTTACGCTGCTAACAATAGTCAGGATGATGAACAGACTGGCATGGGTACAGGGCAGTATGAAAAAGAGAGCGTGGGTGAGGCGGATGAACTGCAAGCCATTATGGACGATTATAACAATATGTTCGGCACTGCCTTTACTACAGAAAATTTCCGTGCCTATTATGATGACATCAATCTGCGCATGAAAAAGAAGCGAGCTGATCTGAAGCCGCTTGATCTTTGCCTTGTTGTCGGAATGTTCCTTACCGGTTTCGACAGCAAGAAACTTAATACGCTCTATGTTGACAAGAACATGGAATATCACGGTTTGTTGCAGGCATTCAGCCGGACAAACCGTGTGTTGAACGAGAAGAAACGTTTCGGTAAAATCGTTTGCTTCCGTGATTTGAAAAACAATGTTGATACGGCAATCAAGTTATTCAGCAACTCGGACAATCCAGAAGATATAGTACGCCCTCCGTTTGAGGATGTAAAAAAGGAATATAAATGCTTGGCAACAGAGTTCCTGAAAAAATATCCTACACCCGGCAGTATAGATTTTCTGCAAAGCGAAAATGACAAGAAGAATTTTGTGCTTGCATTTCGTGATATTATTCGTAAACATGCGGAAATCCAGATATACGAAGATTATAGCGAGGAGGCGGAAGACCTCGGTGTGACTGAACAGCAATTCAACGACTATAAGAGTAAGTATCTTGATATTACGGTCGGGTTTATAGAACCGCCTGCAACTCCATCAGTCGTAGCGGAAGATCCTGTCCCATATGGAAATAATCAAGGGCTGGAAGATATAGATTTCTGTCTTGAACTTTTGCATAGCGACATTATCAATGTGGCGTATATCCTTGAACTCATTGCGGAACTTGACCCATATAGTGCCGATTACGCAGAACGCCGTCAGAATATCATTGACACGATGATTAAAGATGCCGAGATGCGTAGCAAAGCCAAACTTATCGATGGTTTCATTCAAAAGAATGTGGATGACGATAAGGAGAACTTCATGATGCAGCGAGGCAAGGTCGACGGGACAAGCGATTTGGAAGAACGGTTGAACCGCTATATTGCCGTTGAGAGAGAAAATGCTGTTAATTCATTGGCTGAGGAAGAGGAGATATCGCCATCAGTACTGAATCACTTCCTTAAAGAATATGATTACCTGCAAAAAGAGCAGCCGGAAATCATACAAAAGGCATTGAAAGAAAAGCATCTAGGTCTTATAAAAACCAGAAAGGCGTTAACGAGAATAATGGAAAGATTGCGTAATATAATAAGAACGTTTAATTGGGAATAAAGATGTCAACATATAAAATATATACTGATCAACTGACGCTTATAAAGGAGAAGCCATTTAAGCTAGAGAAAGAAATTCAAAACATAGTTGAAAAGAATCTTCAGACATTGCTTGGACTTGATTTTATCAAGACTGAATTCTCTATTGGCTCTTTCCGGATAGACTCTTTAGCTTTTGATTCGGATAAAAAGTCTTTTGTAATAATAGAATATAAAAGAGATAAGAATTTTAGTGTAATAGACCAAGGTTATGCTTATCTGTCTCTGATGCTAAATAACAAGGCAGAATTCATTTTAGAGTACAACGAGTCTAAGTCAGGTACTCTCAAACGGAATGATGTGGATTGGTCTCAATCAAAGGTGTTGTTTGTTTCTCCTAATTTTACAGCTTATCAAAAAGAGGCTATCAATTTCAAGGATTTGCCTATAGAACTATGGGAAATCAAGCGCTTTACAAATGATACACTTTCTTTTGAGCAGATAGTAAATCGTTCAAGCAAAGAAAGTATTAAAACAGTCTCTAATAGTGAGACAATAACTACGGTAAGTAAAGAGATTAAAGTGTATAGCGAACAGGATCATTTAGCGAATATAGAAGATAATCTCCTGAACATATATGCGGAAATCAAAGAGTTTTTACTATCAGTTGGAGAAGATATTACAATATATCCCAAGAAGAAAACTATAGGTTTCAAAATTGGAAGTAAGGTGTTTTGTGATATAGTTATGCAAAATAAGGGTATAAGACTGTTTCTCAATGCGAAGAAAGGAACACTCAAAGACCCTGAATGTATTACTCGTGATGTGTCAAAAGTTGGGCATTGGGGAAATGGAGCTTACGAGGTTCGTTTTCCATTGAAAGGCGATACAGAAATGGATTATGTTTTTAATCTATTGCGTCAAACAATAAATAAAAATAAGGAATAAGATATTATGAGCGAAGAACTGCAACAAAAGCTCCGTGACCAGCTTTGGGAGGTCGCAAACCGTTTGCGAGGCAATATGTCGGCAAGCGACTTTATGTATTTTACATTAGGTTTCATTTTCTATAAATACTTGTCGGAGAAAATAGAGAAGTATGCCAACAATGCCTTGGTGGATGATGAAATAACCTTTAAGGAATTGTGGGAAATGGATGATACCGATGCGGTCGAGTTACAAGAGGAAGCAAAGAACCAATGCTTGGAAAATATAGGTTACTTCATTGAACCGAAATTCTTGTTTTCGTCCGTAATAGAGGCCATCAAGCGGAAAGAGAACATTTTACCTATACTTGAACGTTCATTGAAGCGTATCGAAGACAGCACTCTTGGACAGGACAGCGAAGAAGATTTTGGCGGATTGTTTTCTGATATTGATTTAGCCTCGCCGAAACTTGGTAAAACAGCCGATGACAAAAACACACTCGTAAGCAATGTGCTACTTGCATTGGATGATATAGACTTTGGCGTAGAGGCATCACAGGAAATCGACATCTTGGGCGATGCTTACGAATATATGATTTCGCAATTTGCGGCAGGAGCCGGAAAGAAAGCCGGAGAGTTCTATACTCCGCAGGAAGTCAGCCGTATCTTGGCAGAAATTGTTTCCATCGGACGCCAGCGATTGCGCAATGTCTATGACCCGACTTGCGGCAGTGGCTCGTTGCTTCTTCGTGCTGCAAGCATCGGGAATGCGGTTGATATTTACGGACAGGAAAAGAACCCGACGACCTACAACCTTGCCCGAATGAATATGTTGCTTCACGGTATCAGATTCAGTAACTTCAAGATTGAAAACGGAGATACGCTTGAATGGGATGCCTTTGGCGACACTCAGTTTGATGCGGTAGTTGCAAATCCTCCATTCTCTGCCGAATGGACGCTGCCGACAAATTCAATACCGATGACCGTTTCAGCAAAGCAGGGCGACTTGCGCCAAAGAAGACAGCAGATTATGCTTTTATTCTGCACATGATTTATCACTTGAACGAAGGTGGTACGATGGCTTGTGTCGCTCCACATGGTGTTTTGTTCCGTGGTAATGCAGAAGGGGTAATACGCCGTTTCCTGATAGAAAAGAAAAACTATATCGATGCCATTATCGGTTTACCGGCTAATATATTCTATGGTACAAGTATTCCGACTTGTATCCTTGTGATGAAGAAATGCCGTAAGGAAGATGATAATATCCTTTTCATAGATGCAAGCAAGGAGTTTGAGAAAGTCAAGACTCAAAATAAACTGCGTAAAGAGCATATCGATAAGATTGTAGAAACCTATCGTGACCGTAAGGAAATAGAGAAGTACAGTCATCTTGCCACACTGCAAGAGATAGCAGACAATGACTATAATCTGAATATCCCTCGTTATGTCGATACCTTTGAGGAAGAAGAACCAATTGACATCAAGGCGGTAATGGCAGAGATTAAAGAACTCGAAGCTAAACGTGCTGACCTTGATAAAGAGATTGAAGGCTATCTGAAAGAATTGGGACTAGTTGAATAGTAGTGTTATGGCAGAGATAGACAACATACCTGAAATGCGTCCTTCATTCGACAATATCCGTCGTCACGATGAGAACGAGAATGAATATTGGAGTTCACGTGACCTATGCGCTGCTATGGGATATTCGGCTTATTGGAAATTCCAAAAAGTCATAGATAAGGCAATCAAAGTTGCAGGCATAAAAGGGATGAAGATTGACGAGCATTTCAACCAAGCGGTTGACATGGTAAAGATAGGGAGCGGTTCGTTCCGTAAAGTCGGTATCTTCCGCTTGTCACGTATGGCGTGTATGATTATTGCTGAAAATGCCGATGCAAAAAAAGTATTGGTACAACAGGCAAGAGATTATTTTTCTCAAACCATATCTACCAACGAATTGGTGCTAAATTCGTTTAGTTCCAATTTGTTACTCTATAAAACCGCACAAGGTGAAGTTCGAGTAGAGGTAATATTCAATAGTGAAACATTTTGGATGTCGCAAAAGCGCATGGCGGACTTGTTCGGGGTGGATGTACGGACGATCAACTATCATCTTGGGCAGATTTACGAGTCTGGCGAACTTACCAAAGAGGCAACTATCCGAAAAATTGGGATAGTTCAATCAGAGGGAGGACGTGATGTGGAACGTACTCCATTGTTCTATAATTTGGATGCTATCATAGCGGTAGGTTATCGTGTCAATAGCTATCAGGCCACTCAGTTCCGTATTTGGGCTACGTCTGTCTTGAAGGAATTTGTCATTAAGGGGTATGCACTTGATGATGAACGTCTAAAACAGGGAAAGCACTTTGGCAAAGATTATTTTGATGACTTGCTGGAGCGTATTCGTGAGATACGCACATCGGAACGCCGCTACTACCAGAAGATAACAGACATCTATGCGGAATGCAGTGCCGACTATGACCCGAAATCGGATTCTACCAAATTGTTCTTCAAAATGGTGCAAAATATAATGCACTTGGCTGTAACTCATCGTACCGCTGCCGAAATAGTATATGAGCGTGCCGACTCTGAAATGCCACACATGGGATTGACCACTTGGAAGAAGGCACCTGATGGCAGAGTACAAAAGTCCGATACGATTGTGGCAAAGAACTACTTGTCAGACAAAGAGGTTTCCGAACTCAATGGTGTAACTAATGCATTTCTTGAATTTGCAGAGCTTCGTGCCCAACGTCACATCATCACAACGATGGAAGACTGGAAACAACGACTTGAACAGTTTCTTGGCACTATGGACTATAAGGCACAAGATACTGCCGGTAAGGTTTCACAAGAAGCTGCACGAGAGAAGGCGTATGGTGAGTACGAAAAATATAACGTGATTCAAGACCGTTCTTTTATCTCTGATTTCGACCGGTTTAATAATGGTGACAAATTGTTGCCGTTTGACATTAACCCTGATAAAGAATAACGATTATGGCAAATAATAACGAAAATAAAATCCTCAATGTTCCAAATCTGAGATTCCCGGAGTTTACAGGGGAGTGGAAGGTGGAACGATTGGACGAAATAGCTACTCTGTCAAAAGGAATAGGTATATCGAAAGAACAAGTATCTAATGATGGTGAACTGTGTATTTTGTACGGCGAATTATATACCAAGTATAAATCAGAGATTATTAAAGAGATTAGTAGCAGGACAAAATATTGATAATTCAAAACTTAAAAGGAGCAAGGCAAATGATGTAATTATTCCTTGCTCTGGTGAAACTGCGGTAGATATAGCGACAGCTCGTTGTGTTCCTTTTGACAATATTCTGTTAGGTGGTGATTTGAATATCATTAGTTTATATCAGTATGATGGAGCTTTTATGAGCTACCAATTGAATGGTAAACGTAAATACGATATTGCAAAAGTGGCACAAGGTGTTTCCGTTGTTCACCTTTATGGCGAACACCTAAAAGCAATTTCCACCTATAACCCTTGTTTGCAAGAACAACAAAAAATCGCCAAATTACTATCGTTGCTTGATGATCGTATAGCAACCCAAAACAAAATCATTGACAAGCTACAATCCTTAATTAAAGGGCTTGTGGTTACTCATTATTCCACGAACCCTCATACTATTAAAGCCAAAATCCGTGATTTGGGAGAAGCATATTCAACTATGTCTATGTCAAAAGAACAACTTACGGCAAATGGGAATCCGTGTATCTTTTATGGCGAACTATTCACGATATATGGTTGTGTTGTAGATGAGGTAAAGAGTAGGACACATATTGAAAAGGGCTTGTCAACATTAAGCAGAGGACGGGATTTATTGTTTCCAGCATCAACTACCGTTGATGCCCTTTCTCTAATTGCGCCATCGGCTTTGATGGAAAAAGATATAATCTTGGGAGGTGATATGTTTGCCATTAAAATCTCGCAAGAATATAATCCAGTCTACCTAAGCTACTATTTCAATTATATTGCCAACAAGCGTTTGTCTAAGTATGCCAAAGGAACAACCATTATTCATCTACATTATAATGAAATCGCAAATGTGGTTGTTGAACTTCCAAGCATAGAAGAACAAGGCAAGATTGTTGCTGCTATACAAGGATACACAACAAAACTTGACATTGAAGAAGCCTTGCTTGAAAGAATTTTAGACCTAAAACAGTATCTATTGAGGCAGATGTTCATATAAACATCTGTCCTAATAAATACTGTTTTTGTTGATTGAATGACGCAAGAAGTCCTTGCTCAACAAAGAGTTTGCTCTCCAATTTGTCAAGCACATTTGCGACACTCTTTTGTTCGGTAATCGAAGGGCAATATATTTTCGCTTTACCATAATCTTTGAAGTAGATATGTGGTATCGCCATACCAGTTTTATACGGTTGAAAGTTGAACACTGACAGCGCAAAGTACAGATACCGCAAATCAATATTACCTATGGCTGTAAGATAGTTAAGTGTGCCAATTACCGAAAACTTGCCTTGTGCGTAGGAAACTGTACCAACACCCGAACCATCCTTGATTACCAGTATCGCATCACCGTTCATTTGCGCCGTATTGATATAGCCAACCAAGCCATTTGCTCCAAATACTTTATACAATCCATTCGACAACACTTCACTCTCTTGAAGTGTTGAGCTATGACACTCTAAACGCTGAGAAATTGCAATGTTAGGCTTTCCTTTGGTTGTTAGCGCAACTGCAAGCCCTTTAATTAAGGATTGTAGTGCGGTAATGTCTGCGATTAGTAAACAGGTATTTACTCAAAAGCCTAATGGATGGAATAGATTAGACACTTTGTACTCAAAAGGCAAGGCTGGTGGTACTCCGACTTCCACAAATAAAGAATACTATAATGGAGAAATACCATTCTTGAGTATTAATGATATAACAAAACAAGGTAAGTATGTCCGATACACAGAAAATCATTTGAGCCAAAGTGGATTAGAAAACTCTTCGGCATGGGTAGTTCCAAAGTATAGTTTAATAATGTCAATGTACGCATCAGTTGGCTTGGTAACTATAAATGAAATACCTATTACTACAAGCCAGGCAATGTTTGCGATGCAGCTCAAAGACAAAGATTTATTAGATTATCTGTACTACTACTTGTCATACTTTAAGTATCGCCACATCCACAAGTATCTTGAAACTGGTACACAAAGCAATATCAACGCTGATATTGTTCGCGGAATAATGATTCCAACTTATGGACATAGTTGCAATATGGAAATTGCGTCAACATTGCAAAGCATTGATGCGAAAATCGACAATGAATTATCAGTACTTGAACAGTTCAATAGACAAAAGAATTATCTTTTGTCCCAGATGTTTATATGAACATTTGGGTAAGAAGATATTGCTTCTGCATGGTTAGTAAGGTTAGCCTTCGCTGCTCATTAATGATGCACTCATCGTATGAATATAATATTTTTGCGACCAAAAGAATGTTATTGACATTTGAAGAATACGGTAATACATAGCTTTCTACATCCTCTTTGCCAATATTCATTTGTGCAGCACCTTGGCCACAAGCTATCATACTATTCTCAAATCTTCGTGAAGATAAAATTTGATATAGAAACTCTTGATTTACATTTTTCGCAAGTTGTAATAAACCAACTCGTTGGTTGAGCAAATAGTCCCCATCCTTACAAAGAGAAACACGTCCAACATTACCCGTAAGAGATATTAAAATATTTCCTTCTTTTAATACTTGGTGGTCTTGTATATCGTTCGGCAAGTTGATTATGCAATTGCAATCTTTGTCGTTTATATATCGCTCGCCAGACACATTTGAGATTGTAAGAATTCTCCATTTTCCTAGTGTATTGTACTTACTACTTTGGAATACGTAACCATTTTTCAATGTCGCAATATCTGACAAACATATTGTAGTTTCTAGTAAATCGTTTCGTGTAAACAAATGTTTACTAATCGCAGACTTTAGTTTTTTCAAATCCTCAATGATTTTGTTTTGGGTAGCAATCCGCTTATCTATGGCTATTAACAATTTTGCAATTTTGGTTTGTTCTTCTTTTGAAGGGATTCCGATATATACTTCATCAAAATTACGAGTACTTATAGAAAACACCTTTGTGCCTTGAGCAATTCTTCTAATCTGCTTGTGGAATGAATCAGAAGCAAAAGCATAACCTTTATAGCCAATAACAGTCTGCTCTGAATTATCACGTCCATGTATTGTGTGTAAGCCAGAAACAATTTGCTGGTTATCACAATTAATTACTTCAATAGCTTTAGCCACATCGTTTGTATCCTCAGAAGCGTCTGCAAATGTTACATCTCCTTCTTTGAATATGGTAAATGATTTGGGCATAGATTCCTCTTTGATATACGGAAGAGCATCACAAGCGACATCTACCATGGTAGGCACTCCTTTATGAATTAAACCATAATGCAAATTCTTGATTTTACCGTTACTATAGTCTAATTGTTCCCATGACAGAGAATTGGTAGAATAGAAATCCAAGAGTTCTGAAACTTTTATTTTCTTCCACTCCCCTGTAAACTCTGGGAATCTCAGATTTGGAACATTAAGGTTCTTTGATTCTTTTATCTCAAACTTTCGGAAGAGCAAGCAAAATTGCTCTTCTCTCGCTCAATCGAAAATTTACCAACTATTTTTCTCTAATTATAAGAAATCCTAAAAAAGTAATTATGACAAAGAAACCAATTAGAGAAATTGCGACGGCTTGGCGAGAAGACAAGCGTCCGTATGTGAAGCAATCAACATTTGCTGCCTATATGTTGATTTTAGAGAACCATCTTTTACCATATTTTGGTGAGAATGATGCGTTAAGCGAGAAAGCGGTACAAGCATTTGTGCTACAAAAGCTCAATGGAGGCATGAGTGTAAAATCGGTAAAGGATATTCTTATTGTGCTTAAAATGGTGATGAAGTTCGGAGTAAAACACGAATGGATGAACTATTCAGAATGGGACATAAAATATCCTACAACCGAAAAGAACAAGGAGCTGGAGGTGTTGACTGTCACCCACCACAAGAAAATATTGGATTACATTCGCCAAAATTTCACATTCCGTAATTTGGGCATCTACATAAGTCTAAGTACAGGGCTTCGTATTGGCGAAGTTTGCGCCCTGCGTTGGAGTGACATTGATATAGATAACGGAACTATCAGCGTTCAGCGTACCATAGAGCGTATCTATATAATAGAGGGAGAAAAGAGATATACCGAATTGGTTATCAATACGCCTAAGACCAAAAACTCCTGCCGTGAAATTCCAATGAGCAAGGAATTGCTTGCTTTGGTAAAACCTCTGAAAAAGGTGGTAAATGCAGATTACTACATACTCACTAATGAACCATCGCCCACAGAACCACGCACATACCGTAATTATTACAAACGGTTGATGGAGCAACTAGGTATTCCCAAATTGAAATTTCATGGGCTGCGCCATAGCTTTGCTACACGCTGTATAGAAAGCAATTGTGACTATAAAACAGTCAGTGTATTGCTGGGGCATTCAAATATTAGCACCACGCTCAATCTCTATGTCCATCCTAATATGGAACAGAAAAAGCGTTGCATCGCCAAGATGTTGAAGTCGCTTGGCAAATAACATTTTACTGGTGAGTGTAGTTTTGAATAATTAACGATGATACCCCAAGTATAGTCTCAACCGATGATAGCTTATTCGGTTGAGACTCTTCCATTTTACTTATCTAGGATTTTCGGCACGGCTATCGCATGGCAATTCCTATAACAGGAATAAGGGTACAATAGGCAACAGCTTTCCAAATCAACCTTGAATGTAATATTTCAGTATTTGCTACAATTATGCTAACGAAAAAAGAAGATAGTGCTACCAATATGATAATCAAGATATAGAACGCTGTATAAGGCATTGAAATATATCTGTTCGCCTTGCGGATTTTCTGTTCTGTTTCATTACATTTGTCTTGAATCTGTTGAAGGAACTTAGCCAGGACTGTCTGCCCGAATTTTTCGGCTTGTTCCTGCGTATCTTTGGCTATAGTCAATCTATATTCTTGTAGAAATTTGAGTGAATTTTCCAGATTTACACTCATCTCATGCACATTGTCGTTCAGGCTGGCAAGTTCTTTTATATTCAGAGCGAGCAGCCGATTTTCTCCCTCCAGATATTCATTCTTGGGATTGGATTTTATGGGTTCCGCTTCATTCATTTCTGCGGAAAAATCAAATTTCTTCTTCATGCGCTTATCGTTTTAATCCGGTTTTCGGTTTCTTTCCCAATAGGCGGCTGGCAGCACGGGCGCATCTGCGAGCCCATTGCAAATCGTCTTCGTCTTTATCTCTCCACGGCAAATCGCTTTGCGAACCTCCACCTCCACCACCGCCTCCGGTTGCAACATTGGGCGTTTCAAGTAGTCCGACAAAAATAGCTACTGCCATATCGGTAAGTTCCCGACTGTTGGCGGTATGTCTATAATCAAATTCGTCGTTGAAACAATCAAGCACTTTTTCAGGAATATAGAAATGGAGATTCTGATTTTCATGATTAAGTGTATAAGAAACCGTTCCCGAACGGTATGTATCATATTGGGTATAATTAGCGGATACCGGAGGTTTAGGAGTTTGCTCTGTTCGAGTTTCCTTAGACTGATTGCTCGAAGCGCAAACTTGCGGCTTATGATGCAGTTTCTCCCATGTTTTAGGCAGTTTTGAGATCATTAGGTTCCTGCCGACTCCTAATTCAGATGCTTTGTATTTGGTGTTCCCATTCACAAGTGCATAGCCTCGGAGAATACCGTTTCCATCTTTTCTTTCATGTACAGCATAACCTTTCCTAACAAGAGTATTTTTGTACGCTTCCCATGACCACGATTGCATTGATTTCAGCGCATCCATGCAGTCACGGTTCACTTGGTGAATATTGGAATTTCTGACTTGCGCTGCCGTTGTCCAGCCTCGTTTCTTTGCCACTCGTTCGGCTGCATGTTGCGCACGAAGATGAATGTTATGATCGTTGTTGATGTTACCATCTTCATCCATACGGCAAACCGCAGCATGAAGATGTGGAACACCGCCTTCGGATTCCGTATGCAACCAAACCGTGTATTTGCTGTTAGCCAAATGAGTCGGACAAGAGCGGACTTTTCCATCCTTGCCAATAATCAATTGTTTGTCAAACTCCGCAACGAAATCCTGCCAGAGCTTTTGCCAGTCTTCGACGTTAAAGAATCTGGTGTGTTCAGCGGATGGACTTAGTTCAATTCTGATAACTGAGTTTTTTATCGGTCGGAAGCGTGATAAGGTCAGTTGCATGGAGTTCCATATCCCCATCGTGTCCGGTTGCGATGGCAGCAGATTGTCCAATATCCGATGGATTTTCTCCGGGTGCTTTTTGTTCTGCGATTCGCCGGTAATGTAACGGATGGCGTTTATGCCGTGCGATATTGCTTTCGCTTTTGCAATCATATTTCTTCGGATTTATCGTTGGACGGAATCTTATTCTGTTCTTTTACGGCATTCAGGAACAGGCAGACGCTTTCGGCTACATTGCCAAGTTCTTTGAGCCAGCCGACCATGAACGGAATCTGATTGAACATTGCCACACGCTGTTTTGTGGACATCCCGTGAAGTGCGGAAGTGTATTTTACAAGGTCAGACCGGCAATCGTCCAGATTTTGCAACAGCATAGCTTCCTCTTTTGTAAGCCTTGCTTTGGGGTGATAATTGTATGCACGGGCAAGCAAGTAATCGCTTACCGTCATACCGCATTGTGCAGCTTGTGATTTTATATACTCCTTTTGACTGGGAGTGACTTTCGCTCCGATGAAGACGCTTCTTGTCTCACTGGTGGTTGTCGATGAATTTTCAATATCTTCTTTCATGTGAATCGTTTTTATAATAGTGAATAGGTGCGAGCTTGCGAGTATCGCACCGGCGAAGTATCTGAGCAGGCAAGAGCGCCAATGTACAACCACAACGCAGTGAGGTTATACCTTGGCATATCTTGCAACAGATACCTGTTGTTGCTGCCTGACAAGCCATTTCGGGTGTACACATAGAAGCGGCAGACGGATGAAAACAGTAATTCTAAAAGAGGGGAGAGAATGAATACTTCATGCTGTACTCCTGCCTACTTTGCTTTATTCCTATATATACGCCCCGACAATAAAGTAAAGCCAATCTCAATAATGATAGTCCGGGTTGAAATGATATTCCTTGCCGTCCTTTATCACCATCCGTTTGTTGCCCAGAAAGGTGGCGACTTTGACTGCCTTGTTATGACCGAGCTTTACGCCTAGCATTCCATATCCTTTTTTCAGCCGCTCCAGATAGTCGTCATAACTGCCGATATTGCCATCGGCAAAAATGGCATCCAACGCAGCCCGATGTACACTCTCCGAAATTTCCTTGTACGGATCGAACGGTTCTTTGGCTGGTCGGCCGACAACTTTCGCTTTGGGCAAGTAGGAATCTACCAATTCAGGTAAGGCATCTTCGTTGATGCGAAAAGCGAAGGGTTCAAATTCCCGGTCACGGATATGCACAGCTTCAACCACGCTTATGGATTTATCGTCTTTGTCCACTTCGACCTGCATGATGGTTTCCGCTTTGTTGTTGAGTTCCGTGCCGATGTGTCCACGTGCATTTTCATCATTCTTGTTCTGGTGAAGGATGGTATGGATATGAATTTGCCTGTCATCCGTCCACTGCATGAGTTTTGAAATAATATCGGTGGATTCGCCGGGCGAATTGATATCATAAAGGAAATCCCGAATACCATCTATGACCACCAATCCCAAATCGGGAATTGTGCCGATTGCATATTCGACTATTGCCAAGCGCATTTTAGGTGAATACTTACGCAAAGCCAACATAACCAGATTTTCCGGTTCTTTGTCTTCCGATAAGTCCGCCAAACGCAAAATGCGCTTTAACACGTTCTGACAATGATACCGTCCTTGCTCCGTGTCAACGTATAATACTTTCCGTTTGTCCTTGGGGAATATAGACCGGTAATGAAGAATTGTGCCGTTGGTTAATGCCGATGCGACAATGGCCGAGACATTGAACGTTTTCTTGCTTTTAGCCTTCCCGATGGAAGCACTGAAGTTGCCCAATGTTCCGATTGTTGCATCATCTACCATTAGCACCACAGGTGAGTGTCCGTATGCACTTGTTACGCTCACGGCAGACTCCTCCATGCATATTGCCAGTTCCTCAGCAGCTGGCGCATTGATATTCGTCTTTTCCATAGCCTACCAGTTTTTAGGGTTCGGCTTACGGCGATGGGAAGCGAGCATGGCTTCATTCTCATCCTCGAAGCTTTGCGGAGCCGGAGTTTTTCGTGAAGATTCCAGCCATTTGTCCAATTCATCCCGATAGATGTAGAGATGCTTGCCTTGCTTTATAACCGGAATGTCATCCTTCTTAACCTTGTAATAAAAGGTCGATAACGGCATTTTCAGATAAGCGCAAGCCTCCTGCACGGTCATCGGAACGTGCGTATTCTCTTTGACTTCGTTCTGCCGGGAAAGTTTCTCCGTCAGAAGATTTTCCATACTTGCGATTCGGTCGCACAGTTCTCCTACCACAGTCGGCAGGTCATTGAAAGTCAGTTGGTCTTTTTCCATATTAAAACTCTTTTAATCGTTCAACATGCTGCGAACCAACTCAATGAAATCTTGCAGAACAATACAGACCAGATTAATTATTTCGTCTGCATACGTTTTTTATTGTGAGTCATCATAGTCTGTATCCAGATGGAAACGAAAATCTCCCTTGTCGTACATCAATAGAAATTTGGCTTGTAACAGTGTCTCGTAAATTAAGCCTGAGGTATTCTGTGGTGGCATTTACGAGTTCATGTGGAAACGAAGCCTTTATGAATTCCGCTCTTTTTACCAAAGGCACATTCAAGCGTTCTCCGACATTCCACGCCAGATGGCGAAGTCCCGGCGACCTCAGCGGATTGTCTATATTGGAGCGAATCGGCTTATATAAGTCAGATTGGTTGCAAGCCATATATTCTATATTAGCAATCAGTGTGGCGATAGCTTCTTTAGAGAGGTAAGGGGCAGCTTTGATTGTCACATATTCCCGAATGGCATCCATTATTTTCACTTGTCTTTCGGCCTCCTTCTTTTTGACGTTCTCCAATATCGCATCGTAATTGTCTAAGGCTGATGGCTCCTCAAGAACTTGAATTTCATTTGTACAATCGGCTTTTGTCTCAGTAGCTGCTCCAAGAACAATCGGAGATTGCCGGGCAAAAGACAAATTGATTGAATACTTTGTTATCCATTTATAGAAAGAGCGTTGTAACTGACCGCATAATATAATTGTTGCCACAAGTCCGAGTATTACCGGAGTCATTATCTTCATGACATCGATGTTGTGATAGGCGGAAAGATAAGTGTCTGTCGCTGTATAGGCGATTACCGACAGCGCAAGAACGAAACTTATCCTTTTAGTACGAATTTGAGTTTTATTTATCATATACTGTAAGTGTTTGGAATGATTATGCAACAAAGTTATGTGCCGTATTCCAGACACTTATAATTGGCGATAATAAATCGTTCGATATTGATAAAAAATAACGGATATAGTACGATTTCGGACTGAAAATCATACTATATCCGTATAAATGGGGAACAAAAACCGTTGTCAGTCTTTCCTTATCAAAGTGATTTTGTTGCTG
This sequence comes from Phocaeicola sartorii JCM 17136 = DSM 21941, assembly GCF_000614185.1. GTDB lineage: Bacteria > Bacteroidota > Bacteroidia > Bacteroidales > Bacteroidaceae > Phocaeicola > Phocaeicola sartorii. The sequence goes on along the minus strand of NZ_BAKM01000021.1, from coordinate 39,615 downwards.
GCTTCACGCTTGTTGCTGTCCACGACTTTCATGTAACGCATTGTAGTGGTGATGCTTTTGTGCGCCATTATGCTTTGTATGGTACGGATGTCCGTACCGGCAGCTCCTTGAAGGGTTGCGAATGTTCTCCGATATGAATGGAATGTTATGTTCTTGGTAATTCCGGCAGAACGGATCCACTCTTTCATGGGTGCTTGTGTCCAACTGCGCATAAGCTCCTTGAATACCAGACCTTTCTTCTCCGAACTGTATCCTATCAGTCCTAACGCCTCCTCACTGATGGGAATGATGTCTTCCGCTTTGTTCTTTTGCGTAATGATGTGTACGCATTTCCCGCCGGCAGAATAGTCCACGATGTCTTCCCAACATAGGGCGAGAATATCACTAATGCGTAAGCTGGTCATACAGGAAAATAGCGATGCGATTTTCACAATGGGCTTTTTACACGGCGTTTCAGCTAACAGGTACAACTCTTCGACGGACAAGGCTTCTTTCATCGTGTCTTCTGTCTCAATCTTTTCCAAGAAGTCGTTGACATTGGTCTTTATCATCCCATTGCGATAGAGTATTTTCAAGAATCCCCTGAAAGTAGACCAATATCCCGATGCGGAGTTTCGTGTGATATGTCCGTTGCGCCTTAGTTTCTTGGCACTCAGCAGGTATTCCCGAAATTTGTTACATAGGTCGATGTCAATCTCCTCAAAGGTGCATTTGCCATGCACGAAGTTGCTGAAATGGAGATAGACGAACTCCCATTTCTGGTCGTGTTTGCGGAGTTGCTTGCGGTAGTACTCCAAGAAATCCGCTTTGAGTTTGTACTTATCGAAGAAATCATACCGTTCATTGACGACAGATTCAAATCGGCGGCAACGGATAGCTTCGGCTTTCTCGGTCATTACCTCGTTGAAATTCTGTTCACGTTTGTTCCTTGGATTGGCATAGATATAAATACCAAGCGATTCATGACGGATAACTTTCATCGTTTCCTTGTCTCGATACCCCGGATAATAATCCAGATAAAAAGACATCATCCTGCCTTTTAGCGGACGTGTCCTCAATGTTACTGTTTTGCACTCATGCATAATACTATATTTTAATTGTTACTAATTCGCTGGCAAAACTCTTTCATGTAGTCATGCAGATGATTTTCAGCAGAGATTAATTTTGAAATAATTTACGGATAGTCATAAATAGGGCTATTTGCGGATACCCATCACCCGGTCAAACTCCACTTTCAGGAATCTGACGAACCTTCCGTTCTTCTCACGATTAATCTGATGGAATTGCAGAATACCATAGACCGAATCACGGGACAACTTGAATTTCTCCATCGCCTCCTTGACGGTATAGTATTCCGCCTTACTTTCTTGTTCCGATGTCTTCGACAGGTCGAAATGCAGTTTGGAGTAATATATCTGTCCATGCTCTTTCTTGGATGGGATATTATTTCGATACACTTGCGAACGGATGGCGACACGTGTCATTCCGTACTTTTCCTGAATTTCTTCGGGAGTGTACCATTCGGTCAGGTCGGAATCTACCTCGTATTTGGCAAAGGCGGCATCGATATGCTTCTTGCTGTAATAGTTGAATTGGCGTATCCTCACCTTTGGCACTTTGTGTTGCCGTGTATAAGTCCATACCCATTTGGCATTGACCTTGTACTTCTCTGCAATCTCTTCGGCAGTGTAATATTCGGAGATGTCGAAATCACTTTTAGCTACTAATCGCTCGTATGGTTTGCTTTTGAGCATTAGTTCTATGTCGGCACGTCTGACCAATGACATCCTTCCGCTAATTCGGGATGCCCTAAGTTTGTCCTCTTTGACTAACTTATAAATGTATTGACGGCTCACGCCCATCAATCGGGCAGCCTGAGAGAATGTGAAATACTCCTGCTTCTCCAGACTGGAGCGCAGCTCCTGCATTTCTTGCATGTGGCGCAATTCCATTTTGCGCTCTTTGATACGATGTTTGTAACCTCGCTTCGAGCATTGAGGGCTACAATAACAAGTTGTTGTTTTCTGTGCGATGAACGGTTTACCACACCATTGACAAATCCTCTTTACTTCCATATTTTCGAGTCATTTTCTACGTTTTTTAATTTCCCTTTTTGTCCACACATGTAAACCACTGTCAACACACGTCAACTAATGCGTCACTGTGATATTCGGGCTAACCGTGAATTTCCGTCACGGTAGAAATATGATAGAAAAATATGGATAAAATCCGTTACCTCCAAATACGGACTGGAAAGTGTTAAAATAGAAAAGTCACTGAAATACAGCGACTTTATTCTAAATGGTTATGATTGCTTATGGCTGTTTCCAAGCCATCATTTGCCGATACAAAAGTTTTGAAATATATTTTGCAAAGTCTCTTCCGAGGTTATACCTCCTTCTGCAACAATCTCACTTAGTTCGTAGATACATTGTCTTAAATCCTCACTCACCAAATCTCCTGATAATCCCAATTGCAATCCTTCCTGTACTCTATGAATTGAATCCAATGCTCGTGTTAATGCCTCGAAATGGCGTACATTTGTAATGATAATATCGTTTTGGTTGATTTCCGGTAAGGCAGCTGCCTGTACCAACTTCTTTTCCAGAATCGTTATATTTTCCCTTTTTTTTGCTGAGATAAATAGTTTTTCTACTTTCATGTCAGTAAATATGGCTGACAACTCTTCTTTTTGTGTTGCTAGTAGCAGATCTGACTTATTGAATAAAATAATTACCTTTTTTCCTTCACAGTGTGGAAGAACTTCAGCCTTTAATTCTTCAAACCTTCTTTGGGCCTCTGTAGAGTCTATCATCCATAAAATGACATGTGCTTGGTCCATCTTTTGAAAAGTACGTTCTATACCCAGACTTTCTATCGTATCGGTTGTTTGACGGATTCCGGCTGTATCGATGAATCGGAAGGTGATACCTTGCAAATTGATCGTATCTTCTATCACGTCACGGGTAGTCCCATGGATATCACTGACAATGGCTTTTTCCTCATTCAGCAACACATTCAGTAAGGTGGATTTTCCAGCATTCGTTTCTCCGATAATTGCCACAGGAATACCATTCTTGATTGCGTTTCCTACGTTGAAAGAATGAGCCAGCCGGGCAATTACTTGTTCGATGTGGGTAGCCAGACTGCTCAGTTCGTCACGATTGGCGAATTCTAGTTCTTCATGGTCACTGAAGTCCAGTTCCAGTTCCATCAACGAAGTAAAATGAAGCAATTGGTTACGCAGGCCGGAAAGTTCTTTACTGAATCCTCCGCGCATCTGACTCATCGCCAAGCGATGAGTGGCAGCAGACGATGAAGCTATTAGATCGGCCACAGCCTCGGCTTGACTCAAGTCCATTTTTCCGTTCAGAAAAGCACGTTGGGTGTATTCACCCGGTAGGGCAGCACGGCATCCGTTATAGATAAGGAGTTGCATTACTTGTTGCAGGATATAGGATGAACCGTGACACATGATTTCCGTACTGTCTTCACCAGTATAAGAATGGGGGGCGCGGAACAAGGAAATCAAGACTTCGTCTATTACTTCTTCTACAAGAGGTGCAATTGATTCTTCTTTTTGTGACGTATCACTTTTTCCTTGCGAGATTTCACTTGCTTTTCGGGAAAGTGTATTATTGATCTCCCGCTTTTTAGCACAAATCTTTCCGAAAGTAAGAGTATATGGTTCTCGTTCGGTCAATGGTTTGCCTTTGGCGGGTATAAATATGCGTGACGTTATTTCAATTGCTTTTGGACCGGATACACGGATTATTCCAATGGCTCCCCCCTGGGCGGTGGCAATGGCACAGATCGTATCTTGGTTTATCATTTTCATTTGGTTAATAATACAATGTTTTAGCTATGATGGCTGTTACTTCTTCTAAATAACGGCGGTCTGTATCATCAAAGGAATTTAATTGATCACTGTCAATATCCAATACTCCCTTTACCTGTCCGCCGACAAGAATAGGAACTACAATTTCGGAGCGGGAGAGAGAACTGCAAGCTATATGCCCGGGGAATTGTTCTACATCAGGTACTATCAAGGTTCGGGCTTCCACCCATGAGGTCCCGCATACTCCCTTTCCTTTATGAATACGATAACAGGCGGTGCTTCCCTGAAAAGGGCCCAAAATGAGTTGTCCGTCTTTCACTAGATAGAAACCTACCCAAAAAAATCCGAAGGCTTCCCGAAGAGCAGCGGCTGTATTAGCCAGAACACTTATTTCTTCTTTTTCATCTGAGATTAAAAGCTCAAACTGGGGGAGGAAAAGACGGTAACGTTCCGCTTTGTTATTAGTTGTTTGTTTGAAACTGGTTTCCATTTTTTTATCTGTTTTATGGGGGGCTTGTCATTTCTCTTCTATGAAGAATGTTGACTTTCAATAAGTGACACCCCTGTTTGGTAAAAAGATTTGATTTATTCCGTAAACAATTCCGTTTATGGCAATCTTCTCCTAGATGGTAATAAAGTACTGATAGAAAATCCGGTGAATCTTGTCCCTATTATATAGGCGGCTAAATCAGGAATTATATTCTTTCCAGTACTTTTCCTATCAAACCGTCAATAGAATTTTTATAGCCAGTATTGGCTTCCTTTATTAATCGATTGGCAATCACCATACATACGGTCATGGCTTTGTGTCCCATCAGGCGTGCCAGTCCGGCAAGGGCGGAACTTTCCATCTCAAAGTTAGTGATGCGATAATCATTGTATTCAAATTTCTCAATCTTTTCATTCTGTTCAGGATCCGCCAAAGGGATACGGAGCTCCCGTCCTTGCGGACCAAAGAAACCTCCTGCGGCGATAGTTACGCCACAGACCATATCATTTTGCGCGATGCGTCCGATTAATTCCCGGTCGGCATCTATAACGTATGGATGAGTGATGCACACATTGCCCTCCCACCCCATGTAATCCACAAAAGCTTGTTCGAATTTCAGATCGCAAACCTCATTGCGTCCGGCGTAGAAGTTGAGTAGTCCGTCAAAACCGATAGACTTTTCAGAACAAATATAAGTACCAACAGGAGTATAAGGTTGTAATCCACCGCATGTGCCGATGCGCACTAATTCCAATTGGTGTAAGTAGTTTTTTTCACAACGGGTATTGAAATCAATATTAGCCAAAGCGTCTAATTCGTTCATCACAATGTCTATATTGTCGCAACCTATACCGGTGGAAACCACGGTGATACGTTTTCCTTTATAAGTACCAGTGATGGTCTTGAACTCACGGCTTTCTATTTCACATTCTTTAGTATCGAAATGAGAAGCTACTAATGCTACACGTCCTGGATCACCTACTAGAATTATTTTGTCTGCCAGCTGTTCCGGTTTGACATGGAGATGAAAGATAGAACCGTCGGGATTGATAATCAACTCAGATTCCGCATAATATTTTTTCATAATCTTTTTTTAGTGGTTAATGGTCAGCACGATTAATGGTTATATTTCTTGCCTTTTTAATCGGAACACAAACAAATCATCTCTTAGAGACAGATGTCACAAATCATTGATATTTACATAATCAAGAGAAAAACTGTTTCATCCATATCTAAGAGAAATCCATCAATCGCTTGAACGCTGATTTTATTTATTTACTCAACGGCTCACTACCGAGAGTTGTCTCGGGTTTCGCGATATTTTCACGCATGGAAGTATCCGCTTGTATATTCTTCATGCGGTAATAGTCCATAATGCCCAAGTTCCCGCTACGAAATGCTTCCGCCATGGCCTTGGGAACTTCGGCTTCCGCCTGGATCACATTCGCGCGTGCCTCTTCTGCTTTAGCTTTCATTTCCTGTTCCAAGGCGACGGCCATCGCACGGCGTTCTTCTGCTTTGGCTTGTGCAATGTTTTTATCGGCGTTGGCTTGGTCTATCTGCAAAGCAGCGCCAATATTTCTACCTATATCAATATCAGCTATATCAATGGACAGAATTTCGAAGGCTGTACCGGCATCCAAGCCCTTACGGAGTACCAACTTAGAGATAGAATCAGGATTTTCTAATACGGACTTGTGATTTTCGGACGATCCGATGGAGGATACGATACCTTCACCCACACGTGCTAGAATCGTATCTTCTCCGGCACCTCCTACTAATTGGCGGATATTGGCACGTACGGTGACGCGGGCCTTGGCTATAAGCTGTATGCCGTCTTTAGCTACGGCTGTAACGGGAGGAGTATCGATTACTTTAGGGTTTACTGACATTTGCACGGCTTCGAATACGTCACGGCCGGCCAGGTCAATACCGGTTGCCATTTGGAAAGACAGTTCGATGTTGGCTTTGGATGCAGACACTAATGCATGTACTACTTTTTCTACATGCCCGCCTGCCATATAATGAGCCTCCAATTCATCACGGGTTATGTTGCTCAGGCCGGCTTTGTGTGCCTCAATCATTGCCGGAACAATGACATAAGGGGGGACATTACGGATGCGCATTAAAAATAATTGCACCAATGAGATGCGTACACCCGAAACTTTGGCAGACAGCCAGAGGAAAAATGTACATAATGAAAGAATAGTACCACGAAAATAATTCCACCTCCTATAAGGATGAACGGAAGATAGTTGGGTTCGATCATAATAATCTGTTGTTTAAGAGTAAATATTTATTTTTGAACAGCTCAACATTAGTTTTCTGCTGTTTTCACTATTGTTCAGGGTATACTTGAATGGGAAAATTAATCAAGAAACCTGATAATTCATATTGAAACAGGCCGTTTTCCTACCATTGGTCGAATGTGCGTACAATCACCGTCCCTCCAACCACTCTTTCTACATAAACGGGAGTATTCTCATCAATTAAGCCATCGGCGGAGCGCACTTCGATAATGTTTCCGTTAATGTTTGCATTGCCAATCAATGCAAGACGGGTAATTGTTGTACCTTTGTCTCCGATGCGGATACGGATTCCTTTTAGGGGGTCGATCTTATAATCCAGTGTTTTCTTCAAAGAAAGCTTGTCCATGGTTTTTGAACGCATAAACCAGACGATGATGACTACGCAACTTAGGGCAGATGCTATCAAAGTAATGAATCCTGCCACCGGTCCTAATGTGTCAAAAGCATAATAGTTGGCATATAGCAGGCAGATGGCCGATGCTATCCCAGCTATGCTAATGCCGGGAATAAGGAAAACTTCTACAATAAAGAGAAGTAGTCCTGCTAAGATGAGCGCTAAGATAATAAATACTTCCATAATATCTTTGTATTAATGTTTCAACTTCTTTATTTCTTCGTTGCGGACGCTGATATCCAGTTGGGCCATTTCTTTCAGAAGTTGTTCCGTACGTTTTTCCAATTCTAAAATGGCGGGGGTCAGACTCTTCTTTCGTGCACTGTTCCCTTGGACATATTGTCCGCGTTTGGCATCCAGATCTTTCTTTAGATTGTCATAATCTTTCTGCTTTTGTATTCTTTGCTGGTAAAGTTTGCGTGCCTCGGCAGAGCGGAAATCTTTCAATGTATGGTAAACGGCAGAGTCATCAATGATAAAAGTGAAGTCTTTTTGTTGCCTTTCGGATTCTTTAGCATACATTATCGCTGCTAGACGTTGCTTGCCGATCCGTACTTTCTCTTCATCTTTCCAAGTAGTGCGGATAGATCGCAGGCTGGCTGCATTTATAATGATCTGTTCGTCTGTACTTTCATAATTGTACACTTCTTTTGAAGAGTTCGGGACAAACACGTAGATGCAGACTTTGTCATCGGGCTGATAGCGGTCTGAAGCGAACCAGCCGATATTGTTGAAGTCATCAATGGCGTACATATAGTCATTGGCGGGAGAATTGAATGGCATCCCTATATTGTCGGGCCGAAGATAATTGCCGTTATCCGAATCATAACGGGTTACAAAAATATCATAACCACCCAAAGAACCTTCTCCGTCCGATGCATAATACAAGGTAATGCCATCTGACATCAAGAAAGGATAGTTTACATTTCCCTGTTCATTAAGAGAGATGAGGGGTTCGGGCTCGCTCCAGCCGTCCAACAGACGGATACGGGAGTAAAGTTGCATTTTGCCGTCTGCGTTTTTGTTCCCATAGAGTACCTTATTGCCCATTTCGGTCTGATAAACAGTCCCGGATATGGCAGGATCATGATAGAGTGCCCCTGATTCTTTACTTATTTTATATGCTTTCAGAAAATCGTTTTTATCGACCACAAAACTGTCTATTACAGCAATGTCTTCCACTCCCTTTATCATACGGGCCGCCTGCTTTATTTGTTCCAACTCCGCTTCTGCCGCTTCAGTGGGACGTTTTTTCTTTTCCAGCCATTCTATATGTTGTTCGTAGTTATCTACGGCATCATCGAACCGATAGATGTCATAATATAGTTTTCCTAAGTATCGGTATGCGTCAATAACTTTGCGGGCGGCGCTTTTTTCAAGATAGGGCTGTGCTTCTTTTTTTTCTCCAGTCTCATAACAACATGCACCATACCAATAATTATAACTGGCGTTGGAAGGAGCTTGCTTTACCAGCTTTTGGAAAACAGGTTTGGCTTGTTCAAATTCTCCATTCTGGAAAAGTTGTTTGGCTTGCACCAGGCTTTGTGCCACAGTGTTGCCCGCGCAGCATAAAACAAATAAACCAATGATATATTTTTTGTACATAGTTAGTCTATTATCCATATTATTTAGATTCAAAAATACAAAGATTAATTGGAATTATCATGCTTTACATAATTCTATTTTGTTAAATCTTCCATAAATCATTCTTTTCATGTACTTTTGTGCCTTATTTTAAACAAGATGTATGGCACAATTTACGGAAGACGAGAAAATAATGCGCAGGTTGGAACAACGCTTTAACAAGGGGGTAGTAAAGTACCGCTTGATTGAGGATGGTGATAAAATTTTGATCGGTCTTTCCGGCGGGAAGGACTCTTTGGCTCTGCTGGAGCTGTTGGCAAGGCGTTCACGTATTTTAAAACCGAAATTTACAGTGATAGCTGTGCATGTAGGTATGACGAATATTCCTTATCAATCAGATTTGGAATATCTGAAAAGCTATTCAGAAAGCCTGGAAGTGCCGTTTGTGCATTATGAAACGTCTTTTGATCCGAGTACCGACACCCGGAAGTCTCCCTGCTTTCTTTGTTCTTGGAATCGGAGAAAAGCTTTGTTTATGGTAGCAAAGGAGCAGGGTTGCAATAAAATCGCTTTAGGACATCACATGGATGATATCCTGGAAACCTTGTTGATGAATATTACTTTTCAGGGGGCGTTCAGTGCGATGCCTCCTAAATTGGTGATGCATAAATTTGATATGACAATTATCCGTCCGATGTGTTTGGTTCATGAAGCGGATTTAATTGAAATGGCTCGTATCCGAGGTTTTCACAAACAGATCAAAAATTGTCCTTATGAAAGTCAGTCGAATCGTTCGGATATGAAAAATATTTTGCATTCTCTGGAGAAATTGAATCCTGAAGCACGGTATAGTTTGTGGGGAAGCATGACAAATATACAGGAGGAACTGTTGCCTGATGCTGAATAGCAACGGATTATGCTTAATCTAAAGAAAGACATGAACGCCTCCTAAATTTCTATTGCTTTCTTTCTCAGACTGAGGCTAAGCAATAATCAAACAGGCGTAACAAAAAACTGTTCCCCGACTCACGTCGGAGAACAGCCACAACACAAACACAAAATAAAACACGACAAAACTACTATGCAATTTTTTAGCCTGCTCTATGTTTTGAGTAACATAACTACCACCAGTCAGGTATTCACATATCCAAGAGGGGTTTCAGGTTATTTGCATCTATAAAACGCCACACTAGCGTCCTTTGTTCATCGGTCTTTCTGAAAATATCTTAATTTTTATTGAATACCTCTTTCTCTCAATTTCAGCTGCCAGTTCCATGCCGAACGCAAAGTATCTTCTAAATTGGCTTCTGCTTTCCATCCCAACTCTTTATTAGCAAAGTCCGGATTAGCCCATACCTTTTCAATATCTCCGGCACGGCGGCCCACAATCTGATAATTAAGTTTCACGCCGGTAGCTTTTTCAAAAGTTCTGATCAATTCCAATACAGAAACTCCGTTACCGGTACCAATATTAAATACTTCCACCTTTTCCTTCTGCTTGTTGTTCAGGATACGGTCCATTGCGATAACATGAGCTTTCGCCAAATCCACAACGTATATATAGTCACGGATGCAAGAACCATCCGGTGTGTCATAATCATCACCAAATACGCTCAGTTTCTCACGGATACCCATAGCAGTCTGAGTAACGTACGGCAACAGGTTTTGTGGAACGCCATTGGGCAATTCACCAATTAATGCAGTGGGATGCGCGCCAATCGGATTAAAGTAACGCAACATAATAGCATTGATGGGCGAACCCGAAGCAACTGTATCACGAATGATTTCTTCATTAATCTGTTTTGTATTACCGTATGGAGATTCAGCTTTCTTAATCGGAGCCTCTTCCGTTACAGGAAGGATATCCGGCTGACCATACACCGTACATGATGATGAGAATATGATACCTTCTACTCCATGTTTCGGCATCAACTCCAACAGGTTAATCAATGAAACCAAATTATTGCGATAATACAACAATGGTTTTTGTACCGACTCACCCACAGCTTTGCTGGCTGCAAAATGAATAATACCTTTTATACCCGGATATTTAGTAAACAGTTTGTCCATTCCCTCAAAATCCAAGCAATCCAACTTTTCGAATGCAGGACGGACTCCTGAAACCTTTTCAATATTATCTACCACATCGGCGCTTGAGTTGGACAAATTGTCCACAATCACTACGTCGTAACCGCTATTTTGCAGTTCTACTACCGTATGAGAACCGATGTAGCCGGTTCCTCCTGTTACTAAAATTCTTTCTTTCATAATACTTAATATTCTGTCGTTTTTTAATAGGTTCAAAACAACTTCGATGGGTAAATTCCTTTCCGTATCATGTCATTGATACGAAGCAGTACTTGTATCTTGTCATCATGTGATACCAATCCCATCCATCTGGCAGGTGTCTCAATCACTTTCACCCTGACTCCGCCAGCGATACGTTCATTCATAAAAGCCGGGATAGAATAATGAGCTTTCATATCCATTCCGTTCTCATCTATAAACTTATCGAACGCTTTCCTCATTTCACCGAACACCTGCGGAGTAAATCCCCACATATTCATTGAAACCAAGCTATTGTCATCCAAAGCCACCCATTTATGTAATTCATCAGGATACATCGGATTTCCACTTATCCGCTCCACCCCTACACGGTCTGTAACAGATAACAGATATCCCTTTTCATCCACTTCACAAATGCCACGGGTAACCCCTCCGCTTTCCGCCAATACATTTCTCAGCCTGTAGCAAATATTGAAACTATGGTAGTCGGCTTCTCTCAACATCACCAAATTATTATATAATAATTCAAAACTTTCTCTTTGGTAAAAGTTCACGGCATTTATCACACCAAATGAAGAATCAATCAACTCTTCTCCCATCAAAACAGCCCTTACCGAGCCGTACAGTGCTTTGCGTTTCGGATTACGTTTTTCTTCAGGAATTGTTTCCACATCCTGATAAACATACTCCACTTCCACCACATGTTCATATTTGCCCGATACCAACTTTTTGAATTCTTGTTCAAAATGTCTGCTTATAACAAATACTATCTTATTAAATCCGACTCTTACGGCATCATATATGGAAAAATCTAATATTGTTTCGCCATTAGGACCTATTCCCTCCAGCTGTTTCAATCCACCATATTTATTCCCCATAGTGGCCGCGAGTACAATCAAGGTCATAGCCATTTAATCTCTCTATTAATTCCAATGCAAAAGTAAGCATAAAAAATGAAATTACGGGTAGAAATAGCAGATTAATTTCTAAGAAAAAAGTCCGAAGCAGTGCTTCGGACTTCTGAATCGGCTTATTTGAACGATGAAATGATTTATTCTATGCCAAACAAGACACCCAAACCTTTATCCACACCGGAAAATCCCATGAATGCCATTGCCAGCAGACCTGCAGTAACCAGCGCGATAGCCATTCCCTGCATTCCTTTCGGAATATTCACCAGACTCAGCTGTTCACGGATACCGGCAAACAGCACCATTGCCAAAGCAAAACCAAGAGCTGTAGAGAAAGCATAAACCACACCGGTCAGCAAATCAAAGTCTTTCTGAATTACCAATATAGCCACACCCAGGATACAGCAGTTTGTAGTAATCAACGGAAGAAATACCCCCAATGCCTGATAAAGGGCGGGAGACACTTTTTTCAGAATGATTTCCACCATCTGCACCAATGCCGCAATGACCAGGATAAATGCGATGGTCTGCAAATATTCCAGTCCGAAAGCATCAAGCACGAACTTCTGGATAAGATAGGTAACAATGGTAGCGATGGTAAGCACGAATGCAACAGCCGCTCCCATACCCGTAGCTGTCTCAACTTTCTTGGATACACCGAGGAACGGACAGATGCCCAAGAATTGTGACAACACAATGTTGTTCACAAATATAGCGGTGATAAATATCAATATATATTCCATATTCTTACTTTTTACGGGTTATGCTTTCTTCAGTTTATTCACAATCGCAATGAGGTAGCCCAAAGCGATGAAGGCCCCCGGTGCGAGAACGAAAATCAACATTCCGTATTGCTCCGGCAGAATGGCGATATCAAACAGTTTGCCTGTGCCAAGGAACTCACGTACACCACCAAGGATAGTCAATGCAAGAGTAAATCCGAGTCCCATACCCAGTCCGTCAAAGAATGAGGGGACAGGACCGTTCTTTGCTGCAAACGCTTCGGCACGCCCCAGCAAGATACAGTTTACTACAATCAACGGGATGAACAATCCCAATGTAGCATACAGTGCCGGTACGTATGCCTGCATAATCATCTGCAACAAGGTTACGAATGATGCTATAACCACAATGAACGCGGGGATACGCACCATATCAGGAATCAGATTCTTGATAGACGAAATCACCACATTCGAACAAATCAACACAAACATAGTCGCCAGTCCCATACCCATACCGTTGATGGCCGAGGAAGTGGTTCCCAATGTAGGACACATACCCAAAAGGAGTACAAACGTAGGATTCTCTTTTACAATCCCGTTCATCAATACTTTAAAATTATTCATAGTCTGCTCCTTCCTTATTTTTTGTTTTTACAATCTTGATTGGGACATTCCGCTTTCTTGCAGTTTGCCTTGTCACAATTGGCTTTATCACAATTGGCTTTCTTACAGTCGGCTTTGTCGCAATTGGCAGGATCGCATTTTTCACCACAAGCCACCTTGCATGAATCGCATTTTGCATCACAGGCCTGCCCTTCCTTACACGGAGTTCCGCTACAAGCTGTTGTATTCTTTTCCGCAGTTGCAGACGCTTGCTGAGTAGCCCCACTGGCACCGTCCGCCTGCTGGCCGCTATAAGCAGCGTATGCATTATTCACTGCCTGCAGGAATGCACGCGAAGTGATGGTAGAAGCGGTAATAGCATCCACCTGCCCGCCGTCCTTACTCACTGTCAAGCTTTCTGCCCCGGATTCATGCCGGTGATATCGCCTTTGCCGCCTTTCTTGAACCAATCGGCAGCTTTTGATCCCAATCCCGGAGTTTCCGCATGGCTCAACAAAGAGTAATCAATAATATTGCCCTCCTTATCGAAACCTACCAATACATTCAGCGCACCCCCAAAGCCATTTGCAGAAGATTCTACGGCCGCACCGATAAATTCCCCGCCTTTGGTCGCTTTATAGATCTTATAGGTAACACCTTCCAATTCTATTGTCTCAGGAGCTTCGGCAGGATTATTGTCGAATCCCGGAACTACGATAGCGATGGCATCACTCAAAGCCTTGGCATTAGCCTGTGCGATGGGTTCCTTTGTCAGCTCATTCACATAGCCCAGCAATGCTCCGGCCACCACGGTTACGCCTGTCAGCACGATAACCATGTTTTTCAAAGATGATTCTAGCTTTTTCATTTCTTCACTACCTCCCCGAATCTTTTAGGTTTGCAATAAGTATTGATCAACGGAGTGAATGCGTTCATGATGAATATAGCGAAAGACATACCTTCGGGATATGCACCGAACAAACGGATTACCACAGTCAGGAAACCGATAGCCACACCGTATATGATCATACCTTTATGAGTCATCGGCGAAGTAACATAGTCAGTTGCCATGAAAATAGCACCCAGCATCAAACCACCTGTAAACAAATGAGCCAACGGAGATGCGTAAGCAACCGGGTCAACCAGATGCATCAGTCCGGCACATACAAATACAGTCACCAGGATAGATACAGGAATATGCCAGGAAATAATCTTCTTCCACAGCATATAGCCTAAACCAAGCAACAGTGCCAATGCACTCACCTCACCCAGTGAACCCGGATTATTACCCAGAAACAGGCTTAATGTATCGGGCAGCTGAGCCAAAGCATTCGCATCACCCTTTACCGCCATCTTCATCAAAGCCAGCGGAGTAGCACCGGTTTCAGCATCGGTATAGCTGGCCCACTGCTGAACAACAGGCCATGAAGTCATCTGCACAGGGAAAGAAATCAGCAGGAAGATACGACCTACCAACGCAGGATTGAAGGGATTACACCCCAGTCCGCCGAAAGTCATCTTACCCACACCGATTGCCACCAACGCACCGATGATAATAATCCAAAGCGGCAAGTTGGAAGGCAGATTGAATGCCAGCAACACACCGGTTATAACAGCCGAACCATCACAGATGGTAGAGCGTTCTCTCTTCAGAATAAACTTGGTAATCGCCCATTCGAAGAATACACAGGCGGCAACCGAGGTCAGGGTCACCACCACAGCGCCCAGTCCGAACATATAAAATGATACCAGCAACGCAGGTATCAACGCGATGAGCACACCGTACATATTTTTCTGTACGCTGTCACCGCTATGGACGTGGGGCGATAATGATACTATTAATTTATTAGCCATACTACTTTGTCGAATTATTTTTTAGCATTACGTGCACGGATGATACCGCCTACTGTGCCCTTACCCAAACGGATATAGTCCAGCAAATAACGATGAGACGGACATGTAAACTGACACGAACCGCACTCGATGCACGACATTACATCTTCTTTTTCTACTCTCTCCCAGTCCTTGTGAGCCGAAAGTGTCGCCAATAAGAAAGGTTCCAGTCCCATAGGACACACGCTGACGCACTTGGCACAGCGGATACAGGGCTGGGCTTCGGCACGGGCAGCTTCCTTATCATTCATAATCAGCACACCCGAACTACCTTTACAAATAGGGACTTCTGTATTAACCAGCGCCTTACCCATCATCGGACCACCGCCGATCACCTTTCCGGTATCTTCGGGCAAACCGCCTGCCGCATCAATCAGCTGGCTCATCGGAGTACCCATACGGGTGAGGAAGTTGGACGGGTTCTTGACAGACTTACCGGTAACTGTCACGATGCGCTCAAACAAAGGCTTGTTTTTCTGCACGGCTTCATAAACGGCAAATGCAGTACCCACATTCTGAACCACCGCACCTACATTGATAGGAATGGCGGGAGGAGCAGGAACCTGACGGCTGATTACAGCATCAATCAGTTGCTTTTCACCACCTTGCGGATATTTCACTTGCAAAGGAACCACTTCGATACCGGGATATTGAGACGCTTCTCAGTCATCAGCTTGATAGCATCCGGCTTGTTATTCTCAATACCGATGTATCCCTTAGTTACTTTTGCAGCCTTCATCAGGATGCTCACCCCCACCAGCACTTCGTCCGCCTTTTCCAACATCAAACGATGGTCGGCTGTGAGGTAAGGTTCACACTCCACGGCGTTGATGATGACACATTCCGCCTTGCAGCCCGGAGGAGGAGAAAGTTTCACATGAGTAGGGAAACAAGCACCGCCCATACCTACTACACCTGCATTTTTCACTTTTGCAACGATTTCTTCGGGAGTGAGAGCACACTCTTTCACCAATGTCGAACTGCGGTCTATTGATTCTTCCCATTCGTCACCATCCACATCGATAAAGATAGCCGGCTTGCGGTAACCGCTTGCATCGATCACGGCATCCACCTTGTTCACTTTACCGGATACAGACGAGAAGATGGCTGCTGAAACAAAGCCACCCGCCTCAGCAATCTTCGTACCTACCTTCACCACATCGCCTTTTTTCACGATGGCAGTAGCAGGAGCACCAATATGCTGTGACAAAGGAAATACCGCCTGCTTAGGAAGTGCAAGGGGTTCAATGGCTTTGCCTGCTGACAATTTATTTTCTGCTGGATGTACTCCACCAATTCTAAATGTCTTCACTGTTATATCTTTTTAATTTTTACTTACTTTGAATTTTGATTATGCTTCTGCCTTCGGAGTCTCAGTTTTCACCGCTTCCACTTTCGGAGTTTCCACCTTTGAAGCCTCTGCTTTTGCAGCAGGTTTTGCAGCAGCCTCACCAGCCGGCGCTTCCACTTTCGGTTTGCGTGGCGGGAAATTGATAGCCTGGATAGCTCCTTTCGGGCATTCCGATTCACACTTGCGGCAAGACTTACACTTGGCCGGATCAATGTATGCCAGATTGTTCTCCAACGTGATGGCTTCGAACGGACAAACTTTCACACACTTGCCGCAACCGATACAACTAGCCTTACAAGCCTTATTGGCAACAGCTCCCTTATCCTTGTTCACACACATCACCACAACGCGGCGGTTGTTCTTTCCTTTCGGACGAATTTCAATGATCTTGCGCGGACAAGCTTTGCTACAAGCCCCACAAGCCGTACATTTTTCTTCGTCCACTTCCGGAAGACCGGTCTCAGGATTCATGTGAATAGCATCAAACTGACACACTTCCACACAATCACCGCAACCCAGACAACCAAATGTACAACCCGTCTCACCACCTGAAGTAGCATGAGCGATAGCACACGACTTGGCTCCGTCATACTGTGCAGTACGAGGGCGATTTTCACAACTACCGTTACATCTTACCACCGCAACTTTCGGTTCAGCAGCAACGGCCTCCAATCCCAAAATGGCAGCTACTTTTTCCATTACCGGAGCACCACCAACCGGACATAACTTACCCTCCAGCGAACCAGCATCGGCAGCCTTCACACAGGCACCGGCAAAACCGGAGCAACCGGGATAACCACATCCACCGCAATTTGCCTGAGGAAGCACTTCGCTCACCTTGGCAATCCGCGGGTCTTCATACACAGCAAACTTCTTAGAAGCGGCATACAAGATCACCGCGGCAATCAAGCCAATCGCTCCCAACGAAATTACTGCAACCAGAATTAAATCCATAAATTTTAGTTAGTTATTTATTAATTATTTTTTATTGGTTCAAGCGTAAATGAAAACTTCTTGCTCAACTTATTCCTGCATACATATATAATAAGGTAATAAGGGAGCAAGGCTGACAAGGCAACAAGCGCCGACCTTAACTCATCCCCCCCCGTAAGACGCATAGAAATAAATAAAGTAATCAGCAATACCAAAAAAGGGATACCAAAAGCCAACCACACGGCTTGCATCCCCATAGAAGTAGTACCATAAATCATCACCTCCTCACCTATGCGGTAAGAAGATGCCTTCATGTCAAAAACATCAATCAGTTTCTCTTTGCTTTCAGATGCATTGCAATGTCCTTTCACACTGCAAGCCGAACAGGCAGAAGTTTGTACGATTCTCACTTGCACGTGAGAACCTTCAATGTTTTCCACAATACCACGATGTTTGATTATATCGGTCATTTTTGCAAACTCTACATTACAAAACTGCAGCAAATGTACGACTTTAATTGGATTCTAAGAAGTATAAAATGATATTTTCACTATAAAAATCGATTTTTGTGTAGAGAAATTAAAATCAGAAGCAAGAAAGAGAGGGAAATTCTGAATTTCTTCCTTTCCACTTGTAAAGTATATAATTTATTTCATTATCACATAGCCCGCATCCAACAGTTTTTGGCGAATAGATGCTATATGTTCCTCGTTTCTGGTTTCCATAACGATACGAAGGGCACATCCGGTGACATCCGCACTCTCACTATTTCGCTCGTGATGTACAGAAATCACATTCCCTCCCTGCTCTGCGACAATTTTGCTGCCCCCCAACAACTGCCCCGGTTTGTCTATCAAATCCAAAGTCACCACATAGATACGTCCCGATTTCGCCATGCCGCGGCCGATAACACGACTCAATACAAACAGTTGGATATATGCTAATGCACCAACCGGCTGCGTTATGTTCCGCATGGCATATTGGCGTATTGCCCCATTAGCACATTATCAGCCATCAATTAAAAAACATAAAATCAAGAAACTTTTCCCCGAGCCTCCTGTTGAGGGAGACAAACATGGGAAACTCCCATTTTTCATTGTATTATTAACCTAAACTTTAAGTAAAATGAAAGAATGTAATTGTGATTTGAGAGACGGTGACGCAAAGACAGCCGTGTTTGGTTCAAACGAAATGCTACAACCCGCCCCGGCAGATACCATCCCTATGGAACCTACCACCCCACAAATTGCTTATCAAATGGTTAAAGACGAAACATTCGCCCAAACCCAGCCCCGCCTTAACCTGGCCACTTTCGTTACCACCTACATGGACGACTATGCCACTAAACTGATGAACGAAGCCATCAGCATCAACTATATTGATGAGACAGAATATCCTCGTATCGCAGTGATGAATGCCAAATGTATCAATATCATGGCTAATTTGTGGAATTCACCCGAACAGGCAAAATGGAAAACCGGAGCACTGGCTATCGGATCCAGTGAGGCTTGTATGCTGGGAGGAGTAGCCGCCTGGTTACGCTGGAAAGACAGACGTAAAGCCCAGGGAAAGCCGACCGACAAGCCTAACTTTGTCATTTCAAGCGGTTTCCAGGTTGTTTGGGAGAAATTCGCCCAACTTTGGCAGATTGAAATGCGCCAAGTGCCTCTCACCTTGGACAAAACCACTCTGGACCCCGAAGAAGCGCTGAAGATGTGTGACGAGAACACCATCTGCATCGTCCCCATCCAAGGGGTGACATGGACAGGTTTGAACGATGACGTGGAAGCCTTGGACAAAGCACTGGACGCCTACAACGCCAAGACCGGCTATGATATTCCTATCCATGTAGATGCGGCGACCGGTGGTTTCATCCTGCCGTTCCTCAATCCCGACACGAAATGGGATTTCCGCTTGAAATGGGTTCTTTCTATCAGCACTTCCGGTCACAAGTTCGGACTGGTTTATCCGGGTCTGGGATGGGTAGTATGGAAAGACAAGAAATACCTTCCGGATGCCATGTCGTTCAGTGTAAATTATTTAGGTGCCAACATTACGCAGGTTGGCTTGAACTTCAGCCGTCCCGCCGCACAGATTTTAGGGCAGTACTACCAATTTATCCGTCTGGGATTCCAAGGATACAAAGCCATCCAATACAATTCCATGGAAATCACCAAGTACATTCACAGCGAAATAGCCAAGATGGCTCCGTTCGTAAATTACAGCGACAAGGTGGTGAATCCATTGTTCATCTGGTACATGAAGCCCGAATATGCAAAGAACGCCAAATGGACTCTGTACGATTTGCAGGCTAAATTGCAGCAAAGCGGCTGGATGGTTCCTGCATATACTCTGCCGGAGAACATTCAGAATTACATAGTGATGCGTGTTGTAGTACGTCAGGGATTCAGCCGTGACATGGCGGATATGTTGCTGAACGATATCAAGAATGCCATCAGCGAGTTCGAGAAACTGGAATATCCCACTCCTACCCGCATCGCCCAAGACAAGAACATTCCTGTAAAGGGTACTGTGTTTACTCACAATGCCCATAGCAACGCCGCTAAAAAATAAGCATAGATAACAATAATGCAACCATCCGCCATTAAGGTGGATGGTTACTTCAATCAAATTAATTTATGGAAAGAACTATAACTACCCAGCAAATAAAGGATGTCGCCCAGGAGGCCTACCACCTGTACAAGGACAATACAGACGGCAAGAACGCTGACTACATCCCTTATCTGGCAAATATTGACCCCAAACTGTTCGGGATCAGTATCTGTCTGATGAGCGGAGAAATCATCCAGTTGGGCGACTCTCAATACCGTTTCGGTATCGAGTCTGTTTCCAAGGTGCTGACCGCCATTCTGGTACTCCGCCAGTACGGTGCTCCCAAGGTACTCGAAATGATTGGCGCCGATGCTACCGGACTGCCGTTCAACTCCATCATGGCCATCTTGTTGGAAAACGACCATCCGTCCACCCCGTTGGTAAACGCCGGCGCCATCTCGGCCAACAGTATGGTCCAGCCCGTAGGAAACAGCGATGCCAAGTGGAAAGCCATTGTAGACAATATGACCGAACTATGCGGAAGCACCCCGCAACTGATTGACGAACTGTACCAGTCAGAGTCGGCGACAAATTTCAACAACCGTTCCATCGCCTGGTTATTGAAAAATTATAACCGTATCTATGATGACCCCGATATGTCGCTCGACCTCTACACCCGTCAGTGCTCCATGGGCATCACTGCGGAACAGTTGTCCATCTGCGGAGCCACCATCGCCAACGAAGGCTTGAACCCGAACACCGGCAAACAAGTGTTCGACAAATCCCTCTCCCCGAAAATCACCTCCATGATAGCCACCGTAGGTTTCTATCAGCACACAGGCGACTGGCTTTACACCTCGGGGATTCCTGCCAAGACAGGCGTAGGAGGCGGTGTCATGGGCGTAATGCCGGGTGTCATGGGAATTGCGGCCTTCGCGCCTCCTCTGGATGACGCCGGCAACTCCGTGAAAGCACAGCTTGCCATCCAATATATAATGAACAAACTGGGCATGAACGTATTCAATGGTCATCGCATCCACGTGCAATAATCCATTTCGTTCCCATAGAAAAGCTGATATTTCTCTCACTCCGAGAGAAATACCGGCTTTTTAACTAAAAAAAAACTCCGCTAAAATTTCTCACACTCTTACATTATGTCTATCTTTGCACAGACATAATATTATGAAGAACAAAGTCATCCGTAAAGAACTGAGCCAATGGATAAACTCATGCAAAGAAACCATTTAAGGTCCTCCTGGCAGAGAAATTGAAAGAAAAATGCCGAAACAGCCCAAAGCGCCCGATGACATTGATTATGGAATTGAATTAACTATTAAATAACTTTATGAGTAACAAATCAAAAATCGAGATTTGCGCCAACTCCGTGGAAAGTGCTGTGAAGGCACAACAAGCCGGTGCTTATCGTGTAGAACTATGTGCAGGTATTCCGGAAGGCGGAACTACCCCGTCTTTTGGCGAAATCCGTATGGCACGCCAATTATTGAACCAAACAAAACTGCATGTCATCATCCGTCCCCGTGGCGGAGATTTCCTATATTCTCCCATTGAACAAGAAATCATGCTGCATGATATCAAAGTGGCACGTCAGCTGGGTGCGGACGGTGTGGTATTCGGATGTCTTACCGCAGAAGGTTATGTTGATGTGCCTCTGATGCAGAAACTGATGAATGCTGTAGGCGAGATGAGTGTCACCTTCCACCGCGCTTTTGATATGTGCAGCAATCCCAAAGAAGCCTTGGAACAGATTATCGGACTGGGCATCGACCGGGTTCTTACTTCCGGACAGGAAACTACCGCCGAAAAGGGAATCCCTCTTCTGAAAGAATTGGTGGAACAAGCCGACGGACGGATCATCATCATGCCGGGATGTGGCATAAATGCCGGTAATATCCGTAAGATTGCCGAGGAAACCGGAACTTCGGAATTTCATTTCTCCGGACGGAGCAGCGTGGACAGCGGCATGATTTATCGCAACTCAAAGGTATCCATGGGAGGCACTGTAAAAATAGAAGAATACCTGAAGGACGTCACCGATCCGGACAAAGTAAAAGCCGCCTTGGCCGAACTGGCATTGAAAGATGAAAACGACAAAGCGCTGGAAAAGAAAAACAAAAGCCTTAACCCCAAGAGATCAAAGAAAGAGGATGATTGGGACGATGAGGACGATGACTTGGAAGATGACAAATAAAGAGGAGACAAATAAATAAGTAAGCATAAACGCTATCATATTTAACGCGGATATTCAGTTTGCAAACTTGAATATCCGCGTTACTTTTTGTTTATTGAATCCTACAGCTTATGTATCACCTTCATCAACTGTTCACCCAGCCCGATGGTATATCCTTGCGACACGAATACCACCCGGTTAAAGGTATCTCCAATGATAAACATAGGCAGGATAGTCTTGTTGGGCAACTTCATGCCTTCTGCAATCTGCTTCTGGATGGAACCGTCCACATCAATACCATAAGTTATGGTAGCCGGTAATCCGGGGAACTCCTGCGGACGGAACTTCTTGTACTGCTCCTCGTTGGGGAACAACAGCACGATTCCTCTGCCCCATTCATCAAACTCCTTACCCAATGCCGCGATATCACGCAAGGCATGGTTCGTAGGTTCTTGTCCGACGCCCAGTACGGCCACAATGTAATACCCGCGCCCTGTAGTGGCAAGAATGGACTTCAGCTCATTGCTATCAATCGGTTTATAAGTAGATTCCGAGTTAAAGTTACCGATTACCTGAATGTCATCCTTCGCTTCACGCATCACCAAGTCCACCGTAGTAGTTTCTCCCGGCTTGATGGTAAAGAAAGTCAACTGTGACAATACGCCGCCGTTGGCCAGACGGGTACCGGTCACCATCACATAGTTACCGGCATCCAGTGCCGTTCCGTTCTTCAGCAAGTTAGCCCAAGTTGCACCGCCACCCATATCAATATCACCTTCATCATAATTCAGCAATTTCAAGGTTCCGGCAGGAGTCAGTCTGGAAATAGAGAAATGAGCATAATACTTCGGATCGGCCAAAGACTTGACCGGCGTATATCTGGCAATAAACTTGCCGGTAGGCGCACTGGCCTGTTCCATCGCCTCAAAGTTCACATCAACAGCCCCCTCATCACCTATCAGCTGCACTTTTCCGGTCACTTCGTCTATACGGGCAGGAATACCCATGCTGCGTGCCATGGAAACAAAGAAGATGTCACGGCTGTGCGCATCGGCTGTACGGGCCTTCCACACCCCTTCCGGAGAAATCGGAGAGCCGCCCAGGTTGCAATCCTTGTCCACACGGATATTTTCGGCAACCCATGCAACCAGCTTCATCGGATCGGCAAGGTAAGCCTCACGGTCTTGTTCGGGCACTGCCTTCTCAAAGAATCCCTTGTACGGAGTAATCATTTCGTTGCTCACACGCGGATTACGCACAAATCTGCGGAAATAATCGGCATTGGCACACAGATGTGAATTCATCATGTGGTCTATCAACACTTCAGAACTTACATCGCGAAGGTCTTTGGCGGAGATCCGCTGAAGCAGGTCAATGCCACCCTTCTTTGACTTGTCCGAACGGAGACGGGCCATAAAGTCACGGATGGTTTCGTGATTACCACGTGATGCCACCAGCAATTTGGCAACGGCATCCTCGTCCAACTGATACTCTTTAGCGAAATGACGGGCCGATTCATCCGTCATGAATGTAGCCACGTATGCATTGCGGATAGAGTCCTCCAAGGCCATGCGGCGGTTGTTCTCCGCACGTTGTCCGGGAGTCACCTCAGGCATATTGGCACCTTCCACCGGAGGAATGATATCCATGTCCAGTGTATAAGCCTCGCCGGCAGTCTTGTCCAGTTTCACGGTCAAGGCATTGTCTTTTCCGAAAGACAGTTTGGAGTAACCGAATTGTCCATCTTTGGAAGCCCATACCAGCATATCCCCTTTTCCGGCAGTCAGGAACGTCTTACCGTCCGCATCCGTCTGTTTGGAAGCTACGGTATAAAATTCGGCATAGTTATACACCTTGAATTCCACTTTGGCATCAGCCACCGGTTTGCCGTCCGCATCCACGATGGTCACATCGGCTTTTGCCGTCGGAGCATAATTGTCAATCACATTGATTTCCGTATAACGGGGAGTACGGTACATCACTTCTTCCGGTCCGTTATAACGTCCGAACACCTTGGTGTGCATCAGCATACCCCGCGAAGCAGGAGCGTTGAACCAACCCAGATTCAGTACCGGTTCGGGTTCGCAGGCACCCAGGAAATACCACTTGCCATCCACCCAGGCTTCCACCCAGGCATGATTATCATCGGTATGCGCCCAACGCGGCGTATATACCTGGCGGGCAGGGATGCCGACCGAACGCAAGGCGGCTACCGTAAACGTGGACTCCTCGCCACAACGTCCGTAGGCTGTCTTTACGGAAGCCAGCGGACTACTGGTACGGGCATCCGACGGCGTATAAACCACCTTCTCATGACACCAGTGGTTTACTTCCAGCACCGCATCATATAGAGACAGGTTTTTCACTCTATCCTTCAGTTCCTCGTAAAATACCTGACGGCTGTTGTCCAGATTTTCATTGTTTACGCGGATGGGCAGTACAAAGTGGCGGAACTCGCGTTCGGGAACCACTTTTCCCCACGGCATCTCCTCACGCGCCTTGAAAGCGTAGTCCACGTTTTCCAGATAGAATTCACCGGGATGATCCGCAATATCCGCCAAGGGCATATAGGCGTAAAGAAAAGTCATCGCCTCCTTCTGTTCATCGCTCATGGGTTGTTCGAATACCTGGAAGAGGCCGCCTTGGGCCAGCGTGTCACGCCGTGCCTCAAAATCCTGCTGAACAGCGGCGCGTTCAGCCTCATCACTGATTAAATGTTTGTTGTTTGTACACGAGGCACACAGCATCAAGCCTATCCCCGCCGCACACAAAGCCAATAATTTCATCTTGTTGTTTATTTAGGTTAGCAATTTGTTATTGGCTACGAAGATAAGACTTTTTTCTTATTTTTGACGAAGTTCAAGCTATTATTTAGTATCCGCCGGCTCCGATTGTTGCTTCATAAACGATACTGATTATATTCTTTTTCCCAGAAACACCCTTCCGGGTATAAATGTTTCATTCCGGATACCTTCCGGGTTAATAAACCTAAACGGACAAACATCATTTCTAAGGAGTTGTTATAGACTCCGTAAACAAAAAACATACATTTTTTAAAACCTAAACTTTATGGCAAACATTAGTAAATCAGTCAAGCTAGGGGTCTTCACCCTCGCTATTATGAACGTGACTGCGGTAGTATCCCTGCGCGGACTGCCTGCCGAAGCCGAATACGGACTGAGTTCGGCATTTTATTATTTATTCGCGGCCATCGTCTTCCTGATACCTACCTCGCTGGTAGCGGCGGAACTGGCGGCCATGTTCCAGGACAAGCAAGGCGGTGTATTCCGATGGGTGGGTGAAGCCTACGGAAAGAAGTTCGGCTTCCTCGCCATCTTCCTGCAATGGGTGGAAAGCACCATCTGGTATCCCACCGTCCTGACCTTCGGAGCCGTGGCACTGGCATTTACCGGCACGAGTGACGCCCATGATATGGCTTTGGCATCCAACCGTTATTACTCACTGGCAGTGGTACTGCTTATCTACTGGCTGGCCACCTTCATTTCTCTGAAAGGCATGGGCTGGGTAGGCAAAGTGGCCAAAGCAGGCGGTATGATAGGTACGATTATTCCGGCCGGCCTGCTGATGGTATTGGCCGTGATCTACCTTGCTTCCGGCGGGCAGAGCCAGATGAACTTTGACGGCAGCTTCTTCCCCGACTTCAGCAACTTCGACAATCTGGTGCTGGCTTCCAGCATCTTCCTGTTCTATGCCGGTATGGAAATGGGCGGTATCCATGTAAAAGACATGGAAAATCCTGCCAAGAACTATCCGAAAGCCGTATTCATCGGTGCAGCTATCACCGTGATCATCTTCGTGCTCGGCACCTTCGCACTGGGGATCATCATTCCCGAGAAGGATATCAACCTGACCCAGAGCCTGCTGGTAGGCTTTGATAATTACTTCAAATACGTTCACGCTTCCTGGTTGTCACCTGTTATCGCCGTGGCTTTGGCATTCGGTGTGCTGGCAGGCGTATTGACCTGGGTGGCAGGTCCGTCAAAAGGTATCTTCGCAGTGGGCAAAGCAGGTTATCTGCCTCCCTTCTTCCAGAAGACCAATGCCAACGGCGTACAGAAAAATATCCTGCTGGTCCAGGGGCTTGCCGTAACCTTGCTCAGCCTGCTGTTCGTTGTGATGCCTTCCGTGCAGAGTTTCTACCAAATCCTGTCACAGCTCACCGTATTGCTTTACCTCATCATGTATCTGCTGATGTTCAGCGGTGCCATCTATCTGCGTTACAACATGAAAAAGGTTCCGCGCCCGTTCCGCATCGGCAGCAAAGGCAACGGACTGATGTGGCTCATCGGCGGTCTCGGCTTCTGCGGTTCGCTGCTGGCATTCGTACTCAGCTTCATCCCGCCCAGCCAGATTGCGGTAGGCAGTAACACCGTATGGTTTGCCGTTTTGATTATCGGCTGCATCGTGGTAGTCGCAGCTCCGTTCATGATCTATGCATCGCGCAAGCCGTCATGGGTAGACAAGAACACGCAATTCGAACCGTTCCACTGGGAAGTACAGGCCACAACGGCACAGACCCCGGCCCCGGAGCAGCATAAGGAAACGGACGAAATGGAACACGGACAGAAGCCCTTGTAAAACAAGGCATTTCTTATACCGGACCCACATCTTTTATACAGGCAATTCCGGTTTCTTGAAAACCCTCCTCACGTTTTTCAAGAAACCGGAATTGTTGTTTTCCTCCGATCCGGTCTCTCCGGAAATTCCGGTCATACTTTCCTTCCTCTTCCGACCATTCTCCTGTAAAAGCATCACAATGAAATCCCAGATAAACCAAGGCGGCCGTTTCACCAGCGTACCGCCCCGCCTGTGGCCTTATTCCTGTACAGGCTCTTTGGGCAATGCGAACTGCAAGACCAGATACGCCAGTGTGCCCGCCAGCACCGTTCCCAGTATGACCCCCATCTTTGCCTGCGTCAGCAACACCGGCGAGTCCCCGAAAGACAGGTTGGCTATAAACAAGGAAACCGTAAAGCCGATACCGCCCAAAAGGCAGATACCTGTCAGATTCACCCAAGTCATGCCTTTCAGCAGCCCGGCGAATCCCGTCTTTATCACCAGCCAGGTAAAAAAATAAATGCCGGCAAACTTGCCCACCAGCAAGCCCGTCATCACTGCCCAGGTAGGAGCGCCCACCTCTATACCGCCGTGATCCGCCGTCAGCGAGATACCCGCATTGGCAAAGGCGAACAAGGGAAGAATAATATAATTCACCATTCCGTGCAGACTGTCCTCCAATGACTGCAAGGGAGATATGACACGATCCGAGGAAGACTCGATGCTTTTCAGCACATTGATCTGCATCTTGCTTAAAACAATGCTTTCCTTGTCACTGGCAGGAAAAACCGCAATGTTCTCCCGGATGCGGTTGATGTACTTACCTATCTTATAATGAGGAGTGGCAGGAACTGTGAAGGCCGCGACAACTCCCGCAATGGTAGCATGGATGCCGCTCTGCAAAAACAGATACCACAGAATCACTCCCCAGAAAATATAAAACCAACGATTGCGCACCTGGAAGAAATTCCCCCCGCAGAGTATCAGCAGGATACCCACCGAAACAATCAGATAGTCCACCGCCAGATGGGAGGAATAAAAAAGAGCAATGACCAGAATGCCGCCGATATCATCGACCACGGCAAAAGCAGTCAGAAAGACTTTCAAGCTCAGCGGAACCCGCTTGCCGAACAGGCTGAGCACTCCCAGCGAGAAGGCTATATCCGTAGCCATCGGTATGGCCAGACCGCTTTGTGCCGGAGTTCCCGCCGTCATGAAATAATAGATCAGCACCGGAGCCAGCATACCGCCGCACGCCGCCACGATGGGCAAAAGCGCCTGCCGGAAACTGGACAACTCGCCCACCAGTATCTCACGCTTGATCTCCAGCCCCACACTGAAGAAAAAGACAGCCATCAGGCATCGTTGATAAAGGTCATCAAAGTCATGTGATGCCCGTTGTGACTGAAAAAATTAAACTCTCCTATCTGAAGATGGACTTCGTAGTTCCAAAAGGAAGCATACGCATCGCCCCACGGGGAATTGGCCAGGAGCATGGCCAGCAAGACTACCCCCATCAGCAACATCCCTCCATTGATGTGATAGTGTGCCGCCCGCTGGAAGGAAAAGTTCATGTTCAGAATTTTCAGTTTTTCCATATTATTCGAAATTTAAGGGTTTGTGATAAATTGCCATAAAAACACAAGCCCTTCCTGTTATTGACGTTTTACTTCCAACTAACAGAAAGGACTCGTTTATTGTTTATATTTTCAACGCCCGTCTGAAGGGGCTGTCTCAATTTTCATCAACAGGGGCATTCATTCACGGCTGCCCGCTACCTGCCGTAACTGCGTAACGCCAGATTCTTCACCCACAGCACAAAGATACTGGTTAATATCAAATTCAGCACTATGGTCAGCACGGAAATCAACAAGGCAGGGCCTCCCAGATTATAGCCCAAGGCTATAAATATGACTCCCGCCCCCACTTCTCCACGGGTGAACATGCCCACGGACAATGCCAGCCGCTCGCTCACCATACGGTCTCTGTAGAAAAACAGAGGGAACAATTTTCCTATATTCGACAACAGGGAGACCATCAGCACATGAAAGAAAATCATCCCCACGACATCATCTCCTGCGACCCGGTCACGGAATGAGTTCCCGCATGCGACTCCGAGAAATCAACCCGACAAACTGAGGCATACTCATCCCCACCAGCAACATAAAAAAGAAAGATACCCCCGTAGACACCTTATGCTCCACCGGCGTGTCTATTT
This sequence comes from Phocaeicola sartorii JCM 17136 = DSM 21941, assembly GCF_000614185.1. Taxonomy (GTDB): domain Bacteria; phylum Bacteroidota; class Bacteroidia; order Bacteroidales; family Bacteroidaceae; genus Phocaeicola; species Phocaeicola sartorii. Next base: position 10,764 of record NZ_BAKM01000021.1, on the reverse strand, counting down.
CCTTATGCTTCATCACCATGCCCACGACAAACGCCGGCAGCAGCACCTCTATATGTATGCTCCCCGCCTCGCCATACAGGCTCTTGCTCACCACATAAACCAACTGGGTTATTCCGAAAACAAGCATGGAATACAGGATGATCGCTTTCCAATCCTGCCGCCAATGATACCTGCCCAACTGTCTCCATCCGAACATCAGCATCAGAAACACCACAAGGACAATGATGATCAACTGCCAGCGAAGGCCCACCATCATAATCTGCAAAGGAATCATCAGCAGGATGGTATCCAAATCGTCAAAGATGGCCAGCACCTGGATTTTCTTGTAAATCCAACTGGACTTCAGCCCGATGGCCGCCAGCATGGTGAACAGGATACCCGCCGAAGTAGGAGCCGCGAAACGGCTCAGCAGCAGATTCTCCTTCCACGCCTCCCAACTGTTCCAGAACTCGGGCGGCAACAACACGAACACATAATAGATTGCAATCAGAAACCACGGCATGGCGGCAGTAGCCATCGCTATAAAATAATCCTCCGCATAACTGCGCCACCGGGTCTTGTCCACTTCAAACTCACGCCCCACATTAATCATGATGAATCCCAGACAAATGTAAAGGAACACGTTCGACACACTTTTTATGGCAACGTATCCGTCGCCCACCACTCCTGGAAGGAACTGGGATACCAACAGGCCTATCATCAAGAAGACCGAAAAAGACAGAACTTTTCTCATTTATTTTTTCTTTTTTTATGAACGGAATGACTGCCTTGGAAGTTCTGCAGACTGACGACAATCATTCCTCTCTTTTTTATTAATCCAGCTTCAGAACAGCCAGGAACGCCTTTTGCGGCACTTCCACGTTACCGATCTGTTTCATTCGTTTCTTACCCCTCTTTTGTTTTTCCAACAATTTGCGCTTACGGCTCACGTCACCGCCATAACACTTCGCGGTCACATCCTTGCGCACCGCCTTGATGGTTTCCCTCGAGATAATCTTGGCGCCGATAGCCGCCTGGATGGCAATATCGAACTGCTGGCGCGGAATCAGCTCTTTCAGTTTCTCGCACATACGCTTGCCCAGGTTATAGGCATTGTCCACATGCGTCAAAGTAGAAAGCGCATCCACCGGCTCACCGTTCAACAAGATATCCAGCTTGATCAGTTTGGAAGGACGGAAACCCGACTGATGGTAGTCAAAGGAAGCGTATCCTTTCGAGATACTCTTCAGTTTGTCATAAAAATCAATCACGATTTCACCCAGCGGCATCTTGTAGTGAATCTCCACCCGGTTGCCCGACACATAATTCTGCCGCACCAGTTCGCCGCGCTTGCCCAGACACAGTGTCATGATGGGGCCGATGTAATCGGTGGCGGTAATGATCGTGGCGTCAATGAAAGGTTCCTCGATGTGGTCAATCAGCGTCGGATCGGGCATACCGCCGGGATTATGCACCTCGTTGGCATGTCCCTGTTTGTCATACACCATGTACGACACGTTGGGCACGGTCGTAATCACATTCATATCAAACTCGCGGTCCAGACGTTCCTGAACGATTTCCATGTGGAGCAATCCCAGGAAACCGCAACGGAATCCGAAACCCAGAGCCAGCGAGGACTCCGGCTGGAAAGTCAGCGAGGCGTCATTCAGCTGAAGTTTCTCCAGCGAGGCGCGGAGGTTCTCGTAATCTTCCGCCTCGATGGGATAGACCCCGGCAAACACCATCGGCTTCACTTCCTCGAATCCGGCAATCGCCTTGTCACACGGACGGGCGATGTGGGTGATGGTATCCCCCACCTTCACCTCGCGCGAGGTCTTGATACCCGAAATGATATACCCCACGTCTCCGGTGCGCAGTTCCGTGCGGGGAATCATGTCCATCTTCAGCACACCGATCTCATCTGCATCGTACTCCTTGCCGGTATTGAAGAATTTCACTTTGTCCCCTTTGCGGATCACGCCGTTCTCTATTTTAAAATAAGCGATGATTCCGCGGAAGGAATTGAATACCGAGTCGAAAATCAAAGCTTGCAGCGGTGCCTTCTCGTCACCCGTCGGGTGAGGGATGCGTTCCACCACCGCCTTCAATATCTCCTCCACACCCATTCCGGTCTTGCCCGAGGCACGGATAATATCCTCACGTTTGCAGCCCAGCAGGTCGATGATTTCATCTTCCACCTCATCGGGCATGGCGCTCGCCATGTCACATTTGTTCATCACGGGAATAATCTCCAGGTCATGCTCCAACGCCATGTACAGATTCGAGATGGTCTGCGCCTGCACTCCCTGCGAAGCGTCCACAATGAGCAGCGCCCCTTCACAGGCGGCGATGGAGCGGGATACCTCGTATGAAAAGTCCACGTGTCCCGGAGTGTCAATCAGATTCAGTACATACTTCTCTCCTCCATACTCGTACTCCATCTGGATGGCATGGCTCTTGATCGTAATACCTCTCTCCTTTTCCAGGTCCATATCGTCAAGCATCTGCTTCGGTTACCTGGATGGTTTTTGTAAACTCCAACAAACGGTCGGCCAAGGTCGATTTCCCGTGGTCTATATGTGCTATAATACAAAAGTTACGGATATTCTTCATCTTCGTCATTTAAATTTCGCGCAAATATACAAAAAAATGCGTTGACCACATACAAAATGATGTGCCAACGCATTTTTTATGAGTTTAGAATCTTCTTCTTACACTAATTTTACAAAGAGTTCGCCTTCCACTTCAGAAGTAGCGACCTTATCTTCTCTCAGCAACCAGCCCAAGCCCAGGAAGAAATCCTTGTCAGCTTTCAATTTGGCTGCTTTCTTGATTTGTTTTTGTGTCAAACCTTCAGTTCCATTCAATGCTTCCCAGATCTGTCCGGCCAAAGCACCTGCTTTTTCTTTCAACATTTTCAATTTGCTTTTAGTTAAACGTTAACCGCATCCACACACTTCCATGTGAATGTTTGTGTTTCTTATCGCTTGCAAAGATACACAAAATTATGTTATTCAACACTTTTGCACCAAGAAAGTTTGTATTTCTATAAGAAAAAGCGATTTTTCAACCTATTTTTTTGTTTTTTCGAGGTGTTCGCTCCAGATTCGGGCCGCTTCCTCCACCATTCTTGCACAAGGACGCTTGGCATAATACTGCTCCGTCCGTGCTTCCGGCGTGGATACTACCGGCTCTTTTTTGGACAATCCCAGCAAATCGGCACACCGCAGGGCGCCGTTCCGCTTCTTGAACTCCCCGGCCAGTTCCTGCACCAGAGCATAATTCGCCGCCTTGCTCTCACGGTCTTTCCCCTCAATGGCGCACTTCTCCAGCCCGGCCAGCAGGAACATGCCGCAGGCGGCACCGCAGGTCTCACGCATCCGCCCTATGCCGCCGCCGAAAGAGGCGGACATGTGCAGGGCCTGTTCACGGGTGAAACCATACAGATCGGCAAAAGCCGTCACTACGGACTGGGAGCAGTTATATCCTTCCCGGAACAAGGCCACGGCCCTTGCCACCCTGTCTTCCGCCATCACTTCCGGATGCAAATCCAACGTATTCTTGTCTTCCTCCATTTTTCTTACCTCCTTCTTTTCTTCCTGTCTTTTTCCTTTGTTCTCATTCCGCCACATTATTTACAATCTCACCCTCGATAAATCCTTTCAAGTTCCCCACCGCAATCCGCATCAGCCGGACACGGGCTTCTTTCGTGGCCCAGGCGATATGCGGCGTAATGAAGCAGTTCTTCGCCGTCAGCAGGGGGTTGGTATAGTGGGGAGGCTCGGAAGAGAGCACGTCCAGTCCGGCAGCCGCTATCACCCCCTTGTTCAGTGCGTCGGCCAGGTCTTGCTCGTTCACCAAGGGACCGCGGCCGGTATTTATCAGAACGGCCGTCGGTTTCATGAGGGCCAGGCGCGCGGCATTGACCAGTTCCCGGGTATCGGGGGTAAGGGGGCAGTGCAGGCTCACCACATCACATTCGCGGAACAGCTCCTCCAGCTCCATTTTCCGGATTCCTTCGGGAAGCTGCGCCTGCGGCTTGGAAGTATAGGCGCATACCTGCATTCCGAAAGCGGCAGCGATGCGCGCCGTCGCCTGTCCGGTGTTTCCCAAGCCGATGATTCCGATCTTCTTCCCGTCCAGTTCCACCAGGTCGGTATCCCAATAGCAGAAGTCGGGATTGTCCGCCCATCGCCCGTGACGGTTGGCGTAGGCGTAATGGCCTACCCGCTGGGTGATGTTCAAGAGATGCGCAAAGACCATCTGGGCAACGGAGGCGGTGCTGTAGGCAGGTATGTTGGTGACAATGACGCCCCGCGCTTTTGCCGCCTGTATGTCCACAATGTTATATCCTGTAGCCAGCACACCGATGTATTTCAAGGCGGGCAGAGCGGCCATATCCTCCGCCGCAATCACCGTTTTATTTGTAATCAGCACTTCCGCTCCGGCAGCACGCTCCAACAACTCGGCAGGGGCCGTGCGGTCGTACACCGTCAGCTCGCCCAATGCCTGCATCTCCTCCCATGACAAATCTCCGGGATTCAGTCCGTAACCATCTAAAACTACTATTTTCATATACTCAAAAATTAAATTTCATCTTTTCATTCCTTGAACCGTTCCCCCCAGAGGCTCTGCATCCGTTCCTTTATCTTCGCCTCCTGCGCATTGTGCTGCGGATGCCAGATGCGGCTGTTCTTCACCTCGTCCGGCAGGAACTGCTGCTGCACGAAATTGCCCTGATAGGCATGTGCATACTTGTAATCCTTGCCATAGCCCAACTGTTTCATCAGCTTGGTGGGTGCGTTGCGCAGATGCAGGGGAACAGGCAGGTTGCCCGTCTGCCGCACCAGTTCCAGGGCGCTGTTGATCCCCTCGTATGCCGAGTTGCTCTTAGGCTGGTGGCCAGATACACCGTAGCTTCCGCCAGCGGGATACGCCCTTCGGGCCATCCTATCTTCATCACGGCGTCAAAAGCGGCATTCGCCAGAAGCAATGCGTTGGGATTGGCCAGACCGATATCCTCGGCTGCGAGATGACCAGCCTGCGGGCTATGAAAGCCGGGTCCTCTCCGGCCTCCACCATACGCGCCAGCCAGTAGAGCGCCCCGTCCGGATCACTTCCGCGGATGGACTTGATAAAGGCGGAAATGATATCATAATGCATCTCGCCATCCTTGTCGTACGCCAACGGATTCTGCTGCAAACGCTCGGTCACCTTCTCATCCGTAATCACCACGGGGCCGGCATCCGCATCCGCCTCCACCACCAGTTCCAGTATGTTCAGCAACTTGCGGGCATCGCCTCCCGAAAAGCGGAGCATGGCATCCGTCTCCTTCAGCTCTATCTGTTTCTCCTTCAGTACCACATCCTTTGCGATGGCATTATGCAGCAGTTCCAGCAAATCCTCCTTCTCCAATGATTTCAACACATACAGCTGGCAGCGGGAGAGCAAGGGACGGATCACCTCAAACGAGGGATTCTCGGTGGTAGCGCCTATCAGGGTCACCACTCCCGTCTCCACCGCCCCCAACAGGGAATCCTGCTGGGACTTGCTGAACCGGTGGATTTCATCAATGAACAGGATGGGGCTGGCCTGCGAGAAAAAACGGTTGCTTCTCGCCTTCTCTATCACCTCGCGCACATCCTTCACACCGGAAGTGACCGCGCTCAGTGTATAAAAAGGAGTTTCCAGCTTGTTGGCTATGATCTGCGCCAGCGTGGTCTTCCCCACCCCCGGAGGCCCCCAGAGGATAAAGGAGGAGATGCGTCCCGCGTCAATCATCTTGCGCAAGACAGCCCCCGGCCCCACCAGGTGTTTCTGACCTATATAATCGTCCAATGTCTTCGGACGCAAACGTTCTGCTAAAGGTTGTGCCATATCTTCATCTTTATTTCGGATAACAAAAATACAGCATATTTTCCGATGAACAAAACATGGGGCAACAATATAGGAGTTATTTTTTTGAGACGGTTCTTTGTTCATCTGATCCAAAACATTTATTTTTGCACGCTTTTTTCAAAAGAGCGATGAGTAAAAACAGAATTGCAATTCTAATAAAGACAGACGATGAAAAAACATTTTTCTACCAGCCTGTTGATTTTAGCAAGTACACTTTTGCTACTGACCGGCTGCAAAGAAGACGAACTCCCGCTTCCCGGAGAGAATGGCACAGCAAGCCATGAATTGCCCGTCCGGCTGGCCGAAACGGATTATAACCCGGACAACACGTATTATCTGCTGAACGACAATGAATCCCAGGATGTTTATTTCGACTCCGGCCAGCGCAGCTTCTACGTCAGCCAGCCCCTACAGTTCGGCATGGACGACGAGCACTTTTTCCAGCTCCGTTTCTATAGTCCCAGAGCCTGAAAAACGTGACTTTCTGGGCCAGGATAGACGGTTACGAAGAAGAATTCAAGTTCATGACACTGGAAAAGATCCTGCCTTTCCAGCAACTCCGGGTACACCTGCCGTTCGCCACCCAGGACCTGACCGCCTACACCCGTAGCGGAAAGAAAATACGGATCATGGCAAACCCCTACCTGATGAAGGAAAACCTGACCTTCACCGTAGAGTGCGACGACCCCTACTGGGCAAGGCTGCAATCCATCCGTTGCAAATGGTACATCGCCTTCGGCAGATACAGCGACACCCAGGCAAGCTGGAAGTATAAGATGAAAGCTTCGCACACGCGTGAGGCGGTGGCCATCGCGCTGAACATGGCGTATATGTTCTCGTCGGAACGGTTCAAGACCGCCCTGCACGAATTCGGCCCGCTGCACAGCAACAACGACAAGACGGAAATAGACAAGACCGCCCTGCTCACCAGAGTGCTCAACCACCGCGGACTGCTTTTCGGCTACACCACAGGCGTGATGGGACTGGGCGGAGGAACCACCTTCGGCATGCATGAGGTGTGCTATCTGGAACACTATGCCGACGACAAAAGCATCACCGAAACCATCTTCCACGAGTTTGCCCACTGTGTGGGCTACGGCCATGCGGGAAACATGACCTACGAACAGACGGGACCGGGATGGGTCACCCTGTGCAACAACGTATACGTGGCCCTGTCGCTGGACAAGGAGCTGCCCGTCTACTCCCGCCGCTTCCTGCACACCCGCTGGAGCAAGAACCGCTATTTCGATGACATATACGTGGCTTCGAAACACATTATCGAAGACCCGGAACTCGATGCGCTGGACGGCGGCCTGTCCCCCCTGCACGGAGAAACCGACCGGGGAGGAGACGACGGGGAGCCGGTGGCGTTCAAGCTGGACTATACCGACCTGCCCGGCGCTACGGAAACCACCTTCCGCCCCAAGGATGTATATGTGTACGGAGACACCTTGTATGCCGTGAACGATGCGGACAACCAGTACAGCGTAGAGGTGTTCGGCCTTGCCGGCGGCGGCAAGAAGCATTTGGGAAGTATCAAGGAATGGAAACACGGAGACGTGACCGAGAATTTCGGCGGACGCCCGAACGGCGTCACCCGTGCCAACGACAAGATCTATGTCACCCACGAAGGCAGCCGTACCGAGATTTTTGATGCGAAGAGCCATCAGTTCATTACCTGCATAGGCAATGGAAGCTGGGGAACGGGCCCCTCGCAGACCGTACATGCCTTCGACGTACTGCTCTACAAAGGACTGGTCATGATACACGACAAACGCTACGTCAACTTTGTAGAAGAACAGGCTATACAGTCCGGAGTGACTCCGCGGATTTATGTACGTTCCGAACATCTGGGCGAGACAAACGGCACCTACGGCATGGCGGTGGACGAGCAGACCGGCCTGCTCTACTCCACCACCCCGCCAAACGCATAGACCTGTTCGCCCCCGACGGGATACGGGAAGGAGTCTCCCCCAAACGCACCGGGCAACTGGCTTATAAAAATGTACCCTACGCCCTGGATTTCTACGAAGGAAGGATGTTTGTAAGCTCCAACGGCACCGAGAAGTTCTGCGAGGTCAACCCCCGGACGGGAGAGATCATCAAAGATCACACCACCCTCGGCGGCATCACCCTGCAGGCACCCGAGAAGTTCTGCATCCGCCGCCACACGCTGTTCATCACCGACCGCGTGAAAAACGGAGCATGCGTCTACGCCATCCCCATGAGCGAACTGAAATAAATATATACCTTATTATAATATAGAAAGAATCACATGAAAATATACGTTTATATCCTGATAGTGCTGTCCGGAGTCCTGACGGCACAATGCAGCAAAGTCACCCTGGAAGAAATCTGCGGCCACCCCTCCGCTCCCGGCGGAGAAAACAACGGAGATTATAACAGTTACTGGTATTACTCGTATGAGGCGGCGCAACTGATTGACGCGCAAACCCTGGGCATGGAAACAGCCGAGGATTTCACCCCTTACACCGTCGCCCATCTGGGAGATACTCTTTTCATCGCCAACATCGGAAATGCAGGCAACAGCCTGCTGCTGTTCAGTATAAAGAAAGGTGAACGGCTGGGCACCTTGCAGACCTGGCAGCACGACGGCGGGGAGAAGAGTTTCGGAAGTCCGATAGAGGCCATCGTTCCGTCGGGCAACCGGCTGTATGTGGCCGAACGCCAGTCGCGCATCCATGTATTCCGGTTGCCGGAACTGTCCTACCTCACCTGCATAGGCAACGGGCAATGGAGCGGCCCCGTGTTCCAGGCACAGGCCATGACGGTAAAGGACGGACTGATTTTCGCACGCGACAAGAACGGAATGGTCAGCATTTATAAAGAGGAGGACGCCACCCCGGAAAACTACCAGAAGGTGAACCGCTACCGCCGGGCGTCCGGCAACGGCAGTCCGGGCAACAACAGCTTTGCCTGCCACTTTATGCAGCCCGACGCGGAAGGGCATCTGCTGCTCACGGATTATGAAGGAAAGAAAATACGGGTGCTCGATCCGGCCTTGGTGAACGATGATCTGGCGAACGACGCTTCCATCGACCTGGACGACCTTTCCCTGTCGCCCGGCTTCAAGCCCAAGACACTGGCGTTGTGTGGCGAACGCTGGTATGCCACCGGCGACAATGACGCCATCAACATATACGAACGCCAGCCCAACGAATGGAGCAAGCAAATAAAGTCCATAAAAGGGTACGCCTTTTCCCAGCCTGCCCGCATCTATGCGCAAAACGACTCTGTGTTATGGGTTTCGGACACGCACAGTTCCAAACGGGCGCTGGTGAAAATGCTGGTGCATAAGGGGGAGATACGGGAATAGGGGTTGCCCCTGTTCCCCTCATTTCCCCTTATTCTGAGGCTGCTGCGGCTGTGCCGCCGGTTTGGCTGGGGGTTGCTCTCTTCCACTACCGTGTTACACGTGCCGTTGAACCGGGCTTTAGGTTCCACCTCCAGCTTGCCGGTATAAATATCACCCTGCATGTCGCATCCGGCTTTCAATACCAGTTCGTCCTTGATGTGTATGTCCCCTTTCAATGTGCCTTGCAAAATGGCCGAATGGGAATTCACATTCCCTTTAATCAGCCCTTGAGGTCCCAGCACCATGGTCTTATGGCAAGTCACCTCTCCCTCTATCGTTCCGTCTACCCGCAGACTTCCGTCTACCTCGACAGTTCCCTTCAATACGGTTCCAACAGCTATGGTGGTCAGCTTCAGGGGTTCGGATACCGCAACGGAACCCTCCAATGTGTCTTTCTTTTTTCCAAACATAGTATCAACATTAAAATTGTCTCTATAACTCTTTTTTCCAAGTTGCCGCAAAGATACAACAAAGAAACGAAAGTGAGTGCGAAACGAGGAAAGAATGTTGTCTGTTAGCGATTTAACAATGTTAGCCAAGATGTTGCAGAGCCATCAAATGCCAATGAAAAGCCAAGAGACACCGCCCTTGAAAAACCGGTTTACCTCGCTTACCGCAATATACGTAAGAAATGGACCATGCCACTGGCTAATTGGGGAGCCATTGCACAACAACTGGCGATAAAATTTGGAGATAGGTTTAAATTGTTGTAATTTTACGCTCGTCGGATTGCATACACTGCACTCGGACACTTGCACCGTACCCAAAGGGTGTCGAGGCGTGAGAATGTCCGATATGCAAGTGTTCCATTACCGATGTTATTTACTGAGAAAGGATTCATGATATGACAAAAGAAATAAGAATAAATGATAGCGAGTACGCTCAAATATTGCAGCAGGCGGTTTCTGAGATTCAGACTGCTCGCACTACCGTTGCCAGGCAAGTAAACACTACCGTCAATTCTGTATATTGGAATATTGGGAAGTTGCTCTTTGATAGAAATTTAGAGAGTGGATATGGTAGTGGCGTGGTTAAGCGATTGTCAGTGGACTTGAAAGAACAGTTTCCGGATATGGGATTGTCTCCTCGTAACCTTTGGAATATGAAACGACTATACGAGCGTTATTATCAAGAAGATACAAAACTGCTACAAGCTGTAGCAGTTTTACCTTGGGGACATAATTTACTACTGTTGGATAAGTCATTGTCAGCTAATGAAGCCTTATTCTACGCTGAAGAGTGCTTACAAAAAGGTTGGTCGAGAGATATGCTGCTCAATGCAATAAAGATGAATACCTATGCAGCTCGTCAGACACAAATCAAAACGAATAATTTTGATTTAGTCTTACCTGTGGCACAAGCCAACTATGCGAATGAGGTCTTTAAAAGCTCATATAACTTAGGATTTCTTGGAATAACAGAACCTGTTAAAGAATTGGAATTGGAGAAGCGGTTGGTTGCTAAAATCAGATCGTTTATACTGGAACTATTATGTAAAGGTTTGCATAACA
>NZ_BAKM01000022.1 GCF_000614185.1 Phocaeicola sartorii JCM 17136 = DSM 21941 | reverse complement strand
ACATCTGACCATCATTCCGGGTAAGGTGAAGATAATCAAACTTTGACGGACATTAAATTGTCTGGATGGGTAAATTTCTGTATATCATAGTCTTTTGTTGGGGAAGCCAATTAGTCTAAAATGAAAAGAAGCGGTAGAATACCGCTTCTTGAGCCGAAACCCGGACTCGAACCGGGGACCTATTCATTACGAATGAATTGCTCTACCAACTGAGCCATTTCGGCAACTCCTTTTTCAAAAACGATGCAAATATATAGCTTTCTTTTGAAAAAGAGAAAACAAAAGCGGATAATTTTTATAAAATAATCCGCTTTTGTTGTTATTTCATTAGGAGTAGGCTTCCTCGTGTACCCCTTTCACAGCACGGCCGCTGGGATCGTTCATGTTCTTGAAGGCGGCATCCCACGCAAGAGCTTCAGCGGTAGAGCAGGCAACGCTGGGAACGCTCGGCACACTTTTCGCCGCACTTTCACTGGGGAAATGTTCTTCGAAGATGCTTCGGTAATAATACTCTTCCTTGTTCATCGGAGTATTGATGGGGAAACGCTCGGCAGCATGTGTCATTTGTTCGTCCGTGACGGCCTCGGCAGTCACGGCTTTCAGCGTATCAATCCAGCTATAGCCTACACCGTCGCTGAATTGTTCCTTTTGACGCCATGCCACACTTTCGGGCAACATATCGGCAAAGGCTTCACGGACTATTTTCTTTTCGATTGTGTTTCCGGTACACATCTTGGCCTTGGGATTCAGGCGCATGGCTATATCTAAAAAATCTTTGTCCAGGAATGGCACACGTCCTTCCACTCCCCATGCGGCCAGCGATTTATTGGCGCGGAGACAGTCGTATAAATGGAGTTTGCTCAGTTTGCGGACGGTTTCTTCGTGAAAAGCTTGGGCGGTAGGAGCTTTATGGAAATATAGATAGCCGCCGAACACTTCATCAGCGCCCTCACCACTCAGTACCATTTTGATTCCCATGCTTTTAATGACGCGTGCCAGCAAATACATTGGGGTAGACGCACGGACGGTGGTGACATCATACGTCTCAATGTAGTAAATAACGTCGCGAAGCGCATCCAGACCTTCCTGAAGGGTGTAATGGATTTCATGGTGGACAGTTCCGATAAAATCGGCTACTTCGCGGGCTTTTACCAGGTCGGGCGCACCTTCCAGACCGATGGCAAAAGAATGGAGCTGAGGCCACCAGGCGTCTTTCTTGTCATCGGTTTCGACACGTTTCTTGGAATATTTTTTGGCAATGGCAGAGATGACGGAACTGTCCAGACCGCCGGAAAGAAGTACGCCATAGGCACATCACTCATCAGTTGGCGTTTTACAGCTTCTTCCAGTCCATCGTGTATATCCTGACAATAAGCACTATTGTTTTTTACGGCTTCGTATTCAAACCAGTCACGAACGTACCAACGGGTCATCTTGCCTTCTTTCCCCCAATAGTAATGACCGGGAAGAAAAGGTTCGTATGCATCGCAGAATCCTTCAAGAGCTTTCAGTTCGCTGGCACAATATATTTTTCCTTCTTTGTCCTTACCTATATATAAAGGTATGACACCGATGGGATCGCGGGCAATGAGGAAATCGTCTTTCTCTTCATCATAGAGGGCAAAGGCGAAGATGCCGTTCAAATTTTCCAAAAAGTGGATGCCTTTGTCTTTGTATAGGGCAAGAATGACTTCGCAGTCGCTTCCGGTTTGGAACTCATATTTTCCGGCGTATTTTGCACGGATATCCCGATGGTTGTAGATTTCTCCGTTTACGGCAAGGATTTGTTTCCGGTCGGGGCTGTATAGAGGCTGGCCTCCGCTTTGAGGGTCTACAATGGAGAGACGTTCGTGAGCCAGGATGGTAGAGCCGCCCACATAGATTCCACTCCAGTCTGGTCCGCGGTGACGGAGTTTCTGGGACATTTTCAAGGCTTTCCGGCGCAGTTCCTGTGTTTGTTGCTTGATGTTGAATATTCCGATGATTCCACACATAGTTGTATTTGTTTTTGTTGGTTAATATGGATTGCTTTTAGTGAGAAAACGGTCTATGTCCGTTGCTGCTTTCCGTCCACTGGCAATGGCACGTACCACCAGGCTGGCTCCGCTTGCGGCATCTCCCGCTACAAAGACATTTTCAGGAAATTCAGGTTGTTCGGGTTTTAAGAATCCCATTGCCAGAAGAACCAGATCGGTTTCAATCACTTCTACCTTTCCTGTGGGTTTCATGGTAGGGCGGCCACCATCGGGATTGGGGATCCATTCCACCTGTTCCACTTCTACACCGCAGACTTTACCGTTTTTGCCGAGAAACTTATGAGTGGCGAGGGACCACCGGCGGCTGCATCCTTCTTCGTGGGAAGAGGTGGTTTTCAGCACAAGGGGGAATTGGGGCCATGGAGTGGCTGGATTTTGTCCTACGGGCGGTTGGGGCATGATTTCGATTTGGGTGACGCTTACAGCACCTTGCCGGTTGCTGGTTCCGATGCAGTCGCTGCCGGTGTCACCTCCGCCGATGATTAGTACTTTCTTACCTTTGGCGGTAACCAATTGTTCTTTCGGGAACGTCATGCCGGCAAGGATACGGTTTTGTTGCGCCAGCATATCCAGTGCCAGGTGGATACCTTTCAGTTCGCGCCCGGGAACAGTCAGGTCACGCGCGGTCGGAGTTCCGGTACAGATGCAGTAGGCATCAAAACCTTCGGGGAGTTGCCGTACATCCATGTCGCTGTTCATTTTGAAAAGAATGCCCTCTTCTTCCATCACCCGGATACGGCGGTCGATGATGGGTTTGTGCAGCTTGAAGTTGGGGATACCGTAACGCAGCAGACCGCCGGGAGCCTCATTTTTGTCGAAGATGGTCACAGTGTAACCTTTTCCGTTGAGTTGGTTGGCAGCAGCCAGTCCTGCAGGTCCGGCGCCGATAATGGCTACTTTCCGTCCGTTGCGTTCGATGTGCCGGGGTTTGATATAACCTTCGCGGAAGGCTGCTTCGGCAATGGCCGCTTCATTCTCGCGGATGGTGACGGGGGAGTCCATGCTCAGTTTCAGCACACAGCTCTTCTCGCAGAGGGCGGGGCAGATACGGCCTGTGAACTCAGGAAAATCATTGGTTTCGTTCAATATCTTGTAGGCTTCTTCCCATTTGCCTTTGTAGAGGGCGTCCTGAAATTCGGGTTGCTTGTTGCCCAGCGGACAGGCCCAGTGGCAGAAAGGAACGCCGCAGTCCATGCAGCGTGAAGCTTGAAGTTTCCGGTCACGGCTGTTCAAGGTCTGTTCCACCTCACTATAGTCTGATATCCGGTCGTGAATGGGACGGTAGCCTGCTTCCTGACGCGGAATGGTTAAAAATGCTTTTGGATTTCCCATATTTTTGTTGTATTTCTTTGTTGATAATTTGTGTGATGTATTAATAATCTCTTTGTACATCAGCTATTTTTTGCTGTAGCTTGCGCATTTGTTCTTCTTGCAATACTCGTTTATATTCGATAGGTACTACTTGGATAAATTCATCCACATAGTGATTCCAGTCATCTAACATTGTTCGTGCCAGTTTGGAACCGGTATAGAGGTAATGCTGACGGATCAGCTCATGCAGTTCTTTTCGGTAAGATGCCTCCTCGATGAGAGAAAGCTCCACCATCTCCATGTTGCAGAAATAATCGAAGTTGTGGTTTTTGTCCCATACATAAGCCACACCGCCGCTCATTCCGGCAGCGAAATTCCGTCCGGTTTCCCCTAGTACCACGACTCGTCCTCCGGTCATATATTCGCAACAGTGGTCACCTACACCTTCTACCACGGCTGTCACTCCGGAATTGCGGACTGCGAAGCGTTCACCCACTCGTCCGTTGATATACACCTCACCATCGGTAGCGCCATACAGCAGGGTATTTCCGGCGATGGTATTCTTTTCCGCATCGAAATTGCTGCGCACGGGAGGCAGTACTGCAATGCGTCCGCCACTCAGTCCTTTGCCCAAGTAGTCATTTGCTTCACCTTCCAGCTTGAAACTGATACCGTGAGTCAGGAACGCACCGAAACTTTGTCCTGCCGAACCTTTGAATTTGATGTGGATGGTCTGTTCCGGAAGTCCTGCCTGTCCGTATTTCTTAGCAACTGCCCCTGCGAGCATGGCACCTGCCGAACGGTCTGTGTTGGCAATGGTGTATTCCAAAGAAATCTCTTTTCTGTTTTCTATGGCCTCCCGGGCGGCGGCCAGAATGGTAACGTCCTTTACATGGGCAATGTCGTGTTTCTGTTCCATGACATGGTGTATGGCAGCTCCGTTGTCCACTCTGTGCAATAGTTTACTGAAGTCCAGCAGCGAGGATTTTTTCTCACTTGGTGCTTGTTGTATTTCAATCAGGTCTGTCCGTCCAATGATATCCTCCAATCGGGTGAATCCCATTTCAGCCAGATATTCGCGCACTTCCTGTGCCAGAAAAGTGAAATAATTCACTACATATTTATAATGTCCGCGGAAACGTTTGCGCAGTTCGGGGTCTTGGGTGGCCACGCCTACGGGACAGGTGTTGGTGTGGCATTTGCGCATCATGACGCATCCCAGCACAATCAATGCGGTGGTACCGAAACCGAATTCTTCTGCACCTAGCAATGCCATATTGATAATGTCCCGTCCGGTTTTCAACTGTCCGTCCACTTGCAGTTTAACTTGTCCGCGGAGTCCGTTCAGTACCAATGTCTGTTGCGTTTCACTCAGCCCTATTTCGGGCGAGATACCTGCATACCGCATACTCGATGCAGGCGATGCGCCGGTTCCTCCTTCCGCTCCCGAGATGACAATCAGATCGGCTTTCGCTTTGGCCACGCCGGCAGCAATGGTTCCTACGCCGCTTTCGGCTACCAGTTTCACACTGATTCGTGCCTGTGGGTTTACGTTTTTCAGGTCGAATATCAATTGGGCCAAATCTTCGATGGAATAAATATCATGGTGGGGCGGAGGGGAAATCAGTGAGATGCCCGGAATGGAGTGGCGGGTTTTGGCAATTACCTCATCTACCTTGAATCCCGGTAATTGTCCTCCTTCTCCCGGCTTGGCGCCTTGGGCTACCTTTATTTGAATCTCTTCGGCATGAACCAGATATTCGGTGGTGACTCCGAAACGTCCCGACGCTATCTGCTTGGTCTTGCTGCATAGTGAGATACCTTCGTAAGTGCCGGTAATGCGGTCGCTGTCCTCACCCCCTTCACCTGTATTGCTGCGTGTACCCAGTTTGTTCATGGCCAGTGCCAGCGCCTCATGTGCTTCCTTGCTGATAGCACCGAAAGACATGGCTCCTGTCACGAAATGTTTCACGATGTTTTCTACCGGCTCCACCTTTTCAATATCAATAGGGTTTCGTTTGTGCCCGAAGAAGTCGCGCAGGAAGAGGGGGGAATCTTTTTCATCTACCATAGAGGTGAATTCCTTGAACTTTTTGTAGCTGCCTAGTCGGGTGGCTAGCTGTAGAGTGGAGATGGTTTCCGGATTCCAAGCATGCCGTTCTCCGTCTTTACGGAAGGAGAATAGTCCGTTGTGTGGTAAAATGTCGCTCACTTCTTTCGGGGAGAATCCGGTATCGTGCAGGGCGATGGCATCTTTGGCAACTTCTTCCAGACGAATACCTCCGATGCTTGATGTTTGTGTGCCGAAATAACTTCTCAATAATTCTTCACTGACCCCTACGGCTTCAAAAATCTTTGCGCTCGATAGGAACGGATCGTAGAAATACCCATCTTGCTCATTATTTTGAACAAGCCTTTGCAGATAGCTTTGATATAATTCTTTTCGGCCGTTTCGTAATTCATCTGTACATCGCCTTTACTCACCAGTTCATCCAGTATGGCAAAGGCCATGTACGGATTGATGGCACTGGCCCCATATCCCAGTAACAGGGCGGCGTGCATCACTTCGCGAATCTCACCGCTTTCTACAATCAATGCGGTTTGTACGCGCTTTTGAACAGAGATGAGGTGATGGTGGACGGCGCTTACCGCCAGCAGGGACGGGATGGCGGCATGAGCCGCATCAACGGAACGGTCGCTCAGAATGATATAGTTTACCCCGTCGGTTACGGATTGCTCGGCCTGCTTGCACAAATTACTCAGCGCTTCCTGTAGTCCGGCTTTTCCTTTGCTCACCTCGAATAGGATGGGGAGTTTCACGGTATTGAATCCTTTATATCGGATATTGCAGAGAATGTCCAGTTGGGTGTTATTTAGTACGGGATGGGGCAAACGTACCATTTTGCAATGGCTTTCGCTGGGTACTAGGATATTCATTCCTACGGCGCCGATGTATTCGGTGAGCGACATGACTAATTCTTCACGGATAGGTCGATAGCCGGATTGGTAACCTGTGCGAATTGTTGGCGGAAGTAGTTGAATAATAACTGCGGTTTGTCCGAGAGAACTGCCAGCGGCGTGTCGTTACCCATAGAGGCGACAGGTTCGGCCCCTGTGTTACACATTGGTATGAGGGTGCGTTCTATATCTTCACGCGAGAAGCCGAAGGTGCGTAACATACGGTCATAACCGGCTATCCGGTTGTCTATCTTGCGCCCGCTTTTCAAAGTATCGAGTTCGATGCGGTTGGTAGACAGCCAGGTACGATAAGGACGGGCCGATGCCAATTGTTCTTTCAGTTCCCCGTCATAATATATTTTACCCTGTTCAGTGTCAATCATCAGTATTTTTCCCGGTTGCAGACGCCCTTTTTCTTTAATCTCTCCCGGTTCGAAATCCATCACACCTACCTCACTGGCCACTACCATCATGTCATTGTTGGTGATGAGGTAGCGGGCAGGGCGTAGACCGTTGCGGTCCAACATTCCTCCGGCAAAGCGTCCGTCACTGAACAATAGGGCGGCAGGTCCGTCCCAAGGTTCCATCAGGATGGAATGATATTCGTAAAACGCTTTCAACTCTTCACTGATCGGGTTTTTATCATTGAATGATTCGGGAACCAGCATTGCCATGGCATGAGGCAGACTCAATCCCGACATCACAAAAAATTCAAGTACATTGTCCAGTGAGGCACTGTCGCTCATACCCGGCTGAATAATGGGACGGATGGCTTTGATATCCCTCAATGCCGGGGAGGAGAGGACACTTTCGCGTGCCTCCATCCATCCTCGGTTGCCACGGATGGTATTGATTTCACCATTATGCGCCAACAGACGGAAAGGCTGTGCCAGACTCCATGTAGGGAATGTGTTGGTGCTGAAGCGTGAGTGTACCAATGCCAGTCCACTGGTAAAATAAGGTTGTGTCAAGTCCGGGAAGTACTCGCGCACCTGCATGGACGAAAGCATCCCTTTATATATAATGTTTTTGCCCGATAGTGAAACGATATAGAAATCTTTATGCCGGACACGTTTTTCAATCTTTTTACGGATAATATAGAGAGTACGTTCCAAGTTTTCCACATCTGTCACTCCGGTGATAAACACTTGTTTGATATCCGGTTCGGTGGCTCGTGCGTCTTTGCCTAAGCAATCGGGATTGGTGGGTACATTGCGCAGGTGCATCAGTGTCAGTCCTTCGCGTTCTATTTCCTCAATCATAATACTTAGGATACCGGCCTGCTCTTTTTCATCTTTGGGCAGAAACACTAGTCCGGTTCCGTATTTCCCTTTCTCGGGTACGGGGATGCCTTGCAAAAGGATGAATTCGTGGGGGATTTGTAGCATAATTCCAGCGCCGTCGCCGGTTTTGTTGTCAGCTCCTTCCGCACCGCGATGGCGCATATTCTCCAATACCTTTAATGCGGAGTCTACCAGTTCATGTGATTTATTGCCATGAATGTTGACTACCATACCTACACCACAAGCATCATGTTCGTTGGTTGCATTGTAAAGACCATTTTGTTCTCTTTTTACCATTATAACTGTCTTTAGTTTGTGATAACGTTGATTTGTATTTCAATTTATTTGCAAAGGTAGAAAATTTATTTCTTTTTGTTATAGGATAAGTGGCTTGTGTTAATAAAAAGATGTTCTTCTACTTTCGATGCTTACACATTGTCTGTTCTGCCTGCTGATTGCTTTTAGATTGTAACAGGATTTAGTGGATTTACTTTAATAATGTAAGATCTCATATTTATTAAAAAAATGAATAAAATATTTCTTTTCGATTTGTATTCTTTACTTTTTGTCACTTTCGTCAATTATTTATGGTTTTTTATTGCATTTATGTTAATTGATATTTGTATCTTTGCAGCCGAATCAGAACATATATTTATTGAATTATGTGTGGAATAGTAGGCTACATTGGAAAACGAGATGCTTACCCTGTCCTCATAAAAGGCCTGAGGCGGTTGGAATACCGGGGCTATGATAGCGCAGGAGTCGCATTGATTGATAAAAAAAGGAGGTTGAACGTCTATAAGACGAAAGGAAAGGTCTCGGATCTGGAGGCTTTTGTTTCCCCAAAAGACGTTTCCGGTACAATTGGTATTGCCCACACCCGATGGGCTACTCACGGGGAGCCTTGTCAGGCTAACGCCCATCCTCATTTTTCCTCTTCCGAAAATCTTGCTCTTATCCACAATGGTATTATTGAAAACTACGCTACCCTGAAAGAAAAACTACAAAGAAAGGGGGTCATCTTCAAAAGTAGTACAGATACCGAAGTTCTCGTCCAGTTGATTGAATTTTTCCAGCTTTCCAACCATTTAGATTTACTTACTGCCGTTCAGCTGGCTCTGCATGAAGTGATTGGCGCATACGCCATAGCGGTGCTCGACAAGAATAATCCCGATGAGATTATTGCAGCTCGTAAAAGCAGTCCGTTGGTGGTAGGGATAGGAACGGATGAATTCTTTTTGGCTTCGGATGCTACTCCGATTGTAGAGTATACGGATAAAGTGGTGTATCTGCAAGATGGGGAGATAGCGGTGATTCGCAGAGGCAAGACACTGGAAGTCGTCAATTTGGACAACGTGCTTCAAAATCCCGAAGTACGTACGGTGGAAATGAATCTGGGACAATTGGAGAAAGGGGGATACCCGCATTTCATGTTGAAGGAGATATTCGAACAACCCGATTGTATTAACGACTGTATGCGTGGACGCATCAATGCGGACGGTGATAAAGTAGTACTGTCGGCGGTAATTGATCATAAGGAACGCCTGCTCAAGGCCCGTCGCTTTGTAATTGTGGCTTGCGGAACTTCGTGGCATGCCGGATTGATAGGAAAACAACTGATAGAAAGTTTCTGCCGTATTCCGGTAGAAGTGGAATATGCCTCCGAGTTCCGCTATCGTGATCCGGTGATTCATGAAGACGATGTGGTAATAGCCATCTCGCAATCGGGCGAGACGGCTGATACACTGGCTGCCATAGAACTGGCGAAAGAGAAAGGAGCTTTTATCTATGGTATATGCAATGCGGTAGGTTCATCCATTCCGCGCATCACAGATACCGGTTCTTATATTCATGTAGGACCGGAGATAGGAGTGGCGTCCACCAAGGCATTTACCGGACAGGTAACCGTGCTTACCATGCTGGCGCTGACGCTGGCAAAAGAGAAAGGGAGTATGACAGATGAGAAATACCTGGAAGTGATCCGGGAATTGACTGTGATTCCGGCTAAAATAAAAAAGATACTGATCAGTAATCCTAAAATAGCGGAACTGTCGCGTATTTTCACCTATGCACATAATTTCCTCTATTTGGGACGGGGCTACAGTTTCCCGGTAGCTTTGGAAGGTGCGTTAAAGTTGAAGGAGATATCTTATATTCACGCTGAAGGCTATCCCGCAGCCGAGATGAAACATGGGCCTATCGCATTGATTGATGCCGAAATGCCTGTTGTTGTGATAGCTACGCATAATGCGATGTATGAAAAGATAATGAGTAACATACAGGAAATCAAGGCACGGAAGGGAAAAGTAATCGCTTTGGTCACAGAAGGGGATACGGTGGTCAGCAAGCTGGCCGATGATTGCATTGAATTGCCCGAAACATTAGAGTGCCTCGAACCGTTGATAGCTACGATCCCCTTGCAGTTATTGGCCTACCATGTAGCCATTTGCAAAGGGAAGAATGTGGATCAGCCACGAAATCTGGCGAAATCGGTAACAGTGGAATAGAAGGCGATGCTGCCGGAGATTATGCAGGAAGTTCCCGGACGTTTTTGGCATAACTCTTGAAAAATGTGCCGTAAGTTTGAAAAAAACAACAGAAGATCTTGTCACACCCTTGGGATGTTTTTATTAAGAATCAGAAAATGAACTATTAATTTAAGGAGTAAAAGAGAGCATGGAACCGTTAAAGCATGAATGCGGAGTCGCAATGATACGACTGCTGAAACCGCTGGAATATTATCAGGAAAAGTATGGAACTTGGATGTATGGCTTGAACAAACTGTATTTGCTGATGGAAAAACAACACAACCGTGGACAGGAAGGCGCCGGACTGGCATGTGTCAAACTGGAGGCCAATCCCGGTGAAGAATATATGTTCCGTGAAAGAGCTTTAGGTTCAGGGGCGATAACAGAGATATTCGGTACGGTGCAAAATCATTTCAAGGATTTAGCACCCGAACAATTGCATGATGCCGGATATGCTAAGAAATGCCTTCCTTTTGCCGGAGAGGTGTACATGGGGCACTTGCGCTATTCCACTACCGGAAAAAGCGGTATCTCCTACGTGCATCCGTTCTTGCGTCGTAATAACTGGCGTGCCAAGAATCTGGCATTGTGCGGTAATTTCAACATGACCAATGTGGATGAGATTTTCGCACGTATCACTGCCGACGGCCAGCATCCGCGTAAATATGCCGACACGTATATCATGCTGGAACAAGTGGGCCACCGTTTGGACCGCGAGGTGGAGCGCCTCTATGTGGAATGTGAGAAGGAAGGATTGAAAGGTATGGATATCACTCACGCCATAGAAGACCGCATTGACCTGGGCAATGTCCTCAAGACTTCGAGTAAGGAGTGGGATGGAGGCTATGTGATCTGCGGTATGACCGGTAGCGGAGAGTCTTTTGCGGTGCGCGATCCGTGGGGCATTCGTCCGGCTTTCTGGTACATGGATGATGAAATCATGGTATTGGCATCTGAGCGTCCCGTCATTCAGACTGCCTTGAATGTACCTGCCGGAAGCATCAATGAATTGCAATCGGGGCAGGCCATCCTTATGAGCAAGACAGGAAAGATGCGTCTGGCACAGATCAACCGGGCGAAAGAGAAGAAAGCTTGTTCTTTCGAGCGTATCTATTTCAGCCGGGGAAGCGACGTGGATATTTATAAAGAAAGAAAGCTGCTGGGCGAGAAACTGCTGAATCCTATCTTGAAAGCGATAGACTATGATGTGGAGCATACCGTATTCTCTTTTATACCCAATACGGCGGAAGTGGCTTTCTATGGACTGCTGGAAGGATTCGACAATTATTTGAATGAGCTGAAAGTAAAGAAGATAGAGGCTTTGGGACACAACCCCAACCACGAGGAACTGGAAAAAATCCTGTCTTGGCGTATCCGTAGTGAGAAAGTGGCCATCAAAGATATCAAGCTGCGTACCTTTATTGCCGAAGGCAACAGCCGGAACGACCTGGCCGCCCATGTGTACGATATCACTTACGGCAGTCTGGTACCCCATGTGGATAATCTGGTGATTATTGACGACAGTATCGTCCGGGGTACTACGTTGAGGCAGAGCATTATCGGCATCCTCGACCGCCTGCATCCCAAGAAAATCGTCATTGTCTCTTCTTCGCCACAGGTGCGTTATCCTGATTATTACGGTATTGATATGGCCAGCATGGATCAGTTTATCGCTTTCAAGGCTGCTATCGATTTATTGAAAGAACGGGATATGAAAGATGTGATAGCCCGTGCTTACAACAAATCGAAAGACCAGGTGGGGTTGCCCAAAGAGCAGATGGTGAATTATGTGAAAGAGATTTACGCCCCCTTTACCAACGAGGAGATTGCTGCCAAGATGGTGGAACTTCTCACTCCGAAGGTACGCAGGCGAAAGTGGAAATTGTTTATCAGACACTGGAAGGATTGCATGAAGCGTGTCCCAACCATACGGGCGACTGGTATTTCAGTGGGGATTATCCTACTCCGGGTGGAGTGAAGCTGGTGAACCAGGCGTTTATAGACTATATAGAAAAAGTATATCAATTCTAAAGAATAACATTCAAGATAGATTAGATGAGAAATGTAACATTGATCCTCGACGACGGGAGCCGTTTCCCGGGCAAGTCGTTCGGTTATGAGAAACCGGTAGCCGGTGAAGTGGTGTTTAATACCGCTATGACCGGTTATCCTGAGAGCTTGACAGACCCTTCATACGCGGGGCAGTTGATGACCTTGACTTACCCGTTGGTCGGTAACTACGGGGTACCTCCCTTTACTATCGAACCCAACGGCTTGGCCACTTTTATGGAAAGTGAACGTATCCATGCCGAAGCGATTATTGTAAGTGATTACAGTGAAGAATACAGTCACTGGAATGCGGAAGAAAGTCTGGCCGACTGGCTGAAGCGTGAGCAAGTGCCGGGCATTACAGGCATCGATACCCGTGAACTGACCAAAGTCCTTCGTGAACATGGGGTAATGATGGGAAAAATCGTATTTGATGATGAACCCGGCAATGTGCCCGAAGCAACGTATGCAGGTATCAATTATGTAGATAAAGTATCGTGCAAGGAAGTGATTCGTTACAATGAAGGTGCAGGTAAGAAGAAAGTGGTGTTGGTGGATTGTGGTGTAAAGACAAATATCATCCGTTGTCTGCTGAAACGGGATGTGGAAGTGATCCGTGTTCCTTGGAACCATGACTTTACAGGGATGGAGTATGACGGATTGTTTATCTCGAACGGCCCGGGTGACCCGGATACTTGTGATGAGGCGGTACAGCATATCCGCAAGGCGATGAGCCTGAGCGACAAGCCTATCTTCGGCATTTGTATGGGGAACCAGTTGCTTTCCAAAGCGGGAGGCGCCACCATCTATAAATTGAAATACGGTCATCGCAGCCATAACCAACCGGTGCGCATGGTAGGAACGGAACGTTGTTTCATTACCAGTCAGAACCACGGTTATGCGGTAGATAATAATACATTGGGAACCGATTGGGAACCGCTGTTCATCAATATGAACGACGGTTCCAACGAGGGAATCAGGCATAAAACCAAACCTTGGTTCTCGGCACAGTTCCATCCGGAAGCTGCATCGGGACCTACGGATACCGAGTTCCTGTTTGATGAGTTTGTGAAGTTGTTATAAACCGTGTATTAAAAAGAACAAGTATGAAAGACGAAATAAAGAAAGTATTATTATTAGGTTCCGGTGCCTTGAAGATTGGCGAGGCCGGAGAGTTCGACTATTCGGGCTCGCAAGCATTGAAAGCCTTGAAGGAGGAAGGGATTGAAACGGTTCTGATCAACCCGAACATTGCTACTGTGCAGACCAGCGAAGGGGTGGCAGACCAGATTTATTTCCTGCCCGTTACTCCTTATTTTGTAGAGAAGGTGATAGAAAAGGAACGTCCGGACGGCGTGCTCCTGTCTTTCGGCGGCCAGACTGCCTTGAACTGTGGGGTGGCACTGTACAAAGCAGGTATTTTCGAAAAATACAATGTCCGTGTGCTGGGTACTCCCGTGCAGGCCATCATGGATACTGAAGACCGTGAATTGTTTGTAGAAAAACTGAATGAAATCAATGTCAAGACCATCAAGAGCGAAGCGGTGGAAAACCTGGAAGATGCCCGTCGCGCCGCTAAAGAATTAGGTTATCCGGTCATTATCCGTGCCGCCTACGCATTGGGTGGTTTGGGCTCAGGTTTCTGTGACAATGAAGAGGAGTTGAATGTTCTGGCTGAAAAGGCCTTCTCTTTCTCGCCGCAGGTATTGGTGGAAAAGAGTTTGAAAGGCTGGAAGGAGGTGGAATATGAAGTGGTCCGTGACCGTTATGATAACTGCATCACTGTATGTAATATGGAAAACTTCGACCCGCTGGGTATCCATACCGGCGAGTCTATCGTGATCGCCCCTTCGCAGACACTAACCAATGCGGAGTATCATAAACTTCGTGAACTGGCTATCCGTATCATTCGCCATATCGGCATTGTGGGCGAATGCAATGTACAGTATGCCTTCGATCCCGAATCGGAAGATTACCGTGTCATTGAGGTCAACGCCCGTCTTTCGCGCTCATCTGCATTGCTTCCAAAGCGACCGGCTATCCGTTGGCTTTCGTTGCCGCCAAATTAGGTTTGGGATACGGGTTGTTCGATTTGAAAAACTCGGTGACAAAGACCACCAGTGCCTTCTTCGAGCCTGCACTGGACTATGTGGTGTGCAAGATTCCCCGTTGGGACTTGGGCAAGTTCCATGGTGTGGACCGTGAGTTGGGATCATCCATGAAATCGGTGGGTGAGGTAATGGCTATCGGACGTACTTTCGAGGAAGCCATTCAGAAAGGTTTGCGCATGATTGGCCAGGGAATGCACGGCTTCGTAGAGAATAAGGAACTGGTTATAGAAGACGTGGACAAAGCCCTTCGTGAGCCGACGGACAAGCGCATCTTCGTGATCAGCAAAGCCATGCGTGCAGGTTACACGGTAGACCAGATTCATGAGCTGACTAAGATTGACAAATGGTTCTTGCAGAAATTGCAGCACATCATGGATACTTCTAAAGAGATGCACGAATGGGGCAATAACCACAAGCAGATTACCGATATGCCGGACGAGTTGCTCCGCAAGGCGAAAGTGCAGGGATTCTCCGATTTCCAGATAGCCCGTGCCATTGGCTACGAAGGAGATATGGAAGACGGTATTCTGTATGTGCGTAATCATCGCAAGCAGGTGGGAATCCTTCCGGTGGTGAAACAAATCGATACCTTGGCGGCCGAGTACCCTGCACAGACCAACTATCTGTATTTGACGTATAGCGGTGTGGCCAATGATGTGAAGTACTTAGGCGACCATAAATCCATCGTGGTACTGGGTTCGGGCGCTTACCGCATCGGTTCGTCGGTGGAATTTGACTGGTGTGGCGTGCAGGCTTTGCAGACTATCCGTAAGGAGGGTTACCGCAGTGTCATGATTAATTATAATCCCGAAACGGTTTCTACCGACTATGATATGTGCGACCGTCTGTATTTTGACGAACTGACCTTCGAGCGTGTGATGGATATTCTCGAACTGGAGAATCCTCACGGAGTCATTGTATCTACCGGTGGTCAGATTCCCAATAACCTGGCTCTCCGTCTGGATGCGCAAAATGTAAATATCCTCGGTACCAGTGCCAAGAGCATTGACAATGCCGAAGACCGTGATAAATTCTCGGCTATGCTGGACCGCATCGGTGTGGACCAGCCCGAATGGAGTGCATTGACTTCTATGGAAGACATCCATGCCTTTATTGACAAGGTAGGTTTCCCTGTATTGGTGCGTCCCTCGTATGTGCTGAGTGGCGCCGCCATGAATGTCTGCTCCAATCAAGAAGAGTTGGAACGCTTCCTGAAACTGGCTGCCAATGTATCGAAAAAGCATCCGGTAGTGGTGAGCCAGTTCATCGAGCACGCCAAGGAAGTGGAAATGGATGCTGTGGCCCAGAATGGTGAGATTGTGGTATACGCTATCAGTGAGCACATTGAATATGCCGGCGTGCATTCGGGGGATGCTACTATCCAGTTCCCGCCGCAAAAACTGTATGTGGAGACGGTACGTCGCATCAAGCGCATCTCCCGTCAGATAGCCAAGGAATTGAATATCTCCGGTCCGTTCAATATCCAATATCTGGCAAAGGATAACGATATCAAGGTGATTGAATGTAATCTTCGTGCTTCACGCAGCTTCCCGTTCGTCAGCAAAGTGTTGAAGATAAACTTCATCGAACTGGCTACCAAAGTGATGCTCGGACTGCCGGTAGAGAAACCGAACAAGAATCTTTTCGAGTTGGATTATGTGGGTATTAAGGCCAGCCAGTTCTCTTTCAACCGTTTGCAGAAAGCCGATCCGGTATTGGGGGTAGACATGGCCTCTACCGGTGAAGTAGGTTGTATTGGTACGGATACTTCGTGTGCTGTATTGAAGGCTATGCTGTCTGTGGGTTATCGTATTCCGGAAAAGAGCGTGTTGCTTTCTACAGGTAATGCCAAGCAGAAAGCGGATACCTTGGAAGCGGCCCGTATGTTACAGAAGAAAGGTTATAAACTTTATGCCACCGGAGGCTCATCTCACTTCCTGACCGAGAACGGGGTGGAGAATACCCGCGTGTACTGGCCCAGTGAGGAAGGGCAGCCTCAAGCACTGGATATGTTGCACCGGAAAGAGATAGACATGGTAGTCAATATCCCGAAGAACCTGACAGCAGGGGAGTTGGACAATGGATACAAGATCCGTCGTGCCGCCATCGACCTGAATGTGCCTTTGATTACCAATGCCCGTCTGGCAAGCGCGTTTATCAATGCTTTCTGCACCATGACGGTGGATGACATCGCTATCAAGAGCTGGGCGGAATATAAATGATTATAGTGGTTAATGGTTAGTGATTAATGACCTTGCGGAATGACAGCGCAACCCATTAATCACTAACCTTACTAACCACTAATCACTAACTACTATTTACTATCCAGTCTTTGATTTACCAGTATTTCATCTTTTATCTGTAAATCGAAGGTCACATTCTGCTTGGCCTTAAACTTGAGGATAAATAGATCGGTTGTTCCATCAAGAAGCGCTTTATTGCCCAAATTAACAAAAGTAGGATAAAGTGCCTTGTTGCCGTTGCTATGGAGCCTGTCGTAAGTGAGATTCTCCATTTCATTCAGATGGATGAGCTGCACACCTGCAAATTCATACTTCTGTTGGTCGTAGGGTAAAGCAAAACTTAGTGCATTGATTGCTTTCAAATCAATACCTTTCACGCGTACTTCAATTATTTCGTTCTTGCTATAATGACGTTTTGGGGTACTTATTTCCAGCTTCCCGCCTACTTCCGGTGAAGCGTTGGTTTCATCTATTCCACCTTCCAGCTGCGTGGCGACTACAGAGATGTCGTAAGCGTCAATCAATCCGTTCTTGTTGATGTCGCCAACACTGATATAGCCTTCAAAATCAGAATCACCTTTTCTTAAACCCGTATAGTTGGTATAAGAAGTCAGGTCATTGTTATCTATCTTGCCATCGTTGTTGATATCTCCCGGCAGATAGCTTTCCGTTCCCGGAACCTTGAACACATAAAGTTCGCGGCCGGAACCATAATTGCCCGTTCCGTCTGTTACGGATAGTTTGATGTAGCGTGCGTCCGGTCTGTCTTTGAACAGGAATTCTTTCACGTCACTGTTTCGTTTCCATTCAAATTTCCCGGCTTCCGTCCAGTGCTTTTTGTCGAGGCTGTAGCATACGCTGCCTTTCAGTAAAGTACCGTTTCCGACATCTTGGCGTGGCAGGTAATGGAATTTATCCAATTGGTTGATGGTCTTTAAATCCAGAATCATGTCAAACGGTGTGGCTTTGGCTCCGTATTCGGTATGCCATACATCTCCTGTTTCAGCAAAGTCAAACAAGTGGTCTATCTCGAAACCGGGCTGGTCTTTGGCGGTAATTTCTCCCTTGATGCCGCGGATGGCGAATTCCAGCGGGTTGGATTTGGTGGTAGCTTGAACTCATTCCATTCGGAAACTCCGTCTTTGTTTACGGCGCGTATCTTGAAGGCATAAGTTGTTTCGGCGGAAAGTGCGTCAAACAGCAACTCGGTATCTTTAATCGTGGTGTAAATCATGCCGTCCAGCTCTATTTCGTAGAAATCGGCGTGAGGCACTTTGCTCCAGCTTGGTTTCAGCGTATAAGCTTCTGTGTGTTCGGCTGTCACTTCCGCTTGCGGAGCCGACAGGATGCCTGAAGAGACCCGGTAGGTGTCAGCGGGATCAAAGCGGAATCCTTTGATGACCATGTCAATCTGATTGGCGGTGATATCCGTTGCAGCCAGTTTGACGAGCAACTGGGGGTTCTTGGTAATTGTCACTTTCTCAAACTCACTTCCTTTGGTCGCGAACTTATTCAGATTAGGTGCTGCGTCATAATAGAATGTATTTTCTCCATTCATGAATTGTTTCATAGAGGCAGCCTCTGTCAGTTTTATTTTGCTTTTTCCTATTTTAGCGGAAAGCGCTTTCGGTTTTTCAGTTACATTGATCCTGAATTCGGTTGCTTTCTCCTTTACGAATCCGTCAAAGTTGCCTTGAGTACGGTGTACGGTAATCATGACAGTGCTCTTGGGGGTTACATTTGATTCGATAAAGGTGGTGACTCCCTTTCCGTCTTTGTATGCTTCGGTGATTCCGTCATCGTCATACTCCACGGTCATGGTATGGTTGTGGGGATACATTTCGTAGATGCGTAGCCCTTTGTTTATTTCACCTACATGGTTATTCGGGTTGGCCATAGGGATGATGGCGCCGTTCTTCACGAAAACGGGAAGTTTCCATAAGGGGGTGGCGAAATTGTTGAGTATGCGTCCTCCTTCATATTTCTCTCCGGAGAAATAGTCTATCCATTCACCTTCGGGCAAATAGATTCCATTTCGGATATCATTGCCTTCCGCATCGGCTTGTGTGTTCTGGTAAACGGGGGCTACCAGAAAATCAGTTCCATACATATATTGGTACTGGGTGGCTGTTCCCAGCGTGTACTTATTGGGAAAATCAAGGAACATGGCACGGATCATGGGCAGTCCGTCCACCGCCTCTTTGGCGAAGCTGTAGGCGTATGGCATCAGTTCTGATTTTAGTTTCAGATACATACGGTTGATGGAGGTGGCGGGTTCGCCCAGGGCGTGCGGATATTTTTCGTTTGCTCCCCATCCATCCATGTTTAGTTCCATGGGAGTCCATGTCTTCCACTGGAAGTCGCGTATGTTGACTGCTGCATTCTTACCGCCGAATATGCCGTCCATGTCCGAAGTGATGTTCGGCTGGCCGGACAGTCCCGAACCTATATAAGTGGGGATATGGAAACGGATATATTCCCATTCTCCTCCCGTCTGGTCGCCGCTCCATACACCGGCATAGCGCTGGGTGCCGGCCCAGCCGTCCAGAGAGATGATGAATGGCCGGGTATTATTGCCGTAATAAGGCATGATCTGTCCCACATCTGCTACACCGTTCAGACCGAAGGAGTATCCTGCCCCCACCCATGCTACGTCTGTTTTCAGTACCCGCACTCCGGCGTCTCTCACTTCTTTTACGATGTCGCGTTGCAGCAAGGCACTTATCTCGGGTTTGGGATGAAGGTCGGACTGTGTCCACAAGCCTATTTCCACTCCATTACGGCGGGCATAGTCGCCCAAATCTTTCAGGTTTTGTATATTTCCGTCTAATGTTTCCGTTTGTCCATATCCGGCTCCGTATCCGTCGTTGGGCAGCAGCCATCCTAAAGGCATGTCGTGATTTTTGTAACGGTCTATCACGGCGCGGGCGGAGAATTGATAATTACCCTTCTCACCGTTCAGGGACTCTTTGATGCCACCGTTGTCTTTCTGACTTTCCTTGTAGCGTTTTCCATCCTCGAATAAAATTCCCTTCTCGTCCTCTTTCCAGTAATCGCGGTTGTAAGCGTTCAGGTGTCCTTGATAGAAGCCGAATTTGGGCAATAGGACGGGATTGCCGGTGAGCTGGTAGAAGTCGTTCAATAAAGCGGTCGGGGTATGGCTGACCATACAGAATAAGTCCAGGTAGTCTGTCTCATGGGATAATTTCACGCTTCCTTGTTTCTCGGCTCCAAAATCGTATTTCCCTTTCTTGAAAGTGTACCACAGAATACCGTATCCGTTAGTGGACCAATAGAAAGGAGTAGGGGAAGCTACTCCGCCATCTGTCCAGCTATTCTGGTTTTCGATGGCGATTGCTTTTCCTTTATGTGAGAATCTTCCGTTTTGTACGCCGCCGCCATAGAAATATTCTTCGGGAGTTTCTTTCAAGGTCACCGTCACTCTGTCTTTATCGAACATTACAGGTTCACTTTCTTCCAGTACCACGGATTGTGTGTCCAGGTTGATGACTTTCAGTAAAGAGGTGTTTTTATCCAACTGGATTTTTACTTTTGCCGTACTGATGGTGATCGTTCCGTCCGTGTCTTCCACATTCAGCATCGACAGAGGTATGCGGGGGTTGTCAACAAGAATTTGCGCTTGTGGTGTGGCTTCCGGGGCTCTGATAATACCTCCGGAATTATCTTGGAATAAGCGGAATATGTTTTCCCCGTAAAAGTCCACGGTCATTCGTTGATTGTTCGAGAACAATACATCGACTGTGGTAGGGTTTATTTGTTTTACGCCGATAATTTTAGCATGGGTTTGTACTGTTTCATAAGGCATAGGCGGGTGGGAGGCAGCCCATACGGGGGAAGCTCCCAAAACCAGTGGAATAGCTAGTGTAAGCACAGCTGTTTTCTTCCATCTGGTACTGTTGCAGTTTCTTTTCATAATGACATGGTTTAAAATTAGGTATTTGTTTCATTAAGTGTGTAAAGGTAATCAGTAATGTGGATTAATTCGTCTTTTCTTCCCTAAAAAGGCGGATCTACTCATAAAAAAGAAAAATAGGGTGGGTTTGTTGATGGGGACTCTATATTTTATATCGTTCTATATCAGTTTAAACCGCATACGGAAAATGCCGTCTTTGTAATCGTGGCTTATTATTTTGAATGTACCTATCATGGATGTGTTCTCCACATGCTGTCCTATACAAAGACATTCATCATAATCGCCTACTTTTACAATCCGCACGGTCTCCGAGGCTTCTTTTGGCAAACGCCTCATGTCGAAGCGACCTGTCGCCTCCTCTTGAGAGATAAATTCCATGGTGACGGGCAAATTACTTCGCAAAACTTCGTTTACAGTGTTTTCTATTTTTGCAATATCCGCTTCTTCCGGACATGCTTGCAGGGCAAAATCCAGTTTACTCTTTTTGCGTTCTATGTGGGCTGATACTGCCCGTCCGCATCCGAAAAGATTGATCATTGTTCTGTTTACCACATGCTCCGTGGTATGCATAGGTGCGATTGACGCATCCTGAAATTTGGGGGCTGCCTGGTTTATTTCCATGATAGACAAGTTTTTATTGATTTATAAATAAAAAAAAGGAGCAACGCCTTGCTCCAATCTTTGTTAACCTTAAATCTAATACTATGAAAAACACATTACAAAGGTACGGACTTTTCGGAAAATAGCAAATAATCAGACTTGAAAAGTATGCTATATAACATTGTTTAAGATTTGCTTTTCTCGAAAACCTGTTTTTTAAAACTTCTTTTGCGTATCTTTGCAGCCATTATAAAATAGTAGGCGATAGTAAAAAGAAAAAAGATATGGCATTTGAAGCGACGAAGAGAGAGTGGGGCGAGCTTTACGCCTTTTTCCGCTTGTTGGCGGATGGATATGTGTATGCAGGTACGCCTGATGTGAAAAGGAATGAAGCGCAAAAGTTTCCTGTGGCAATGATACAGCGTGAGGAACATGACGGAACACGCCGTTATATTCTGGAGGATGAGGCGACTGTACATGTTTGTGGAGAGAAGATAGACAAGCAGATAGCCCGTGAGGATTTTGCGGCTGTGGCAGAGTTGATTCTTGCGGCCGTCAAAGAGAGTCGCGGGAATGATGTGATGTCTCCCGATGGTGTGGAGGAATTTTTGGATGAAGTCGCCATTTATGATTTGGAGGCAAAGACGGATGACCGTACTGATTTCTATGTTGCTTTTTATAGTATAGAGGCTCCGTTGGTAGGTTTTTGTGTTCGTTCCCGTTTGGGGGCTATGTTCCCGTTGTTGGATGGAGGCCGTACTGCCAACTTGAAGTTTGAGCAGACAGGCGTTAAGTTCGCTACTCCTACTATAAATAAAATTAATGCTTTTGGTGAAGAAGACGATGTGGCAGGGCGTATGCTGATGATAGAACGTCTGGGAGGAGTCTTGAAATATAATGATGTGGCCGATAAGGTGTTCCGTAGTAATCTCTGCATGATAGATCTTCATTTTCCCCGTATGTTGGGCGAGATGTTGCGTGTCATGCATTTGGATGGCATATCCAGAATCAGTGATCTGACAGAAGCGGTCGAGCAAATCAATCCATTGAAAATAAAGGATGAGTTGATCCATAAACATGGCTATTATGAATACAAGATGAAGCAGTTCCTTATGGCTCTGGCTTTGGGGATGCGTCCTGCCAAGATCTTTAATGGAGCGGATTCTGCCATTTCCGGTTTTCTGCTTGTAGATGGTAGCGGGGAGGTGCTTTGCTATCAGAAAGCCGACCGTCAGACCTTTGCCGATTTTCTGTTTGCTAACTCCCGGTTTGAGAAGAGTTCTACTGAAAAAGATAAGTACGGATACTTGGAACGTGAGAACGGAGCCTGCTATTTTAAACTGAACTTGAGAATCGGTCTGTTGAAGAGATAGGACAATGAGCTAATTTGTACCTTCCTGAAGGTAAAATGTTTTTGCCACAGATTACACAGATTGAAATCCAATTAATTGATTGTTGCAATCAATCTTTGTATTAATCTGAGTAATCTGTAGTGAGAAACTATAGCTTGAATTTCAGAATTTTTCCACTCATTCCATCCAGTAAAACGGGAGTTGTCTTATCCGGCATAAGCGTCAGCTTCTCTGTGTTTTCGGTCAGCAACTCGGTTGCCTCATATTCTCCATAACGATGGATGCCTAAATAATCAAACGCATGTTGCGGAATATTGACGGCTGAACGTGCTGGTATGGAGTCAAAGTTGACCATAATTAATATCAGTTCGTTTTCCTGTTTTCGTAAAAAGGCGTATTGCTTATGTTCGTTGAACACCCATCCGGCCAGATTGGCATAGGTCAAGTCAAAGAACACACCTTCCCGTATGGCTTTTTCACTGTTGCATATATTCAGCAGACGGGTATAGAATTGTTTCAACTGCTTTTCATCCTCATTCAGAAATTTATTGTCAAACTTGCCCCCGTTGCGCCAGCGGCGTATGCTGTCCACGCTCCAGTAATCGAAAATAGTGGTTCTTCCGTCACGTCCGCTGAAACCTTCCGTATCCATGCCATGTTCTCCCAGTTCTTGTCCGAAGTAAATCATGACGGGATTGGTATTCATGCAGGCTGATACAATCATTGCGGGTATGGCCTTTGAGCCGTTTCCGGCAAAGTAATCGGAAGCTATGCGCTGCTCATCATGATTTTCCAGAAAGTTGAGCATTCGTTTTTCGATGCCGCCCAGGCTTTGCCAGCGTTGTGGAATAGCGGTTGCTGATTCCCATCCACAGGTAATGGCGCGCAGCGTATCATACAGACCTACCTTGTCATATAAATAGTCGAATTTGCCATTGAACAGATAATTCCGGTATTCTCCCGGATTATAGACCTCGGCGATGAAAATCAGTTCCGGATGTTCGGCTTTGATTTGCGGAATCACCCATCCCCAAAATTCTACAGGAACCATTTCTGCCATATCACAGCGGAAACCGTCAATGCCTTTAGCAGACCAGAACAGCAGGATGTCACGCATCTTCACCCATGTGTCCGGAATCGGATCGAAGTGGCGGCTATGACCGTTCATGTAGTCTATGCCATAATTCAGTTTCACCGTTTCATACCAGTCATTGGAGTTGGGCCATGCGTCGAAACGGTCGTTGCCGGTTGCTTTTGCCGGAAATTCTATGTAAGGTTCCGCTGCGCCACGGTGCAGGTCGATACTGCCTTCCAGCTTTGTATCCGGAATATAATAGAAATTATTGTTAGGGCTGAAAGCCCTTGTCACATCATCTTTCTCGCCCAGATCGGTCACTCCTTCAGGCTTGGCGTCCGAACCATACTGGCGGGCCACATGGTTGGGGACAAAGTCGATGATGACTTTCAATCCGGCTTTGTGGCTTCGTTTTACCAGATTCTCGAACTCTTTCATACGGTCCGGAATACTGGTTGCCAAGTCAGGATCTACATCATAATAATCCTTGATGGCATACGGTGATCCGGCCTTTCCTTTGACTACTGCGGGATGATCGGGTTTGATGCCATAGCGGGTATAATTGGTTTGTGTGGCATGTTCAATGACACCTGTATACCAAATATGTGTAGCACCCAGTGCTTTGATCTCGCCTAAAGCCTTTGTCGTGAAATCAGCCATTTTGCCACAGCCGTTTTCTTCTAATGAACCATTAGGTTTGCAACGCAGGTTATTGTTCCCGAATAAACGGGTGAATACCTGATAGATAATGATTTTTTCTTGTGTATCCATTTTATTTTTTGTTTATCTCCAAATTGTTCCATTCTTCAGAAGCAGTCTGTCCAGGAGTGTTGTCGCTGTATTGTATCCTTTTTCGAATATCTCCTCGGCTCTTTCCAGTTCCCTGTTGCTGTATTCTTCCAGTCCGTATGATTCGATCAACAAATCTGCAGTTCCTTTTTGAGGCAGCGTGTTGGCCTGGAAAATAAAATGATAGGCTCTGAGTGCGATGCTCACCACATTCTTGTTGTATTCATCTGCTACCAGCGGATCTACATTGAGCGCTATCACTTTCTCGCATTCTTTGCGGATGGGGCTTACCGGAAGGTTCATCAGGATTCCTCCATCCACATAATATGTGTTGTTGATGCGTATGGGGGCAAATAAGATAGGCATGCAGCAGGAAGCAGCCAGTCTTTCGGCTATTTTTCCTTTTCTAAAGGAAACAATGCGTCCGTGATCCAGGTCTGTGGCAGTAATAACAGTGGGGGTTTTTAATTCTTCTATCGTTTTCGATTCCAGATTGCTGTTTAGGAAATCAATGAAACTGTCCAATTTCAGCAGACCTTGTTTGTTGATAGAGAAAGTGGTCAGCTCTTTGAATGAATGGTGCTCGAAAAGTTCAATAATTTGATAAGGTTCTTTGCCGTCGGCATAAAAAACAGCGGCAAGAGCACCCGCACTTACTCCGGAAAGTATTTCCGGCCTGATGCCATGTTCGTGCAAAGCCTGCATAATTCCCAAATGGGCAAATCCTTTTATAAATCCTCCGCTCAGGGCATAACCAATGTTATATTTAAATTCATTCATAGCGTAATCCCGTTTAGTTACCGACAAACTTACAATTTTTTTGTGAAATACCATAGAAAAAGACGGGCTTTATCAGATTCACCAAAGATTATACAGGTTTATACAGATTGGATTTTATGGAAAACAAGAACGCAGACTGACACGAAAGATTTTGGAGAAGAATCAGTGTCAGTCTGCGTTCTGTTGTTATTCCACATATCATCCAGATCATCAATCAGTGAGATTTGTGGTGATTATGGATTGTTTATCAAGCAATTCCATGTGCGTTGACCGATCCGTCAATTTTCTTGATCAGTCCTTGCAGCACAGCACCTGGTCCACATTCGGTAAAGTCATCGGCACCATCGGCAACCATATTCTTTACTGTCTGAGTCCAGCGTACGGAAGCAGTGAGCTGAGCCACCAGATTTGCTTTGATTTCAGCAGGATCTGTGTGAGGCAAAGCGTCCACATTCTGATATACAGGGCATTTCGGAATATGAATTTCTGTTGCGTTGATAGCAGTTTCCAGTTCCACTTTGGCAGGGTTCATCAGCGGAGAGTGGAAAGCGCCTCCCACTTTCAGCGGCAGGGCGCGTTTGGCTCCGGCAGCTTTCATTTGCTCGCAAGCCTTATTGATTCCTTCAATAGAACCTGAGATCACAATTTGTCCCGGGCAGTTATAATTGGCAGCCACTACTACTTCGCCTTCTTTGGAAACCGCTTCACAAATTTCCTCCACCTTTTCGTCTGGCAAGGCGATAATGGCAGCCATGGTAGAGGGTTGTGCCTCACAAGCTTTCTGCATGGCCATAGCACGTGCATAGACCAGTTTCAGACCGTCCTCGAAAGACAATGCTCCGGCTGCAACCAATGCGGAAAATTCACCCAATGAGTGTCCTGCTGTCATTTCGGGCTTGAAGTCGTCGCCCATGCAAAGAGCTGAAATGACCGAGTGCAGAAAAACGGCAGGTTGAGTTACCTTAGTCTGGCGCAAGTCTTCGTCAGTACCTTCAAACATGATGTCTGTGATGCGGTATCCTAAAATGTCGTTTGCTTTTTCAAAAAGTTCTTTGGCTAAAGCCGAGTTTTCGTACAGGTCTTTACCCATACCTACAAACTGTGCTCCCTGTCCGGGGAATACAAATGCTTTCATATTTTTCCTATTTTGGTTTAAAAACGTTGCAAAGTTAATTATTTCTTCCGGAACTACGGAATAATAATGAGGCAATTTGCGAATAGGCTGCGTTATGTACCGCATGGTAATTAGCATATTATCGTATTATTTTCATCGGGACAGGGGCGTAGAAGTGGTTCAGCGGGCCGTGTCCTTCTCCTATATGTATGTCTTTCCCGGCATGGATGCCTCCGGTGACGTATGCTTTTGCATGTTCTACTGCCTGCGGCATATCATATCCCAATGCCAGAAATGTAGCGATGGCGGAAGAAAGAGTACAGCCTGTTCCGTGTGTATTCTTGCTTTCTATTTTGTCTGAAACAAAGAGATGAGGTTTTTCTTCTCCGGCTATCTGTAATACATCACACATCTTACCTCCCTCCAGGTGCCCTCCTTTTAGCAAAGCGGCTCCGCAGCCATATTTTAATAACTCCGGTGCGGCAATCTTCATTTTTTCTACATTGTCCATACGGTGTCCTGTCAATACTTCCGCCTCACTCAGATTAGGCGTAATCAGGCTGGACAGGGGCATCAGTTCCTGGGTCAGTGCGTTGATGGCATCTTCTTCTATCAGCCGGTGTCCGCTGGTCGATATCATAACCGGATCGAATACAACGAAACGGGGTTGATATTTACGGAGGCAGGAGGCTATGACTTTAACTATTTCCACATCATTAATCATGCCTATCTTGACAGCATCCGGACGGATGTCCTCCATTACGGCTTCTATCTGTCCACGCACATATACCGGTGGTATGGGATGTATGGCACGTACTCCCAACGTGTTTTGTACGGTGATTGCGGTAATGGCTGTCGCAGCATAACCACCCAGGGCAGAGATTGCTTTCAAGTCGGCCTGTATGCCGGCTCCTCCACTGCAATCGGAACCTGCTATACTTAATATACAAGGATATTTTTTCATATAAATCTCTTTTTGATAAAGTATTTGCAAAGATAATGAATAATCTTGTTTTAAATGTTTGCACAAGTGAAGGGAATCAATTATTTTTGCTAAACATTAAATAACGTAAAAGTAAGGGGGAATGAAAAGAATCCTAGTAACGGGAGGCGCAGGATTTATAGGGTCACATCTATGTACTCGCCTGATAAAGGAAGGTAATATCGTTATATGTTTAGATAACTTTTTTACAGGGAGTAAAGAGAATATCAGCCATCTGACCGGGCATCCGCGCTTTGAACTGATAGAACACGATATAATCAATCCGTTTTGGACGGATGTGGACGAGATATACAATCTGGCATGTCCCGCTTCTCCTATACATTATCAGCATGATGCTATTAAAACAGCGAAGACGGCTGTCTTCGGTACATTCAATATGTTGGGGCTGGCAAAGCGTAATAGGGCGAAAATACTTCAAGCCTCTACCAGTGAGGTATATGGAGACCCGTTGTCGCATCCCCAAAGGGAAGGGGACTGGGGAAATGTCAATCCGATAGGCTACCGCTCTTGTTATGACGAAGGAAAGCGCTGTGCCGAGACTTTGTGTATGGATTATTACCGGCAACATGGCGTCCGAGTAAAAATTATCCGCATATTCAATACGTATGGTCCTAATATGTTGCCCGATGACGGTCGTGTGATTTCTAATTTTGTGGTGCAGGCGTTGCAGGACAAGGATATTACCATTTATGGAGACGGAAAGCAGACACGCAGCTTTCAGTATATAGATGATTTGGTGGAGGGAATGATACGTATGATGGCTACGGAAGACCATTTCACAGGACCGGTGAATATAGGAAATCCTTGTGAATTTTCCATTTTTGAACTGGCCCGGAAGGTGCTGGAACTGACTGGTTCTTATTCTGACATTATTTTCAAACCTTTGCCTCATGATGATCCTCGTCAGCGCAGACCGGATATCACCCTGGCAAAGGAAAAACTGGCTTGGGAGCCTCATGTCCATCTGGAGGTGGGACTGATGAAAGTGATTGATTATTTTAAGAGTGTTCTAGCTAAATAATATATGCCTATGACATCGGATGTAAATGTAGTAATAAAGCATTCTGAATATACTGTTTTGGTTGTGGACGATGTAGTTTCTAATGTTTTGCTGCTGAGAGTGCTGTTGGCAAACGAGAAGTTTAAGGTGGTAACTGCCAGTAATGGAAAGGAGGCTTTATCTCAAGCGGTCAATGCCTGCCCTGATTTGATTTTATTAGATGTCATGATGCCCGAGATGAATGGTTTTGAAGTTGCTGAGCGACTGAAAGCCGATCCTGAAACGCAGCATATTCCTATTATATTCCTGACCGCTTTGAATACCACTGCTGATATCGTGAAGGGCTTCAAGGTGGGAGCCAATGATTTTATATCCAAACCTTTTAATAAGGAAGAACTTGTGATTCGTGTGACTCATCAGATATCTTTGATTGCCGCCAAGCGGATCATCACGAAGCAGACGGAAGAACTGCGTAAGACTATCATGGGGCGCGACAAGTTGTATTCTGTCATTGCACATGACTTGCGCTCGCCTATGGGGTCCATTAAGATGGTGCTCAATATGTTGATACTTAGTTTGCCGCCCGAACAGATCGGTAAGGAGATGTATGATATGCTGAGCATGGCCAATCAAAGTACGGAGGATGTTTTCTCCTTATTGGATAATTTATTGAAATGGACTAAAAGCCAGATAGGTAAACTGAATGTAGTTTATCAGGATTTTGATATTGTAGGGAATATTGCTTCGGTTATCGAGATTTTCAATCTGGTAGCCGGTATGAAGAATATAAAAGTGAACTTTCCAGTGTATGAGAAGATTGAGGTACATGCCGATATAGATATGATGAAGACCATCTTGCGTAATCTTCTCAGCAATGCCATCAAGTTTAGCTATAATGATTCCGAGATTTTGGTCAATGCCGGGATAGAGGGGGATAAAGTCATAGTCAGTGTAAAAGATGCTGGAAAAGGTATGAGTGAGGAAGACCAAAAGAAATTATTGAATACGGAAACTCATTTCAGCAAATACGGAACGAATAATGAGGAAGGCTCCGGATTAGGCTTGTTGCTATGTCAGGATTTCGCTGTCAAGAACGGCGGGCGTTTATGGTTTGAGTCTGAAGAGGGGAAAGGTTCCACTTTCTTCTTCTCGGTAGCGTTGAAGAAGTAAGTGATTCATCAAAGTCCCACCTCCAGACATACTGGGTTATGGTCACTCATATCATAAGGAATCACCTTGTATTTTATACCTTCTAATAAGGAGGAATGAAACAGGTAGTCTATCCGCAGTAAATGGTGAAAGCCCCGGAAAGTAGCTCCGTACCCTTCTCCAGCAGTATGGAATCCGTCCTCCAGTCCACTTTTCAGAGTTTCGTAAGTAAAAGTTCCTGGAGGATCATTGAAGTCACCGCATACGATCAGGGGATATTCTGTGGCATTGATCAGCGAACTGATTAGTCCGGACTGTCCGGCGCGTCTGACGGTATTTTCCCGAAAATTGTCGGAATAGTCCAAATAAATGGCTTTTTCCTGTTCCGCATCCTGTGCCCCCCGGGCCTGCGCTGCTTTGGATCGCATCCTGTCAAAGCTGGTAGTCTGCATGTGCACGTTGATGATGCGTATCGTCATGCCCTTTACATCCAGGTCGGCCAGATGGCTCCGTTGTTACTGTTCGGAAATTCTACTGTTTGCGATTGTTTGATGGGGTATCGGCTGTAAATAGCCAGGCTCAGTTCTTTGGGAATAAATGAGTAAGGGAATGTTTTAGCATACGTATCCTGCAAGTCCTGCTCCGTAAAGTCCCCATTGCCTCTGTATTCTTGAAAACAAAGTACATCCGCTTCCTCTTTGTTCATCATCTCGGCAAACTCTTTGGCGGAGAATCCCGTGATTTCATTTCCAAACGAGTGGACATTATAAGTCACTACTTTCAGTCTGTTCTCATTGGCATATTTGGTTGGGTTATAAATCTGATACATGGAAGTGATGTATCCGTAGTTTACCATCAGGCTGGTCAACGGAATCCATAACCAATACCGGAGTCTGATGAGCCAGTAAATGAATAATATCGCATTGGTTGCCACTAGTATGGGTTTGCTTAAAGCAACGTATGCGGCAAACATGTTCTCCGCTGGATTTATTTTTCCTGAGAAATAAGCGAAGATGGAAAGTCCCAAAATGAAGAATGTGAACAGGATAGATAAAAAATAGGCAAACTTATATACGGCTAACCTTCCCATAAATTACTTTTGTTTTAGATATTTGTTGATAGTCGTTTTCAGTAAATCGGCAGATACTGGTTTGGTTATAAACTCATTGCATCCGCTTTCTATGGCAGCTACTTTGTCTTTTTCGTACGCATACGCGCTCACGGCAATGACAGGCACG
The DNA here is from genome assembly GCF_000614185.1 of Phocaeicola sartorii JCM 17136 = DSM 21941. Taxonomy (GTDB): domain Bacteria; phylum Bacteroidota; class Bacteroidia; order Bacteroidales; family Bacteroidaceae; genus Phocaeicola; species Phocaeicola sartorii. The sequence goes on along the minus strand of NZ_BAKM01000022.1, from coordinate 69,374 downwards.
TCGGCAGACATTTCCCGTATGGCCTTTGTGGCGTCCAGACCATTGATGTTAGGCATTTTTATATCCATCAAAATCAAGTCGGGTTTGTATTGTTCATAGTACATGATAGCCTCCATGCCGTCATGTGCATGTACCAGCCTATACATTTTTCCGATTATTGCCGCTATTAAGTCATAGTTGCTTTGGTAGTCTTCTGCCACTAGGATGGTCGCTTTCTGGAGGAAAGCCTTGTTCTTGTCTTTGGCGGAGGCCGATGTCTGTTTTTCTTCCTGTTTCATTTTCCCGTTTACCGAGATGTAGGGTAGTGTAAAAGTGAATGTAGTTCCAACCTCTATTTGTGACCGGACGGCTATTTTTCCTCCTAATTTTTCTACAATGATCTTGCTGATGGAAAGCCCCAATCCTGTGCCTTGCACTTGGTTGTTGGCCATGATGAAACGGTCGAAAATCTTGTCTATTTTGTCATCGGAAATACCGCTTCCGGTATCGGTTACGTGGAATACAATCTCTTCCCCAGCTAATTTATATCCAAAACTGATTGAACCTTTGACAGTGAATTTCGTGGCATTACCTATCAGATTGGAGAAAACCTGAAATAAACGGTTTCTGTCTGTCGAGATTACCAGTGACGGATCGGACTCCTCTAAAATCAGCTCCACTCCGGGCTGGCATCTGAAGCTATATGTGTTTTTTACATCCTCACATAAGGTATGAAGGTATACGGGTGCATAGTTGAATTCCATTATACCCAATTCAATCTTCGATAAGTCCAGAATCTCGTTGATAAGTTCCTGCAAGCGCATGTTGTTTTTCTCCACAATATCGTAATATTGCAGTCTTTCCTCGGCATTCTCCGTTTCGGCTATGATGCGTGAGAATCCCAGAATGGCATTCAGTGGTGTACGGATTTCATGGCTCATATTGGCCAGAAAAGCGGATTTCAGTTGGTTGGAGCGTTCTGCTTTCCAGACAATCTCGGATGTATTCTGTATATATCCTTCCAATATGGTTTTTTGCATATATACCTCTTTATGATATGCTTTAATTCTCATATTGATGGTCTTTCCAGCTATGAGGAGTTTATAGTTTATGGTATTGACGGCATCTTTTTCATCCAGGTTTTCTTCCAGCCATTGACTGAAACGGTCCTTGTCGTCTGGATGTATGTAGTTTATGTATTCGTCTATAGAAATGTCTTTTACCTCTTCGTCATTGCAGAATATCCGGGTATATCCCGAGTAGTTGATGAGCCGTGTGGACGAGTCGTAAGCCCATAACCCTATGCTTGCGGCCTTTTCTATCTCGCACAAATCTTTTTGTTTCTTTTCCAGTTTCAGTCTGACTACACTCCGGCCTGTGATATCCCTGTATTGGAAAATAAAATGTTCTTTGTCATACCTGCTGATGATGCATTTGTAGTATTTCACATCATCTTCCAATATTAGTTTGTAATTCCGTGCGGAAGGCTTGCTTCCCGCCCGTACCTTGGCAAATTCCAGGTACATTTCCCGGGCGGTCTCTACGGGGAAATAAGAGAAAATATTTTCTCCTATAATATCCTGTTCTTTTATAAAAAAATCGGCTGTATTAGCCTTAAAGTCTAAACAGGTGCCGTCTTTATATACGAAAAACATCGTATCAGCCGTAATCTCTAGAATTTGGTCTGCATATTGCTTATCGTGCAATATATTACTTGGAATGTTCATATTAATAGTATGATTCTCAATATACTGTTTCTCTTCGCGAATTTAGATGCGTGATATTGATCACTGACAGCAAATATACAAAAAAAATATTGTTTATATCATTTTATATCGTAAATTTGCAAGGTAATCAATAAAAAGAAGACATGAAAAAGATTTTGGTAGCTGAAGATACGGAAAGTAATTACCTTTTATTATCTATCATATTAAGAAAGGAGTATGAAGTTTGTCGTGCCCATGATGGGCAAGAGGCTGTTGAGAAGTTTGAGGAGTACCAGCCCGATATGATTTTAATGGATATAAAGATGCCTGTTATGGACGGATTGGAAGCCACCAGACAAATTCGCCGGAAAGGAGGGAGGCTTCCTATTATAGCCCTTACCGCCAATGCATACGATAGTGACCGTGACAAGGCTTTTAAAGCCGGATGTGATGACTATATGGCCAAGCCGATTATGGCTCCCGTTTTGCATGAGATGATAAAAAAACATTTTAGTGAGTAAACATTAGGCCCTGTGGGCTTTTTCCCATGTTCCGCCAGTATGTCTTTTCAGATAGAAGAAGCCTTTTATCACATTGATGTTCATGAACAGGAAATAGTAAGGAATATAAAGCAATTTGTTCTTTACTGACTTGGCGGACAGGTAGCAGCCATAGAATCCTCCGGCATAGAATGCGGATTGTAGTAGAAGAAAAAGAAGGTAAACCAGACGGTTCTCGCTACAGGCAGCCAGTAGGATATTCAAGGGGAGAAGTAGAAACAAGGCGACTGGTGTCACCGACCATCTCAGTACCCGGTGGGAGATGTATTGAAAACTAAGAATTCCATAATGTAGCGGGTTCAGCAGTTCTTTCAAGCGATAGACGGACTGTAATCCGCCTGCCGAAATGCGCACTTTCCTTTTCTCTTCTTCTTTCATATCGGCCGATCCGCTTTCCAAGGCGTATGCCGTATCACAATATGCTATCGTGTACCGTTTCATGGCGATGCGTAGGGACAGCATAAAATCATCCAGTAATGTGTCTTCGGGCATTTCTTCATATAACGGGGTGCGGATGGCAAATAGCTCTCCGGCGGCACCTATAGTGGAGTAGAGCTGGTAATCCAGTTTTTTCAGCCATGATTCATATTTCCAGTATAACCCTTCTCCTCCCGAAGCAGCCCCTCCGGTGCTGTGCATATCCACCCGTTTTTCTCCTGCCACACATCCCACCCGCGGATGGTCGAAACATTTCACTATTTCGCGGACAGCCTGCGGATTGATAAATGTATTGGCGTCTGTGAATATGACCAGAGGTGTGGTGACAAATCTCATACCTCGGTTTATGGCGGCTGTTTTTCCTTTTCTTTCAGGGATGGACAATAGGGTGACATCGGGATAAACCTTTAATTTTTCATTGGTGTGGTCATTGCTGCCGTCCGTTACCCATACGATATGAAGTTTCTCTTTGGGATAATCCAGTTCATGGCAGTTTCTCATTTTTTTATCCACTACCTGTTCTTCGTTATAGGCGGTGATGAACAGGGTGATTTCGGGCAGGGCGGTGTTGTCTTTGTGCCGGCAGATTTCTTTATCTTGTTCGTCCGTATCGTAGGGGAAAAGAAAATTTTGTTTTATTTTAACCAATATCCATAACAGGATTCCATATCCCACATAAGTGTAGAATACAATGAAGAGAAGAACGAAGAAGAGGAATTCAAGGGTGCTCATGCTAGTATTTCTTTGTATATTGACAATATTTTTTTTGCTGTGTTCTCCCATGAGAACCGGCGGACTCTTTTTAGTCCGTATATGGCTTGTGACTGGTAATATTCTGCATCTTCTTCTAAATGAAGGATGGCGGAAGCGATTTCCTCCGGTTCGGACGGATTGATCAGAATACCCTCCGGTCCTGCAATTTCGGGCATGGCGGAAGTGTTTGAGGTGATGACGGGAGTTCCGCAGGCCATCGCCTCCAGAATGGGGATGCCGAAACTTTCGCGCAGAGACGTGTATATGAAGGCGGATGCTCCACTATAAACAGCAGGTAATTCTGTGTTCGGAATGTATCCGGGGCAATACAGCATCTTTTTTATTTCCTGTAAGCCTTGCCGGTTCAGATATCCGTCTATGATCTCTTCTTTCAGGTCAGCGATAAGCAGAGGGAGGGGTTGACGGGATTTTTTTAAATATATGCTGTATGCCTGCAATACCTTTGCCGTATTTTTCTTAGGGTCGGTATTTCCTAGAAAGAACAGGTAAGGACGTTCTTCAATGTATCGGGCGGTGATGGTTTGTGCGTTTCGTACCGGTATGAAATGTTGTGAATAGCCGTTGTGTACAGCGGCAAGCAGTTGTCTGTCAATGTGTAGAGAACTACTGATGCGGTTGCATTCAAAATGAGAAACGGTAATGATTTTCTTGCATTTGGCAAGAATTCTGGGAACTATGATTCTCCGGTAGAGGCGTCCCATCCTTTGGTACATGGACTGGTTCTTACCTTGTTTTTTCTCTAGAAAGATAATGTCGTGCAGTGTAAGCACCAGTGGAATGTTGCCATACACAGGGGCGGTGTTGCTTGTGCAGTGCAGCAGGTCTGGCTTGATTTTTCTCAAAGCCAACGGCAGTCCTATTTGCTCCCAAAGCGGATAGGACGGCCAGTTGACGGTCACGATATGCACGTTGGCGGATTCCTGCAAACAGATATCATCTCCTGGGCTGACCAGTATGAAGTATTCGTTCTGTGTGTCTGTCTTTTGCAGTTCCCGGATGGTCTCCAGAGCTACATAGTCCATGCCATGCTTTTCTTTTCTGAAGATGCGTTGGGCTTCTATTGCTATTTTCATTTGTCGTTACTTTATCAAGTTGGAATCTTCATCTTCGTAATCGTTTTTGCTATAGAAAAGAGCCGTGAAGTTTCTTAAACCTTTTATGGCTCGTTTCTTGAAACTGCTGAACAGGGAACCGTCGGCCGAAATAGTGCCATGGCCGGTGAGGACACGGGCTTTGCGGGCGGTGACGAATCTTAATTTTCCGTATTTTTTCAATGCTAGTGCCAAGGAGCCGTCTTCTCCGCGGAGTATGTCTGTCCGGAATCCTTCTTTCCGGGCTGTTTCCGTGTGGAAGGCAAAAGCCATTCCACGTACATTGAGTTCCGGCCTGTTCAGATTTTGTATTTTCAAATAGAGGTCACGCAGTGTCTCATAGAAGAAAAGTCCTAAATGATGTTCATTGGGGAGAAAACTCCATAGGGCGTATGTGCCCACCACTTCTTTTTCTTGTAAGGCCTTTACTATGGTACTGATGTACCGGGGCGGATAAAGGGTATCGGCGTCTATGCAGAGATGATACTTCCCTCGAGCATGGTTCAGTCCGCATTGCCGGGCAAAACCGGGACCTTTTTGGCATTCATTGAAGTAGGTGACCCCTAATTCTTTTAGTACCTCTTCGGTGCGGTCGGTAGAATGATTATTGATGACTAGTATTTCTACAGGATAGGTATGTTGGTTTTCACATAAAGACCACAGGCAGCTCAATATCCTCTTTTCTTCATTATGGGCGATGGCTACCACCGAAACCAGCGGAGCATGAGTTGCCAGTTGCCGGATCTTGTCTTTCACTTGGTTGATAACCGTTTGTGGGACTTGGGTGAAAGGCCTGTCATAGATGGATAGATAGTCAGCGTACCACTTCATGTGTTCTTATATATTCGGACAGTGTGATTGGAGTCCGGTGATTACTGAATCGTGATTTCAATTTGTTTTTGATGAGATAGGACAGGGCGTGAATTATCTTCTTCATTTCTGTCAGGGCGGAGCGGCGGGGGTATAGTTTCTCCACCATTTCCCGGTTCCATTTGTTGAGGAAGAAAGAGGAGTAGTATTCATCTTCGGGGTTGACCAATATTTCCACCTCGTTTTTCCATTCGTAGCGGTTCAAGGTGATATCTCCTTCCGTCAGCCACAGCAGTTTGTAGGGGAGGGATTGGAAAGGCAAATAATTCAGGAACAATTCTCCATAGTCATTTTCATAGTTGCCCGGCATTCTGGCTTTTTCATAGAAAACTAGCTTGTTGTCTATATCCAGTATGACCCATTTGTGTGATTTCTTAGGAAACAAGTATTCGCCCAGCAGACTGGGAGTTTCGATGTATCCCCGTCGGGCCACTCTGCATAATTCCTTGACAAATGCTTCGGGATGTTCTACATGTTCCAAAACTTGATTGCATATCACATAGTCGAACTCCTTGTCTTTGAAGGGCAGGTTTTCTCCGTCGGCATGTACAAAGGTCTGATGCGGGTATATTTTCACGTCACCGCAGCGGTGATAATTGGTGTCAACAAATTTTTCGACTACCACGTTGGAGCGATACGTCGGATTATGGCCCGGACCTATCTCTAGCACTTTGTCGTTTTTGTTTATATGGATGTCTCCTCTGTCGTAGGGGGAATCTGTTTTCATTGTTCTGTTCCGTTTAATAAGTTGTTGAATAACTGAATCCATTGTTGCATAATTACGTCTTTAGCGAAACGTTGTACATTGATGCGGGCTTTCTTTCCCATTTCTTTTCTTATTTCTTCGTTCTCAATCAGATAAATTATTTTCTCGGCCAGCTCTTCTGTCTTTCCATTTTCGGCCAATAGTCCGTCTTCCCCGTTCCGGATGATATCTTTAGGTCCGCACGGGCAGGCGAATGATACGGCAGGTACTCCGCACGCCATTGCTTCCGCTATGACCATTCCGAATCCTTCAAATCTGGAACTGGATACAAAGATAGAACTTTCACAGTATTTACGGATCATATCCGGGGTTGTATTTTCAAGAAAAAGGTTCTTTAGTTCCAATTTCCCAGCCAGTGCTTGATATGCAGTCTTATCTCCTTTGCCATATATATGTAATTCCCAGTCCGGATGCCGGTTACAGACTTTGCTCCATGCTTCCAGTAACAAATCGAATCCTTTTTGGTAGGTATATCTTCCGGCGGCGGTTATCCGTTTATTGTTCAAGTTGCTGCATGTTCCGGGTTGAAAGGGTAGAGGGTTGCTGATGACTTTTACATTTTGTAGTTCGGGCCAGTTCTCTCTGTCTTCCTCACTCAGCACAACGAACTTGTCCAGCTTTCCTAAATGTCTCACCAGACTTTTCATCCATAATTTGGCAAAAAGTTCCTTGACGAAGTTGCTTTCGTTCTTTTCAAAATTACGATAGTTCTTCCGGTTCACGTGCAGCTCTCCTATCTTTTTGCTTCCGTCTTTGAGGGAGGTGATAAAGTTAATTTCCCGTCGTAACAGAGAGATAGTGATGTCCGGTTTGAGGTGGAACAAGGCGGCGGAGAGCTTGCGTCGGTATATTCTTTGTTTTTTCAGATAAACCGGCACCTTTTTCCACAGAGGAAGTTCCCATAATTCTTCAAAGTCTATATCCAGTTGGATAATTTTCACTTTGGGCGATAAAGCATAGCAGGGAGACTTGCTTTTTCCATCAGTCAGCAAGATGTATATTTCATAATTACCGCTCTCAGCCAGGAAGTTGGCTTTGGTGGTCAGTACCCTTTCCACTCCTCCGGGAATATGGAGAGAGGGAGTACAATAGGCGATCCGGATCATAGGCGGGAGGTATTACAGGTTGTTTATCACTTTCATCATTTGTTCTTTCCACGACAAGTTTTTAATGGAATCCCTTATTCTGCAAGGCGGCAGATCCAGTTCCGTATAGAACCGGATAAGCTGGCGGATGTCTATGGGACTTTCGTCGGCCGGAACTTTCATTATATAAGGCATAAGGTCAAAGTCTTCGTCCGTTTCTGAATATATAAAAGGTATTCCCCGTGCTGCATATTCTCTGTTTTTTAAAGTTTTGATTTTGTCAATGCCGCTGCGGTGGCGTGCCAGACTGCCGATGGCGAAATCCGCTTCGTTGAATAATTCATCCAGCTCCTCGTTCATTTTTTGTCCGTGGAAGATGACATATTTCTCTATATGATATTTGTTGATAAGTTCATAAAATCCGGGAGCGTGTTGCGAGTCATGCATTTCGGATTTCCATATACCGCCTGCGATGTGGAAAAATACGGTTGTGTTTGCCGGTTTTTGGTAATATTTACCCAAACCGTCTATCAGGCGGTCGTATCCGTGCCAATAATGTACTTCGGCCACTCCTAGTAAATGAATGACGGAGGTGTTTTTAGAAACCGTCTTTTTCAGTGGGATGGAATCAAAATCAACTCCGTTGGATATCTGAATGGTACGTTGACCGAATATATGGTGATGGTCTGAAAAGGTGACGATAGCGTTCACGTGTTCCGCCAGTGTCTTTCGGAAAACTTTGTCCACTTGTATCCCTAGGCGTGTGGCTAGTGGAAAACCGGCATATTCGTTGTCGTAAGGATAGGTAGGTATTTCCATCACTATTTTAATTCCGGCTTTCCTCAGTTTGCTGAACAGCCGGATGGTGAACGGATTCGCATTATGGAAAGAGCGTACATAAATTAATTCCACCCGATGTGCTACAGCATAATGATATATGCATTGGTAGGAAACTCTTTTTCTTGCCGCAGCCAGTTTGCCTGTTCCGTAATCGGCTATTATTTCACCGTTTATCATCCTTACCCGGTGACTGTTGTCCGCTATGCAGTACGTGCATAAGCTGACTTGGTGTCCACATGCTTCCAAGCCTTTAACCTGATACAGGATCTTTTTACTGATGCCGCTGTAAGGAGATAGTCCATGAAAGAGGAGATAGATGATATTCATGGTCGGGTGGTTGTTAAGGTGTTGAATAACTCATTCCACAGTTTCATCACTTCTTCGCGCGAATAACGTTGGATATTCTTTTGGGCCTGCTTTCCCATCCGTATGCGTTTATCCGTATCCTCTATCAGCCGGCATATCGCGTCAGCCAGTTCGTCCGTGTTTCCGTTCCTCACCAGTATTCCGTCTTCCTCAGGAGTGATAATCTCGGCAGGTCCGTACGGGCAGTCGAATGAGATGCAGGGAACACCGCACGCCATCGCTTCCAGAAGTGCCATCGGTAATCCTTCAAATCGTGAACTCATGACGTATATGGAACTTCCCAGGTATTTTTCTTGAATGTTTTTGGTCGGAGGGCACAATGAAAAGCTGTTTTCTATATGATGCTTTCCGATAAGTTCTTGTAGCCTGTCCCTGTCTTGACCCTCTCCGTAAATGCGGATATGCCAGTCGGGATGCTTCCGGTTGACCTTGCCCCAAGCTTCAATCAGGCGGTCATAGCCCTTCTGTTCGTTATATCGTCCTATGCTGATGATTCTTTTTTCCAGGCAGGAACTCCCATTTTCGGGCAAGAACGGTAAGAAGTTCGGTATGATACATGCCTTTTTTACTTCTTTCCAATTATCCGCGTCATTCTGTGTCAGAACAACCAGCGCATCCAACTTTTTTACAGCCTCTTCTTGTTTTTTTCTCCAATGTCGTGCGATTTGCTTGTATGGAAATTCTCGTTGTTCCATCAGATGCAGGTTTCGGGTGTACGGTTTGGCTATATGGGATTCTCCTATTTTTATACTTCCATCGTCCAGTTGTGTCAGAAAATCCAATTCGCGGCCCAGTGTGCTGATGACGATATCCGGCTTCAAGGTCTTCAGCCAGTAGTTCAGTTTCTTTCTGTACAGGCGCATCAAGGTGAAATAATAACAGCCTCTCACTAACAGGTTATGATGATACTGTCTGTCAAAATCAATCGCTATGTCAATGTGCCTGACTCTGGGGGATATCGGGAAAACGGAAGGTCGTCCTTTCTGTGAGTCGGTAATGATAAATACATCCTGGTGCATTTCGTCAGCCAGATAGTTCGCTTTTTGGATGATGCTCCGGTCGGCTCCTCCCACGGTGCATAGGGCTGTGTATAGATAAACGATGGTCATTTTTCAGTCAGTTTATGAAACAACATTTCCCATTGCGGCATGATGTTTTGAGGTGAGTAACGTTTTACATTTTCTTTGGCACTTTTACCGAAAGCTTTTCTTTCCACTTCATGTTCTATCAGGTGGCAGATAGCGTTGGCAAATCCTTGTATGTCTCCGTTTTTGACGAGGAGTCCGTCTTCCTGGTCTCTGATGATTTCCGACGGGCCGAACGGACAGTCGAAAGAGACACAAGGAACGCCCAGACTCATGGCTTCGATCAAGACCAGTCCAAAGCCTTCATAGTTGGAACTTAGGGCCATAATGGAACTGTTCAAGTATTCTTGTGTTATGTTCTGCGTAAAAGGATGAATTGTGATGGAATGTTCCAATTTCCGGTCTTTAACCTGCTTGGTTAAGAAATCTTTATAAAAACCTTCGCCGAATATGTCCAGCATCCATCCGGGATGACGTTTCTGCACGATATCCCACGCGTCAATCAGTCGGTCGAACCCTTTCTGCCAGGTCAGTCTGCCTGCGGCTATCACACGGGGGGCTTCACAGGGGCTGCTTGTATGTGTGTCAATAATGGAGGTAGTGTTCGGAATGACATGTATATTCGGATCTTTTCCCCACATGGTGGCATCTTCTTGGGTCAGTGTTACTATGGCATCACTGTATCGTTTGATCTCACGGAAACATTGGCAGCTGACGTATCTGTCTTTTACATCCTTAAAAAAACTCTTCTTGCGGTTTTCGGGTATCCGGGTGTATGTTTTGGCGCAATGTGATTCGATGACTTTCTTTGCCTTGCAGTCTAATCTGCAAATTAAATCCGCTTTAAAACTGGTATTTCCCGATATGATATCGGGATTGATACGTGTGATCTCTTTTTTTAATCGTTGTTCGAATTTATGATCCAAAGACCACCCCATTCTCAATTGTTTGAGAAAAGGATGCTGGTATTGCAGATGAAACTTTGTATCCAAATCAATATGTTTTACTTTATCGGACAATGGGAAAGAAAGAGGATGATTTCCTTGGGAAGAAGTAATAAGATACACTTCATGTCCGTAAGTCTCAGCCAAATAATTCATCTTATCCGTCAAAATCCGCTCCGTGCCTCCTATACGGGCTATGGAGTCGTATATATATACTATTTTCATTTCCCCGCTTTGTTTTTCCGTAAAAATAGTGTATTCTTTTTATATATCCAATAAGAAGTGGTTCAAATTCCTGTTTGTATCCGTTTTTTTATGGAATACCCGCTGTGTCCGGAGTAAACAAGGGGTGAAAATGGGGCTATTTCGTAATTAAAGTCTTCGGAATGTTGTGAGTGTCATTTGTTTTTGCGAATATTGCATCTTACAATGATCAGTATGAAGAAAGAGATAACGGTGGTGATGCCGGTTTACAAGGTGGAGAAATATGTGTTAGAATGTCTTGATTCCATAATCAATCAAACTTTTGATTGTTTTGAGTGCATCATCATTGATGATTGCTCTCCGGATAACAGTATGCGCCTGATCGAGGAGAAACTGGCTGGATATAAAGGGAACATCAGCTTTAGAATTGTGAGAAAAGAGCGGAATGAAGGGGTTTCTGCGGCAAGAAACAAGGGGATAGAACTTTCTCAAGGCAGTTATCTTTTGTTTATAGATTCGGATGATATGCTTTATGAGAATTGCTTGGAGAAATTATGGGAGGAGACAAAAAAATATCCGGGGATTGATTTGGTGCAGGGGGATTCTTATTCAGAAGGGATGGAAAACAAGAACAGTGGTTTGCAAAGATATACGGAGGGAAGGATACGTATCAACAAACTGTTTCTGGATTCGAAAATAACATCCACTCCGGTCAACCGGCTGATCAGAAAGGCGGTGCTGACAGAGAATGCCATTTATTTCAGGACGGGCATTTTGTTTGAAGACTTTTTGTGGTGTTATTTTTTGTATAAGAAGGTGGAGACGTTTGCTTCTGTCAATTCTTTTACTTATTTCTACAGGCGTTCAAATCCTTTCTCGACCATGAACAAGGCAAAAACGGACTTTGACAGGCCGGCCAAGGATTTTATCTTTATCTTAACCGTTTTTTATGAGCACATGGAGCAAGAGTTGTATGCCGAAAATATCTGTTTCATTTTGAACAAGCTGATGCCGGTGGTGTACAATGCTGCTACAATAGGGGTTACAAGGGAAAGTTATGATGCGATAGATAAGTTTAAAAGAAATCTGATAAAGAGGCATTTCAGGGAGTTCCGGCCTATGGAGGTTTTGTACGAATTGAACTTGTTCTATCCCTTTTGTCTGCTTTTGAATTGGGGGATATACAGACATCATATATTGTATAAATACGCCCATCTGATAAAATGGTATTATAAGATATGGGGAAGGCTATATCGTTGAGCCTTCTTGTGTGATGAAGATCAGTCTCAGGGTTTGCAGTCTTTTTATCGACTGAATTTTCGATAGCGGTAAAGACCAAATCGTCTTTTTAAGACGTTTTGCACTCTTTGGAATGTGCAGAATTTACACGTACGTTCGCATCGGATTATACATACGTATGTGTAGGGCTATGCATACGTTCGTGTAGCTCTATGCGGACGTACGTGGGTGGAAGTGTGTATTTTCTTGTTTTATATGATATAATAATCTTTCCTCATTCCGCATTTATTTTCGTTTCTTTATTGTATCTTTGCGAAGAAAGAGTGTAATCTAAATTCCATGAGAATATTATTTTATTGTGATACTGTCTTCAGTTTCGGTGGAGTACAGCGTGTGTTGGCTGAAATAGCCAAGGCCTTGTCTGGGAAACATGAAGTCACGATACTGACTACGGATACTTGTACGGACTTGTCGATGTACGGATATGCCGAAAGTACCGTGCTGTTTGATTATTTCTCTTATTCCGCTTCTTCTTTTATTGAACGTTTGTTATGTAAAGGCTATAGTTTCTTATATAAACATGGACTGCCTCATACCCGGCAGACTTCAGCATGGTATGCTGCCAGTTTTTTTCCTCCTTCTTATAAACGGACATTGGCAAGGAAAATAAATGCCCGGCAATGTGATGTGGTCATCGGGGTACATGCCTTTATGGCTCTACATCTTTCTGCTGTAAAGAGCCGGATCCAAACAAAAACTGTTGGCTGGCTGCACAATTCTTATGAAGCATTCTTTGAGAAGGAAACTCCCTATTTGCCGGGATTGGATTGCTTTTTTCAAGTTCAGATGAGAAAATTGGACGAGAGGGTGGTTTTAAGTCATGCGGATGCCGGTTGTTTCCTTCGGAAAATGAACTTGGACTGCGAGGTGATATACAACCCTCTGACTGTGCTGCCCAAAGGGCGGGGGGATAAGGGATATAGAAAGATATTGGCGGTCGGTCGTTTTTCATTCGGACATAAAGGATTTGATATTTTAATAAAGGCTTTTTCCGTTTTTGTGAAAACTCATCCGGACTGGACGCTGGAAATCGTGGGGGAGGGTCCTGAGGAAGTGCTTTACCGTTCATTGATCAATGAATATGAACTGGAAAAGAGTATAAAGTTACATCCTTTCACGAAAGAGGTGCAGGAGTATTATGCGCATTCCAGTATGTATGTGTTGAGTTCCCGTTGGGAGGGATTCGGGCTGGTGATGATAGAGGCTATGGCGCATGGACTGCCTGTTATCGCATCTGATTTGCCGATAACGCGCGAGTTGCTGAAAGACAAAGGCATGGCCGTTCTTTTTGAGAAAGAAAATATAACTCAGTTGGCTGGATGTATGTCGTATATGGCTGAGCGGGCGGACTGGGAATGGATGGGAAATAAAGCGGTGGAATATGCTGATACATTTCATATAGAGAAAGTATGTGACAGTTGGAATAACTTGCTAAAAAAGGTAGTGTATGGTACAAGATGAACAGAAAAAATGGGATATTGTGATCGAGCCTCGGTCTGGTTTGTTCCGGTTGGATCTGGAGGAGGTGTGGCGGTATCGGGATTTGCTGGTAATGTATATCAGACGGGATATCGTTACTTTTTATAAACAGACTGTTTTAGGCCCGTTGTGGTTTGTGATCCAGCCATTGCTTACTACTGTCATGTTCATGTTTGTTTTTGGCGGTATTGCCGGTATTTCTACTGACGGACTTCCCCAACCGCTGTTTTATATGGCGGGCTTGCTCTGCTGGAATTATTTTTCGGAATGTTTAAGCCGCTGTTCGGATACGTTCAATGCCAATCAGAATGTATTTGGAAAAGTATATTTCCCTCGTCTGGTAGTACCCTTGTCCATTGTTATATCTTGTATGATAAAGATGGGCATTCAGTTCGGGCTGTTTGTTATAATTTACATTTACTATTTGGGCAACGGATATTCGTTGATGGTCAACGGATATGCTTGGTTGGCTCCCTTGTTACTGCTTATGTTGGCAGGTCTTGGCTTGGGTTTCGGATTATTGATATCCTCCTTGACGACCAAATACCGCGACTTGCGTTTCTTGATTACTTTCGGGGTACAGTTGTGGATGTATGCCACTCCGGTTATTTACCCTTTGTCTGTGATGAGGCAGAGTCATGAGCAGTATATGTGGCTCATTGTGGCGAATCCGCTGACTTCCATTATCGAAACATTTAAATTCGGATTCTTGGGAGTAGGGACTTTCAGTTGGTTCCACTTAGGCTACACGTTGGTGTTTACAGTGGTGGTGATGCTTTGGGGGATGATGACTTTTAACAGAGTGCAACGTAGTTTCATGGATGTGATTTAAAAGGAGGGACAGGATGGGAAAAATAGCGATAGAGTTTCAGAATATCAGCAAGCAGTATGCATTGGGAAGCATCGGCACCGGAACGCTGAGCCGCGATTTGAATCGTTGGTGGGCGCGGATTCGTGGGAAGGAAGACCCGTATCTCAGAATCGGGGAAGAGAATGACCGTTCCAAGAAAGCGATGGGGAATTTGGTATGGGCGTTGAAAGATATTAATTTCCATGTGGAGGAAGGTGAAGTGCTGGGTATTATCGGTAAGAACGGTGCGGGAAAGTCCACTTTGTTGAAAATCCTTTCGCGGGTGACTTCTCCTACTACCGGTTGTATTCGTGCACGGGGGCGCATTGCCTCTTTGCTGGAAGTGGGTACAGGCTTTCATCCTGAAATGACGGGACGGGAGAATATTTATATGAATGGTTCCATCATGGGGATGACCAAAGCGGAGATTACCCGCAAGCTGGATGAGATTGTGGCCTTCGCTGGTGTGGAGAAATATATCGATACTCCCGTAAAACGTTATTCTTCGGGTATGACCGTGCGGTTGGGTTTTGCTATCGCTGCCCATTTGGAACCGGAAATCTTGGTGGTGGACGAGGTGTTAGCGGTGGGGGATGCGGAGTTCCAAAAGAAGGCCATAGGCAAGATGCAGGACGTGGCGAAAGGAGAGGGACGGACAGTACTGTTTGTGAGTCATAATATGGGAAGTATGCAGCAATTATGTACAAAAGGCATATTGCTGGATAATGGTTGCATATCTTTTTCTGGAAATATATGTGAGACAGTAAATGTTTATCAAAGTGGAATTGCATTACAAAATGAATTTGTGGAAGGTGAAGGTGCTCCTGAAATATTGCAGTTATTGTATGCTTCCGTAAAATCAAGTGATGGGGATATATATTATAATAACTCTGAAATTATTATAGCTTTCAAGGTGAAAGTGGCTAAAAAAGTGCCATCGTTAGTAATTGGCTTTAATTTATATAGTAGTTGGGGACATCCTTTGGCTCGGGCTGATTATAATGATAATAATGATTTGACCACATTGGGTCCCGGAATTTATTGTTTTATATTTAAAATACCTCCTTATACGTTGTCAGATGGTAACTATCATGTTATATTTGATGTGGCGGAGCGTAATATAAAATGTTATACTACGGAAAAGTCAAGTTTGTCTTTCACTATCGTTCAAAGGGGGACAAATGGTTTTGGCAATCGTTTTTGTGAGCAAATAAGTATTAAAAGTTCTTTGTTCAGAGAGAATTGGATGGTGGGGTTTCAAATGATAGAGTCTTTAGACCATGAAGCATAAATGTGTTATTTTTCTTACAGCTTGTGTTAATCCTGGCGGAATGGCTAATACATTGCACACTGATTGCCGACAGAGAATGGAAGAGTATAAAAAAGCACTTTGTTTCTATTTACAAAAAACGAAACTGCCAATTGTATTTTGTGAAAATACGTTGTGTGATATGAGTGGTGAATTCAGTTCTTATATTGCATCCGGCAGATTGGAGTATCTGACGTTTGACGGGAATCATTATGATAAAAGGAGAGGCAAAGGGGTAGGGGAGATAGAAATTTTGGAATATGCCTTTTTACATTCTAAACTGTTGCAGGATGGAACTCATGTTATAAAAATAACAGGACGACTAAAGGTGCTGAATATAAGGATGCTGATAGCTGTCAGGAAGATGTTCGGAGATAATTGCATTCAATTGCGAATAAATAAAGATGGTACCTTTGTTCATAGTCAAATTTTTATAGCCCCGGTTTTATTTTTGAAGAAATATTTTATTCCATTGAAAGAATATGTGGATGACCGTGATTACATTTATTTTGAACACATGTTAGGAAAAGCAGTAAAAGAACAGAATGAATATGATTTGTTCCCTCTTTTTGATATTCCGCTAATTCGAGGAATTTCAGGAACAAATACACAAGCTTATCAATCAAATCTATCAGTATATGAACGATTACAATGTGTGAGATGGGTCTTGGCGGATAATTTGTATTTTAATAAAAAATATGCTTTGAAAAAAAAGACCTTTCGTAAATCAATTTTTAGTGAAGATTTATTGGACTATAATAATATTTTGTGTTTTAGTATGTCAATTAATTATTAGAAAATGAGTGCATTAATATCCATATTAATACCAATATATAGAGTTGAAGATTATATTGAGAGGTGTTTGCATTCTGTCTTTGGGCAGACTTATGAAAATATAGAATATGTATTTATAAACGATTGTTCGCCAGATAGAAGTATGATCGTTTTGGAAAGGGTTATGCAGCTATATCCTAATAAACTAAAATTTGTAAAGGTTATATCGCATTCTAAAAATGTAGGAATTGCTCAAACGAGAAATGAACTGTTAAAGGAAGCCAAAGGAGAATATTGCATATTTATAGATAGTGATGATTATGTGGAACTGAATGCGATAGAAATACTTTATAATAAAGCATGTGAAACTGGAGCTGAGATTATACGCTATAATTATTATGTGAATAATGAGAACGGGAATTATGAGGTTGTCACTCACGAGCCTATGCAAAATAAACAGCAATTATTGGAAAAGGCAATAAGTAGTCTTTCGGGAGTGGATGCTATGTGGAAATTATTTGTGAAGAGGAACCTTTATGATAGGAACTCATTACAATTTGAAGACGGAATTAATGCTTGTGAAGACTATATAATGAGCATCAAGTTATTTTATTATTCTAATTTAACCGTAGATATCTCGAATGTATTGTATTATTATACTGTAATAGGAAATTCTTATAGCTATACTAAGAATTATGAATTGTTTTTGGTGGATAGAATAAAAGCTATAGGTGCGGTAAAAACTTTTTTGGAACTCAATGATATTTGGCAGACTTATAAAAAAGCTTTATATGCAAGGATTATAATGTGTAAACAAACTTATTTGATCAATAAGGAATATTTCGATATTGATAAATATTATACGTTGTATCCTGAAGCTAATAAAACATGGAGAAACTTTGCTTATGGAAAAAGAGAAATTTTATTATTTTGGCTTGCAGAGCATAAAATGACTATATTGATTAAACTGATTTACTTATTTTAAACTTTGAATAGTGAGGATAGAGTTCGATAAAGATCTTTGTACCTAAGATTTTAGCGGTAGAAAGCCAAAGCTTACTACTTCCCTGGGCTCTAAAAATATCTTTCCAAGCTGGAAATAGGTTGTTTATCTGTTTTGATTCTTTAGCTAAGTCGGCTGTAATATTGCTTTGTTTGGCTTGAACTAATCTTCGGAACATTCTTTCGAATGCTGGTACTTGTTGGGAAGTTAATATAGGAAATTTTATAAGTTCTGTATATATGGAAAGGTGGGCATAGAATAAATCCAGATGTTTGTCAAATGTATAATTAGACGTGAGTGAAGATTCTCTTATGCGATAATAGTATAGTCCCTTGTCTGAAAGGTAAACTGTTTTTGCTTTTTTACAGAAATCAACAAGGAGCCGTGTGTCTTCTGAAACATGTCCTTCTAAAAAGGTGATATGATTGAATATTTCTTTTTTGAATATTTTATTCCATATGGAATAATGGATGGGACTTCCTGACCACCAGTTGGAGAATATAGCTTCAGTTCCTTTAATATATTGACAACTATTAGTCGGAGTTTCTACATATTCAGTGCTGTGCAATTTGCAAAAAGGATATTGCAGAATATCTATTTCACTATTGTTTATCATAATGTTCATGTTTTCCTCATAGGTGTCTATGTTGATGAAATCGTCAGGATCAATGAAGGTCAAATACTTGCCTTTTATCATTTGTAATCCTATATTGCGTGCGGAACTGACCCCTCCATTTATTTTATGTACCACTTTGATCCTATTATCTTTTTGGGCATAGGTATCACATATTTTTCCGGATGAATCCGTTGAGCCGTCATCTATCAGGATTATTTCATAATCATGATAAGTTTGGATGAGAATACTATCTATACATTGATTTATGTATTGTTCAACATTGTATACGGGAATGATGATACTTAAAACTATATTTGGCATATAATGAATACTTTGAATCCAAAATTACTTTCTTTTTTTATAATATCAAGTAAATTAATTGCTTATTTTTGTATTGACTATGAATAAAAAATTGGTTAGCATTATTATGCCTGTTTATCAGGCTGAGAAGTTTTTGTGTGATACGATAAATTCCGTATTAGCGCAGACGTATTCCAATTGGGAATTGATATTGGTTGATGATGGTTCTACAGATTCATCCGGAGAAATATGTGATACTTATGCCCGAAAAGATAATAGGATCAAAGTGGTGCATCAATTGAATGCAGGGCAGGCGTCAGCAAGAAATTCAGGTATGGATTTGGCGAAAGGGGATTATATTGGATTTCTTGACAATGATGATTTCTATTATTCGGATACAGTTCGAATATTGGCAAGTAATATAGAGGATGCAGATGCGGATATTGCGGCAGGTTCTTATGTTGCAAGATATGAAAACGGAAAATTCATTCATAATACTCATAGTGGTGCTGTTAATGTATGGAACAATTATGAAGCTATGAAAGAGTTTTTAATAAGAGAGAGTATGGATATTTATGTCTGGACTAAACTCTATAGGAAAACCTTTTTGGACAAATATCATATCAGATTTGAGGTGGGTAGGTGTGATGAGGATTTTTTATTTAATAGTCAAGCTTTTTTGTATTCCTCCCTTACTGTAATGCAAGATTCGCCTATTTATTTATATACTATTCGTGATGCTTCAACTAGTAGAACTTTTAGGGACCAGCAATTTCTGAAATACCTTGAGGGAACTTTTTATAGAGTAAATGAAATAGAACAAATGGTGGTCAAACATTATTCTTCTTTGGCTTATTTGGCAAAGCGTCAAAAAATATTGTATTTGTTTATGATATTGTCGGTCATAGTGAAACACGATAGGAAAAAATATGCAAATTATTATAATGAAGTGATTACCTACCTTCGGAAAAATAAAAGGCAGATGCTGGCGGAGCGTAAATATTGTGGAATTTCCTTTTTAGGAGCCTTATTAATTATAGTGATGCCATCAATTATTTATTTTTATTTTAAACGTTGGAAAGGATACATTTGTTGAATTTTTCCCATTGTTGTGATTGAAGGTTGTAGCGTTTGATAATGCGTGCGGGATTTCCTACCGTGACACAATAATCGGGTATGTTTTGGGTAACCACACACCCTGCACCGATAAAACAATGTTTGCCGATGGTGATTCCGGGCAGTACAATCACGTTGGCTCCTATGATGGTATGTTCTCCGATATGGATAGGAGAAGTGGTGATACCTTGTTCGATGATGCCTTTAGTGATATCTTGGTAATTGTGATCTAGTCCTATCAGGACTACATTTTGTGAAATATTGACCCCGTTGTCTATCCGGATGGGACCGATGACCGTATTGCTGAGTCCTATCCGGCAATAGTCACCGATTATGATGTCGCCTACGGCATTGTTCAAGCAGGAGAAATCTTCCACTACCGAATATTTTCCCATCTGGAACAGATAGAACGGTGGAAGGTCTTTCCGTACACTGGGATAAATGACTGAGCCCCGGCCTTTTTTTATGTAGAAAGGCTGCCATACGCGTATCCACCAATAGGGGCGTGTCTTTACCGGATGCATGATGAAACCGTGTATCCGTTTTTTCCATTGCGGGTGTTGTTGTAAGTACTCCTTTATATTCATAATTCTATCCATGCTGTGTATGGTTGAACTTCTGTGCCATTCCTTTCAAGTGAAACAAGTTGAGAAGCATAATGATTACAAAATAAGGTGTCTGTCTGAGGATTCTGCTCATATATTTATATCTCATATTGGGCGGAATGGCCAGGTATAATGCACCGTTCAGCAAGATAAGCAAAATCCACCACTTTATGGAAGAAACCGGAGAGAAAATGCAGAGAATACATGAAAAGAATCCGATGAGCCCAACAGAATGCTGCGGGGGGCGATAAAGGCCTGGAGGGTTTTCAGCAGATAATCTCCGTTTCCCTCCGCTAAGGCCGTGGGGAGGTTGCGTCCCATTTTCAAGGCAAGGAAAAGCTGGGAGGCTATCCAGCGGCGGCGCTGGTTACGCAAGGCGTCCGGTTGCCGGACCTTTTCGTCCAATGTCTCTAATGTGTCTATATATTCAATGTGAATGCCTTGGCGGAGCAGAAGTTCTTCCAGTTCTTTGTCTTCGCCCGTACTATGGGTATGGATGATGTTCCGGACAAACCATCGGAAATCGAAAGCCATTCCGGAGCCGGTAAGGGCAGATGAAAATCCCAGCCGGATGTGTCCCTTGCGGAAGATGGAATTGTTCATCTCTTCGATGGCGGCATCCAATAGGGCTATGTCTGTATTCATATTTTTGGCTTTGCGGTGTGTCTGTATGGCTTTTATTCCCTGTGAAGTTGCCTTGTTCAGTTCTTGAAGATAACAGGGGGAGATCAGATTGTCAGCATCCAGTATGAGGACATAATCGTATGTCTGGTTTGTAATAGTTTCTGCTGCAATGCGCAGGGCTTTTGCCTTGGAACTTTCCTTTTCATGCAGTTCTATCAAGCTGATGCGTTCTTTGCGCAGTGATGCATTGGTTTCGGGACGCATGTGGTCGGATATGACTATCAGGTTATAAAGCTCTGCCGGATAAGTTTGGCGCAGAACGGAAGTGACGCAGGCGTGGATGACCGCATCCTCTTTATAGGCGGGAACGAGGATGATAAAACGTTGCAGGACAGGGGCGTCGGGATATTTTTTTTGTTTGAAGAAATGAGAGGCGGCAGAGAACAGGACTATATACCCCACACTGACGGAAAGGTAGATATATAGTATATATTCCATGATGTGTATAACTTCCGGTATCATGAGTCTTTTATTTTTTCTTTTTCAAAAGTATATTGAATATCATGCCTGCTGCCAAGGAGGGGATAGCTTTCATGGCTTTGTTGAACTTCTTGTCAACCAGATAGTCAGGGATGGCTATAGCCATGACCAATAGAAAAGTTAGGAGTAAGCCCCACCACTTCAGACAGGCGTCCCAACCGAAGTATATGGACAGGCATCCGGATAAGAAGATAATGCCCGATAAGAGAGTGCGGGGAAAGATGAACCACTGTAAAATGCGGTCGGCGTAATCAAAATTTCCACTTAGAATGGCGGCGGGTAAATTACCTATATTGGTGAAAAAAGAATAATATTGGGCTTTGCCCCAATTGTCGTGCCGGGCATGGCGTTTTTTCTCTTCTCCATTTTTTAAGGCATATACATGAGTCTTGTTCAGATATTCTACATACATTCTTTCACGGAGCAACAGGGACTCTATGACTTTTTCATCGTCATCATCTTTTAAATGACCGATATGCTCTTTGAACCAAGTGAAGTCAATGGCTGTCCCCGAGCCGTTCAGTGAGGCGGAAAGTCCCAGGTTGACGTGTCCGGCGCGAAGAATGGAATTGTTGATTTCATCGGATATGGCATATAAAATACTGACATTATCCGGTCTTTCCTGATAGATACGGTGAGTTTGGATGGCGTTGGAGCCGCTGGCATAGGTGTTGTTGATTTCCGCCAGAAAGTTTTTGTCCACTACATTGTCCGCATTCATCATCAAAACGATATCGTATTGTCCCTCTTTCAGTTGTGACATGGCGGCTTTGACAGATTTAGTTTTTGAACTTTTCTTGAATCGTGCTTTTAAAAGAATGATGGGATATTGGGATAATTGCAAGTCTGTTTCCGGTCTCAGATGATCGGAAATGACGATAATGTCAAAGCAGTCTATGGGGTAGTCCTGCTCTAGAAAAGACTTGACGGCATAAAGAATGTGCTCATCATCCTCGTATGCGGGTATCAATATGGCGAAACGATGTTTCACTTTTGATTCGGAATATTTGTCTGTGCGGTTGCTCGTTGCCGCTATGGCATATACCAGCAGGTAAAAAACTGTAAAGGCACATATTGCGAAGAGTAGTAATTCTATGTATTCTAGAAATATCATGGCTGTTTGTCTTTGATTTTAAGTTTGAAAAATGCTTTTGTTCCTTCCCAATGTGCTTTGGCTATGGCTCTCTTTCCTTTTATCAAAGCTGTCAGTATGTTTTTGGGGCATACGATCAGCGTCTGGTACAAGATGGAAACCGGAAGTTTCCAGCCAAAGAGGTTGCGGTAGGCATACAGTAGTCTGTTTCTACTCAGATAATAGTATTTCAACGGGCTTTCTTTTCCGGTGGAGCCGCTGTCTTTGTGCCATATTTCGCAAGCGGGATCGTACCATAATTCGTAACCTTCCATATTGATATAGGTACACCAGTCCAGTTCCTCATAATATAGAAAATAATCTTCGGGCATGAGTCCTGATTTATCTATCATTTCTTTTTTTAGTAACATGGCGGCACCATGCAGATAGGGTGTTCTTCGGGCAGGATAAGAGTCCTTGTTTATTTCTCCTTTGCCTATGGCTCTGTTTCTTAAGGTAATGGGGGAAAGTTGGGTATATCCTGCAAATTGTATGGCGTGTGGTTCTGTATAATCACGTATTAATGGGGAGACACCTGCTGTCTTGTCGGAGGACAGAAGGCGGTTTATCAATAGGGGTATGGTATCCTTGACCATACAAACATCATTGTTCAGCAAGAACAGGTATCTCCCTTTTGCAAGGTTTATGCCCAGATTGTTGCCTCCGGCGAATCCTAAATTCTGTTCACTGCGGACGGCTTGGATAAAAGGATATGTTTTTTGTAGCAAGGCGGCTTCATTGGTGGTGGAACCATTGTCGATGACTATCATTTCGTAACTGACAGAGGATATAGTGGCTACCCACGAGTCAATGAATTCGCAGGTGTCGTGAAAACCGTTATAGTTCACGGTGATGACGGATAGATCAGGCTGTCGGTAGTCCATGTGCTTCTGAGTATTGTTTGTCTAAATAAGGTCCTAAAAAAACAAAGGTGAAACAGGAATAAATCAAGATTCCGTTAGGAAACTGGAAATAAACCATATTGGCGTAAGAAGCTACCAATATGCCTGCACAACCACATAACATACCTGTCAGCGGCCCCCGGATTTCCGGATTTCTGATTTTGAATAAAAGGAGGTAGGAGCCTGATAGGAATAGAATGGCGTGCATGCCCAAAAAAACACACAGTCCCACTATTCCCATTTGTTTCCATACATCTACCAGGCTGGAGTCTGAGGGGCAGATGGAAACGAAATAATATTTGTTATGGGGAGGCACCACTCCGTCTATGGCTCCCATACCTATGCCGAAAGGCATTTCGTCCATATAGGCATTCAACGCTTTCTGATTCTCAAAACGTGTCATCATCGATTGGTCTTCAGTGTCGAAGGCAGTACGCATACGCCGGATCAATTTATTATTTTCTCCGATCTTGGTGTATTTCAACATTCCTACGCCTCCAAAAAGCAGAATGAAGGAAATGACGCCTATTTTCCAATTTTTAGATAGGAACAGAAAGAGCCCCAATCCGGCGATGGGACTGCTATGGCCGACCGGGTTCCTGATAGTAGCAGACCGTAAAACCCTGCCATACCTGTTATTAGATAGAGTACTCTGAGATATAAATTTTTTGTGTAGAAAAAAAGTAAGCGTGAAGACTGTGCAGGATAATCCCATGCTGGCACCGAAAAGCCCCGCATCAGTAAAAAAGGAAAAATAACGGATGCCGGAATGAATAAAGTGGGTACGTGCGCCGTAGGCCCATAACCAGCTTAATTCGGTACTGTCAAAGCCTCTATTCTTTTGCCAATATCCTTTTGCGACAGCCAGTAGGGTCATGATGCTCCATAGCGCTAAAAAGTAATGGATAAAAGTGTAGCGATTGCAGTGTATGGATAGAATAATACAGGTCAGAATAGGGTATAAGGCCCATGGCCTTAAAATACGGAGCCATGCTTCCAGATAGAATTCACCGGTAATGTCATTACCTATGTTGATGATACAGTATAGCAGCCAGATCAATGTGATGCAGGTATAGACATTCAGTATTTTCTTGAAATTATGATTGCTTTGTAGCTGTTTCAGAAGAATAAGGGCCAACATGACACCGTAGAGCAAATCAAAGATATTGGTAATGGCTATAGGGATGGAATGATATCTGTTAATTCCCATTATCAGGTAATTCAGCATAAAGGTGATGACCAGAAGAATGGTGGGTTTGTTTATGCATATAAAAATAAAAAATGCGGCAAAAGGTATGAGTCCTATAACGATCCCTATGGCGGGTTTCATGTTGAGAGCCGTCCATAGGCATAAGAACAGTCCGATCATGAAACTGGCCAGGACCTGGCCTGTATGGGTTATATTTATTCCTTTTGCTATCATTATTTATTTCCTTTTGTGCTCAATGGCGGTCAATCCAAGTTGAAACAGCTGTATTCCAAATTCTTAAAGTTTGTGTAAGGAGGTAACTGTCCTGTAAAGTCTTCCACCGTATTTCTGTCTGCTTGTGTCAGATAGAAAAGGACGGGCACTTCTTTCTGTTTAACTTGTAACAAATGCTCGTACATTGCTTGATCCGTATTTTTCCAAGTACGGTTGGCACGGACAACCAGCAGGTTGATGGATGCTTCATTTAATAAAGCCGGAGGTAAAGGATTGCTTTTCAGAACAGGGTGTTCGATAAGAAGAATTTCATCTTCTTCCAAATCGGGACATAGTTCTTTCAAGTTGTTTGCCTGTACATACTGGCTGTCTTCACTAAGGAAATCTTCATCGTATGTAATGCGGCGGACATTTAAGCCGATGCTGCTCCAATATTCCTCTATCAGGCGGGCGACATGAGTCTTGCCGTCTTTCTCTTCTGTACTTAACAGATTGATGACTCGCTGTTTCTGTACGCTGAGATAAGGCAATAAAGCGGTGCTGAGTTGCTTGACGGCCATTTCGTTTATGGCTTTATTATAGCGTCTGTATCTTAACTTGCTTTCTTTAGGATATGCGCCGATGACTGTTCCTCCGGTGATTCGTTCTGTCCGGATTTTGTCCCTGAGGGTACGGTCCAGTATTTCGATAATCAGAAAATAACCGATGATGAAAAGTAAAGTACCCAGTATGGATGCAAGTATAATCATACGTGCATTGGTGGGTGAGGAGGTCAGCGGAAACAAGGGCGGGTTCATGATTTTTAATGAAGCCGAGGTCATTTCCAGATTCTTTTGTCGCAAGATGGCTGCATTCAAGGCTCCCATTGTGGACATGTAGTTGCTTTCTACAAAACTGATATGTCTTTCTTTCCGGCCCAAAGTGGCGCCGATGGGGGAGAAATAGAGAAAATCTTCATTTAAATTCTCTCTCATTATATCTCGTGCCTCCATTTGGGCTTTGGTCTTTTCGGCAAGGACTATTTGGTCAAGCCACTGGCTGATGAGGGTTTCGTATGATACATTGTTTGTGCTTGCGGCTTCAGCACTGAGTCTCAGAGCGAGATCATTGATATTTTGTTCGGCATTACTTAAAATGTTTTTTTGTTCTTCCAGCTTCTTCCGGTTCTTTTCGTCCGGAGTGACTTCCATGGTTGAGATCTGAGTATTCAATTGGGACATTTGATGAAGCTTGTCCATAAACTCGTTGTTGGTACGGATCAATTTAGCCACATCACCTAGTTTGTATTCATAAAAATCAATCAACGCCTTGCTGGTGGAGTAATTGACAAGTAAATCATTGTCCATCATCCGGTAAGCGGCGTCCATGCTTGCCACCTGTTTGGTTTGTTCTCCGTAGTTGATGATGCGGTTCTCGATATTGTACTCTATCAAAGAATCCTCGGCGGCGGTCAGCATTTTACCTAGTCTGGCCAGTTCTTCTTGGAAGAATTTGATAACATTATCCGTTTCTCCATAGCGTAATTCATGATACTGCTTGACAAACTCTTCATTCAGTATTTCAAGCGTGTTATAAGCTATTCCCGGGTCGTTGGTACTATAAGCGATCTCAATCATATCGCTGTTTCCCAACCTGGCAACTTTTATATGTTGCGAAAGCAAGGGCACGCTGAAATAAGGATGGGTGTAGTTAAGCAGTTGGTAGATAAAATTATTGATGGACGGGCGTTCGAAAGCTACCAGATTATGATAGGTTTTCTCTTCGTTTTGCTTGTCTATCAATGCCTGTAACTCTCGTGGAATGCCGGAAACCAGCTGCTGGTAATGTATGGCTGAAATATAGCTGGTGTTTCTTTCGGCATCACCGTACACCAAACAGCGGGCAAGCAGTTTCAGAGATACTATTTTCAGCGTGCGCTCTGTCGTGATGATATTCATTAAATTACTCATGTGCACGGTGGCGTTTCTGGTATCGGTGGCATCTACGTTGTATCCGGATATGATTCCTGTAAATATGGTGGTTTTTACATCATACGTTTTTTCCAGGTTCCTGGTAAGGAACCACGCTATGATGCCGGCCATACATGGA
The DNA here is from genome assembly GCF_000614185.1 of Phocaeicola sartorii JCM 17136 = DSM 21941. Classification (GTDB taxonomy): domain Bacteria; phylum Bacteroidota; class Bacteroidia; order Bacteroidales; family Bacteroidaceae; genus Phocaeicola; species Phocaeicola sartorii. The sequence goes on along the minus strand of NZ_BAKM01000022.1, from coordinate 42,606 downwards.
AAGAGAACCATCCACCAGCGGATGCGATAGATAAACTTGACTATATATTTAAATAATTCCATGCTTATTTCTTTTTGTCTTTTTTACTTCTTGTTCTCTTCCCCCTCTTGTCTCTGTACCGTTGTTTCTTGCTCCTCCTTTTCTCCTTGTATGGTCAGGATAGGTGTGTGGGAGATTATTTCAAGAGTTAGCAGTTGGTCGTTAATGGTGGAGCGTAGTAAGGCGAAGGCCTGATTGGCGGCAAATTCCTGCTCCTTTGTTTTAGCCACTTCGTTAATAGAGGTACGTCTGTTTCTATATTCCTGTTCTGCAACAGCCGAGGCGCCTTTGTATAAAGCTATATTTTCAGCCGATCTTTGTAATGTCTCAATATTGGACAGGATTTGGACATATAGATGGGCGATCTGTATTTTGAGCGTTTCGTATGCCTCCTGTTTCTTTAATTCTGCAATGTCCACTTGGATTTGCTGGCGCTTAATTCCTCCCCGGAGGTCGAACAGTTTTTCAAAAGGAATACTGATGCCGCCTCCCACATTCCACGATGTCTGCTCTGTGCCTACATACCTGTAAATAAGCGGTGTGTTGACATCCGTATTGCTGGCCACATTGTCGGCTATACCATAAGAAACACTTCCGCCGGCGTTGATAAACCCGAGCCAGTTTTTTTTCTCTTTCGACAATAGCTTTTTTTGCAGTTGTTTCTCCTTTTCCAGAATCTGTAAGCTTGGAGTGCTGCGTGCATTCTCATAAAGGACACTTAACGGAGGCAGCTTTATCTTCGCATAATCCACATTCATATTCCCCAATACATCATCTTGTGTCACAAGGGGGTGTTGCACCGATTGTGTTGGTTGTCCTTCCTGCTGCGCATTTAAGTGATGGATAGAACAACATATACAGATGATAAAAAGACATACTTTACCCATATAATACTTTCCTTTTTATTCCTAAAACAACTAATTTAAACATCTCCTTTCTGGACGAAAGCCGTCAACGTTTTGAACAGGATTTTCATATCCAGGAAAAATGAGAATTCCCTGCCGTATTTCAAATCTAATTCTTTGCGTTCTTTTGCAGATAGTTTACCGGCATCCCCCCGCTTTTCCACCTGCCATAAACCGGTCAGTCCCGCAGGAGCCATGAAGCGTTCGATACTTTCGTCGTTTGTCAGGCGTTCGGCCTCATAGAGTGGGAGAGGGCGGTTGCCCACTACGGACATGTCGCCTTTTAATATATTGATCAGCTGAGGCAGCTCATCCAGACTGTATTTTCGTAAAACACGTCCTACCTTGGTGACACGGGGGTCTTTTTCTATTTTTATAAAAGGACTCTCATCCGATGCATTTTGCATGGAGATGAATTCTTCCTCCGTCATGATGAAATCATCGGAGACCAGCATTCCTCCATCGTCTATAACACCGTCGTCTCCAAACATCAGCCCTCCTAGCTTTTCCATCGAGAATTCTCTGGCAACTTCCGGAGTCTCTTCCGTCCGGTACTGGTTCTGACCGGCAAGGTCTTTCAGCTTTTTATCAGCATCCGCATACATGGAGCGGAATTTTAGAAAATTAAAGATGGTATAGTTTGTCCCCACCCGTTTTGATTTGTAAATGACAGCTCCTTTGCTTTCCAGGCGTATGGCTATGGTAATCGCCAGAAAAACAGGTGACAGGAGGATCAGCGCTATGCTGGAGAAAAGAATGTCGAAGCAACGTTTCCATTTGGGAAGGATGAAGTGCCTCACCTCTTTTTTCTTCCTGTCTCGTGCGTATAGCAATTCCTGCCTTTTATTGACAATCTCTATTTTCTGTCTTAACTGGGGAGTGGTGATATTCCAGCTGACAGTATCGTTTATTCCACTGTTCAGATAGACTTTGCTGGCTTCGGGAGTCAGTCTGTCTGTAATGAGTACGACGTATGCTTGATAGAATTTTTTTCTAAAACTACCGTATCTGTTCAATGTCTCCGTTTATCTCTCCTTGTTCGTGGAGGACGATAATATTCTCACGCACCTTCAGCCTGGTACAAATCGTTATGGCATCCCGGTAATTTTGAGCATAAATCATCTGGACATTTTCGAGCTTGCTGAATTTGCGCAAAAAAATCTTTGTCCTTTCCTATATAAAGCAGAAAAGTCATGTCGAATTACTCAATAATTTTTTTGATTCTTACTTTTAGTTCCATGGGATTGAAAGGTTTGACTATATAGTCATTCGCACCTTCTTGCAACAGACGTATGCGCTCTGTGGTACTATCTTCGCTGCTTAGCATGACCACTGGAATTTGTTTGAATAGCTGATTGGATTTTATCCATTCCAGAAACTCGTCTCCACGCATTTCGGGCATACGGATATCCGATATGATTAAATCCGGTATATTGCCTTCCTGAAGCCATTTTACTCCTTCGATGCCATTCGGTAACCAAATACAATCATAATCACTGGCCAGATAGATTGAAAGGACTTTCGCAATTGCTATTTTGTCGTCCAACACTAAAATTTTTTTTCTCATAGAGTCGTCTTTAGATTTTAATGGGCAAAAGTAAAGAAAATTATTGGTAACAAACAACTTTGTTCTATTAATTTTTCTGCGTAAAGATTGCTTTTTTTTAACCAAGTGTCCGAAATGAGGGACTGAATGGAATAAAAGTCCTTTGGGGAAAGGAAAAAAAGAAGACGGAAAAGGTTTCTTATAGTATATATTGTAGTATATATGATAAGTGTAAGGTGTCATATTGTATAATAGAAGATATTTATTATATTGAAAAATAATGTTTTAGAACATAATAAAAAAGTATATTTTGTTTTCTATAATTCAAAAAATAGTGTTTATCTTTGCTGCCGGAAATGATAAAAGCCATACTGTTATGTCGGAAATAAACCAGACGATTAATTTACATGTATCTGTGGACTGTGTGCTGATTGGTTTTGATGGAGAGCAGTTCCGTGTCCTGTTGGTGAGACAGGTGGGAAAACAGTCCGAGGACGGATATAATAATATGAAGTTGCCGGGTAGCCTTATCTATGATGATGAGGACTTGGACGAGGCGGCCAAGCGGGTGTTGAACGAACTGACCGGACTGAAAAATGTGAAGTTGACCCAGTTTAAGGCGTATGGTTCGAAAGACCGTACCCGTAACCCCAAGGATGTGTTGTGGCTGGAACGCTTTCATCGTTTGGACGAGAAGAAGATAGACCGCATTGTGACTATCGCTTATCTGACACTGGTGAAGATTGATAAACGGTTCGAACAGCTCTCTGATAAATACGATGCATGCTGGACGCCTGTAGCTGAGGTGAAAAGCCTGGCATTCGACCATTTTCAGATTTTGCAGGATGCATTGGTGCATATACGTCATTATGTAGAGTACGCTCCTGCCGTAATGTTCGACTTGCTTCCCCGGAAGTTTACGGCAGCCCAGTTGCGGACAGTTTATCAGTTGATTTATGATAAGGTGTTTGACGTAAGGAATTTCCATAAGAAGATAGCATTGATGCCATACGTCGTTCCTTTGGAGGAAAGGCAGGTGGGTGTGTGCCACAGGGCGGCGCGCTTCTACAAGTTCGACCGCTCCATCTATAATAAGTCGGGAACGAAGTGATAACAGACAGATAACTTTAGCCTTGTTGTGATTGCTGTAAAATTATTCCGCCTTGTCATTCCGGACGTTGCGGGAGAGTCTGTAAATGCTTTTGGATTCTTCACCGGTCTTTCCTTGAAATGATAATGCTGATATAGGCATCGGGACAGAGACTATTATTTTTTAATTCTTAATTTTCAATTCAAATGTACCTATTAGGTTATGATATCGGCAGTTCGTCCGTAAAAGCGAGTTTGGTAAATGCAGAGACCGGAAAATGTGTTTCTTCTGCATTCTTCCCTAAAACAGAGGCTGCTATTATGGCTGCACGCCCCGGATGGGCTGAGCAGGATCCGCAAAATTGGTGGGAAAATCTGAAATTGTCAACTCAGGCTGTCATGGCCGGGAGTGGGGTCGGTCCGGATGGAATTGCCGCAATCGGTATCTCTTATCAGATGCACGGGCTGGTTTGTGTGGATAAGGAGCAGAACGTGTTACGTCCGGCTATTATATGGTGTGACTCACGGGCGGTTCCATACGGTCAGAAAGCGTTTGAAGCATTGGGAGAGACACAGTGTCTATCTCATCTGCTGAACTCTCCGGGGAATTTTACCGCTTCCAAACTGGCATGGATTAAAGAGAATGAGCCTGCTGTGTACGAACGTATTTATAAAATAATGCTGCCCGGCGATTATATCGCTATGAAACTGACCGGGAATATTTGTACCACAGTGTCTGGTTTGTCCGAAGGAATGTTCTGGGATTTTCAGGCAAATGATGTCGCAGGCTTCTTGATGGATTATTATGGATTCGACCGTTCGCTGATAGCTGATATCAAACCGACTTTTGGCGAGCAGGGACGTGTAAATGCATGGGCTGCCAAAGAATTAGGCCTGAAAGAAGGAATTCCTGTAACCTATCGTGCCGGAGATCAGCCTAATAATGCTTTGTCGCTCAATGTGTTCAATCCGGGAGAGATCGCTTCTACGGCAGGAACGTCGGGGGTGGTATATGGTGTGAACGGTGAGGTGAATTATGATCCGAAATCACGGGTGAATACATTCGCTCATGTAAATCATACCGCAGAGCAGACCCGTCTGGGAGTACTGCTGTGTATCAATGGCACCGGCATCTTGAATTCGTGGGTGAAACGTAATGTGGCCCCCGAAGGTATTTCTTACAGTGATATGAACAGGCTGGCGGCACAGGCCCCTATCGGCAGTGCCGGAGTAAGCATCCTTCCTTTTGGTAACGGAGCGGAGCGTATGCTGGAAAACAAAGAGACGGGGTGCTCTATCTGTGGAGTTAATTTTAACCTGCATGGAAAGCAGCATATTGTTCGTGCCGCACAGGAAGGAATCGTGTTCTCGTTTAAATATGGCATTGATATCATGGAGCGGATGGGTATTCCTGTGCAGAAGATTCATGCCGGACATGCCAATATGTTCCTCAGTCCTATCTTCCGCGAGACATTGGCGGGGGTGACAGGAGCTGTGATCGAACTGTATGACACGGACGGATCGGTGGGCGCCGCCAAGGGTGCCGGCATAGGTGCGGGTGTTTATAAAGATAACAATGAGGCGTTTGCCACATTGGAAAAACTGGAAGTGATAGAGCCTGATGTGGCACAGCGCACTGCTTATGATGATGCGTATGCCCGCTGGAAGTCCAACCTGGAGAAGGCGATGGCCGCCTTTTAAGGGGCTCCGGATAGAGGAAAGGTTATCGCTTGCGTGTAGAATAAAATAGATATTAGATAAATTAGAACAAGTTATTAAAACAAGTAAAAAATTATGGCTACAAAAGAGTATTTTCCCGGTATAGGAAAAATTAAATTTGAAGGTAAGGAAAGTAAGAACCCGATGGCGTTCCGTTACTATGATGCTGAAAAAGTAATTAACGGAAAGAAGATGAAAGACTGGTTGAAGTTTGCTATGGCATGGTGGCATACCTTGTGCGCCGAAGGCGGTGACCAGTTTGGTGGCGGAACAAAGAAATTCCCTTGGAACGGTGATGCCGATAAGGTGCAGGCTGCCAAGAATAAGATGGATGCCGGTTTTGAATTCATGCAGAAGATGGGAATCGAATATTATTGTTTCCATGATGTGGACTTGTGCGAGGAAGCCGATACAATAGAGGAATATGAAGCGAATCTGAAAGAGATAGTTGCTTATGCCAAACAGAAACAGGCTGAAACCGGAATCAAATTGTTATGGGGTACGGCAAATGTTTTCGGTCATGCGCGCTATATGAACGGTGCTGCTACAAATCCCGAATTTGATGTGGTTGCCCGTGCAGCGGTCCAGATAAAGAACGCTATTGACGCTACCATCGAACTGGGTGGTTCCAATTACGTGTTCTGGGGCGGACGTGAAGGGTATATGTCTTTGTTGAATACGGATCAGAAGCGTGAGAAAGAACACTTGGCTCAGATGTTGACCATTGCCCGCGATTATGCCCGGAGCAAAGGATTTACAGGCACTTTCCTGATTGAACCCAAACCGATGGAGCCGACTAAGCATCAATATGATGTGGATACCGAAACAGTGGTAGGGTTCTTGAAAGCCCACGGCCTGGACAAGGATTTCAAAGTGAACATTGAGGTGAATCATGCTACTTTGGCTGGTCATACATTTGAACATGAACTGGCCGTTGCGGTAGATAACGGTATGTTGGGATCTATTGACGCCAATCGTGGCGATTATCAGAACGGATGGGATACAGACCAGTTCCCTATCGACAATTACGAACTGACCCAGGCCATGATGCAGATTATCCGCAACGGCGGTTTGGGCAATGGCGGTACCAACTTTGATGCCAAGACACGTCGTAACTCTACTGATCTGGAAGATATTTTTATCGCCCATATTGCAGGTATGGACGCTATGGCGCGTGCATTGGAAAGTGCTGCTGCTCTGCTTAATGAATCTCCATACTGCAAGATGTTGTCAGACCGCTATGCTTCATTCGACAGTGGCAAAGGCAAGGAATTTGAAGAAGGCAAGCTGACATTGGAAGAAGTAGTGGCTTATGCTAAGCAAAATGGTGAGCCCAAGCAGGTAAGCGGCAAGCAGGAACTGTACGAAGCTATTGTAAATATGTATTGCTGATCCGTCCGAACTGGCATTGTGCAAGTTTTATTCCCTTGAATCTTTTACTAAAGAAAAAGGGGAAGGTAATGACTTCTGAATGAATCCTGTCCACGGATTATCAAAGGACAAACGGCTGTACACCGGCAGGTGGCAGCCGTTTTTACATTTATTAGAGGGATATTTTATGAAATAAAACTCGCCTATATCGAAAATAATATCTACCTTTGCGGCTGCTAAATTACTAAGTTTATTGAATTTATATGATAAAAAGACTATTATCCGTACTGGTCTTAGTTTTTGCCCTCTCGGGTTCTGTGCTTGCACAGCAGTCCATGAGTGACCAACAGGTGTTGGAATATGTGAAGACGGGCATGCAACAGGGGAAAGACCAACGTCAGATTGCTACAGAGTTAGCCCGTAGGGGAGTGACACAAGAACAGGCTAAGCGTGTGAAGAAGCTTTATGAACAGCAAAATGGGTCTGCTGAGAGAGAGGGGAATGCAGCGATGCCAAACCGGAATCGTATGCGTGAGAAGTCACCGGAAGATATTTATGTAAATGAGAATTTTAGTTTTGACCAACGTCAGCCTGCCGAGGTGATAGCTGACAGAAGTCCGCTGGATAGTACTTCTGTCAATCCATATTCCCGCGGAAAGGGATACATGCAGAAAGATAAGGTATATGGACGGGACATTTTTGAAACCAGAAACCTGACATTCGAGCCGAGTGTGAATCTGGCTACCCCTCCAAATTATCGTCTGGGCCCGGGCGATGAGGTAATCATTGATATATGGGGTACAAACCAGGCTACCATCCGGGATAATATCTCTCCGGACGGATCTATCACGATCCCCGATTTGGGATTAATTTATCTGAACGGCATGACTATTGCCGAAGCCAATCAATATTTGCGCAAAGAACTGAATAAGATTTATGCAGGGCTTGATAATGAACAGAACCCGTCCTCACAAATCAAGGTTACTTTGGGAAACAGCCGGACTATCCAGGTAAATGTGATGGGGGAAGTGTTCCAGCCGGGAACATACGCTTTGTCTTCTTTCTCCACCGTGTTTCATGCGCTCTATCGTGCCGGTGGCGTGAGCGATATCGGTAGTTTGCGTAATATACAAGTGGTGCGCGGAGGACAGAAGATCGCTACCGTAGATGTGTACGATTTTATTATGAAAGGTAAAATCAATGACGACATCCGCCTGCAGGAAGGCGATGTGATCATTGTTCCTCCATACGAGGCGTTGGTCGGCATAGAAGGGAATGTGAAACGCCCCATGAAATACGAGATGAAAAACAACGAAAGTGTCGCCACACTGTTGAAGTATGCCGGTGGATTCTCGGGGGATGCCTATACCCGTTCTCTCCGCATGGTTCGTCAGAACGGAAAGGAGTATCAGATCTATACGATTGATGATATTGATTATTCCGTATTTCAAGTAAAAGATGGGGATGTGCTGACTGCTGAGGCCATTCTGGACCGTTTTGAGAACAAGCTTGAAATCAAGGGGGCTGTCTATCGTCCGGGTGTGTACCAGTTCGGAGGGGCCTTGAACACAGTCCGCCAATTGGTGGAAAAGGCGGAAGGCCTTATGGGTGACGCTTTCACAGGGCGTGCGGTATTGCATCGCGAACGCGAGGACTTGAAGAAAGAAGTGATTCAGATAGATATAAAAGGTATTATGAACGGCACTGCGCCCGATGTGCCTTTGCAGCGTAATGATGTGCTCTATATCCCCAGTATTCATGACTTGGAGGATGTGGGAAGCATCATGGTGTATGGTGAGGTTGCCGTCCGGGTGAGTTCACTTTTGCCGACAATACGACTTTGGAGGATATTATAATCCAGGCTGGCGGGTTAAAGGAATCAGCTTCTACCGTCCGTGTGGATGTTTCCCGTCGCATCAAGGATAGCAAAGGCACGGAAGCGGTTTCCACCATAGGACAAATGTACTCATTCTCTCTGAAAGACGGTTTTGTGATAGACGGAGAACCGGGCTTTGTGCTGCAACCATACGATCAGGTGTATGTACGTAAGAGTCCTGCTTATCAGGAACAAGTGAACGTGAGGGTGTCCGGTGAAATTTTATATGAAGGCGATTATGCGCTGACAGAGAAGAGCGAACGTCTTTCCGATTTGATCAAGAAGGCAGGTGGAGTGACTCCGTTTGCTTATATCAAGGGGGCCCGTTTAAGCCGTCGCATCAATGATGATGAACGCAAACGTATGGAAACGGTTCTGGATATGGCCAAGACTGGAAAGGACTCTATTGATGTCAACCGGCTGGATTTGGGAGATATTTATTATGTGGGTATCGATTTGGAAAGAGCGATGCTTAAACCCGGCTCCAGTGCGGATATCGTATTGCGTGAGGGGGATGTGATTGAAATTCCCGAATACAACAACACGGTACGTATCAGTGGGGCTGTGATGTATCCCAACACCGTTTCATTTGAGGATGGCAAGACGCTGAAATATTATATCGAGCAGGCCGGAGGTTACGGTTTCCGTGCGAAGAAGAGCAAAGCGTATATCGTATATATGAACGGTCAGGTGAAGAGGGCCAAGAAGGGCAGCCGTGAGCTGATCCAGCCGGGGTGCGAGGTGATTGTTCCGGTGAAGGAAAAGAGCAACTGGTCTTTGCAGAACACCTTGTCCATAGCAACCACCAGTGCGTCATTGGCGACTATGATTGCATCTATTGCTAATATTTTAAAATAGAAACACTATGGCGGAAGATAAGAACTATACGAATAACGCGGAAAGACCACGGGAAGACGAGGAGTTGGAAATTGATTTGATGGAGTATGTCCGTAAGTTATGGGCTGCCCGCAAGGTGTTGCTGAAGGCTGCCGGAATAGGTGCCGTTGTAGGGGTGATTATCGCTCTGAGTATTCCCAAGCAATATACAGTAGAAGTGACATTGTCTCCCGAATCCGGCAAAAGCGGAGGGGGGAGTTTGTCGGGAATGGCTGCCATGCTGGGCATTGGCGGCATGAATCTGGGCAGTGAGGCGGATGCTTTGAACGTGTCTCTTTTTCCGGATATCGTAGCATCTACTCCTTTTATCCTGGAACTGTTCAATGCACATGTCACCACATTGGATGGTGAGGTAGACACTACTTTTGTAGCTTATCTCGACGAACAGAAAGCTCCGTGGTGGGGGGCTGTCATGGGATTGCCCGGGGCAGCTATAGGTGGAGTGAAATCTCTTTTCTCCGAAAAGGAAGAGGAAGACGGGAATAAGCTGGACCCTTTCCATCTGACAGAAGACCAGGCGAAAAAAGTGGAGGCCATGCGTAAGGCGATTACTGCCGATGTGGACAAGAAAACCGGTATCACAACAGTGACGGTGACTTTGCAGGACCCGATGGTTACGGCCGCCATTACAGACACGGTAGTGGTGAAGCTTCAAGAGTATATCACAGCCTACAGGGTATCTAAAGCCCAGCAGGATTGTGCATATCTGGAACAATTGTACAAGGAGCGCCAGCAGGAGTATTATGCAGCCCAGCAGAATTATGCCAATTATATGGATGCCAACAAGGGGGTTGTCCTTCAAAGCGCTTTGACGGAGAGGGAACGCTTGCAGAATGATATGAATCTGGCATATCAGGTGTATAGCCAGGTGGCTACCCAATTGCAGGTGGCACGGGCTAAAGTACAGGAGGCCAAACCGGTATTTGCCGTTGTGGAACCTGCCAGTGTGCCGTTGCTGCCTTCGGGCACCAGCAAGAAGGTGATTCTTGTCGGATTTATTTTCCTGGCAGTGGCGGGTGCTTCTGCATGGATCTTGTTCGGACGTGAATTCTTTGAAAATCTGAAGGAGGGGCTTAATGCTCCTCAGAAGGAGATGGAGAAGAAGTGATATAAAGATATTGACCTATAAAAACAGGGTGCATTTCTCATAGGAGGTGCACCCTGTTTTATAGATTCAATCTTCGGACATGTTGTCTTGAATCTTACGATAGTCCGGTGTGCAGTTTTCGGCTTCTTTAATTTCACTGACGAAAACCAAGCAAACGCAGAATCAAAATTGCCTTTAATATGAATATAAACTTTGATTAAAGTCGAAATCCGTTTGATAGTCTTTCAGTCTCGGATGTATCTTGTCCTTGTCGGACAAGATAACCTTGTCGGCCGGAAGTCGCCAGTCTATGCCTAGATCGGGGTCGTCCCATGCGATTCCACCTTCGCTTTGCGGAGCGTAATAATGATCACATTTGTATTGGAACAACACCTCATCGCTTAATACCGCAAAGCCGTGGGCGAATCCGCGGGGGATAAAAAACTGCCGGTGATTCTCTCCGGTCAATTCTACGGCCACATGCTTTCCGAAAGTAGGAGAACCTTTCCGGATATCTACAGCCACATCCAGTACCGCTCCCTTGATTACACGCACCAGTTTGCTTTGAGTGAAAGGAGGTTTCTGGAAATGCAGGCCGCGTAATACACCGTAAGTAGAGAAACTCTCATTATCCTGTACAAATGTAGTCCTGCATACTTTTTCTTCAAATTCACGTCCCGAGAAGCTTTCAAAGAAATACCCTCTTGCATCATTAAAAATACGGGGTTCCAAAATGAAAACCCCGTCTATTGCTGTTTTTATAACTTCCATTATTCTAATCCCAGTTCTTTTATAACTTTCAGTAAATATTGTCCGTATTGATTTTTAAGCATCGGCTGTGCCAGTTCACGCATCTTTTCCGGGGTAATCCAGCCTTTTCTCAGGGCTATGCCCTCAAGGCACGCCACTTTCAGCCCCTGGCGCTTTTCAATGACTTCGATGTAGGTACTTGCTTCGGCCAGCGAGTCGTGAGTACCGGTATCCAGCCATGCAAAGCCTCTGCCCAATGTTTGTACTTTCAGTTCCTTGTCCTGAAGGAATTGCTGGTTCACGGTGGTGATTTCCAGTTCCCCCCGTGCCGAAGGCTTGATATTCTTGGCTACTTCCACTACCTTGTTAGGGTAGAAATAGAGTCCCACCACGGCATAGTTGGACTTAGGTTGTGCGGGCTTTTCTTCAATAGAGAGGCAGTTGCCATCCTTGTCGAATTCCGCCACACCATATCTTTCGGGATCACTGACCCAATAGCCGAATACCGTTGCTTTCTTGTCTTCTTCGGCAGCGCGTACGGATTCTTTCAGCATGGCGGACAGGCCGTTGCCGTGGAATATGTTATCGCCCAGTACAAGGCAGACGGAATCATTTCCGATGAATTTCTCGCCGATGATGAAAGCTTGTGCCAGTCCGTCGGGCGAAGGCTGTTCCGCGTATTCAAAGCGTACTCCGAAATCGCTTCCGTCTCCTAACAGTCTTTTGAAACTCGGTAAGTCGTATGGGGTTGAGATAATGAGTATTTCCCGTATGCCGGCCAGCATAAGTACCGATATAGGATAATAAATCATGGGTTTGTCGAAGACAGGCAGCAGCTGTTTGGATACTCCTTTGGTAATAGGGTAGAGGCGCGTGCCCGAGCCTCCGGCTAATACAATACCTTTCATATCTTTTTCTTTTTTAGATGTCCCTGCGATTGGATTAATAAGCGTTTTTCTCGCCACGGAACATATTGGTTACTGTTTTTATCATGATGCGGATGTCGAGCAGGAAAGTCCAGTTCTCAATATACCACAGGTCTCTTCTCACCCTGCCTTCCATTTGGGAGAGTTCTTTGGTCTCTCCGCGATAGCCGGTGACTTGCGCCCATCCGGTGATTCCGGGTTTGACAAGGTGGCGCATCATGTATTTGTTTATCAGTTGGGAATATTCCTCTGTATGCTTCAGCATGTGGGGTCTGGGGCCTACAATGGACATTTCTCCTTTGAATACATTAATGAATTGCGGCAGTTCGTCCAGATTGCTTTTACGCAGGAAGTTGCCGAACCGGGTCTTGCGGGGATCATTCTTGGTAGCCTGCAACGAATCGGACAATGCATTCACTTTCATGGAACGGAACTTATAGCATTTAAATATTTTCCCGTTTTCCCCGTTTCTCTCCTGTTTGAAGAAAATGGGACCAGGTGAGGTTATTTTAATAATAAGACCTACAATCAAGTACATAAATGGAAAAATTGTAAGTAAAAACAGAGAGGAAAATGTCAAATCAAATAACCGTTTTGCCAGTCTGTTTACCGGGTTCTGCAACGGTTCGGTACGGATGGATAATACAGGAACTTCACCCAATAATTCCAGTTGCAGCTGACGCTTTATGTAATTACGTACGTGAGGTACGCTATAGAAGCGGATCAGATTGTTCTCACAATAGTTCATGATGGCCAGAATATCATCCTTTCTGCTGGATGGCAAGCCGCAGTACAACTCGTGCACCGTGTTCTGTGATAACCATTCAAACACTTGGCTTACAGGGCCTTTAAAGGGTATCCCATCGGGATAGTTAGAGTTCTCCTCATCATAAAAAATGCCTAGGACCCTGTATCCGTATGTCAAGTCGTTCAACGTATGGTATAGCTCTACCATGTTGTCTCCATCGCCTATCAGCACGGTGGTGTGCAGGTTTCTGCCGTTGCGGCGGTACATTTTTACAATGAAACGCAGTGTCAGTCTCCATCCTATGGTCAATGGGATGAAAGACAGGTAGAACGAAAGCAGATAGATGCGTGAGAAGTTATCTACTTTTATAATGGCCAGCACCGTGAGAAAGATGACCACATGCAGGCTGATCGTTCCCAACAGGCGGCCTACAATCTGTTCCGGACGCACGATGCGGTTGTGCAGTATGACTCCAAAGATGGAGATGCATGGAATGTAGCACAAATTGGACGTCAACAGGTAGGTTTTCAATGAAATATGAGCGATGGCCTGTGAATCTATTCCATTCAGAATAAAAAACACAAGTATCATAGAAAGGTTCAATAAGGCAAAATCACCTAATATTGCTACTAGTTTAATTATATCAGAGTTTTCAGTTGTCGGTTGTTTCATGACAAAAAAAATGTTAGTCGTATGCAAATATAGGACATATAAATCAAAACGCAATACTTTTTTTTAAAAAATAATACTTATCTTTGCGGTCATACAACGTAAAAAATGAATTATATGAATATCAAGAATAATCACCTTGTTATAATGGCCGGAGGGGTTGGAAGCCGTTTCTGGCCGATGAGCACTCCTGATTATCCAAAGCAATTTATTGATGTACTGGGTTGCGGCCGTACATTGATCCAGCTTACGGCCGACCGTTTCCAGGGCATCTGCCCCCCGGAAAATATTTGGGTGGTGACATCAGAGAAATATGCGGACACTGTGAAGGAGCAGTTGCCCGATATTGCTGATGATCATATCTTGCGTGAGCCTTGCCGTCGCAACACGGCTCCTTGCATAGCATACGTCAGCTGGAAAATAAAGGCGCGTAATCCTAAAGCCAATATGGTGGTGACTCCCAGTGACCACATTGTGATGAATATTGCGGAGTTCCAGCGGGTGATCAATTCGGCGATGAAATTTACGGCCGATTCGGATGCAATCCTTACACTGGGCATGAAGCCCACCCGTCCTGAAACGGGTTACGGTTACATTGAAGCTGACCTGAGTGTGCCTTCTACCGCCAATAAGGAAGTATTCCGGGTGTATTCTTTTAAAGAGAAACCTGATCTGGAAACAGCCCGGCGCTATATTCAAAAAAATAATTTCTTCTGGAATGCCGGTATCTTTGTATGGAATGTAAATACGGTGGTGAACGCTCTGCGCGTATACCAGCCTGCCATTTCGAAAGTGTTCGAGCGCTTGCTTCCTTATTATTATACGGACAAGGAGCAGGAGCTGATTAACCAGAATTTTCCGTTGTGCGAGAACATTTCGGTGGATTATGCCATTATGGAAAAGGCGGATGAGATTTTTGTCCTTCCTGCCAGCTTTGGATGGAGTGATCTGGGGACTTGGGGATCGTTGCACGAGAATTTGCCGAAGGATGCCCATAATAATACGCAGATAGGTGAGAATATAAAGTTGTATGAAACCCGTAACTGTGTGATTCACACTACGCAGGAAAAGAGAGTGGTGGTGCAGGGACTGGACGGATATATCGTTGCCGAGAAGAATGACACATTGCTGATCTGCCGGTTGAGCGAGGAGCAGCGTATCAAAGAATTCTCGGCGGAGTGATTTTTTTCGTCCTTTGTCATACCGGAAGGCGGATAGCGGGAGACGGATATGTGATATGAAATAACTTAGAGGGCTTACATAGGGCCATTTATAATAAATGAAATGAAAAAAGTTGCTTTAATTTCAGGTATTACAGGTCAGGACGGTTCATTCCTGGCAGAGTTTTTGATTGAAAAGGGATATGAGGTTCACGGTATTTTGCGCCGTTCTTCTTCATTCAATACCGGCCGTATCGAACATCTTTATCTGGACGAGTGGGTTCGTGATATGCAAAAGACCCGTCTGGTGAATCTGCATTGGGGGGATATGACCGACAGTAGTTCGCTGATACGTATCATTCAGGCTGTACAGCCCGATGAAATCTATAATCTGGCTGCACAGAGCCATGTGAAAGTGAGTTTCGATGTGCCCGAGTACACTGCGGAAGCGGATGCGGTAGGTACACTGCGTATGTTGGAAGCGGTCCGTATCCTGGGGCTGGAAAAGAAGACCAAGATTTATCAGGCATCGACTTCCGAATTGTTCGGACTGGTACAGGAAGTGCCTCAAAAGGAAACGACTCCCTTCTATCCCCGTTCTCCGTATGGGGTGGCCAAGCAGTATGGCTTCTGGATTACCAAGAACTATCGTGAAAGTTACGGTATGTTCGCCGTGAACGGCATCCTGTTCAACCATGAGAGCGAGCGCCGCGGTGAGAACTTTGTGACACGCAAGATTACGCTGGCCGCCGCACGTATAGCCCAGGGATATCAGGACAAGCTATATCTGGGAAATCTGGATTCCTTGCGCGACTGGGGCTATGCCAAGGATTATGTGGAGTGTATGTGGATGATTCTTCAGCATGATACTCCCGAGGATTTTGTTATTGCGACCGGCGAGTACCATACGGTGCGCGAGTTCTGTACCTTGGCTTTCAAGGAAGTGGGCATTGAATTGCGCTGGGAAGGCAAAGGGGTGGACGAAAGAGGTGTCGATGTGGCGACAGGCAGGGAACTGGTTGCCGTTGATCCTAAGTATTTCCGTCCCGCCGAAGTGGAGCAGTTGTTGGGTGATCCTACGAAAGCCAAAACATTGCTGGGTTGGAATCCCCGTAAGACTTCTTTCCCCGAACTGGTGAAAATCATGGTGAAGCATGATATGAAGTTCGTGAAGAAACTGTATTTAAAGGCTCAAATAGCGGAGTAATGGAAAAAACAGCCAAGATATATGTAGCAGGTCACCACGGACTGGTGGGGTCTGCTATATGGAATAATTTGCTGCAAAAAGGATATACCAACCTGGTGGGCCGTTCACACAAAGAACTGGATTTGCTGGACGGGCAGGCTGTGAGGAAGTTCTTTGATGAAGAGCAGCCCCAATATGTCATTCTGGCGGCGGCGCATGTGGGCGGCATCATGGCGAACAGTCTTTACCGTGCCGATTTTATTTATCAGAATCTGCAGATTCAGCAGAATGTGATAGGAGAGAGTTTCCGCCATAATGTAAAGAAACTCCTGTTTTTGGGAAGCACTTGCATTTATCCTCGTGATGCCAGACAACCCATGAAGGAGGATGTGCTGCTGACTTCTCCCCTGGAATATACCAACGAACCATACGCTATTGCGAAGATTGCCGGATTGAAGATGTGCGAAAGCTTTAACCTGCAATATGGAACCAATTACATAGCCGTGATGCCTACGAACCTTTACGGTCCCAATGATAATTTCCATTTGGAGAACAGCCATGTGTTACCAGCCATGATTCGTAAGATTCATTTGGGGAAATGCCTGAACGAAGGGGACTGGGATGCGGTGCGTAAAGATATGAATCTTCGTCCCGTAGAGGGAATAGATGGTTCGCATACGGATGAGGAGATTCTTTCCATACTGAAAAAATATGGTATTACCGGCCAGGAAGTGACTTTGTGGGGGACAGGCAAGCCCTTGCGTGAGTTTTTATGGAGTGAGGAGATGGCGGATGCCAGTGTCTATATCATGGAGCATGTGGACTTTAAGGATACATACGCTGCCGGCTCCAAGGATATCCGCAACTGTCACATCAACATCGGTACGGGAAAAGAAGTGACCATTGCCCAACTGGCGGACAAGATTGTCAAGGAAGTGGGCTATCAAGGTAAACTGACTTTTGACGCTACGAAACCGGACGGTACTATGCGTAAGCTGACGGATGTAAGCAAATTGCACCGGCTGGGCTGGCATCATAAGATTGATATAGAGGAAGGGGTGCACAGAATGTACCAATGGTACTTGTCTTAAAGGATGAGGATGCAAGATTATAGATCTTCCGGGTGTAAGATTATAAATCTTTCCCATGCAACATGATAGATCTTTCAAGGCATAACCTATAAAAGTTTCCGGCATAACTGCAAGAAGTTATGCCGGAAACTGCTAAGATCTACACAGGCAGATTGCCAAAACCTTCTGCCATTTTCTTTATTTCTTCGGGAACTTTTTATTTTACCGCTTTCAGTGCAGCTTCATAATTCGGTTCCTGGGTTATTTCCGGAACCAGTTCGGTATAAATCACTTTTCCTTCCGGATCAACCACTACTACCGAGCGTGCCAATAATCCGGCCAAAGGACCATCGGTCATCAGAACACCATATTTTTCAGCGAAATCGGAAGTATAGCGATAATCAGACAAAGGAATAACGTTCGTGATACCTTCTGTAGTGCAGAAGCGCCCTTGGGCGAATGGCAGGTCTTTAGAGATAGCCAATACCACCGTGCCGGGCTGGTTTGCCGCCAACTGATTGAACTTACGTACAGAAGTGGCGCATACACCGGTATCCAAGCTTGGGAAGATGTTCAGAATCAAATACTTGCCTTTTCCGTCTTTTAATGTATAATTGCCCAAGTCCCCTTTTACCAATGTAAATTCCGGAGCTGGAGTTCCTGCTTTCACAAATTCTCCGGCCAATGTTACCGGTGTCCCTTTAAATGCTGTTTTTGCCATAATTTTATTGTTATTTAGTTCGATACTGTAATGATAACAAATTTAAATGGAAAAAAAGTTCATTCTCTTTTATTTTCTCCCTTTGTAAATCAGGAATCCTACCACTAAAACGCCGATAGCTATGAAGCAATATCCTAACTCGTGACTGTATTCGGTGACGGTGCTCAATAACTGCTCTTCGGGTATCACTGATTGCAGATAATAACCGATGGCTGCCAGGATGGTATTCCAGATGCCTGCTCCCAACGTTGTGTACAGCAGGAAGGTGGATAGTTTCATCTTGGCCAGACCGGCAGGGATGGAGATAAGCTGGCGGACGGCGGGAATAAGACGTCCGATAAAAGTGGAGAGTGCTCCGTGCTTGTCGAAATAATGCTCTGCGTTCTGAACCTTGGCTTCATCAATCAGACACATGTGCCCGAAACGGCTGTTTGCGAATTTATAAACCAGCGGACGGCCTACGAAATAGGCTATATAATAATTGATGATGGCTCCGATATTGGCTCCGATGGTCGCAAATATAACTACTAGAAATACATTCAGGTCACTGTTTCCGCCGGCTGCCTTATAAGCGGCGGGCGGCACCACCACTTCCGAGGGGAAAGGGATAAAAGAGCTTTCGATGGCCATTAATAACGTAATTGTCCAATAATTCAAGTGGTCCAGACACCACTGGATAAATGCAACTGATTCCATAGAATAACTATAAATATTTGTTTAAATTGATATTGCCTTTGCTGATATCTTCCTTGATGGCACGCAACGCCTCATTGAAGCAGTCGTCGGTCGTCAGTTCGCTGTCATCGGTTCCCATGGTGGCGTACACATCCGGAACTTCTTTGTTGATTTTAGCCAGATAGTGCATGAACGGAACGGATTTTTGCAGCTGGTAATAGCCGTATGCCAGAAGAAGATAAGTGTCATTGGCGTCTTCCGGAAACTCTTTGTTTATTTGTTCGAAGTATTGGTTGGCATATTCATAATTATGCTCATCGAAGTATACAGAGCCGATTCTGAAGAGCGCGTCGGATTGCTCCTCCTTCGGAGTCAATTCCAATGCGTGTGCGAATTGTTCTTCCGCATTGCGAAGGTTTTTTTCTTTTTCTTCGCTGTCTTCGCTTTTTTGGGCTACTATCACAAAGAAACGTCCGGCAACGATGTGCATATCGGGATCATTTTCTTCCATTTTCAATGCTTGTTCTATCTGTTTGTATCCTTCCTCGGTATGGCCCAGATAGGCATGACAGAGGGCGGTGTCGGAATGTAATTCGGCCCGTTCATACTTGCTCAGCCCCGATTTCTGGTTTATCAGCTTTTCTATATAGCTGATGGCCGAAGCATGCTCCCGCATTTCTATATAGAGTTGTGCCAGTGCCAGATAGGCTCTCGTCTTGTTTTCGCTCACATTGGCCAGACGGATATAACACTCGCAGGCTTTCTCCAGCTGCATGGCCTGTTGGTAAGCCATTCCTTTCAAGGTCAATGTTTCTTCATTCTCATCATCGATGGCTAATGAGAAATCAAACGCTTCGTGCGTCTCTTCGTACTGGTCTTGTCGCAGATGGCATCTTCCCAGCATGTTCCAATATCGGATGGAATAGGGATGTTTGTCCAGGGCCATGTGCAGGTAGGGGATGGCCAAGTCCGGTCTTCTGGACATGCTGTAATAATCGCACAGTATATCGAGGAGGCGTTGGTTGGTCTTCGGCAGGGTTTGCATGTCGAAATGGGCATGCAGGCAGTCGATCCACTGTTCGGTATATGTTTCCTGATGGGCTCTGATGTACTCCAGAAGGATGTCCAGCAGCGTGTCCAGGTCGTAGTCTTCGTCTATGGCCACTTGTTTGAATATCTCATCGGCTTCTTCTATGCGGTTTTCCGATATCAGCATTTCGGCCTGCAGGAACCTGCATTCACGGTCGGTGCTGTTGCTGATGAGTTGCGCTACCGTTTGGGCTTCTTCCTTTCTCCCTTGCAGCATCAGGGAGCGTATCCGGAAAATCAAGGCGTCCGTGTTTTCGGGATGTAACCGGAGGGTGAGTTCTATGGCCTGGTCTGCATCTTTATGCCTTCCTGTTAAAGTGTAGTATTCGGCGATATCGATTAATTCATCAGCTTCAAAATAAGCGGGGGTATGGTTTTCCACCATACCCTCGTATCTTGCCAATGCTTCTTTAAATTCCGGGTCTTCAAAAAAAGAAGACATGTCGTAGTTCATAAGCTTGTTTTTATTATTTATTGATTTTGCTCCAGGTGTCTTTCAAAGACACGGTGCGGTTGAACACCAGATGTTCCGGTGTGGAGTCTTTGTCTACATTGAAATAACCGATGCGTTGGAACTGCAAGTAATCCAGCGGTTTGGCATCGGCCAGATATTTCTCCACATAGCAGTTGGTTAATATATTCAACGAGTCGGGGTTGATCATTTCTTTCATGGCTTCCAGTGCGTCGCAGTTCTTTGCTTCGCGGATGGCGGCCATCTCGTCACGCGGGTTCTCCACTTTCCACAGGCGGTCGTACAGACGTACTTCGGCGGGCAGACAGTGTGCGCAGCTTACCCAGTGGATGGTACCTTTGATTTTGCGGTTGCTGCCCGGCATGCCTGTTTTGCTGTCGGGGTCGTATTCGCAATATACTTCCACCACGTTGCCGTTGTCGTCTTTCTTGCAGCCGGTGCATTTCACGATGTATCCGCTTTTCAGGCGCACTTCCTGTCCCGGAGTCATACGGAAGTATTTCTTCGGGGCGTCTTCCATGAAGTCGTCGCGTTCTATCCACAGTTCGCGGCTGAATTCGATGGTGTGTGTGCCTGCCGACGGATCTTCCGGGTTGTTGATGGCTTCCATTTCTTCCACCTGTCCTTCGGGATAGTTGGTAATGATCAGCTTCACCGGATTGATGACTGCCGATACACGGGTGGCACGGCTGTTCAAGTCTTCGCGGACAGCGCTTTCCAGCAGGGCGAAGTCATTCAGGGCGTCGTAAGTGGTATAACCGATTTTGTCTACAAACTTGCGGATGGACTCAGGTGAGTAGCCGCGACGGCGGAAACCACAGAGAGTCGGCATACGGGGGTCGTCCCATCCGTTCACCAGATGTTCTTTTACCAGAATCAGCAGGTTACGCTTGCTCATCAAGGTGTAGTTCAGGTTCAGTTTGTTGAACTCGTACTGATGGGGGCGGTTGTCGTCCAGGTCTTTGCCTTCTTTCACCCAGTCCACGAACAGGTCGTACAGCGGGCGGTGGGGTACGAACTCCAGGGTACACAGTGAGTGGGTCACTCCTTCAAAGTAGTCGCTCTGTCCGTGTGCGAAGTCATACATAGGGTATGCTTTCCAGGTTTCGCCTGTACGGTGATGCGGAGTCTTTACCACACGGTAAATAATAGGGTCGCGGAAGTGCATGTTGGGGCTTGCCATGTCTATTTTGGCACGGAGCACCATTTTGCCTTCTTCTATTTCACCGCTGTTCATCTTGTTGAACAGTTCCAGGCTTTCTTCGACGGGACGGTTGCGGTAGGGGCTCTCGGTTCCGGGTTGGGTGGGAGTGCCTTTTTGTGCCGCGATTTGTTCGGAGTTCTGTTCGTCTATATAGGCCTTTCCTTCCTTTATCAGATTGACGGCGAAATCCCATAATTGCTGGAAGTAGTCGGATGCATAATATTCGTTTCCCCACTGGAATCCGAGCCATTGGATGTCCTCCTTGATGGCTTCCACGTATTCCATATCTTCTTTGGTCGGGTTGGTGTCGTCAAAACGCAGGTTACATACGCCACCATAGCGTGCAGCTATCCCGAAATCCAGACAGATGGCTTTTGCATGACCGATGTGCAGGTAGCCGTTCGGCTCGGGCGGAAAGCGGGTTTGTACTTTTCCTCCGTTTTTACCTTCTTTCAGGTCGTTTTCAACTGCCTGTTCAATGAAGTTCAGACTTTTCTTCTCTGTAGCTTCTGTAGCGTTCATTTCAGTCATTGTGATATCTATTTTACACTTTTGCTGCAAAAGTACGTATTCTTTTTGGGATATCCTTTATTTCACAGGAATATATCCACCGTTTTTTATAATATTTTGCCCCTGGGGCGACAGGATGTAGTCGATGAAGGGGGTTACTTTTTCCTTATTGGCTACGTTGTAATAGTAATAAAGGGGGCGTACTACGGGGTAAAGTTTCTTCTTTCCGTTTTCAAGGCTGGGCAGTACATAGTGCTTGCCGTCGTCGTAGGAGACGGCGATGGCTTTCACCCGGGTGATAAGTAGGCCAGTCCCACATAGCCGATAGCGCCTTTAGTCTGGCTTACGGACTGGATCACGGCTCCGGTGGCGGGCATGGACAAGCTGCTGCTCATGTAGTTCTTGTTCTTCAGGGCGCTTTCTTTGAAAAATTCGTAAGTTCCCGAAGAAGTCTCGCGGGAATAGACAATGATTTTCATATCGGGTCCTCCCAGTTGTTTCCAGTTGGTTATCTTGCCGCGGAATATGGCTTCCAGTTGCTGGCGTGTCAGTTGGCTGACGGGGTTGGACGGGTTTACAATGACGGCCAGGGCGTCATACGCTATGATGACTTCCTCCACTTCCTGCTTGGCGGCTTTCAGTTTCATTTTTTCGCTGAAC
Source organism: Phocaeicola sartorii JCM 17136 = DSM 21941 (assembly GCF_000614185.1). Taxonomy (GTDB): domain Bacteria; phylum Bacteroidota; class Bacteroidia; order Bacteroidales; family Bacteroidaceae; genus Phocaeicola; species Phocaeicola sartorii. The sequence continues at coordinate 20,237 of NZ_BAKM01000022.1, read as the reverse complement.
TTGATGGGGCGGGAAGCCATGGCAATGTCTGTGGTGTTGTCCATCAGGGCGGAAATTCCCACTCCGGTTCCTCCCCCGGTGACGGTTACCCGCCGGTTGGGTCATCTTTCATGAAGATCTCGGCTGTTTCCTGTGATACAGGCAGCACCGTGTCACTGCCTTTTATGCGTTGTGCGTTGGCGTTCAGACTACAAGCCAGTAAAACAAAAAGAAATAGAGCGTTTAATTGATTCATAAATTTTTATATTAATTCGTATGCAAAAGAAACGTTTTCGTGTGTCATTTGTTTTACTGGTGTGTTACGATTCTGTTACGGTGGAATGGAAACAAGGTCCGGGGGGCTGTTTGTAACAAGTTTGTAATATAATTGTAGCAAATACTTCAAGTCTCTTTCATATCACCTTAATATAAAGAGGCTTTTTTTGCATCAGTTATTAAAACAGAAGACTAAAATGGTATGAAACGAGTTTGGGAAAAGATTGTAGAAGGGATATTGACTTGCAGCGGTTTTATGACGAGCCTTACTATTTTGCTGATTGTCGTATTCTTATTTGCGGAAGCTTTGGGACTTTTTAATAAAAAAGTCATAGAAGAGGGATATGTGCTGGCGGTGAATAAAGCCAATCCGGTGCAGGAACTGAGTGCGGCACAGATAAAAGATGTTTTTGACGAAGAGATTACCAACTGGAAAGAGCTGGGAGGGCCGGACGCGGAAATTAAAGTTTTCCGGTTGGAGGATATCACCTCCTATTTCTCGGAGGAAGAGTTGGGAGCCGGGTACGAGAAGGCTCCCCGGTGCATCGGCGAGATCGTTGCCGGTGATCCCGGTATTATAGCCTTTGTTCCCTCCAAGTTTATAGAGAAGGATTTTCCGGGGCACCTGCTGAAAGACGAGTCTATTTCTTTTGACGAGGTTTTTGCCGGAAAGGAATGGTTCCCTACGGCTACTCCCGCCCCTCAGTTCGGATTCCTTCCTTTGATTACGGGTACGCTTTGGGTGAGTTTCTTTGCCATTCTGTTCGCCCTGCCTTTCGGCTTGTCGGTGGCGGTGTATATGTCCGAGGTGGCCGACCATCGGACTCGTAGTTTTCTGAAACCGGTTATTGAATTGCTCAGTGGTATTCCGTCCGTGGTCTACGGTTTCTTTGGGCTGATAGTCATCGTACCGCTTATTCAAAAAGCTTTTAATCTGCCTGTGGGCGAGACCGGATTGGCCGGAAGTATTGTTTTGGCGATCATGGCGCTTCCTACTATCATTACCGTCAGCGAGGATGCGATGCGGAATTGTCCGCGTGCCATGCGCGAAGCCAGTCTGGCATTGGGCGCTACCCGTTGGCAGACTATATATAAGGTGGTGATACCTTTCTCTGTTTCGGGAATCACTTCGGGCGTTGTCCTGGGCATCGGACGTGCCATAGGCGAGACGATGGCGGTGCTGATGGTTACAGGAAATGCGGCTGTGATACCCACCACTATTCTGGAGCCGCTCCGTACCATTCCGGCGACTATTGCAGCGGAACTGGGAGAGGCACCAGCGGGCGGCGCGCACTATGAAGCCCTGTTCCTGCTGGGAGTCGTGTTGTTTTTCATCACGATGCTTATCAATTTTAGTGTAGAATATATTTCATCAAGAACAAATAAATAATGTATTTAAAATATGAAGCAAGATGTTTTTCCTGCCGGGCAAGGGGCGCGTAAAAGACGTTCGCAATGGCTGGCATTCGGCATTTTCAAACTGCTGAGTTATAGCATTGTCCTCATTCTGTTTGCCATTCTCGGTTTTATTATATATAAAGGTGCAGGAGTAATCAGTTGGGAGTTTCTGACCACGGCGCCCAGTGACGGCATGACGGGTGGCGGTATATGGCCGGCATTGTAGGTACTTTTTATCTGATGGTGGGCAGTGCGCTGTTCGCTTTTCCGGTGGGGGTGATGAGTGGCATTTATATGAACGAGTATGCGCCGAAAGGCAAGCTGGTGCGCTTTATCCGGATGATGACCAATAACTTGAGCGGTATTCCGTCCATTGTGTTCGGCTTGTTTGGTATGGCACTGTTTGTGAAATACATGGGGTTCGGCGACAGTATCCTGGCCGGTTCTTTGACGTTGGGATTGCTTTGTGTACCTTTGGTGATACGCACCACCGAAGAAGCCTTGAAGGCGATCCCCGACAGTTTCCGTGAAGGGAGTCTGGCTTTAGGCGCGACCAAGTTGCAAACCATCTGGCATGTGATTCTGCCTATGGGGATGCCCAATATTATTACCGGACTGATCCTGGCTTTAGGACGTGTGTCGGGTGAAACGGCACCTATCTTGTTTACGTGTGCCGCTTACTTCCTGCCGCAACTGCCACATGGCATGCTGGACCAATGCATGGCATTGCCTTATCACCTTTATGTGATTTCTACCAGCGGGACGGATATGGAGTCGCAGCTTCCTCTGGCATACGGTACGGCGTTGGTGCTGATCCTTATTATTTTAATTATAAACCTGTCGGCAAATGCACTCCGCCGGTATTTTTCCAACAAAGTAAAAACGAATTAAGAATATGAATAAGATAGATGCAAAGCATGTAAATTTTTTCTATGGTGATTTTCAGGCACTGAAAGATATCAGCATGACGATTGAAGAGAAATCGGTGGTGGCTTTTATAGGTCCGTCCGGTTGTGGCAAGTCCACCTTCCTTCGTCTGTTCAACCGCATGAACGACCTCATTCCCGGCTCTCGTCTGGAGGGGGAGATTTTGATTGACGGGAGAAATATATACGACAAGTCTGTGCAGGTGGATGAATTGCGCAAGAGCGTAGGAATGGTCTTTCAGCGTCCCAACCCGTTCCCGAAAAGCATTTTCGAGAATGTGGCCTATGGGCTTCGGGTAAATGGGGTGAAAGATAATGAGTTTATCCGCCACAGGGTGGAGGAAACCTTGAAAGGAGCCGCGTTGTGGGATGAGGTGAAGAATAAGTTGAAAGAATCGGCATTTGCCTTGTCCGGTGGTCAGCAGCAACGGTTGTGCATAGCCCGTGCCATGGCCGTATCTCCTTCAGTCCTGCTCATGGATGAGCCGGCTTCGGCACTGGACCCTATCTCTACAGCCAAGGTAGAAGAGTTGATTCATGAGCTGAAGAAAGAATATACCATCGTTATTGTCACTCACAACATGCAGCAGGCCGCGCGTGTCAGTGACAAGACGGCATTTTTCTATATGGGCAATATGGTGGAATATGATGATACGAAGAAAATATTTACGAATCCGGGCAAAGAAGCGACCCAGAATTATATTACGGGGCGTTTCGGATAAAGCATGCTTAAAATCAGTGTGAATCTGCGCAATATGCGGTGAAAGAAATAATAATAAACAAAGCAAGAATTAAGAATATGGTGAAATTTATAGAATCAGAACTTGTGTCACTGAAGAAGGAAGTGAACGAGATGTGGACATTGGTTTACAATCAGCTGGACAGGGCAGGAGAGGCTGTGCTGACCTTTAACCGTGACCAGGCACAGCAGGTCATTGTCCGTGAGAAAAGGGTGAATGCGTTCGAGTTGAAAATAGACAGTGATGTAGAGGACACCATCGCTCTATACAATCCGGTAGCCATTGACCTGCGCTTTGTGCTGGCCATGTTCAAGATAAACAGTGATTTGGAGCGTTTGGGGGATTTTGCCGAAGGCATAGCCCGTTTTGTGGTAAGAAGCGAGGAAACGGTGCTGGATAGTGAACTGCTCCACAATCTGCGTATAGAAGAGATGCTGAGACAAGTGCTCAGTATGCTCGAAATGACCAAGAACGCATTGAATGAAGAGAATCTGGAATTGGCCCTCAACGTATTCAGTAAAGACAATTTTCTGGACGAAATCAATGCGGCTGCCCCTGCCGTCCTTACAAAATATCTGGAAACACATCCCGATGGCTTTCTGACTTGTCTGGAGCTTGGCGCCGTTATCCGTAAACTGGAGCGTGCCGGAGACCATATAACCAATATCGCCGAAGAGATTGTTTTTTTCATCGATGCAAAGGTGCTGAAACATCGCGATACAGTGGATGAACATTTCTTAGGAAAAGAAAAAACTCATTAAAAAGCTGTTTTAGTCTAAACTTTTGCTATCTTTGTATATGTAATGAGGCCGATAAAGAGCATTTTGAGTAATAATCTGCCAAAAAAGACAGAAAAATCTAAAAACATGTTGTATGGCATAGTTTTTTATTTGGCTGGTTTAAAAAAAGGCTCGATATTTGCATCGTTATCCTGAAAACAATCTTTTTACCTTAAAAAAAAACTAATACCTATTGAAAACTTAAAAAGGGGGCTTTGTGAAAAGACCCCTTTTTTATTTCCTGCATAATGGTTCTTTCGTTGTTAAATTTCACCTATTTATTGGTCTATATGTAAGATTTCTGTAATTATTAGCTTATATTAGCAACTTTCTTTTAAGTTAATGCTTAACTTTGCTGGCTCATAAAAATAGCGGTAAAAAGAATGAAGACAAAATATATTAAGTCGTTTCTACTATTTTTGTTATTGGGATGCTGCGTCTCGGTGTCAGCCCAAAATATACAAGGCGTTGTAACAGACTCATTGACGAATGAACCCATACCATATTTGTCAGTCTTTTATGAAGGGAAAGGCGTAGGAAGCATTACCGATAATGATGGAAATTATAAGGTAGAAACCCGTAAAGGTTGGAACAAACTTACCTTTTCGGCGGTGGGGTATGTAACAAAAGTGGTGAATATAATCCCCGGTGTCACCAAGAACCTGAATGTGAGGATGAGGTCGGACGACATCATGCTGGACGAAGTGGTGGTGAAGCCCAAACGAGAGAAGTACTCCCGTAAGAATAATCCGGCAGTGGAACTGATGAAGAAGGTGATCGCTCATAAAAAGAATAATAAGCTGAGCGAGAACGATTACTATCAGTACAATAAGTATCAGAAGATCACGATGTCACTGAATGATGTGACCCCCGAGATGCTGGAAAAAGGCATGTATAAAAAGATGCCTTTCCTGAAAGACCAGATCGAACTTTGTGAGGAAACCAATAAATTCATCCTCCCTATTTCGGTGGACGAGACCGCTTCGCAGAAAATTTACCGTAAACATCCCAAGAGTGAGAAGACCCTTATCAAAGGAATGAGCTCTACGGGTGTGAACGAACTGTTTGCAACGGGAGATATGCTGAGCACGGTGCTGAAGGATGTCTTTACGGATGTGAATATTTACGACAATGATATCCGTCTGTTGCAGTATCCTTTCATCAGTCCTATTTCGTCCAGTGATGCCATCTCTTTTTATAAGTTTTACATTATGGACACCACATTTGTGGACAAGGACAAGTGCTTCCATCTCACCTTCGTCCCCAATAACTCGCAGGACTTCGGTTTCACGGGGCATCTTTACGTATTGGCCGACTCGTCTTATACGGTGAAGAAATGTACGATGAACCTGCCCAAGAAATCGGGGGTGAACTTTGTAGACAATATGGATATTATTCAGGAGTTCGAGCAATTGCCCAATGGGGAGTGGGTGTTGAAGACCGATGACATGATTGTGGAGATGACCTTGATGAAGATCATGCAAGGATTCCAGATACGAAGGACTACCCGTTACTCTGATTATGCCTTCGATGAGCTTCCGCAGCAACTTTTCAAGCGTAAGGGGGCCGAGATCAAAGAGGCGGACGCCATGATGCGCGGAGACGATTTCTGGAATCAATACCGGCCGGTTCCGCTTACGCAGACCGAGAGCTCTATGGATATGCTGGTGAAGCGTCTGGAGCAGATGCCGGGATTCAAATACGTGATTTTTGTATTGAAGGCGTTTATCGAGAACTTTGTGGAGACCGGCACCAAGGAGCATCCCAGCAAGGTAGATATCGGTCCGGTAAACACCATGATCTCCAATAACTATATCGACGGGTTGCGTCTGCGTATGAGCGCGCAGACCACGGCCAACTTGAATCCGCATCTGTTCCTCAAGGGATATTATGCATACGGGTTCAAGGATCATCGTTCCAAGTATATGGGTGAGGTGGAATACTCTTTCAACAAGAAGGAATACCTGCCGCGCGAGTTCCCGAAGAACTCTATCACGTTCAGCTATCAGTATGATGTGATGTCTCCCACGGATAAGTTCCTGAAGACAGATAAAGACAACGTGTTCGTATCTTTCAAGACTTCTACGGTGGATCAGATGTCCTACGTGCGGAATATCGCCTTGAAGTACGAGAACGAGACACAGTTTGGCTTGAAGACCACGGTGGAAGTAAAGAATAGTAAGGACGAGCCTACCGGCGGTCTGGCTATATAACCAATGATGACCAGAAAACGTTGATTCCTGAGATTCAGACCATGGAAGCTTCCCTGGCCTTCCGTTACGCTCCGGGTGAGACATTTGTCAATACCAAGCAACGCCGTATTCCGGTTTCTTTTGACGCTCCGGTATTTACGCTGTCGCACACGGCCGGTTTCAAGGGTGTGCTGGGCGGAGAGTATAACTATAACTTGACAGAAATCGGGCTGTACAAGCGTTTCTGGTTCTCGTCATGGGGTAAGATTGACATGTTCGTGAAAGGCGGTGCGCAGTGGAACAAAGTTCCGTTCCCGTTGCTGATTATGCCGGCGGCCAACTTGTCCTATATCCTGCAGCGCGAGACTTTCAACTTGATTAATAATATGGAGTTCCTGAACGACCGTTACGCCTCGCTGGATGTATCGTGGGATTTGAACGGTAAGATTTTCAACCGTATTCCTTTGCTGAAGAAACTGAAGTGGCGTGAGGCGATCGGCTTCAAGATGCTGTACGGTCACTTGACTGACAAGAACAATCCGATGAAGCATCCGGGTGACAGCGAGCTCTTCCTGTTCCCGACCCGTGACGGACGTCCTACCAGTTTTGTGATGGATTCGAAGACCCCGTACATGGAATGCTCTGTGGGTATTCACAATATTTTCAAGATATTGCACATAGACTATGTCCGCCGTCTGAATTATCTGGATCATCCGATGCGAACAAATGGGGTGTGCGGTTTATGGTGATGATGACGTTCTGATGCAGGGAGAGATGCTCTTTTCGGGGAATCGGTGAATGTTTCCTAAGCAATTAATTGCCTGTTAGCTGAAAAAATAGTAGCTTTGTGTATAAAAAAACATTTTTATGGAAATTGCATATAAATATATTCAACGGTTTCAAGTGACCAGGATGTGGGGAAGAATAAATCTTCACTGGGCAGACTTGAACAATGATGTGAATATCCTTGTCGGCATCAATGGCAGTGGTAAAACGACCTTGCTGAATTTGATACACGATTATTATACCGGTCAAAAGACTAAAAAGGAAATAGCCGAATCGTTGAGCGGAAATGCAATATCCAGTCCGGTTACCTATATCCGTTCTTTCGACATTCCCGCCAACGCGAAAAAAAAGACCGAAAGTATCTTGCTTCAAGATTTGAAAAACATTATCAACCAGAACGGAGAGGGCACTTCTTTCTTTGATTATCGTATGAAAATGCTGAATTTTCCGCAGGAGGCAGATAAGATAAGGAAACGGATTGAAACATACTTTCAAGTCGTGAATTCTTTTTTAGGAGAGACGAACAAGGAAATTTCCATTGATCCCCAAAGTAATAGTCTTGTGTTCTTGATTAAAAGATTAGAAGGAATGCAAGTCATAACGGAGGATAAAATACAATTGGAACAATTGTCTTCCGGTGAAAAACAAATCTTATTAATTCTGACTACGGTTTTTCTGCAAGAAGAGAAGCCTAATGTTCTACTGATGGATGAACCGGAAATCTCCCTGCATATTGGCTGGCAGGACAAACTGATAGAAAAATTACGTCAGTTGAACCCTCAATGCCAGTTGATTTTGACCACTCATTCTCCCAATATTTTCGTCAATGGCTGGGAGGATAAAATTATCTTCATAGAAGATTTGGAGGACCGGTGATGGCGGTGGACAAGCATGTGTTTTTTAAGGATGTGGCCAAACGATTGGCGGCATCTACCTTATTATACAAGGTGGATTCGGTTGTTCATGTAGAGGATAAAGACGATATATGGTTTTGGGAACAACTTTTGCTTAAATATCGTCCCGGACGTTATAAATTCAAGCCTGCTACGATGAATGAGAAGGGAAACCGTACGACAGGGTGTGCTCAATGTTTAAAATATAAAGGATTTCTTTCTCAGAAGTTTTTTATTTGTATTGACAGTGACTTGCGCCGTCTGGCTGGAGAGGATATATCGGCTGTCGATGGAATTTTGCAGACCTATACCTATTCATGGGAGAATCATTGTGCTTTTGCCGCCAAGCTACAGCGTTCTTTTACTGATCATAAACAAAACGGATTTGACTTCACCTTATTTTTGGAACAATATTCTGCTATCGTGTATGAACCTTTTTTATTAATGCTCTATCAAGAAAGAAATGGACTTACATCTTTCAATCGGGACAGATTCAGACAATGCATATCACTGCAATATAGAAAAGAGGATGAGCAAAGCAATGGCAAGCAATTTTTAGAGCGTTTGTCTTTTCAACTTTTAGAAAAAACAAAAGACATAATAGACAATTGTGGGTTTGATTTCAATAAGGAATCTGCTTATTATGCCACTCTAGGAATGAAAAAAGAGAATGCCTATCTGTATGTCCGAGGACATTGCTTGTATAATTCTTTGGTGTCTATGGGGTCAAAATTATGCGAGGATACGGCTGTCGATTTTGAGCAAAACATTCTTAAACCCGTTTTGGCTTTTGAAGAGTATGACGAAATATCCGAAATAAAAAAAGATATTCTATTATTAAAGACTTTAAGAAAAGACTTGTCGTAATATTAGGCAAGAAAATGCTTTTGCGTGCAGTAATGATAGTCTTCGTATAAATGGGGTGTGCGGTTTATGGTGATGATGACGTTCTGATGCAGGGAGAGAACTCCGATGGAGTGTGAAATGAAGAAACCGAGGTAAGAACTTGTATCGTTCAAATAAAAAGTTTATCTTTGTTCCAGTACCTAAAGTTGGTGAAAAGTATGTTATGCTTAAATGAATGTAAGGCAAAGTTAGTTAGTTTCAAACAATGTTTTGGGCATGAGTTTGGAATTAAATCAATTGGTATCTTCGGTTCGGTTGCACGTCAAGAGAACAGAGAAGATAGTGATTTGGATATTGTTGTAGATATTGATAATCCTACTTTATCCACTATGTACACTTTGAAGACTGTTTTGACGGAAATGTTTCATTGTGAAATTGATTTGGTGCGTTTCCGTTCCTCACTGTCTCCATTTTTGAAACAGAATATTGAAAAAGAAGCCATTTATGTATAAAGGAGGACGACTAACCATTTGCGACAGGTTAACCCAGAAAAAGAATCCATTTACTATATACAGCAATGGAGTAAAGAAATAAATTGTGCTGATGATTTTTTAGCCTCCATGGATAAAGTGATGGTGTTCAATGCATGTGTTATGCGCCTTCAAGTAATAGGTGAACAGGTAGGAAAGTTGTTGTCTTTACAACCATCACCGCTTTCTGAATATAAGGAAATTCCTTGGTTGGCTATTTATGATATGCGCAATCTTATTTCGCATGAATATAGTAATGTAGACGAGCAGATAGTATTTACTACTATAAAGAATGACCTTATAGAATTGGATAAGGTTATTACAGTCCTATTGAATAAATATTTGTAAAACTTGAATCTTTTATTGTGATTACGAAATATACCCATCTCTTATTTTCTTATCAAAAGTAAGTTTTCCTATTTTTTAAGTGCTTTTATTGTGTAATACACAATTATAGTGTATCTTTGTGCCCTCAAAAAGTTCCTAAATCCCTTTTCTATAGGGAATGAAGATCTTTTTGAGGGCACAACGTTATGTTTATAAAAAGCATACAAAAAGACGTCTTCGGACGAAAGAGACAACAAATAAAAGATTTCAGAAATACCAAATGAAATCTGTGTAAAAAGCTATTTATCAGTCAGTTATAGATACTGTACTGATATGGTCTTCTAGTATCGGTCAGCGTGAATTTCTGACGATAAACCTCATGAAAAAGCTATTCCATCAGTTCGATAAACCGAAGCGTTCTGTGGCATCTCCCGAAGCGTTGGAAGCTTTGCGGAATAACAATGCCGTGCGTTGGTATGTGTTGTCGCTTCCCGATTGCCATCGGGGAGGAGTGCGCGGTTTGCAACGGGAGCAGGACCGGCGCATACAGGCAGGCGAGCCTCATTCGGCTTTTTTGCTCCTTCCTATCAGGAAGTGAAGCGTATAGACGGCAAATTCGTCAATACCCAGCGTCCTTTACTCTTCAACTATGTGTTTGTCCGTGCCTCCGAGCGTGATGTTTTCCAACTGATGCAACGTTTTCCTGTGCTCAGTTTCCTGCCTCGGGTGAGGGAACGGAAGCGGGAGTATTTCCCCTACCTTTCCGATGCCGCAATGGAGAATTTGCAGTGGGTGGCCCGTTCTTATTCCAATACACTTCCTGTTTATATACCCCAGCCGGATGGTTTGCGCAAGGGCGACCGGATACGCATTACCGAGGGACGGTTTAAGGGGGTGGAGGCGACTGTTGTCATTCAGCCGGGAGTCGGGCGAAAGGATGTGATGGTATGTGTGGAGAACTGGATGTGGGTTCCGCTGCTGCGTGTGATGCCGGGTGAGTACGAGGTAATTGCCTTGAATGATGAGGACAAGCATGTATATACCCGCCTGGACAATGACTGTATGTTGAATGGTTTGCACAGTGCTCTTCAGCGTTATCACAGTGCGGAGGGGGTGAGTGAGGAAGATCGTTCTTTGGCTGCCAAGGCGTTGAAGGAATATGGCAATCTCCGGATGGATACGGATGTGATGCGTTGCAAGCTTTATGCCATTTTGCTGCCGGCTTATACTATATTGGGTATGGAAGAAGAGGCGGCAAAGCTGGTTGGCGTTATGCAGACGATGCTTCCTCTAGTCAAGGCGGAGCAGTCGCGTGCGCTTGCTGTGGTTACACTTTATGGTTGTACGGATAGCAGTATCTATTATCATTTGGCGCATGAGGCGATTGATCCGTGGAGGAAAGAGGAAAAGCCGAAAAAGAGTAAGCAGCAGCTGATCAACCGGTTGGCTGATTATGATCGGTGGCTGGGGCATTGAAATGGCATTGTAGATGATATGAGGGGGGAGAGCAGTGTTATTAAAAGCAGGTTGAATCACTAGGATTAGTGAAATATAATTTGTTCTTTTGTTTCACATAAAAACTAAAGAATATGATTACAATAAAAGACTCTGCCGAAACTATGAGCTGACATTCGATTTGGCAGAGAAAATGGTTAAACTGCCACTATAAGATTATTATTGAGGAAAATTTAAACAGGCTCTAAGAATATGAATTAGTCCTTCTTGTTTTGAGTTAAAAAATAGGTTAAGACTTAAATGTTTTCTTTCCTATTTTTTATGAACTAAATTTTTAATACGTTAAATGTAAGACTTGTCTTAGGGAGTAATGGGCATTAAAAAAAATTTTGCATATAGTAGTTTGTTGACAGTGTCTAGCTTTTTATTTCCAATGTTGACATATCCATACGTTTCGCGGGTGTTAGGGGTAACTAATATTGGGATTTGTAATTTTATTGATTCTATTATTAATTATTTTATTTTGTTCTCCAGTATGGGAATCAATGTGGTGGGGATTCGTGAAATAGCCAAGGCTAAGGGGGATGTACTAAGATTGTCGAAAGTTTTTAGTGCTTTATGGATTTTGATGGCCAGTATGACATTGCTGATGTTGCTATGCTTATTGACGGTTTCTATTTTTGTTCCTCAATTAAATGAATATGCATCATTAATAATGATAGGCGCATGTAAGCTTATTGCTAACTTATTTCTGATAGAATGGTTTTACAGAGGAATTGAGGAATTCAAATACATCACCTATCGTTCATTACTGGTAAAGGTTATATATGTAGCGTGTGTATTTCTTTTCATACATCATCCGGCAGATTATTCTATATATTATATTTTGTCTGTGTTGCTTGTTGTTTTTAATGCCTTCTTTAATATATTTTATAGCCGTAAGTTCATTCGTTTTATCTGGGATAAAAAATGTATTGGATGAATATAAGCGTTCTTTTTTTATTTTAGGGATATATGCAATGCTTACTTCTATGTATACCTCATTCAATGTGACTTTTTTAGGATTTGTCACCAATGTAACCGAAGTAGGATATTATACAACAGCAACTAAATTACATGGCATTATTTTAGCTTTTTTTACAGCGTTTACAGGAGTAATGTTGCCTCGGATGAGTGCGTTGGTGGCAGAAAACCGAATGGATGAAGTGAAACGTCTGATTAACAAATCATTTGATTTGTTGTTTATGATCTCTATTCCTTTGATTGTATTTTCCATTTATTTTGCTCCCGAAATTATTTATCTGATATCAGGTAATGGGTATGAGGGAGCGATCACGCCTATGCGTATGGTGATGCCATTGGTGTTAATTATCGGTATGGAGCAAATATTAATAGTTCAGTTATTGATGCCTTTAAAAAAAGATCGTTCCATTTTAATAAATTCTATTATAGGAGCTTGTGTTGGGATGGTAGCCAATATACTATTGGTACCTACATGGGCAGCAAAAGGTTCTGCTATTGTTTGGGTTTTGGCTGAAGTGGCGGTATTGCTGTCAGCATCTTATTTTTTGCGGAAGCAAATAGTTAGTTTGTATGTTGTTGCCAGGAAATTATTGTTGGCATTATTTCAATCACTTCCTTATGTATTAGTATGTTGGTTTGTAACTTGTGTTGAGGATAATGTTGGTATCGTATTGTTTTATACATTTGTGGGTTTTCTCTTGATTTTTTATTTAGAAAATTTTGAATTCGTATCAATAAAAATAGATGCTATAAAAAAGAAATAAAATATACTAGTTCTTTCATTTTGATTAAAATAGTAATGACAAATATAATCACTAAGTACTTATACACCAAAGTATCCTTTAACGAAGAATGCTCCAATTTGAGTGTATTCATGGTACTATAATCTATGTAATATTTGCAATGGTATAATATTATGAATGAAGATCTTTTTATTTTAATGTTGAATATAACTCTTTATGTTACAACTTTTTTATTCCTATTACGATATAAAGTATGGAATATTGGTACCTTAGTATGGACTCTGTTCACAATATCTCATATAGGTTCATTTTTCTATTATTTTATTTTAGTGGAATTGGGGTTTGAGCTTGGTCATATACGGATTGCTCCTTTTTTATATCTTTATAGTTGTATTTTATTATGTTTGTATCCTTTTATTAAGTATGGAAGAATAAAAAAAAATTACTACGGTTGGGAATGACAACTTTCTTATTCTTCTTTCTTATTTTATTATAATTCTGTCCATAGAACCTTTTTTTGAGAACATTGTATTATTATTTTCAAATACTCAAACTACAGATTTTGCAGATTTGTATAAATCAATGCGTAGTGAAGAATTGTCAATATATTCAAATATAGGGGCTAGATTAAATCAGTGGAGTATCTATTTTAGACTACCCTCAACTTTTTCTTTTTTTTTTATTATTTCTCTAAAGAAAGGAAAATATTAACAATAGGGTTAGGGGTTGTTCTGATTAATTATTTGTTAAGTGGAATAAATAGTGGGACGCGAGGTATAATAATTATCATGGGAATTCTATATATATGTTGTTTTTTCATGATGGTTAACTTATTTTCGAAAAAGCAAATAAAGTATATAAGAAAAGTAGGCGCTATATTTTCTATATTGTTTTTAGTGTTTTTTTCAATAATAACACTTTCTAGGTATAATGTAAGCAATCAAGACAAGACGATGGTGGGCTCTCTTTTATTATACTCTTCAGAAGGCCCTATCAAATTTAATAATGAAATGTATTATGGAGAACACAATACAAAAGGAGATGTGAATTTATGTTTTTTCAAAAGCCTTATAGGTTTGAAAACGTATACAACGTTCAAAGAGCGTGATGAATATTATTTGAATAAAAATGGAAGGAGAGTGGAGGTTTTTTATACATATATTGGAGATTTTGTTTCGGACTTTGGTCTAATAGGAGGATTGTTTATTTGTCTTTTGTTGTTTATAAGTTGCTTAAAGATCTTAAGATCAAAAAAAATATTTATAGGTAATTTCCTGTTTTTACTATTTGTAGTGCATCTATATGCTATAGGTTTTGCTTCAAATGTATATAGAGGTTTTTATTTTCAAAAGGGAATAGGAATTATGCTCATCTTGATCCTTATTATGTATTTTAATAGGTATATGCACGAATGCCGAAAGAAAAAACAGCAAAGAGTAATTATTTCGAAATTATAATGGATATTTTCTCAAAAAAACTATATTTTATGAATACAAGCAATACTCCTAAAATTTTGTATGCTAATCCTGTATTTTTGGATTATCGTTTACCTTTTTATAAATATTTAAACGAATTGTTTCAAGGCAATTTTTATGTTTTATACTCTGTAAACCGATATCATAGGCCTGGGTTTGAACATTTACTTTTTAAAATTCAGGATGTGATGGGAAATAATGCCATACCTTATGAAGGAGAACTTGTTTATGATACATTCACGAAAAAGATCAATGAATTTGCGCCTGAACAAGGTGGTAAAAAAATACCTATAGCGAAAGGACTTTTTTCTTTAATAAGAAAGCAAAAAGCAGATATTATAATATCTGAAGGTTTTTTTCAATGGACTCCTTTATTGGTCCTTTATACTTTTTTTACAAGAAAACCATTATATATAGGCTATGAACGCACTATGCATACGGAAAGAAATGCAGGGTGGATCAAAGTGTTACACCGAAAATTGACAGATTATTTTGTAACTGGATATTTAGTAAATGGTTCAGAAACTGTAAAGTATCTAAAGTCTATTGGAGTAAATGATGAAAAGATACATATTGGAGGAATGAATGCAGATAGTGAGGGATTGGTTTCTGCTATTGCTCAAATGACGGATAAGGATAAAAAGAAATTAAAAAAAGAGTATCAACAAACGCAAGGCTTGCTTTTTTATTTTCGGGACAAATGGTTGAGAGAAAAGGAGTTAAGTACCTTCTTCAGGCATGGGTTGAGCATGTGAAATCATATCCTGATGATAACCTTATGTTATTGGGTGATGGTTATCTTTATGATAGCTTAAGATTGCAATATGGAAATATATCTAGTATTCATTTATTAGGAAAAGTAAATTATGCACAAGTTTACAAATATTATTCTATTGCAGATGTTTTTATAATGCCAACAATTGAGGATAATTGGAGTCTGGTCGTTCCTGAAGCTATGGCTTGTGGATTGCCTGTTGCTACATCTATATATAATGGATGTTATCCTGAATTAGTAAAGAAAGATTTAAACGGAATGGTTTTTGATACATTTAATATGCATACAATTATTGATACCTTGGCTTCTTTTCATAAACATGATTTAAAAGCAATGGGAGAGGAATCAAAGAAAATAGAAGCTAACTTTAGTGCAAAACAATGTGCGCAACGAGTGTATGAGGCAGTTATTAAAGGATTAAAATAATAGAAATATATTTTATTTAGTTCTTATTTATTGTGAAGTATGAAAGAGATAGAACTTAAAGAACTGAGAGAAATAGAATTACATATATTGGATTTTGTTTCAAATTTTTGTGAAAACGTAGGATTGACGTATTTTTTATGTGGTGGAACTTTGTTGGGGGCCGTGCGTCATAAAGGTTTTATTCCTTGGGATGATGATATTGATATAATGATGCCTCGTCCTGATTATGAACGTTTTTTAATAGAATTCCCTGAACATGAATATTTAAAAGTCATGTGCCATAGAAGAGACAATCATTATCCGTTTGCTTTTGCAACAGTTGGGGATATTAGAACATGGAAGTATGAAAAAAATCTTAGAAAAAAGTATGCAAAAGGGTTGTGCGTAAATGTAGATGTTTTTCCTATAGATGGACTACCTGATTGTCCAAAGGAAATAAAACGATTCTATTCTGCAATTTCTTTAAAAGGAAAAATCTTGCAAAGTGCTACATATAAATTGGGTAAGGGAAAAACCTTATTGTCTACAATGATGAAAAATATAAGTATATTATTATTTCGAGCTACAGAAATTGCTGGAATTAATTCGTTACAGAAAATATTGTTAAAATGGAATTTATTGGCTTCAACATTTGATTTTAATTCTGCCCATATTGTTGGTATTACTGCTATTTCCCATTATGGGATAAAGGAAGCAAATAATAAGGCAATATATTCAGATAAAATAAAAGTAGAGTTTGAAGGAAAATTTTATAGTGCTCCAGTAGGATATGACACTTATTTATCACAACTCTATGGGAAATCTTATATGGATATTCCATCAAAAGATAAACAATTTTCACATCATATATCTAAATGTTATTGGAAATGAAAACTATAGCTGTAATTTTGGCAGGAGGCAAAGGCTCTAGATTAGGGAAAGATTTACCTAAACAATTTCAAAAAGTTGCTGGCAAAAAAATAATAGAACATACAATTGAGGTTTTTGAACGGAATTTGAATATTGATGAAATAGCTATTGTTGTTAAAGAGGAATTTATAAGTGAAGTTGAAAAGATTGTAGTTGAGAATCAATATATAAAAGTAAAAAAAGATTTTACATGGAGGAAAGGAACGTTATGATTCGAGTTTATCAGCAATTGATGCGTATGATTCAGATGATATAAATTTATTGTTTCATGATGCTGTCCGTCCTTTGGTCAATGACCGTATTATTAATGATTGTATTGAAGCTCTGAAAACATATAATGCTGTAGATGTAGCGATAAATGCAACAGATACCATTATTCAGCTTAATAATCATAATTGTATACATAAAATTCCACCGCGTAATGAATTACGTTGTGGTCAAACCCCCCAATGTTTTAAACGTGGTGTCATAAAAAAAGCGTATGATTTGGCTTTGCAAGATCCTGAATTTCATACGACAGATGATTGTGGGGTTGTGTGTAAATATTTGCCTAATGAACCTATTTATGTAGTGCAAGGTGAGGTGTTTAATATGAAGGTTACTTATGTTGAAGATTTATTTTTATTGGATAAATTGTTTCAATTAAAAACTATACAGAATGATAATCACAAACTTGATTCTGAGGTAAATAGGATATTACCTAATAAAGTTATGGTTGTGTTTGGAGGTAGTTATGGCATAGGCGAAGAGGTGGTAAAATTAGGACGTAATTTAGGAGCGGTTGTCTATTCGTTTAGTCGGTCACAAAATAATTTGGATGTGACAGATGTAAATCAAATATGTTCTGTTTTGAAGGAAATAAAAGAAAGAAATGGCCGTATTGATTATGTTGTATGTACTGCTGGATTATTGGTTAAAGAACCACTCAATGGAATGAAGTATGAAGTGATTCAGAAAAGTATTGCCGTTAATTATTTGGGAGTTATCAACGTAGCAAAAGAAGCTTTTGAGTATTTGAAAGAAACTAGTGGGGCTTTACTTTTTTATACAAGCAGTAGTTATACTAAGGGGCGTATGATGTATAGTATTTATTCATCTACCAAAGCAGCAATTGTTAATTTAGTACAAGCTTTAAGTGAGGAATGGATGGGATTTGGAATTCGTGTAAATTGCATTAATCCGGAGCGTACACATACTCCAATGAGGGTGAAAAATTTTGGTATAGAGCCTAAAAATACTTTGTTGGATCCAAAGTCAGTTGCAATAGCTTCTATTAATACCTTAGTTTCAGAGTTGACAGGAGAAGTTATTGATGTGAGAAGAATATAATTTGTAATGAAAGTTTCAGTTTGTTTAGCAAGCTATAATGGAGGGGATTGGATAAAAAGACAGATCGATTCCATATTAAATCAAGAGTTTAAATATCATTCAAATGTGGATTTGGAGTTGATTATTTCAGATGATGGTTCAACAGATAATTCATTAAAAGAAATAAGTCAAAATAAAAGATGATCGAATTATAATAATTCATCATAAAGGAAAACAACATAAGTTTTATAAAAGTATCTTTGCTGCTACTGAAAATTTTGAGAATGCTTTAATGTATGCTACAGGAGAATATATTTTTCTTTCGGATCAAGATGATATTTGGTATCCTAATCGTATAGATATGCAGTTAAATACTTTAGAGAGTTTTGATTGTAGTGCTTGCTCTTTTGTTTTCATTGACGAAAATGATTGTATAATAGGTGCTCATCCCAATGACAATCATTCTTTTATTTATATGTGTAGAAATTTTGGATTATATGGTTTTAGTATGGCTTTTAGACGTCCTTTGTTAGAACGTATCTTACCTATTCCTACTGTTCCACAGCATGATATGTTTATTGGATTATTAGCAAAAAAAATGGGACAATTATATATACAACAAGATGTGTTATGTGCTCATCGTATTCATAGATATAATGTCTCAGATACGGGATTTAGTGTTCCTATTATTGTTAAATTTTGGTATAGGTTGAAGATGATATTATGGGTGCTTTGGCGGGCTAGATGATTTGATGATTTTAGAAATATAATTTTTTAGATGAAATTTAGAGTTCTTTTTATTCTTCATCTTCCGCTCCTATACACGGTGCAGCATGATGGGGAAATACATTCAAGAAAGTGAGTTGATAAATTCTTCTTTCGATTGTTTTTGTATAAATTTAGCTACAGCAGGAAGTTTGTCTGATATTGGGCATATAAGTTTAAAAAAGCTGTTGAAGTATTTCTTTCTTCTAAAGCATATTTCTCACGTTGTAAAAGAAATCCGTCCCGAATTGGTTTATATCACTCCGAATGCCGGAGGAAAAGCCTTTTTTAAAGACTTTATTGTAGTGCAGATGCTGAAAAGTATGGGGTGCAAAGTTATAGCTCATTATCACAATAAAGGCGTTTCGGCTTATCAGAGTAAATGGGTTTATAACTTCTTTTATAAACGTTTTTTCAGCAATTTGAAAGTAATTCTGTTGGCAGAGAATCTTTATAAAGATATAGCCAAGTATGTAAAAAGAGAAGATGTGTATATTTGTCCGAATGGTATACCAAACTTACGTAAAGGAGAATTTGAAGCAAGACGGAAAAACGAAGTCCCTTATCTACTTTTTCTTTCTAATCTATTGATAAATAAAGGAGTGTTTGTATTACTTGATGCGTTAAGAATATTGAAAGAAAAAGGGTATCTTTTTAATTGTCAGTATGTAGGTGGAGAAACAGCCGAGATTAATGCTGTACAGTTTTCAGAAGAAGTGGATAAACGGGATTTGAATGATAGGGTTGCTTATGTCGGTCGAAAAGTAGGAGAAGAAAAAAATACTTTTTTTCAACAAGCAGATATATTCATTCTTCCAACAATGAATGAGTGTTTCCCTTTGGTCATTTTAGAAGCCATGGAATATAAATTGCCAGTCATTTCCACCAATGAAGGCGGCATCCCCGATATTGTAAAAGATGGAGAAAATGGCTTGATTTGTGAAAAACAGAATCCGTATTCGTTGGCTGATTGTATTGCGAAGTTGTTGGATGATGAGGAATTAAGAGTTAAAATGGGAAATGCCGGTTATGATAAATTCTGTCGTGAATTTACTCTACAACGATTTGAGCACAGGATGCTGGATATATTATCTCAAAATCTTCCTCAAAAGGAAAAAGAAAACTAATTTTTAAAGGTAGAACTACAATATTCATGTTATTGAAGTTAAAAAATTTACCCTTGTTGGAAAGCCATCAAGGGCTGACCACTTTGCCTTCCGGCAAACTCCTGATCAACACCATCAACGCCCATTCCTACAACACCGCCCAGAAAGACAAACTCTTTGCCGAAGCTTTGCAGCAGGGAGATGTGTTAATTCCTGACGGAGCAAGTATTGTCAAGGCGTGTCGTTGGCTGAATGCAAGATCCAAACCTACAGAGCGTATTGCCGGCTGGAACCTGTTCGAGTTCGAGATGAACAAGCTGAATACTACCGGAGGAAAATGTTTTTTCATGGGCAGCAGTGAAAAAGTATTGGCATTGATAAAACAGCGTGTGAAAGTGGATTATCCCAACATCGAAGTGGAAACCTATTCGCCACCCTATAAGCCGGAGTTCTCGGAAGAGGAGAATCGGGCGATAGTCGAAGCTATCAACAAGGCAAATCCTGATTTGCTCTGGATAGGGATGACTGCTCCCAAGCAAGAGAAATGGGCGTACACGCATTGGCATGAGTTAAACATCCA
>NZ_BAKM01000023.1 GCF_000614185.1 Phocaeicola sartorii JCM 17136 = DSM 21941 | reverse complement strand
TGACAGAATGATAGTTTTTCCAATTGGATATATAAAAAACAGGTTATAAAGAAGACTTTACTCTATAACCTGTTTTATATGTTCAAATCACGCTGACACAATCAGAAAGGAATGTCTTTCATTATCTTCTCCAATGCTCCGGCATGATGGTTCACATAATCTCCGGCAGCTTTCCCCGCTTGTTTCAAGCAAGTCTCATCCGACAGGAACTGATCCATCAACCGGCTGAAGTCATCATACCCGGTCACTTCGAAACCGCCTTTCTTCTCCAACAAATGTTGCGCTTCACGGAATTTCTTATTATTAGGCCCGAATATCACAGGAATGCCATATACGGCCGCCTCCAGCACATTATGGATTCCCACTCCGAAGCCACCACCGATGTACGAAATCTCACCATACCGATAAATGGATGACAGCAGTCCGTAACAGTCGATGATCAGACAATCGGCCTGTGCCACATTCTCCTCTGTAGCCTCAGTATAGCGGATGCACGAACGTTTCATTTTGTCCATAATCTCCTTCAAGTGGCTGTCGCTCACCACGTGCGGGGCAATAACCAGCTTCATTCCAGGATGCTCATTGAAGTACTTGATAAAGATATCCTCGTCCGGCCCCCACGAGCTGCCTGCGACAAATGTCAATGCCTCCCCCTTGAATTTCTCTACCAGCGGAAGCTGCTTTGCCTGATGGCAGATATCCAGCACACGGTCAAAACGGGTGTCGCCCACTACAGTCACATCGGTCACGCCTATCTTTGACAGCAGCTCCTTCGATACTTCATTCTGTACAAACAGATGGGCGAAAGTTTTCAGCACCTCACTGTATTTCTTTCCATACCAACGGAAGAATATCTGGTCGGGACGGAATATGGAAGACACACTATAAGCAGGGATACCCCTCCGATGCAACTCATTCAAGTAGTTCTGCCAGAATTCGTACTTGATAAAAAATGCCATACAGGGATTGGCCAGCTCCACAAACCGGCGCACATTGCGCGGCGTGTCGAAAGGCAGATAACAGACCAAGTCCGCCCCCTGATAGTTCTTTCTCACCTCATACCCCGAGGGAGAAAAGAAAGTCTGCAATATTTTATATCCGGGGTATTCCTTACGGATGCGTTCTATCAAAGGACGCCCCTGTTCGAACTCACCCAACGAGGCCGCATGAAACCAGATATAACGGGCATTCCGGTCTATCTTGTCACGCAGGGCGTCAAAGACCTCCCGGTGACCTTTCACCATTTTGGCGGGCTTGGCACTGAACAGGCCGGCTACCTTCACTCCGAATAGATAAATATAGATGACTAGGTTATAAATCATGACTACCGGCTATTACTTGAGCACTTCCACAGCCCGACGGATGCGTCGCAATGTTTCCTCTTTCCCTAAAACGGCTGAAATATCAAACATGTGCGGGCCTTTCCCCTCGCCTACCAGCGTCAAACGGAAAGCGTTCATAATATTACCCAAGTGATACCCTTTATCTTCGATCCATTTCATGACCACGGCTTCCTGATTCTCCAGTGAGAAGTCATCCAAAGCTTCCAATACGTCCGCCAGTTCCAGCATACGTTCAGGAGAATCTTCTTTCCAACGTTTCTTGCGGGTCTTCTCATCATATTCCGTAGGAGCGACAAAGAAGAATTTGCAAGTTTCCCACAAATCCTTGATAAAACTTACACGATCTTTCATCAAACCTACCACGGTCACCACTTTATCCATAGGAGCCTCAATGCCATGTTCTTTCAAGAGCGGCATGAAAAGCCCGGCCACGTCCTCATTGCTTTTCTTCAATATATATTCATGGTTAAACCATTTTCCCTTCTCAAAGTCGAATTTCGCTCCGGCTTTGCTGCAACGATGCAGATCAAAAAGCTTCACCAGTTCATCCATGGACATCAGTTCCTGGTCATTGCCCGGATTCCATCCCAGCAGGGCAAGGAAATTGATAACCGCCTCGGGCAGGTAGCCTGATTCACGATAACCTGAAGAAACCTCACCAGTCTTGGGATCATGCCATTCCAACGGGAACACGGGGAAGCCAAGACGGTCACCGTCACGCTTGCTCAGTTTACCGTTTCCATCCGGTTTCAACAACAATGGAAGGTGTGCGAACTGAGGCATGGTGTCTGCCCAGCCGAAAGCCCGGTACAGCAGGACATGCAACGGAGCGGAAGGCAACCATTCCTCACCACGGATTACATGGGAAACCTCCATCAGATGGTCGTCCACAATGTTTGCCAGATGGTAAGTAGGCAGTTCATCCGCCGATTTATATAAAACTTTATCATCCAAAATGGAAGAATTGATCACCACCTCGCCACGGATAATATCATGTACGTGTACATCCTCATCCGGTTCAATCTTGAAACGTACCACATATTGCTTTCCATCGGCAATCAGTGCATCCACTTCTTCTTTTGACAGCGTCAAAGAGTTGCGCATAGACATACGGGTAGAAGCATCGTACTGGAAATTAGAGATTTCCTGACGCTTGGCATCCAGTTCCGCCGGAGTATCGAAAGCAATATACGCCTTACCTCTGTCCAGCAACACCTGTACATACTTCTTATAAATATCACGACGTTCAGACTGACGGTAGGGACCGTAGTTACCACCAAAGCTGACTCCCTCATCGAAGTTTATTCCCAACCACTTAAACGACTCTATGATATATTCTTCCGCACCCGGAACAAAGCGATTTGAGTCGGTATCTTCTATACGGAAAATTAAATCTCCACCATGCTGGCGAGCAAACAGATAGTTATACAAGGCTGTGCGCACACCGCCGATATGCAACGCTCCCGTCGGGCTCGGAGCAAAACGAACTCTTACTTTTCTTTCTGACATTGTTGTTTTATATAAAATACGCTGCAAAATTAATCTAAATTTCCCGATTTTTTCGTATTTTGCGCGCAAAAATACTACGATTATGAGAAGTTTCAAGACCAGCAAACGGTTTTCATATAAAAATTTGATTTATAAAAGCCTTATTTTCATTGCAACCGTATCAGTGATAGTCTATTTTTTACCCAATGAAGGGAAGTTCAACTATCAATTTGATATAAGCAAGCCTTGGAAATACGGACTGTTACAGGCATCATTTGATTTCCCGATTTACAAAAACGACATACAAGTACAAAAGGAACAAGACAGCATCCTGGCGGACTATCAGCCTTATTTCCAGATAGACAAGGAAGCCGAGAAAAATGTCCTTTCCAAACTGAGAGAGGACTACAACAAGACGCTACGCCATTCATTGCCGGGCACGGACTATGTGCGCTATATTGAACGCACATTAAAGGCACTGTACGATAACGGGATCATTGCCGGAAATGACTTGAAGCGTATGGAGGAAGACAGTATCACCGCCATACGACTGGTAGACAAGAATGTAGCGACAAGCCGTTTTATCGATCAGCTGTACACCGTGAAGGAGGCGTATGAATATTTGCTGAACGCGGATACCGCCCACTATAAAAAGAACATATTGCAACAATGTAATCTGAATGATTACATTACACCTAATCTGGTTTACGATGAAGAGAAGTCCGAAGCGGCGCAAAAGGATCTGCTTTCCAATATTTCATGGGCAAACGGCTTTGTGATGAACGGACAAAAGATCATTGACCGTGGGGAAATTGTTGATGAGCAGACTTACAACATCTTGGAATCCTTGCGCAAGGAATGGGAAAAACGAAGCGACTCGGTACAAGAGAAAAGACTGACACTGGCCGGACAACTGCTGTATGTCGGTATCTTCCTGTTCTGCTTCATGGCCTATCTGGAGCTGTTCCGGGCAGATTATTATGAACGGAAAGGAACACTCACCCTGCTGTTTGCACTGATTGTGTTCTTCCCTGTCCTGTCTTCCGTTATGGTGGAACAGAACTTGTCAAGTATTTACGTGGTTCCGTTTGCCATGATTCCGATCATCGTGCGTGTTTTCCTCGACTCACGGACGGCATTCATGGCACATGTCACCATTATTTTGCTTTGCTCTATCACACTGCGTTTCCCGCATGAATTTATATTGTTGCAGGTAGTGGCAGGAATGGTGGCGGTCTATAGTTTGAGAGAATTGTCCCAACGGTCGCAATTGCTACGGACAGCTTTGGTTGTATTTATCAGTTACGCCTTACTGTATTTCGCTTTCGAGTTGATTCACGAAGATGATTTGACCAAACTGAATACGCGCATGTACATCTATTTTATGATCAACGGCATTCTGCTGCTGTTTGCCTATCCGTTGCTATTCCTTCTGGAGAAGACGTTCGGCTTCACTTCGGATGTGACTTTGGTGGAATTGTCAAATATCAACAACAGTTTGCTTCGGGAAATGTCCGAGGTGGCTCCGGGCACTTTCCAGCACTCATTGCAGATGGCCAATCTGGCTGCCGCGGCGGCAAACAAAATTGGAGGCAAAAGCCAGCTGGTACGTACAGGAGCGTTATATCATGATATCGGCAAAATGGTGAATCCGGCTTTCTTTACAGAGAATCAGTCGGGAGTCAACCCGCACAAAAGTTTAAGTTATGAACAAAGCGCCCAGGTTATCATCAGTCATATTACCGACGGGCTGAAACTGGCGGAGAAGCATAATCTGCCCAAAGTAATCAAAGACTTTATCAGTACCCACCATGGACGGGGACTGACAAAGTATTTCTACATCTCGTACAAGAATGAACATCCTGACGAAGAAGTGGATCAAGAGAAGTTCCGCTACCCCGGTCCGAACCCGTTCACCAAGGAACAGGCCATTCTGATGATGGCGGACTCTGTAGAAGCGGCTTCACGCAGCCTGCCGGAGTACACGGAAGAAAGCATCAGCACACTGGTAGACAAGATTATTGACACACAGGTATCTGAAGGGTATTTCAAAGAATGTCCCATCACGTTCAAGGATATAGCAACCGTGAAAGCGCTGTTTAAAGAAAAGCTGAAAACGATGTATCACACCCGTATCAGTTATCCGGAACTAAGGAAGTAAGCAAGCCTGCACAGGCATCTTCCAGTATATCAAGCACGTTCTCGAACCCTTGCGCACCGCCATAGTAAGGGTCGGGGACATAGTCTGCCACCTTGGTACGGCAATAGTCCGTCATGCGATGGATTTTCTTTTCCGTTTCCAGATCGGGGGCACGTTCCATCAAGTCTTCTATATTGCGGTCGTCCATGCCGATGATCCTATCAAAATGATAGAAATCCTCCGTGCAGACAGGACGGGAACGATGGGTCAGATGGTAACCGCGGCGGGAAGCGTGCATCCGCATACGGCTGTCGGGCAATTCCCCTTTGTGATAACTCAGAATTCCGGCAGAATCCACCTCTATCTCGTGTTCCAATCCTTTTTTCTTGATAAGGGTACGCATTATTTCTTCTGCCGAAGAAGACCTGCAAATGTTTCCGAGGCAGACAAAAAGTATTCTTTTCATATATCATCTATAAATGGAGGTATTCTTTAAATGATTTTACATCACGGTTCATGATCAGCTCCTCGGGGAAACCGGTGAGCTGCAACAACTCATACAAGTTATCGTAACGGGCTATATCAAACGAAATATGCGCGTCACTTCCCAAGATGACCGGCACTTCATATTTCTTGCACAAACGGAGAATGGTGAGATTGTTCTCACGGGCATCGGGCTTGTTACGGGTGGCTTTAAAGAACTGTTATTTATCTCCAATAAAGTATGGTGTTCTTTGGCCGCCACTACCATCGGTTCAAAATGCAACGCCGCCGTACCGTCTCCGGGATGGCTGATAATATGAATAAAAGGATTACGGATAGCCTGCACCATGCCGTGGGTGTTCTCGTCTATCGTACCATGTTTATAACATAGAGAGTGGATGCCCGCAATACGGATATCGAGCATCTTCATATAGTCCTCGTCCAAATCGAGGTTTCCCTGTCCATCCAGAATATTGATCTCAGCCCCCAACAATAGTTCGAGGCCATACATCCGGCGGGGAACCACATGCAAGTTTCTAAAATAAATAGGATGGCAAGTACCGGGGATACCGGGCGAATGTTCCGTTATCCCTAAAACTTTCAATCCCTTGCCGGCAGCAGCTTGCGCCATTTCCTGCAAAGTACTGAATGCATGCCCGCTGGCAATGGTGTGAGTATGTACGTCTAATTCTATCTTCATCTTTGTTCTTGTTTATCTTTTCTATGATCACCCCCTGCATGGGGCCGCTTATTGTGGATCTACATCATAATACACCAGCAGCGAACGGAAGCGTTCATCTTCCAATATGGCACGTTGCACGGCAAGCAAGTAATCACGCACCTTCGCCATAGAGGCAGTCTGCTCCACTTTCACAATCATTTTCTTTATAAATAAGGTCTGGATACGGGCAACCGGTGGTTTGTCCGGCCCTAGCACCCTGTCGCCCAAGCCGGAACGAAGTTGTGCCGCCATGGTGTCCGCCGCCAAATCCAGCACATCCTCTTTGCGGTGTTTCAGATATACATAAATCAAGCGATAGTAAGGCGGATATTTGAACATCTGCCGTTCTGCCAATTGGTCATAATACAACTGCTCGTAGTCATTATACATCACTTGATGAATAACGGGCAAGTCCGGCGATTTGGTCTGAAGGATAACCAGCCCTTGCTTATTTTTACGCCCGGCACGCCCTGCCACCTGGGCCATCAGTTGGAAAGCACGCTCATAGCTCCGGAAATCCGGGTAATTCAGCATGGTATCCGCATTCAAAATCCCCACCACACTGACATGGTCAAAATCCAAGCCTTTGGACACCATCTGGGTGCCAATCAGTATATCGGTCTTTCCCTGTTCAAAATCTGCGATAATTTTCTCGTATGCGGTACGGGTACGGGTGGTATCCAAGTCCATCCGGGCAACTTTCGCCTCGGGGAATATCAGTTTTATATCATCTTCTATACGCTCCGTTCCGAAACCGCGATGCATCAATTCCACTCCGCCGCACGCCGGGCAGGAACGGGGAACTTGATAGGTATATCCGCAGTAATGGCAAGTCAGCTGGTTCAGCCCCTTATGATACGTCAGGCTCACATCACAGTTCTTGCATTTAGGCACCCAGCCGCAGGTATGACATTCTATCATCGGAGCGAAACCGCGACGGTTCTGGAACAGGATCACTTGCTCCTTACGCTCCAATGCCTCTTTTATCTGCTTGACCAATGCCGGTGAGAAAGGTCCCTGCATCCGCTTCTGATGCGCCAGTTCCTTGATGTCAACCCGTTCTATATGAGGAAGCCGGATATCTTTATATCTTTCTTTTAATTCCACCAAGCCATATTTGCCGGAAGTGGCATTGAAATAGGTTTCCACACTGGGCGTAGCTGTTCCCAACAAGACCTTTGCCTTGAACATAGACGCCAGCATGATGGCCGAACTACGGGCATGGTAACGTGGGGCAGGGTCTTGCTGTTTATACGTATTCTCGTGTTCCTCATCTATGATGACCAGCCCCAAGTTACGAAAAGGCAAAAAGATAGAGGAACGAACTCCGAGAATCACATCATAACTCTCCTCTCCCAACTGTTTCTGCCAGATCTCCACCCGCTCGGCATCCGGGAACTTGGAATGATAAATACCCAGCCGATGCCCGAACACCCTTTTCAAACGTTGGGTAATCTGAGTGGTCAATGCGATTTCAGGAAGCAGATACAAGACTTGTTTTCCTGTTTTCAGCACTTCCTGAATAAGGTGGATATAAATTTCCGTCTTGCCGCTGGACGTGACGCCATGCAGAAGACACACATTTTTCTCTCTGAAGCATTGAAGAATGTTACTATAGGCCTGTTGCTGTGCAATATTCAGCGGATTTATATCACCGGTATCCCAGATCCCTTTATCCAACCGCCCTATCTCCTGATAATAAACCTCAAAGATTTTCTTTTCAACCAATCCGTTAAAAACGGCCGCAGAACCTCCCGACTTTTCAAACAACTCTTTCTTTGTCACTTCCTTTAAAGCATACCCCTTGGTTACCCAGCTGGATAATTCCACATACTTCATCAACATCATCAATTGCCTGGGAGCCGTGACAGTTCATTGAACAACCTTTGCAAGTAAGCCTCATCCGCCTCTTCGTTCGCCAATTTCACCCTTGCCTCAGTACGTGGTTTATAGTTACGTTTCAGTTCCTCTTTGACAAAGATGGCCTCCTTGTCCAACAAAGACTTGATAACAGTCAGCACATTTTTCAGTCCGCTGGCCTTTTCCAACTGGGTTACGCACTGCTCTGTATCCCGGCTCAACAAATCCAGAATTTTCTGCTCTTTCTCCGGCAACGGTGCGGCGGCCTCAAAATCGGGATTATATTCCACCAGCGTTTCACTTTCCAATTTCATGCCCGAGGGGATAGCCGCCTTGTACACATCGCCCAATGTACAAAGATAATACTCCGCCAGCCATTGCCAGAACTCATACTGTTTTGGCAACAATATCGGAGATGAGTCCAGCACTTCAGCTATATCCTTCGTCTCATACCCTTCCGGGGCTGCATAATGCACATGGGTCACTATTGCCGTATAGAACTTTTTCTTTCCAAACGGAACAACGACCCGACAACCAATCTGTACCCTCTCTTCCATCTCTTGGGGAAGGGAATAAGTGTATTGGCTGGCAATAGGCAAGGCACTATGACATCTACGAACTTTTTCATGGTGCAAAATTACAAAAAAGGAGGCATTCAGTGAAGAATGCCTCCTTTTTATCTTTTATTAAATAAGGTTGTCTAGAACAAGTATGCCAAAGAAACTTGCCAAGTGTTGTTCTTTATCTTCACATCCTGAGTAAGTGGTTTACCATCAAGGATTATATTAGAGTCAGCATAAAGAGTGGCAGTATGTCCCAAAGCAAAATTATAATTCAAGCCAAGCTGTAAATGGCGGATCAGTTTCACACCTGCCCCCACATTGAAGCTGGTGTTGTTCTTCTTCAGATCATAATTCATAAATCCTTTCTTATTACCAATATTGAAACCGAACTGAGGCCCGGCAGCAATATAAGCACCCAACATGCTTCCAAGTCCGAAAGACCATTTCAAATTTACCGGAATCTCAATCGTTTTCAGTTTTGCATCGGTGGAATATCCCTTTGCAGCCAGTTCTGTCTGTGAATACAAAGCCGCAACATCCGCACCAATCCCAATAATGGGCAGAGTGAATTCAGCCATCGGACCAATGAACCAACCGGTTTTATTATCTCCTTTTAAATCTGATTTCGAGAAACTAACCTTTGACAGGTTCAAACCACCCTTTACACCAAAGTGCAACTGAGCCTGAGCAGGAGCAGCCATCATCAAACATACAGCTACCATGAATACACTAATAATCTTTTTCATGTTTGTCTATTTTTAGTTTACGCCACAAAGATAAACACTTTTTCTCTGCTAAATGTTCAATTTATCAGGAAAGTTACATATCAACCTTCTTGACGAACCCTCCCTATAGATAAATAATCAAAATAAAAACGGACAGAACCAAAGATTCTGTCCGCTATGTTTTTTCTAATATTCCTCTTCGTTGAAAAAGAAATCCTCCTTGCTCGGATAATCCGGCCAAATGTCTTCTATACTTTCATAGATTTCGCCTTCATCTTCCATTTCCTGCAAATTTTCGATCACTTCCAACGGAGCACCCGAACGCATTGCATAGTCAATCAACTCATCCTTCGTAGCAGGCCAGGGAGCATCCTCTAACTTCGAGGCCAATTCTAATGTCCAGTACATAGTTTCCTTATTTTTAAAGTAAATACTTTTCTTTCGTTCTCTAATTAGTCGCAAAAGTATAATAAATTATTTCATTTGCAACTTTTATCCCAATAAATTTCTTCTGTTTTAGTTAATTGATTTAACTTTCGGGCCAAAATGAATAAATAATCAGATAAACGGTTGACAAATGCTGTTACACGGACATCTATGTCACATTCCTCAGCCAGCGCAAGAATGCGTCGTTCGGCACGACGGCACACCGTCCGGCAAATGTGCCCAACGGCTGCTCCACGATCACCTCCCGGCAGAATAAAAGCATTCAAAGGAGGAAGCTCATTGTCTATTACGTCAATAGCCTGCTCCAACATCCGGATATCTTCATCCTCTATACGACTTTCCATACGCAACTTGGTCTGTGCCTGATCCGTTGCCAGATACGAACCGACTGAGAATAATTTATTTTGTACATGAAAAATGATTTTCTTATCCTCCTCGTCCGCCAGATACGTTTGCAACAGTCCCAAATGGGAATTCAGTTCATCTACTGTGCCATAGGCCTCAAGCCGTATATGCGTTTTCGGCACCCGGGTTCCACCTACCAATGATGTGGTTCCCTTATCACCTGTTTTGGTGTATATCATACTTTTCTTCATGATTCCAGTTATAAGAAATTTACAATATAATGCTGTTTATACCTTGCTTTATCAAAAAAGACCAATCCTATGTCATATAAATCAAAAGTGATACCCGTCGACTCACTGGCTACAATTTGCTCCCACCATTTCCGTTTTTCCCTCGACTCATGAATTCCTCCGACAATAAAGCAGCTGCGAGGTCCGGCATAAGGAAGTACCAGTTCAAAAACTTCTTTATAAAAAGGAGTATGCCCTATATGCAGACAATCTAATGTATGCACCTCCGACAGTTTCTCCTCCAGTTGGCGAGAGGTCTTTGTCCAATCCCTGCCTTTCAAGGTGACGGAGTCCATAGTATGACACGCAGCCCGCATATATCCTATGGATGCCCCATTACCAATCCCCACTTCAATCAATGACTTTGGTCTGAAATAATTAACCAACCGGAATAGTAAACGGTTCACTTTTCTTCGATAATGTGGTAAATAAGCAGGAAATCCCCTTTCTTTCAATACCCGATAAGCATAGTAGTGATATTTTTCATAAACGACAGAAGTAATCAGAAAAAAATCAGACGGAGAGTGTACTCCGTAACCACAACGATGACGGAAACGACTGCACCAATTCCATATACGATGAAGAAAAAACATATTTCTCAGCTTTATTAAGTGACACAAAGATAAAAGATTACCCGACAATACCGAAATAAAATACTATTTTTATTTTATATACTGAAGATCAAACTCTTACATTTAAATTATAACTCGGTTCATGACCTGTACGCTTTGTCGAACAGGACAAAGGTAGCGATTATTTTAATCTAGCATCACTCTTCCTCAATTTTTTCTCCTCTCCAAAACCGCCATGAACTTCGAGAACTGCGGGAAGGTCGGTTCGCCCATGTAAGCGACGTAGAACTCCTTCTTGCCGCAGTCCTTATCGCCGGACACAACCATCGGATAGACTTTGCGGATTTTTTCTCGGCCTTCAGCGCGGCCGCTTTCTCCTTAATCTGGGCTTCCTACTCCAGCGTAAGATTCTTATCTTCCATTTTTGCGTGATATTTGGTTACAAAAAAGAATTGTATGCTTCTGTGAGAAAAGTTTATAGTTTTATGACTGCAAAGATACAAGTTCAAGTCCGTTGACTCTATTTTCTCTAACAACCAGCTAATTTTCAAATATTTCAAAGAACTATTGCGATTTTTTTAGTGGACACTAATGATATGCAAAAGGTATTTTGAAAGCTTTAAGATATACTCTTGACCAGATATTCTACATTTTCTGACCAGTTTTTAGTCGTTTTTGCCAATAAAAGGACAGTAATATATATATATTGCTTTTATTTTCAACATCTCCCAATTAATTAACCATTAAATTTGCGATATAACCATTAAATTTTATATGCTTATGAAGACAAGATTGCTTATCTTATTATTATTCCTATATGTAGGAGGAAATCTAGTGGCCCAAAATGCTACAATTACGGGTGTTGTCACAGATAATGAGACTAAAGACTTCTTAATTGGCGCAACTGTCATGCTAAAAGGGTCGAATAAGGGAACAATAACAGATGCCAATGGGCAATATACCTTATTTATACCTAAAGGCAAGCAGACAATCCAATTCTCTTTCATTGGATATCAGACACAAGACTTTGATATAGATCTTAAATCTAATGAAGTGAAGACACTGAACCTCGTTATGCGTCCGGATAATCATATGTTGAAGGAAGTAGTGATCAGTGCTCAAGCCAAAGGGCAGACAGCGGCAATTAAAAGTCAGTTAAATGCAACTGGTATTATGAATGCTGTATCTGAAGAAAAGTTGCATGAACTTCCTGATGTAAATGTTGCTGATGCTATTGGTCGTCTTCCCGGTTTAATGATCCAGCGTGATGGAGGAGAGGGTCAAAAAATCATCATACGTGGTTTGGATCCTAAGTATAACTCGATAGCTATTAACGGTATGAATGCGCCATCAACAAGTAGCACCGATCGGAGTACTGACTTGAATATGATTTCACCGGACATGATTGCTGGGGCTGAAGTATTGAAAGCCAGTACGGCCGACAAGGATGCCGACGGATTGGGAGGAACAGTAAACCTAATAATGAAAGATGCCCCAAGAGACTTCAAACTTAATGTAACCGGAGAAACAGGCTACCATTCACAAATTAATGGAATGGGGCGATATAAAGGTGGTATCATGGCGAGCAATCGATTTTTTAACGAAAGATTAGGTGTCATATTTACCGCAAGTGCTGACCAGACAGACCGGAGCAATGATACATTTAATGCAGCTTATAAAGTAAATGGCAATACGCCTACTCCTGGGTTTGATTACACGAAACCATGGATTACAGGGGTTAGTCTGGAATCAAATTTAGAAAAGCGTCAACGCTTTAATGTAAACCTGAATATGGATTTCGACTTGGGAAAAGGGTCTAAACTCAAAATGTCTAATCTCTTTAGTAGAATGAACAGAGATCGTGATATTCGTCAAAAACGTTATGATTTAGAAGGAACCCGATTGAGATTTCAACAAACAGACCGTAATTCACATAATACCAATATTACCAATATGTTGCAAGGCGATTTCAATGTTTTGGGAGCAACTTTGAATCTCGGAGTGGGACGTAGTAGCTCGCGCACAAGAACCCCATACGATCACCAAATGCAATTCCGGCTGAATGCCCCCTTTACAGCCGATATCGATGCATTATCTTATCAACCTCCTTATTTAATAGCTAATTCTAAATTCGTTAAAGAAGATGATCTTACACAATACTATCTGTATGAAACTATTTTTAACACAGAGTTTGCCAAAGAAACAGAATACAGTGCATGGCTAGATTTAAAGAAGCCTTTTAGTTTCGGCGAAAAGGTCAATGGATACATTAAAATCGGTGGAAAATTCCGTCAAAAAGAGAGAAGTCTTGAAACTGCTCGTAGATATAGACGTATGGATTTGTCTGAAGGAGCTGATCCGGTATTCGAGAATATGCCTGATTTAACTCCATCATCTTTCAAAAATACCTATATAGGTATCACTGATTTCTTAGACGCTGATTATAAGCCTCATGATTTTTTAAACAATAAGTATAAGGACTTATGCATTAATTTTGCACTGGATCATAATGCCATGAGAAACTTTTATAATATAAACCAAGATATATATGGTAAGATCCTTACTACAAAAATCCTAAAAGACTATGATGGGAATGAGAATCTTTGGGCAGGATATATTATGGGTGAAATAAATTTTGGCAAGTATGTTACATTTATACCAGGTGTACGCTATGATTTTTCTCACCTGAAGTACAATGCATACAGTGGCTCTAATGTTCCTGACAATGAAGAAAAAGAACATGAGTTTGAATATGAAAAGAGTAATGATTCCGACAAATATGGATATTGGCTACCACAAATCCATTTGCGTGTAAAGCCAACAAATTGGATGGACATCAGGCTGGCATACACTGAAACACTATCAAGACCTGATTATAATCTTCTTGCTCCACGAACAATCATAAAACCGAATGTGAATGAAGTAACATGGAGCCGTACTAATTTAAAGCCTGCTTTATCTCGAAATTATGATGTTATATTGACGTTCTATCAACCGGATTATGGGCTGTTTACTATTAGTGGATTTTATAAAGATATTAAAAACTTTACTTATACTCGCTCTGCCTATATGTTGAATGGTACAGTGACGGATCCTGCTAATTTTGACTTACCTATGAGTTTGTCAGGTGGTAGCATTACCTATCCTTTAAATAGTCCATATAATGCAACGTTGAAAGGATTGGAATTTGATTTGCAACTGCAGTTCCGCAAAATGAGGAATTTCATGAAAGGTGTGGTATTCAGTGCTAATCTTACCCTTATGGATTCTAAAATGAACTACTTTGAAACGTTGAAGTCAAGAATTAAAAATCCGGATTTTACTCCTGGAGGTACTGAGAAGCCATTCCTTCCAACCAACTCTGACATTATATATACAGACCGGTTGTTAAAGCAACCTTCCCTACTATTCAACGTTTCTTTGGGATATGATTACAAAAAATTCTCAGGCAGAATATCTTGCAACTATCAAGACGGAGTGTTGATTGCAGAACAGCACCGCCAAGATGCAGCTGATGTGGAATCTACGCGTCCATTCGTGAAATGGGATATGCAGTTGAAATATAGTTTGACCAGACAATTCTCTCTGTATGCTACTTTATCCAACTTTACACAATCTTCCGATCGTAAACGTCGTGATATAACGAACTATCCGTCCAGAGTTGAATACTATGGTTCGGCTGCATACATCGGCTTTAAATACGACATCTTTAAATAAACATTACTCCACTAAAACACTAAAGTTATGAAACTATATAAAATATATTCTAGAGCTATAGGATTACTTTTCGCATTATCACTCTTATGTGTCGGCTGCGAGAATGAAGATATACTCGATATTAATGATTTGGAAATCTCTCCAAGTAATCCTGAGAGTGTAATTATTGTAGAACCGGATGATGGTATTACGTCGGTCAACGCTTTAACCAAAGCTATTAATGAAAATGGAGATGCAACATATATATTGCGTCGTGACGGAGTTTACTATATGGAAGGCAAGAATGTCTTCAAACATAATGTTGTAATTAAGGCCGAAAATGGTTCTGGCAAAATGCCTATCATACAACCTATTTGTGACGCGCAAGGAGCCTTAAATGCTGATATGATCCGTTTGGAAGGTAACGCCACTTTTGAGAATATCTATATCATAGGTAAAGATGCGGCAACTGGTAATCTCATGCAGCGTTTATTTCGTATTGACGAATCAAATGTGAGACTAAAATTTGACAATTGTTTTATTGACCATTGCAGGAACTTCTGTATTCGTACTGACAATGTCAATAATAAAATTTATCTGAATAACTCTACCATCCGTAATTTAGCTCTCACAAGTGATCCAGCCAATGGCAGATTGATAGATTCACGTGGAAACGAGCAAGATAGTATTGTTATCAATAATTGCTATGTTTATAATAACACTGCCCATATTGTACGATTTGACAATGTAGTCACAAACTATTTTGGAATTAAGCACAGTACATTCTATAATGTTGGGCACCATATACAAATAAACTATGCTATCAAAGTTGAAATAGAGAACAATATTTTCGCTAATGTAGGGTGGAAATCGAGTGCCGAAAGTAATGTGTTTTGGCAAATTTCAATACCCAAGAAAGATGAACGTGCTCAGGATATTAGTATGAGTATTTGCAATAACAATTTATTTTTCTCTGAGGAATTTGAAAGACTGTTTGCCAAATACCCACAGAATTTGAAGCGTACTACACTCTCTGACGATGGCTATCAACTGATAGAAGAAGGTAAACTGACTTTTAAAGATAATTTCTCGGAAGTACTGACTTTTGATTATCCGCCTGTTTTGCCAATGGAATATATTGACAAGTTTTTTGAGAATATGGGAAGTAATATGTCCAAATGGGCAGATCTTCCATTTTATGTTGACGAAGACGGAGTAGAAGGTATTGAAGCAGGAAAGACATTCACATTTCATTATTCAACCTCTTCCAAATCAGCAACAGCTTCCACAACCCAAGGACCTATTGGAGCATCGTTTTAAAACTAAAAGAAAATGAAGAATATACTATTTATATTTTTAGCAGTGTTATACTCTGCTTGCATATCGGCTCAAGAAGGAGATAGTAAGAAGGTTAAAGACAGAGTACATCCCTATCTGATAATGACAACAGAAGATGAATCTGTCATCCGTTCTGCTATACAAACAGATGGAGTGTGGAAGGAATATCATGCCATCATGCTAGAAGAGGCCGACAATATTCTTGGCAAGCCTAATTGCCAAAGAGTTATTCTCGGCAGAAGATTGCTTGAAGTGTCGCGTGAATGTTTGCGCAGGACGTTACTTTTAGGATATGCCTACAGAATGACTGGTGAAGTGAAATATGCCAAACGGGCAGAAAGTGAATTAGACAATGCCGCAGATTTTGTTGATTGGAATCCATCTCACTTTCTGGATGTAGCTGAAATGACTACAGCTATGGCTATCGGATATGACTGGCTTTACAATTTTATCAGTGATCAAACTAAACTTAAAATAGAAAAAGCTATAGAAACCAAAGGTTTGAATCCATCATTAGACAGCCAATATAATAGCTGGCTCTATCGAAATAATAATTGGAATCAGGTATGTAATGGAGGAATAACACTTGGTGCCTTGGCTATTTATGATAAAATTCCAACTCTTGCTGAAGAGTTGATCAATCGGGCTGTTCAGTCTGTTAAACGACCTATGTCCGTGTATGCGCCTGATGGTGCGTATGCCGAAGGCTATTCCTATTGGGGATATGGAACGACTTACAACCTCCTCTTAATTGATGCTTTGGAAAATGTTATGGGAACAGATTATAATCTTTCTCAGGAACCAGGTTTCTTGAATACTGGAAAGTTTATCCAGAACATGTTACTTTCTGATGGCAAATCCTTCAACTATGGAGACTGTTCATCATCTGGTCGCGTAAGTCCTGCTATGTTTTGGTTTGCTGATAGGACTGCCGATAAAGATATACTTTGGAGTGAGAAATACCAGTTTAGCCTGTCTTCTAAAAAGAGTATCAGGTCCTATCGATATGCTGTACTGGCTCTGATATGGGGCGCTTCCACTTCTATGGATAATCTGCCTAAACCAACTCAAAGAATGTGGGTATCGAGTAAAACAACCACTCCTGTTGCCCTTATGCGGACTACTTGGGATTATCAACATGGATTATCCATTGCGCTCAAGGGAGGGACAGCACAATCAGGACACACACATTTGGATGCCGGTTCTTTTATCTTTATCAGTAAGGACACTCGCTGGAGCACGGATTTAGGTCCTCAGGATTACAACTCATTAGAATCCAAAGGCATTGATTTGTGGAATAAGAGTCAGGAATCTGATCGTTGGAAAGTGTTTAGATACAATAACCTGGCTCATAATACACTTTCTTTTGACAATAAATATCAAAATGTGAATGGTTATGCAACGATTACAGATTTTTCGGATAATGAAAACTACATGTATGCTATTGCAGATCTTACAAAGATATACGAAGGTCAAGCAAAGGAAGTAAAAAGAGGAGTAGCTATCGTTGATTCTCACTACGCCGTTGTTAGGGATGAAGTAAAGACATTGGGACAGCCTACTGTTATTCGCTGGAATATGGTGACGGAAGCTCAACCTGCTATTATAGGAGAGCATACAATACAACTATCCCAGAATGGAGAAAAACTGTTATTGGAGGTGGAATCTCCGGCAAAGGTCAGAATGAAAACTTGGAGTGCGACATCACCCAACAGTTGGGATGCTAAAAATCCGGGGGTGACGTTCGTTGGGTTTGAAGCTGAACTGCGGCCCAATACAACAGAAGTATTACAAGTTAAACTCATACCGGAAGGTAATTTCGATTCCAGCAAAGAAATAATGCCGTTAACTGATTGGAAAAATAACTAACAATAAAACTATATGAAGAAAAAGATATTGATTTTGGCAGGACTAGTAATAGGACTACTCTTATCATCATGCAATAATAATAGTAATGATATGATGAGTTCTGTGATAGAAAAAGGATTAAAACGTAGCATTGAACAGTCTGAATTTATGGCTGCCAGTCTGATGGATCAGCCTGACAGGCTTCCAAAAACTACAGAGAAAGACGGAACTCTTGTTACGTCAGATACGCATTGGTGGTGTAGTGGTTTTTTTTCAGGAACTTTATGGATGCTTTATGAAGCTACCGGGAATGAGACACTGAAAAAATATGCAGAAAACTATACGATGCGTATTGAAAAGGAGCAATATGCTTTAGATACGCATGATTTAGGCTTTATGATGAACTGTAGTTTTGGAAATGGCTACAGAATAACAGGAAATGAAAACTATAAAAAAATCCTGTTACAAAGTGCCCGGTCATTGGCAACACGCTATAACGAAAATATAGGAGTTATTCGTTCATGGGATAATAAGCCTAAATGGATGTATCCTGTAATTATTGACAATTTAATGAATTTGGAACTATTAGAAAATGCATATAAATTATCACAGGACTCATTGTTTGATAAGATTGCAAACAGCCATGCTACGATAACTATAACAAATCATTTTCGTCCGGATTATAGTTCATGCCATGTTGTAGATTATGATACCATAACTAATAAAGCGCTCAAGATGGATACCCATCAAGGATATTCAAGTACTTCGGCATGGGCACGTGGACAAGCATGGGGATTGTATGGCTATACAATGATGTATAGAGAAACCCAGAACGAAAAATATCTTCAGCAAGCCATTAACATTGCGAAGTTTATCTTGCACCACCCAAACCTTCCGGAAGACAAGATACCTTATTGGGATTTTGATGCACCTAATATTCCGGACGAACCGCGGGATGCTTCTGCTGGAGCTATCATAGCATCCGCTCTGTTAGAATTGGGTCAATACGTCAATGATGATAAGCTTTCTAAAGAATATCAGTCTGTAGCCGCTCAACAACTGAGAACACTCTCGTCAGACGAGTACCTGGCGGCTCCCCGGACAAATGGTGGGTTTATTCTTAAGCATTCTGTGGGGAATAAACCTCGAAACAGTGAAGTTGATGCTCCACTTACGTATGCCGATTATTATTATGTAGAAGCGTTACTCAGATATAAGAAACTGTTGCAATAGGTATTCGGCCAATTATATAAGAATGCGGGTTAGGACGGTTAAGACAATCCAACCTGCATTTTATTTATAAACAACACTTAATAGCTACCATGAAAAAGAAATTGGTTTATTTGTTTTTACTATTATGGGTCTGCTGCAATCAAGTACAGATTGCACGTGCCCAGTTTGCTATGACAAACGTATATGGACGGAAATATGTACTATTAAATGGGAAATGGGATGTAATCATAGATCCTTATCTGCATGGGCATAAAGACTCTATCTATAAGGATAAACCTTTAAAAAGTAAGTCCGATTTCAAAGAATATGCTTTTGAAGGAGGAGTGCGGCTTAATGTACCGGGTGACTGGAATTCTCAATATCCGGAATTAAAATATTATGAAGGTACAGTATGGTACGCAAGGCATTTCAGTATAAAAAGGAATTCTGACGAAAATGTATTTCTATATTTCGGGGCAGTAAATTACCAATGCACTGTATATCTGAATGGAACCAAAGTGGGGGGACATGAAGGAGGATTTACTCCATTTCAGATAAATGTAACAGACTGTATTGTTTCTGGAGACAATTTTCTTGTATTGGAGGTTAATAACTATAGAAATAAAGATGCGATACCTGCTTTACTCTATGACTGGTGGAACTATGGTGGCATAACTCGGGATGTTATGATTGTGAAAACTCCCCAACTCTATATTGACCATTATTTTATACAGTTAGACAAATATAAGCCGGATCTGATTCATGTCAAAGTGCAACTTTCTGAAAAGCGTATAAATGAAAATATCCGAATTACTATTCCCGCTTTAAATGTACTTCGACAGTTGAGCACAGATAGTACAGGTATGGCGCAGGCTTCCATAAAAGTTAAGCGGTTACAACGTTGGTCACCGCAAACGCCCCAGCTATATCAGGTTCAACTGGCTACTCGCAGCGATACTATTAAAGAGGAACTCGGATTTAGAAATCTTTATGTCAAAGGGAAACAAATTTATCTGAATGGTAATCCTGTTTTTATGAAGGGTATCAGTTTTCATGAAGAAATAGCTCAGAGACAAGGTAGAGCTTTCTCTCAGCAAGACGCAGTAACTCTGTTATCCGAAGCAAAGGCATTGGGAGCAAATTTGATACGACTGGCACATTATCCTCAAAATGAATACATCGTAAGACTGGCTGAAAAAATGGGGTTCATGCTTTGGGAAGAAATACCACTTTGGCAAAATATAGATTTCACTAATAAAGCAACTTTGCAGAAAGCATTGACTATGCATACTGAAATGATAATGAGAGATAGAAACAGATGTGCTTTGACATTTTGGGGAATTGCTAATGAAACCAGTCCCTCCAAGTCGCGCAACAGTTTTCTAAAAGAAATTATAAATAATTGTCAAAAGATGGACACCACCCGTTTACTTACTGCTGCTTTTGATAAGGTGAAGTGGAATGGTGATACCCAAACATTTGAGTTGGAGGATACACTTACAGAATATCTGGACGTTATATCTATTAATAAATACATGGGATGGTATCATCCGTGGCCAATCAAGCCGTCTGAAATTAGCTGGAACATCTGTCCTGATAAACCGCTTTTTATTTCCGAATTTGGCGGAGAAGCATTATACGGCCAGTCTGGAGATGCTACAGTAGCGAGTTCTTGGAGTGAAGAATATCAGGAACAGCTGTATAAGGACAATTTAGAAATGTTTATCTCTATTCCTAATTTGACAGGTATAGCCCCTTGGATTTTGTTTGATTTTCGTTCTCCTTATCGTTTTCATCCGCTCAATCAAAATGGTTGGAATCGAAAAGGGTTAATTTCAGATCAAGGATATCGCAAAAAAGCATGGTATGTGATAAATGAATTCTATAAAAGACATTAACTTTTAAACATCTCACAATGAATATCCATATACTTTTTTTACTGAGTGTTGCAACTATTGCACAAGTATCAATTGTGACGGCACAGCCTACGCCTAGAGTCAATATTTTGTTTTGTGTAGCTGATGATGCAGGTCACATGAGTGCTTATGGAGTTCCATGGATAAATACACCAGCATTTGATACCGTGACTCGCAATGGACTTTTATTTAATAAAAAGGATCCTAATTGCATGGTCAATTTGATTCAAAAGAAGGAACATACTTGCATAAAAGATAGAATGGAAGAAGAAATGACCAGACGATTATTGGATCAAAAAGATCCGCGAATGTATAATAAGGGGGATA
Source organism: Phocaeicola sartorii JCM 17136 = DSM 21941 (assembly GCF_000614185.1). GTDB lineage: Bacteria > Bacteroidota > Bacteroidia > Bacteroidales > Bacteroidaceae > Phocaeicola > Phocaeicola sartorii. The sequence goes on along the minus strand of NZ_BAKM01000023.1, from coordinate 74,739 downwards.
TTTTTGATAAATATCCGGACACCAGCGAAGCCCATGACTTTTGGCACAGGATAAGGAACGGAGAACGAGTACCGACAGATTGGATTAATATTTCTGATTTTGAAGAAGACTTTCCACAATAAGAGCTTTTCTTGTAAAAAAAGAAAATAAAAGAGTATCTATATGATATTTCATCCGCAGATGACACAGATCTATAATAGTAAATAATTGCTATATCTGAAGAATATCTGCGGATATCAAACTGGTTATTCTGTTCCTATATCTTTTTCTGAATAGAATATTGTTTCGGAGTCATACCAAACTCTTTCTTAAAGCTTTGCCCGAAATAGCGTTGATCTGAATATCCAACCATATAACATATTTCTGAAACAGGATGGGAAGTTTGTTTTAGCAGCTCTGCTGCCCGTCGCATGCGCCTTTTTCTGATTAAATCACTTGGTGACAAATTTGTGATTTCCATAGTTCTTCGATATAAAGTAGAGCGGCTTATATTTAATAAACTAGCCAATTTATCAATATTAAACTCGACATCTGCTATGTTATCTTCTATAACGTTGATGATATTAGCAACGAATTTGTCGTCATCTGATGTGATAAGTACTTCTTTAGGATCCATAATCAACTCTTTCCGAATGTTCTCTTTGATTGCTGTACGTACATCAAGTAGCTGTCTTATTCTTGCATCCAGGCTAGCTACATTGAATGGTTTTGCAATAAACACATCAGCCCCTGCTTCATATACCTTCTGCTCCGTTATTTCAGAAGAAAGTGAGGAAATGAAAATGACGGGTATTGCTGATAATATCTGGTATTCCTTCATTTTGCGACATAACTCAAATTTATAATCGTCTTCTTTTACCACATCAAAAATAACTAGAGAAGGTGTTTTGTCGAGTATGTGCTTTATGCCGGTAGCAGCTGTGTTTAGTGATACGTTAAACTTATGTTGGAAAACAGACTTTATGAAGAGGTCTATGTCTTTGTCTCCCTCATACAGATAAATCACTGGCAAAGTTTTATCCGAATCAATATTCAATTCATCCACAGTTCTATCTTTTTGAACAGTTACAGGTAATAACAGTGATACAGATTGTGCTTTATCCAATGTTTTCATTTCTCTTACACTATAATGGGAGTCGCCTAATAACAAGTCGAAAGTATATTCCCTCATCCGGTTTTCTTCGATATTACGTATGGATAGTTCGCTATGATGCACTTTTAGATAATCGTATGCAATGAAAAAGCGAGTATTTAACTCTTGTACATTAGACTCGCCTTCTCCACTTCGGGATGCAATAATACTTACGTTCAGCCTGTAATCATGGGAGTCAAGCATATATTTCACCTCAAGCCTACCATTATCTATTATATAGGAAATAGCATCTTCCATAATATTATATAGAGCTACTTCTATCTTAGTAATGTCTATGATAGTTGTAACAGAAGTCACGTTTCCTTCTATTGAATAAGTTATATGTTTGGTGGCAAACTCATCTAGAAATAAATTACAAATTTCTTGGATAACAGGAATAACATCCACTTTTGATAACTGTACATCATATTCTCCCAAGGATACTTTTTTGAACTCCATCAACTTCGATACTTGTTCCGACAGTTTGAATACATTGCCTGACATCGTATGTAACATACGCTTAATATCTGTATTTGTCAGCTGATCATAATTTTTTAGTAAATATTGCAGAGGCGCATAAATCAGAGTTAAGGGTACCTTAAAACCATATGACAAACGAGTGTAATAGTCTAATTTCCACTTAGACAAAGCATCCTTGTGCCGCAATTTAGAACCTAAATTAAAGTTTCGGACAACTAATAGTAAAATGCCTGCAACTATGGTTACATATAAGGAGTAGGCCCACCAAGTTCTCCATGGTGCCTTTTCTACCACAATCTCAATAGTCCGTATATTGTCCATCCAGATACCCGAAGCATTAGTTGATTTTACTTTAAAAGTGTATGTGCCGGGAGTTAAATTGGAATAAGAAGCGTTATTTCTTGATGCGTCTGTAATAATCCAATCTTTATCAAAGTCCTCTAACATATAGGCATATTCTATTTTTAGCGGATCTTTATAATAAAGAGAACTGAAAGACAAGGAAAATTGAGTGTCTTTATACGATAGCACTAACTTGCCCGAATTATTAATCTCGTGCAAGCGATTTTTCTTCTCATCGGAAAAACTCTCTTTATTCAGCAGTTTTATGCCGGATATATAGACATTATGCGGATAAGTGTCTGGTGTCAATTGAGTAGGATTAAAAAAGTTGAGTCCATTTACTCCTCCTATGAATATTTCTCCATTGCGGTTGACGCATGTTCCCAAAATATACCATGTCTTTACAATATCTTGATTTACATTCAATTCATAATAGACAATCAAATCTTCTAGATTGATTTTATAAATACCGTGTAAACTAACCGCCCATACATTCTCCATATTATCCTGTATAATAGCCCCAATATAGGAACTCTTTCTTGAATATGGGAATTCTAATCTGGTAAACTTATCTTGCTCAATGTGGTATCTATATAATCCGTTTGCTGTTCCGGCCCATATTCTTTTTTGATGGTCTATATATATTGCCGTTATCCACGATCCACCAAACATATTTCTAGGGTATAATTTTGTACTTATAACTTTCAAATCATCGTCCAGTTGTAGGCGATATAACCCATCATTGTCTGATGAAAGCCAAATGTCTCCATTGCTGTCCCTACAAATGGCTCTGTGTTTGCCTTTCACCTTTTCCGGATAGTCTAATCTGGTGAATATGCCGGTTGAAGCATTGATGCTACCAGCCCCACCTTCGGAGAATGCAAGCCAGATATTATTGTAATAGTCTTTAAATATGGAACGTACATATCGCATTCCATATCGCTCTAATGCAACATTCAGTAATTGATCGTCATAAAAAAGGCATCTTCCCGAATCGAAAAATTTGATTGCGTTTTTTGTGCTGATCAAAAAGGTTTGATCTTTGAATTTGGTAATGCACTGTATTTTGTTACCAGCCATTATGTCATTTGTATTTCTCCGGTCAACATATCGCGTAATAGTATAGTCATTTTTATTGTTCCACTTTATCTTATTAATTCCATTGGATGTGGCCAACCATAAATAATCATCGTCACAGTATATGGAAGAAATAATATTGCTGGATGGAACATTCTTTCCATTTTTACTATGCTTGATGGCATGAAAGTTGGAGGACTCATCATTGTATAAATATACTCCCTCTAATGTACATATCCAAATTCTGGATTTCTTGTCTTTATAAATTTTACTAATCGTGTTTTTCAGTTCGCTATCTCCTGATTTATCTATTAATAATTTATTTTTCAAGACTGCCTTTCCGCTATGGTCATATTCGTATATGGAAATACCATATCCCCTGGTTCCCACCCACACTTGATTTGCATATTCGAAGAAAGAGATAACTTCATGATTATAGGCTATATGCTCAAATCCCGATATTCCCATAGAATCCAAAGTATCTATGTTACTATATAATATTTCTTCGCCACGGCATATCCATAGTTTATTACGGCTATCAATAAATAATTGAACAATTTTGTCTCCACTATATAAAGTATTGCTCTTCGTTTTACCGTCATTTTCAATATGAATGATCACCAAACCTGATTCTGTGCCCAATAAGGCTTCTTGATTGCCATAAATCACCATAGAGGTAATATGATTATTCAGTGATTCCTTATATATGGTTATTTTGTGGATGAAATTCCAGTGATAGTCAAAAAGGAAAACCTCTCTGTCTGTAGCTACAACTTGATAATCACTGTTACACTGATAAGCTATAATATTTTGGGATTTCAACAATGGAGAACAAAGATCACATTGGTTATTTATATAGTTGTAGGCATAAAGTCCTTCATTAGTTCCTATATACAATGTTGTTTTTCTGTGGCTTAAGAAATTAACATAACGGTCGCTTATCATTGAATGAATTAATGGCTGAAGAGAATAACCATCAAAAAGAAAAACGCCGTTATCCAAGCCTAACCACATAAAGCCTAACGTATCTTGTTCAATAGAAGTAATTGTATTATAGAAAAAGTTTCCTTTAAAATCAAAAGACTTTATGTTTTGTGCCATTCCATAAAATGGATAGGACAGCAAAATGCACAATAGTACCAAGATAACTTTACTAATATGTTTCATAGTATACTCAGCTAAAAAACTTTACATATAGGATAGTCGCCTTTATCACACCTATATCTCTTCAGGCTTCTACTAATATGCTATTTCCTATTAAGAAAACAAATCTACTAATTTATATTGTTTCATGTGCTATTCAGAATCTTAAAATGTAAAAAATGTATTTGGAGCTTGAAATAATTCAGGTTGTGATGTCTATTGAGTTTCCCGTTTGTTGGTAAAGAAAGGCTATATAATACCAAAGAAGAGTTTTCTTCCGATTGCGAGACGAATAAAGAGCAACTTGCGGATGTGGAGGATGTAGATTTCCACGAAGTGATCTCACAATTTGTGCCGCCTGTGTTGACGTTTTCGTTTCGGGTGCTTAAAAAGGCAGGGATTAGGGAATGCAAGATTTTTGGGAAAAACTTGTATGAGAAGAAAAAAATCAGGGAGACTCATTTCAAAATCTCCCGTTTTATTGTTGCTTTTGCATACGTTTCAATAATACTCCAATATATATAAAGAAATAAGGTTGGCTCTTTGTGAAGAGTTCAGCCTTATTCTCTTTTTAAAATACATTTCGGTTCTCAATCCTTCCTTTTTATACTACTTTCCCTCACCTGCAAACAAGTAGGAATAATGATTTGCCTGATTTTTTTATCTCCTTTAATCTTATCAATCAACATCTGACATGCGGCTTCCCCCATCTTATAAGTCTGATGCGAAACAGCCGAAAGGCGGGGTACCACATAATTGGCATGTTGCTCATCTGTATACCGATAAGTGCTATATCTTGGGGAATACGAAGATTATGATTTCTAATCACTTCCATAGCAGCAAACGCCAACGTATCATTCATGGCAAGAATGGCATCGGGAGGTTCAGGAAGTGACAGTAAAGTCTCGGTAGCTATTTTCCCTTCCTCGAAATCAATTTTCCGGCACACAACCAGCTCCTTCTCAATAGGTATCTTATTTTCCCTCAACGCCTCAAGGTATCCATGTTTTCTCTTTCTTACTATATCCAGATGGTTTGCACCACCAATAAAAGCAATCCGTTTGCTTCCATGATCCAACAAATGCTGTGTCGCCATCTGAGCGGAATGTACCCCATCGGCCACCACCGTAGAAAAACGTTCGGGCATACAAACACGGTCAAATAGAACAAGCGGCATATTCATATCATCCAAACCCCGCCAATGGGCATAATCCGTTGTTTCTTGAGATAAACAGCCTATAATACCTTCCACATGCATATTGACCAAATTCTCGATATTTCTTTTCTCGTGCTCGTATGACTCATGGGAAGTGGTGATAATGACAAAATAACCGTTTGCTATGGCAGTATCTTCTATACCACTTAAAATAGACGCGAAGAAATGAGTAACAATATCAGGGACAATTACGCCAATCGTGCGGGGAGTATTTTTCCGAAGGCTCATGGCAAAGGGATTGGGATGATAATTCATCTCTTTTGCCAATTTCTGGGCTTTAGCACAAAGTGCCCGACTGATTTCAGGACTATTTTTCAAGGCACGGGATACTGTAGGTATGGATACCCCCAATATCTGTGCCAAATCTTTCAATGAAGTACGTCTCGATTCTGCCATATCAATGCTGTAAACGATGATTCAGCTACAAAGGAAACATATTCCCACCAATATACATGTAAAAAGTACATTTTTTTAGTGGTGAATCATTAGTGGCAACATTCCGCGCATCCGATCTTCGAATGCAGCGAAAGCAGCCTTGGCACTTTCCCCCATGACTATGACTATCTGCTTACAGAAAACACCGGTCACTATCCAACATCGTTTCTATGATGCTAGATCTTACCCACTAAATCAATGCCAGGTTTCAGTGTCTCAGCGCCTTTCTTCCACTTGGCAGGACAAACCTCACCATCATGAGTAGCTACAAACTGGGCAGCTTCTACCTTACGAAGAAGTTCATCAGCATTACGTCCGATACTGTTGTCCTGAATTTCAGCTAATTTAATTTTACCTTCAGGATTCACTACAAAAGTACCACGATAAGCCATACCGTCTTCCTCAATCATCACACCAAATGCACGTGACAAAGCACCTGTAGGATCTGCCAACATCGGATAAGTGATTTTCCGGATGCTTTCAGACGCATCATACCATGCTTTATGAACAAAATGCGAATCGGTACTTACCGAATAGACCTCCACTCCCATTGCCTTGAACTGATTATACTTTTCAGCAATGTCCACCAGTTCGGTAGGACATACAAAGGTAAAGTCAGCAGGATAGAAGAAGAAAATAGCCCATTTACCTTCAATGTCTTTGTTGGTTACGGTTTTAAACTCTCCATTATAGAATGCCTGAACCTTAAATTCAGGAACTTGTGAATTAATAATTGGTTCCATACTCTTTTTATTCTTAAATTAAAACTAGTCTTTAAATTATAATTATTACATTTACAAAGATAACCGGCTTCAGCACCTTCCACAATACCTAATTATTAGGATTATATAGAACAAGGTTCGCCATAAATAGGTATTGGACAAACGATTTTTTAAGCAAATTTTGCATGTAATCAAAAGAATGCCAAATGCTTTAACAACAACAGTTTCCGTCAGGAGCCTCAACCGACAAGACACAGAACATTAGAACTACGCTATGGTAACAAAACCCGCTATAATAAAAAGGCACCTTGAAAACTGCAATCAATATGAACACAATCATTGCTCCGGCACTGATTGCTTTCCGGTGACGTTCTTAAAAAAAAGTATAAAAGCCTCCTGTTTTCTGACTGTCCTTTAAAGGTTTTATGTACTTTTGCATCGCTTTAAACAAAAAACAATCAATAAAAAATGGACGATTCAATACCACGAACGTGCAATAGTATTAACTGATCTGACAGGGCAATCACTACTCTGAATGCCTCTGAACGGATATAAACGAACGAAAGGAGGCAATAAGATGAGAAAATATCTTTATTGTGAGAATGGCTTTGTAGAAAAGCCACAATGGATGCCAAACTGCTGGGTGAATGTAGAATGCCCCGACCAAAGTGATTTTGAGTTTCTGACTAAAGAATTAAAAGTTCCCGAAGCTTTTTTAGAGGACATCGCCGATATGGATGAACGTCCGCGAACGGATACGGAAGACAACTGGCTACTGACCATTATCCGAATCCCCCTGCAGCAACAGGGAAGCATCCCTTATATCACGATCCCCATCGGTATCATCACAAACAATGAAATCATTGTTACCGTGTGTTATCACTCCACTGAAATGATTCCTGATTTCATTGACCACACCCGACGCAAAGGAATCATTGTGCCTAATAAATTTGAATTGATTTTACGGTTAATTTACTCATCTGCCGTATGGTTCTTGAAATATCTGAAACAAATAAACAATGATGTAGCTGCCGCAGAAAAAGAATTAGAAAGAAGCATCCGTAATGAGGACCTGCTAAGATTGATGAAGCTACAAAAAACATTGGTTTATTTCAATACGTCCATTCGTGGAAACGAGGTGATGGTAGGTAAATTGCAAAGTATCTTCCAGGAAAAAGATTATCAAAACCGCGATTTGGTAGAAGATGTAGTCATTGAATTAAAACAGGCTTATAACACGGTAAATATCTACAGCGATATCTTAACCGGAACCATGGACGCATTTGCCTCCATCATATCCAACAATGTGAACACCATCATGAAACGCATGACCAGTATTTCCATCATTCTGATGGTACCCACATTAATAGCCAGTTTCTATGGAATGAACGTAGATGTACATGTAGATGCATTACCACATGCTTTCAGTTTTATTATTTTGGCTTCCATCATCTTGTCTGCATTGGCTTTCGTTATTTTCAGAAAGATAAAGTGGTTCTAAAAAATCCTGTAACAATATCATATGACCTGTCATTCACGGCAACAGGTCATATGATAAAACTCTTTTCGCCCCCCAATCTTATGACAAAGATATTCCACTTACTCTTAATTTCTTTCTCCAAATTCGTCTTATCCATAAATAGTATCCTGTTAATGGCAAGGTGGCTCCTATCAAAGCTGCTATAAACGTCAGTAAACGGGTAAGCATACCGCCCCAACTACCAACATGTACAGAATAGATCCATCCGCGAATCTTTCCAGCCTTCTCAGCATCTTTATATAAAACGACCTCATCAATCTTACCACTACGAGGATTGAATGTATAACGGTCGGAAGCACGTTGATTACCGAAAGTATTGAAAGAGACATTTGCCACCCCATTTGATAAGGTTATCTGCTTGTAGCCGGGATTATTTAGGGCTAATTGTTCATAAACTTGTTGCCAACAAACATAGGACGAAGAATGAGAAACATTCTTTCCGGATTGGCCGCTACCTCTCCCACCACGCCGGGCTGCCCCACCATGAGCACCTTCCTGCTGTACTTCCACGCCAAACACTTTATAGAAACCTGTCCGATACCATCCAAAAGACCATGTTAGTCCGGTAAGGGCCATAGCCAATAAAAACAACAGCGCATACATACCACCTGCCACATGCAGGTCATACCAAAATCTTCTGAAGCCCCTGCCGACAGATATGCTTAAACTATTTTTCAAGGCTTTTCGTGTACGAGGCCACCAGATAACGATACCCGATATCAAAACCACAACAAACAATAGGGTGCTGACACCTACAATCATTTTTCCCCAGAAAACTCCGTCCTCCGCTTTCATACTGTCCAACAGCCAGCGATGCAGCCTGAACATAGTCACAAAAAATGCAGGACGTTCATATTTACCTTTAATCTCACCAGTATATGGATCCACATACATGGAAGCACGATGAGGCGTGACAGATTCACCTGCCAGGTACGTTCCGGGTCTGGGAATATACTGATTCCTGTCACAGACACACTGTCGGGCAACGTGAGTTCTACCTCTTCTAATAATCGATCAACAGAAAGTGGAACTGTCTCTACCTTTTTTACATAATAGAGCTCATGCCTGACCAGTTCCATCACTTCATTTTCAAAAACCAACATGGCTCCCGAGAAGCAAATCAAGGAAATGATTAACCCGAAAGGAACAGAAAGCCAAAGATGTATTTGGCGAAATATTTTCTTCATAATTTCTTCCATACGATTCATAAAAAGAGTCTGCATAAGCACATACTGCCCGCAGACTCCCACTATATTATTACAATACTCAGTTCTGAGGTTGCAGTTTACCGACGCCACTGATTTGTGTCGCTTCTATAGAAACACCCTTTGTCACTACCGCACCCACCGGATCTATTTTATAAATAGACGGATATCCTTCTGTTGTAGTTACAGCCATATAGGCATATCCATTCTCCACATACGGAGTATTACCAAAGCCGGAGATCAAATCGGCAGAAGGCAAACCGGTTACATAAGTCAGTTTTCCGGTTTCTCCTTTATATATTGCTAACTGATTAGCAGTGAAACCAGTTTCAGTCAAGGGACGATCATACATCAGCAACAGGAAATAATCTCCCGTAATATGCCAACAACGAATGAAAGATTTACCTCCGGTCTGCGCTTCGATACTATAATAATAATCAGGATCAAACTCTTCTGTTCCAGCCTTTATACGTACTACTCCGGCATCCAAGGTAGTCTGCTGGCGCTTATCCTTCATGGTCTTCGCATAGCTAGGAGAAAATACATAAATATCCCCATTATCTGCCGCCCAAATCGTTTGATAATACTGTGATTTAAAACGCCCGCAAGCATAACTGATCTTATCTGTTTCTATGATTTTTTTATTTGTCAGCGTTTCATCATCAAAAATAGCCACCCAGCATTTATTGGGATATTGCGTCCATTGCAATTCACCTTTTTTATAACTGCTGCTGTTGGAACCACCATCTTCTGTCTTTACCAAATCCTCATTGCCGGGAAGTATCCATTTTCCCCCGTCAGTGCCGATCCATATTGACTTAACCCCATTGGAATAGCAGCGCTATACAGCTTATTATTTCGTTCCAATATGCCGGCCAATGTTACATATTCTCCATTTCCCAAGAAGTTTTCGGACATATAAGCCTTATTTTGAGTATCATTCGTTGTAAATGTTTCAGCAGATACGTCCAAATAAGAAAGCAAAAACATTTTTGGTAAATATCCATTCTCATCAGCATACGCAGTGGGTCCGTCACCGGTAGACGAGGTCATGATATATTTATCATAAATACCGTAAGTAGTAAACCTCTTTACGGCAAACTCCCCCGAACGAGCCTTTACTTCATTCTTTGAATCCATGATATAAGAACGGGTCGTACCTGCATTTCCTTGATTATAAGTCAGTGCATAAAGATATTGATTCTTGTAAAACACCCATTGAGTTGCGCCATCATTCACAAGACCATTATTCACTGTAGAAACAGTGCCTTTATCCAACGTCTCGGAAGTAAGCAGCACATTCGTGGTATTTCCAGACGCTGTGACCGACGATGCAATAACATACTCACCTTTAGCCTCGGTACCCGAACCGTAATCCGGCTCATGATCCGTACATGCACTCAACGCCATTCCTGCCATGGCAGTAGCAATAAATCCGTTCAATAAGAAATCTTTCTTCATTTTTATTCTTCCTGTTAATTTAAAATTCAATTAATTATAAACTCCTTTTTTCTAATCCTTCAGCAGCTACTAGATAACTCCTAATTATACCGCTGACGCTCCAATTCTGTGCCAGCAACCAGCCATTCAGTGACAGTAATTCGTGGATCAGTGGCAGTGATCGACTAATCAGCATCACTGATTAATAGACAAAGCAGGCTGAAGGGAGGTATGTTCTTATAAAAACCGTCACAAGTTCTTTTTTAATCGCCGAAACAAACACGCAGCTTGCCATAAAAAGCCCGGCCTGCCTTCTGGAGACTAAAATTATCATACAGTTTCTCGTCTGTGAAGTTACGGCATTCCAGTGATACGTTATACCGCCCTTTTTGCAAACTATAAGAAAGAGAGAGATTGTGTGAGAATTGACTCGGTACCACATAGTCCCCCTTATTCGAACCTATTCGGGAAGAATAATAAGTAAAGCTATGCAGATATTGATTATCATAAGATACTGTCAACCTATTGCCTTTCCTTCCTAAATCCCGCCAATAAAAAGTAACATCCGAATCAGCAAACATATAGGCAGATTCGGCATCCGTTCTTTATAAGCCAGATTTTCCGCACTGCTGGAAATAGATGTTTTCATATTGTCGCGTACATCCATTTTGGTAAAATTACCTCCTACACTCACCCAATTGCCAAAACCGTAACGAGCAGAAACAGTATATCCTTTCGTCAATACTTTACCGTAATTAATATATTTCGCAGCATATTTACCACCACTCAAATCCGCAATATTACGCTGAATATAATCTTTCGTATTCCGATAAATCACTCCACCTTCCATATATACAGAATGCCTGCCAAATGTCCTGTTATAGCTCAAATTAAAATTCAAATTATCACTACTCTCCGGTTTTATACTGATATCTCCCATTTCCAAATCCTCATCTCCAAACATTTCTTCAATAGTAGGCAGACGATATGCTTTTTCGTAGGACAATTTCGCCTGCAAACCGGGTAGAATGAAATAAGTTCCCGCAGCTCCATACCCTATGGAATTCATGTTTCGGGTAGTACGGACATAATCATCTTGATTCGTAGTCGTAGCCATAGGACCTGCCACATACAAACGATAATATTTCCCAAACACTGAGAGGTTCCAATGATCAGACGGCATCAACCGATAGGACAATCCGGAGATATTCTTATGGGTTTCTTTAGCGATGGCATCCTCCGATTCCACCTTAGCCAATAAAGAAGTATTAGAACGGCGGAAAGTATTCAACACATGATTAAAGGTCAGCATGTGTATTTTCGCCAGACGGTAATGAACGGTTAATGTTCCATTCCAATTGTTATTATCCGCCCGTGAATATTGGTTGGATTGTTCACCGGGTGAGTTCATTAATTTCCTATCACCCAACCAATTGTACTTATAGGAAGCTGTATCTATATTTGTCGTTGCATTTTTATTATAATTGGCAGTCAATGCCACATCCAGACCTTTGATGAATAAGCCACGCCTATTATACTCCAATGACGGCATCAACGAATGTACTTTACGATGTTTTTCCCCATAGACTATTTCCTGGCGTACTCCGGTCTGTATCTCCTTATACATATGTGAATAAGTAAAGCCCAACATCAATCTGTCTGCCCATTTCTTATCCACCATGCCAATCTTACCTATAACCGCCTCATTATGATAGGTATCATTAAAGCGCTTCACACGTACCTTTTTATCTTTATCAATTCTTCCGGTTTCAAAGTCCTCTACCGGTGCGTCCACCTGATAATCATTATCCGAATAGTTTTGGAAAGCATTTATTTCGTATGTAAAGCCGTTTTTGAAAGTCTGTCCAAAATTCACATACGATTTATGCGTATGGAACGACCCGTATGAATAGGAGCCATCCAAAAACCAATTACGTTTCTTCTTATTGGTTACAATATTGATAACACCACCTATAGCATCCGTGCCAAATCCTACAGGAACCACCCCTTTATATACTTCAATCCTATCTGCAAAATTCACAGGGATATTATTTAAGCCAAAAGAGCTCCCTACTCCCTCCTGAGGTACACCGTCGATAAATATCTTCACATGTTTGCCACTGAAACCATCCAACATCAATTGCATATCCGAACCTACCCCACCCGACTCACGGAGTTTCATTCCCGGAGCTTTAGCCAAAGCATCACTCAGATTCTTGGTAGAATTCTGGAACTCTTTTGTATCTACAGCTATCGCATTGAATGCGGAACGTTTCACACGGGAAACCCCGTTAGATACCACTACCACTTCATCCAACTCAGTCACCGACGGGGCAATCATTACATTCATCTTAATCCTTTCTCCATGAACCAAAGTTACGGGCTTTTCTATAGTCTTATATCCTATAGCCGAAACAACCAGTGTGTATTTCCCTGCCGGTGCATGGAGATGATAGATACCTTCTTCATTCGTTGTACAGCCATAAGTTGTACCCTTCAAATATACGGTTGCAAAATCTACGACTTCCTGTTTTTCTTTGGATATCACTTTACCGGATACCATTGTCTTAGGTTGTGCAAAGATAGATATCGCTCCGATTATAAAAAAAAGAGAGCCTAAACTGATCCTTTGTAACTGTCTTCTTACCATGAATATCTATAATTCTAAATTCTTACTTTTCGAGAGTGCAAATTTCTATAAAAAGAAAAAAGGGAACAATCACCTGATTTAGGTAATTTGTCCCCTCTTTTTTACGGTATATGCATACCGTGCAATAGCTTTTTATAGGTATTTATGTCACAAACACACTATCGAATCCAGTTCCGGAAATCAAACCATAGCTTCATTCTGAAGCCCTCATCCCCTTTATTAATTTTAATATAAGAAGCTTCTCCTCCTGTTCCCTGAGAGTTGACAGCCGGAATTTCAAATAAGAACGAAATGTCTCCAGCAGGATATTCCTTTACTGATATTCCACGGCTTTCACGGTCACGCTGCTCCTCCGGAGTGAAGACGCGAAAGAAAATGCCGTCAGTTTCCGAATAAACCGTCATCGGTGTTGTCTTTGATTGGAGTGTCGCCCAATAGAGATCTGCATGATACCCTTTGAATTCCGGATAAATAAGCGGATGATAATATTCTCCCGTCACCGTATTGTTGTAGTCCTTCTGCCAGATACCATAATTCGTTCCTTCGATGCGGTTCTTCCATACCCGGTAAGGGCCTTTGCCTAACCAACGCATCCCACTGACGTTCTTTTCAGGAAAAGAGAATGAAAAACCGAAATTATGAACCGGACGGTCAAAGTATGCACCGTCAAACTTGTTCTTTGCTCTGTAGTTCAGCACCAATGCATCCATTCCAAGCAATCCGTCAGGTGCCATTCTCCAGACAATGGAGTCGGCCGCACCTTTATATTTTACGGTATAAATGGCAGTATCACCTTGCATTTTCAGGTTGGCAGAACAGAAAAGCATCTTCATCCCGACCGGGAGAGGACCGTCAGACAATGGTATGATCCTGCCACCATTCTTCACTTCCACTAAATTACCATTCGCCTTGTTGAATGTTGCTGCAACTCCATTCGCCATCAGGGTAACCCTGTTGTTGTCTGTCTGATAACTGGCAGCAGTTGTTGCCGCCGGTTGTAAGTGCCTGTATTCTGCAAAGTACTTACGGTTATTCTTAATAGGAAACGTCCAGTTACATACTGTGTCTCCCGTCGCATTGTAAGCTTCCAATTCCAAAACATCGCCATTGAAGAATTTCTCAGGCAGATCGAAGTGGGCTGTCCCCTTCTCACCAGGCTGGATCGCAGGTAACAGTACGCCGCCCTCCGCCAGGCAGACGGGGCTGTCGGCTACCTGCGGAACAGGTAAACGCATTACCTTCCACTTCATCCGGCATTCGCTTAAGTTGCTGAACAAGTAATCGTTAGTTACATAAAAATCTCCTTTGAAAGAAGAAGTTATTTTTAATGGATGTATTTGAATGGGTGACCATACCTCCCGAACAGTATAAAAGCTGCCTTCTTTTTCGCGATTTGCCCCCACAATACCATCGGGAGCATTAGGTCCGTAAGTGTCCATTTGTCCGGTATCTGTACGGCGGACAGCTTCATCCACATACGCCCAAAGGAAGCCACCGGCAAAAAGTGGATTTGCCTTAAACTTTGACCATAGTCCTTTGAGACCTGCACCCTGTCCACGGTCATAAAGGCCATGCAGGAACTCCGTCATCATAAAAACCTTATGCCCGCGTTCCAACCGATACATGTTATCCGTACCATTAGGGTAATGACGTGTATCCAAGCCATTGAAATCCGCCCACGGATGAATGACGTGACGTTTTTGCGGATCATAGTCGGCAAAACGATTGTCAACAGCAGCATTCCATCCTCCTTCGTTACCGTTTGCCCAAATAAAGATACACGGGTGATTCACATCACGAAACATCATCTCGGGCAGTAACTTTTCTGCTATTTCAGTGCTATAGCTATTCTGCCAGCCACATAATTCATTGAGATAAAGAAGACCTATGGAATCACACGCCTCTAAAAAATGAGTATCTGGTGGATAATGTGAACGCACGGCATTCATATTCATCTGCTTAATGAGCAAAGCATCCTTCAGACTGAGTTCCCGGCTGATTGTCCTACCTGTTTCCGGATCAAAGCAATGGCGGTTAGTCCCCTTCACTAAAAGACGAGTACCGTTCAGATAGATGCCATCTTCAGGACGGAATTCAATGGTACGGAATCCGATGCGCTCCGTAATCTCGTGCACAACATCTCCTGTTGTGGAAAGAAGACGCATCGTGAGCCGGTAAAGGTTGGGATGTTCCGGATCCCATCTCTTGATATTGTTCCAATGTGTGGTAAGTGTTTGTTTCTTTTCCGTCGAAAGTCCGCATACCTGCCGCCCTATAGGAAGCTGTGAATCACAAGAAATGAGTGACAGTTCCACTTGTTGTCCTTTGGAAATATTTTTCAGATATACATCTGTGCGCAACGTACCGTCAGCACGGGCATCCACCGCTATATGTTCTATTTGCGTGCGAGGTTTTGCCGTCAGATATACAGGGCGGTAGATACCTCCGAAAAGCCACCAGTCAGCCCGGCGTTCCGCTGCATTAACTGATTTATCAGCCGACTGCTTCTTCACCGTCACTTCCATCGAATTCTTTTTCCCGAATTTCAGTTTGTCCGTGATATCATAAGAGAAACGATAGAATGATCCCTGATGAACAGGGCCAGCGATAACATCGTTGATTTTCACTTCAGCATCAGTCATAACACCTTCAAATACAATGCTTATCAGTTTGCCTTTCCAAGTGTCCGGAACGTCAAAACGATGACGATAGATGCCGTATTCATCGCAAAAATCATGTTCCCTGTAGGCATCATATTGCTTTTCTTTCTCGCGTTCCTTATAAATATAGTAGCGCCCGTAGGTATAGCCTCCAAAACCTTGCTGTTCCCAGCAAGACGGAACATCTATCTTGCTCCACTTTTGGGAATTCATACCTGAAGAGCACCAGAAATCCCACTTCACGGTATGATCCGGTCCTGTACCGGAAAGATACCTCACTTCTGTCTGTTGAGCTTTTGCCGTGCAAAAGCATAATAAAACAATGAATAGTCCAATAATTTTCTTCATACAATTCATGCTACATTAATAGGTTGGTTGAACAGGAAATACATAGAACATTCTGTCTGGTTTGAAATCAATCATCCATTGATCTATCAGGACATGATCATCCAAAGCAGTAATGGATAAAGTATGCTTTCCTTTTGTCAATTGATGACCGGTTTCACGAACAGCCTGTCCACGGAGCACATTCTGTTTCCATCCTTCCGAACGAAACGGCTCTTTAATAGAGCATATCCGAGGCTTTTCACCATCTATGCTGACACTGAAACGAATGTCTCCTTTATCATTAGGTTGTGTCGGGATTACGGCAGTGCGCAGTATCGCCTCTCCATCCCATAAACAATCAAATTCAAAAGCAATTGACTCTCCCTTTGGTACGGAAACGGCATTCATACTATGTCCCAATGATTGAATCGTCACGACCTCTTTGGATGCGCTTGTATAATCGCAAGCATTAGAAACAATACAATGATCCTTAGCCACTTCTGCCAAAGGTAACGATTTGGGTCTTCTAAAAGAAGCATATTTCTCTATTTCCTTCTCTGTCAGCCATACGGGGACTTCAGGCGGATAGAACACATATAAATCCCGCGGATTATGGCACATGGAGTATTTCCATTTACCACCCGCCAGTTCATTGTTATAGTAATCTGTCAAATCGCGGATTTCCTGGTAAGCCTTGATGCTTTTGGCACAGGCAGCCATTAATTGACTTTCGCGGGTCCATAAAGTCGTGTCGCAGCTTCCCGAAGAGATGCAACGTGCTCTTTGTGCCTCCAGCATCTTTGTGCTCATCGCAGCAGCGCCAAATACAGGATACTTGATTTGGGCAAAGAAAGCATCTTTTCGTTCCTGAGGAATCATTGGTTCCACTTCCGATAAAATTTCTTTAATGGCTTCATAGGATTCCAGATAACGATCCAGTTCGCCGCCGAATTCGGTTAAGCTAAAGTCCGTATTTTTAACCGGAGACCAGCCTTTGGTATATTTCTTCTTGTCCAGTTCCACTTGGTTCCAACCCATAAATTCCGGTTTACGGATGCCACACAGGCGATAAAACTCTAACATGGCAGGCAATAATTTTTCTCCTGCTTCTTTACCAAATTCGCGGCAAAGCCAGTTCTTCTGATGCTCCACAAGAGTAGATGGAGATACGGAATTGATATTCCATGCCATATCCAGAAAGAGTTCCAAATCGTATGCCGCGGGTTTCAAATCGTGCACATTAACCACCCATAGGCGGCGGGCATTGCAATCGTATGCCTGTTTCATTTCACTATAAACCAATCCCGGCTGGGTAGTGCATAGCCACATATAGTCATGCGGACGCCCCCAATAACTGAGATGATAATACACCCCGGCACCTCCGCTACGCTTTTGCTGTTCCTTGTCACTTAAACGGGTCATATAGCCATAGTTGTCATCACACCATATCAACGTGATGTCTTCCGGCAGTTGCAAGCCATTCTCCATGATTTGAAGCACTTCTTTATAGGGGACAAAAGCCTGGGGAATCTTCTCCACATCTTTATTTACATATTTCGACAGCAGCTTGCGCTGGTCGTCAATAACCTGTTGCAGTGCATCGGTCTTTTCCTGAAGGGTCTTGACTCCTTCCATTCCACTGTCGTGAATACCTCGCATGCCCATGGTGTAGAAATTTTCATAAGGGCCTGCCTCTTTCAGCCGTTCTATCCAATAGGATTGTACCCCTTCACGGTTTGTCATGTAATTATAATCACCCCGTTCATTGACTTTCCATTCACCTACATTATTGCGCATCATCGGCTCGCAATGCGAAGTACCGATGAGAATACCGCAACTGTCAGCCGCTTCTTTAGCTCCCGGCACAAAGTAGAACGGAGTCGTAATTCCATGCATCCCCGGCCAAATAGCATTGGCACGAAGGCGCATCAGCAATTTGAAGATTTCTTTATAAGTACGGGCACCAATACGTCCTTTTATATCAGACGGTTCAAAGTTTTTCCAGCTCCAAGGCTGCAAGCTCCAGTCTTCATCATTTAAAAAGATTCCACGATACTCTACCGACGGACTCTGAAAAGTAGAATAATCAGCCGGAAGGGTCAACCGCTCTTTCCTCATCGGTGTCACATCTCCCCACCATACCCATGGAGACACTCCTGCCAAGCGGGAAAGTTCAAGTATGCCGTAAGCAGTTCCCCGACCGTCACTTCCTACAACCAACAACTGATTTCCTCTTATCTTTATAAAGAAAGCGTCTTTTCTGGCAGCAATACTATCCACCGGAATTCCGTCTTTACGGAGTTCTCTTAGGACAGACTTGTTTTTATCCAACTGAATAATATTAATAACCGCCGTTCCGGAAAGAGTTTTTTGAGGTAATACCCCCGTCACCTGTTGCATGTCACCCTTAAACATATCCAGTGCTACCGTCACTACTGGAGAAACAGATTCAGGCAAGGAATAAGTAATAGGACGTTTACCATTATACCAAACGAACTCTTTATTGGCAGCATACACTGTTTCAATACTAACCAACGAAATAATATACGCTATCATCACAGCCAATAGCTGGCATTTATTCTCTAATTTAAGACTCATCAATAATCCTTTCTTAATTAAAATTTAAAAGGGCAGGAATACCACATAAACCAGCATTCCTGCCTTTACACATCTCACGATCTCGTTATCCTACTAATACCCCGGATTCTGATCCTCCGTACTCAACAAATCATTTGCATCAATAACAGCCTGTGGAATGGGCCATAACAGTTTCTCTCCAATTGCAACCGCCGCACTCCCCTTCAATTTGGGATTATACAAATCATTATATTCCACCAGTTTCCCGGTACGCCGCAAATCCATACGCCTATAACCATTACCAAACATTTCGCAAGCCGACTCTTTCAATATAATATCAAGATCAATAGTCGTTACTTCAGGAACCCCGGCACGCTTACGGACTGTGTTCAGACGGGCAAGCGCAGTTGATATATCACCACTTTGCAGATATGCTTCCGCAGCAACAAAAAACAGTTCAGGCAATGTAATGACATGTATATCACGAAAACTTTTACCTGCCGCATATTGCGCTGTTTCACTATCATCAAATTTACGACAAGGATGTACCGCCCAACCCTTTTTCTGTGCATCCGTAAAATCATATTTAGCGATGACACCCGAAGGAAATTCTGCAAGATCCTTAACATAGTTTGACATAGGTTCCATTTCCGCTGTCAAATCATTCTGCGGAATGACGAATGTATTGGTTCTGTTTTCCGGATCTTCAGCACGCCATGCTGCAACAGAAGCCGCATCACACTCCCAATATGCAGGATAATATACGCCTACCATTTTCCCCATTGCCGTTTTTCCATTTGTATAAAACGAGAAGTAATCACCTAAGGGTAATCCATCCTCTTTAAACCCACCTTCAATCGTCCAAGCTTTCTTTACTAGCATTGTTTTCATAAATGTAGCATCATACCGTTTGTCACCCGGCTCAAAATATTTTAAAGTATGCATAAGCGGTCCGAAATTAGAAGTAACTCCTTTCATACCTTCTTCCTGACCACCATAGAATCCATTGTAGAACGATTGCCAACGATTACCGCTATTTTGATCATGCGTACTATCAAAGTCATATTCCACATCAAAGAGGAATTCGGCATTATCGTCACCCGAACGGTCGGCAGCCCACAAGTCTGCAAATTCTGTTGTCAATGAACGCCCGTTAATTACTTCATCGGCATATTTGGCCGCCTCTCTAAAATATTCAACTTTGTTCAAGTCCCAAGCAGCAGAAAGA
Organism: Phocaeicola sartorii JCM 17136 = DSM 21941; assembly: GCF_000614185.1. Classification (GTDB taxonomy): domain Bacteria; phylum Bacteroidota; class Bacteroidia; order Bacteroidales; family Bacteroidaceae; genus Phocaeicola; species Phocaeicola sartorii. The sequence continues at coordinate 54,565 of NZ_BAKM01000023.1, read as the reverse complement.
TACGTTTTAGCCAATAGAGCTTTGGCGGACTCTATACTAGCCTCACCTCCTCCTTTGGTAGCAGTAGAAGCCGCCAACTTATTATTGCTGATTACACCTTGAAGTTCATTTATAATGTAATTGTACACCTGTTCAGCCGTAGCACGCGGATATCCCTCGACCACCGTGCTGGCATATTCTGTTACCAACGGTACACCACCATAATTATTAACCAGCAAATAATAATACAACGCTTCAACAAAGCGTCCCTCATCAATTGCTTTTTGTTTGACATCATCACTGACATTCGCTACAGAAGCATAATATTGAATAGCCAAACAAGAACGGATACCCTTGTAGCAATCTGTATAGAATTCCTTGACAATGCTATTCTCCGGAGTAAAATTCTGCCAACGGTGCAAGGCGGCATTTATATCATTACGTCCATCATGATACAAATCCGTACCAGCATTAAAATAAACACACACATTGCTATTATTATAAATCGTTTTCAACCCCGAATAAGCATCATTAACCAGAGACTGAAAGCCGGATGCAGTTGCAAAATATTCAATATCTGTTACAGAACTTTTGTTTTCAGGTGTCAGAAAGTCATCACACCCCGCCAGTACAACTGTCCCTAACAAACATGCCGTATATACTATTTTCTTACATGTATTCATATTACCTAGATTTAATTTGATTAAAACTTAATATTTGCACCAATTTGATAAGTTATTGACGCAGGACCTCCATTTGTCAGATTTGCACTGGCCCATTCGGGATCAAAGCCTTTATAATTTGTGAAACAGAATGGATTAAGTACATTTATATACAAACGCAGATGTTTTACGAAAACCTTATTCATCCATTCTTTAGGAAAGGTATATCCTAATGTAACATTTTTCACTTTTACAAAAGAAGTCTTCTGATAACGTACCGAAGCACTGCCACTCTTAAAATAGCCTCCTCCCGTTTTATCCGAATTATTGGGATAAGGAGCCGAACCGACATGAGCCTCAGCCAACCAGGTTATATCCCCAGTTTCTTTATCTAATACAGGAGTGCCGGCCGGAATATAATAATCAAAACTCATTTTTTGACGTCCGCGGTCATTATAATCCATGTATTGTTCATGAAAATAACTGCGTGACCATTGTCCCTGTTTCGTATAAAGCATGAAAGAGAAATCAAAATCTTTGTATGTTATGGTAGAACTTAAACTTCCGGTCCATTTAGGATCTGTACATCCATAAATCTGCTTGTCGTCATCATTAATCTTACCATCGTCATTCCAGTCATTTACAGCCATCTGCCTTCGTACCATTGTAATTTGTTAGCACTTTTAGGTCCAAACGTATCATATACTTCCTGCAATGTATAATGCCGGTCGCCATTTACGGTATGCATTGTAACACCATCCGCCGTAATAATACCGGCACTGGTATAGTCGCGCAGAACGTTGAGACGTTCTCCTATAAACCAATTATTGGTAACGTCATCGCCATTAGGCAGTTCCTTTATCTTGCTCCAATTGCGTGCGAAAGACAGATTCATGTCCCAGGTGAAATTCTTGTTGCGGAGAATTCCCAAACTTAAACCTATTTCAATTCCGGTATTTTGTATAGAACCGATATTGGTCGTGATTGAACTTTCACCAGTTTCCAAAGGAACCGTAGCCTTCATTATCTGACCATCCGACAGACGCCGATAGGCATCCGCAGTTACATTGATACGATTCTTAAGAACCGAAAGATCTATACCAAAATTCAATTCCTTAATTTTTTCCCAAATTAAATTTCGGTCAACCAGCCCATTGGCATAGTACCCTTGATATTCCTGACCACCGAGAACTGCATAAGAAGGTCCAGACGCAGAAGAGGAGGTAACATAATCATCCACATTATTATTACCGGTTACTCCGTATGACAAGCGTAACTTAAGATTATCTATCCAATCCACATTTCTCAGGAAATCTTCTTCGGAAGCACGCCAGGCAAACGCCGCAGAAGGGAACCAGCCCCAACGATTATCTTTGGCAAAGCGTGATGAACCATCTGTACGTACCGTTACAGTGGCCATATAGCGTTCTTTATATGCATAATTCAGACGAGCCGCAAAAGAAACCAATGAAGACTCCGTATAAGCAGATTCTACCGTCTTGGTACCGGAACCTTTATCCATTGCATTGTATGACAGCTTGTCATCTGAGATATCTGTAACAGACTGTTTGTAAGTCTCCTTATTCGTATAATACATGGAATACATCCCCATGGCATTCAGTCTATGCTCCCCCCATGTTTTGCTGAAATCCACCTGATTGTCCCAAGTCCAGTCCAAACGTTCTGTATTCACTACCTCTGCCTTATTATATTTCTGCTTTTGATAATAAGCCGTTCCTAAAGGATACTTTTCGGAAACACCGGTACCATAAATATGCCTTGACGGCCATGATAATAGTTCGGAGAAAAAGTGGTTGTAAACTTTAAGTTATCCATAATATTAAAACGCAGATAAGCATTACCGAAAACATGAAATTTACGGGTTTCATTTTCGTATGCATCAATGTCAAAATCCACCAATGGAGAAGCTGTGGAAGTTAATGACAGTTTACCTACTTTAGCCGGAATGGCCAACAGATTGCCATTTTCATCCCATGGAGAAACAACAGGCGCAAACCAGAAAGCATTATTATAAGGAGAATAAGAATTTGAGGTTTCTGTTATCCAGTCATTTTGTATGCCATGCACCAAGTTTACAGACATTCCTGCTTCAACAACTTTAGACAATTTGCTGTCAAAAGAACCTTTTATATTATAACGCTTATAGTCATTCTTTTTAAAAACATTCTCTTCATTCTGATAGCCTGCACCTAAACGATAACTTGTCTTCTCTGTAGCACCACTTGCGCTAAGGAAATGATTTTGTTGAGAGGCAGTACGCAATACTTGATCAGCCCAATCATAAGTTTTATTGGTTCTCCAACAGTCATACAATGGAGACTCCTTCCACTCCGCACCATTCTGAAATGCAGTCTGCAAATCACCATCTGTAATTTTATAGACAGCATGACCTGTCTCATCCGGAGCACCAGTAGTAAAACGGGCAAAACGATAATCCATCCACTCTGTTGATTCCATAAATTCAGGCATACGGGCTACTTTGCGGATGCCATAATATCCGTCATAGGATATTTCGACAGGCTGTGCCTTATTTTGTCCGGCACCAGCACCTTTGGTAGAAATAATTATAACTCCCTCCGAAGCACGAGATCCGTAAATCGCTGTGGAAGAAGCATCTTTCAGGACATCAATGCGTTCTATATCCTCAGGGTTCAGAAAGTCGATAGATGAAACGACCATGCCATCGACAACATAAAGTGGCCCGCTCGTATTATTAATGGAAGCCTGACCACGAATTTGAATATCAAACTTACCATTGGCACGGCTGTTTGACTGAGTAATATTGACACCGGGAACAGAGCCCTGCAATGCGTCCTCCACACGAACAGTTCCACGTGCGGTCAATTTATCAGAAGAAACAGAAGCCATAGACCCTGTCACGTCCGTTTTCTTCATTGTGCCATAACCTACCACCACGACTTCATCCAGGACCTCTGTATCCTCTGTCAGAATCAAGCTGAAGTTTTTTTTGTCCTTTACTTGAACTTCCAATGTTTTATACCCGACAAAACTGACTTGCAGTATGTCATTCGTCGATACACCGGAGATAGTAAACATTCCATCAAAATCGGTTATTGTACCATTAGCAGTTCCTTTCACCACCACACTTGCACCGATTATAGCCTCACCATTTGCATCTTTCACCGTTCCTTTTATACCATTGACCTGTTGTGAGGAACGGATTGAGAGCGATTCGTTCACTGCATAAATCACAGGGGTTCCGGAAAGAAAAGCTACGCTGAACACAATCGCTACAAGCGATTTTCTGCTTCCATAGAAATTAGATTTCATTAGCCAACCTTTTTAAATTAGACATTAAAGTTTTAACGTCACAAAAGTAATCAGCTATTCATTTTACAGGGATGAAGCATCTCCCGATAAGGTTGAAACATGTTTTCTCCACCTTTTAGGAACATATTTCAACCTTGCCCACCTTGGCATGTTCAAGCGTTTTTGCCCGATTTCATCGAATATTCTGTAGGCTGCATACCAAATTCCTTCTTAAAACAGATAGAAAAATACTTGGGATCATTAAACCCGATCTTATAAGCCAGTTCGGAAATGCGGATATTCGGATTTTCATCCATCATCCTGCAAGCTGCCTTCAGACGGATACTACGTACAAAGCCAGTCGTATTCAATCCCGTCAAGGATTTCAATTTCTTATGCAACGTTGTACGGCTGGTTGCCATTTCATCTACAAACTGCGGAACATCAAAACCGGGATCATCCAAATGACGGTTCACACAGGCGACAGCATCCTGCAAAAACTTTTCTTCATCCGAAGGAATGTTCGTAAAGAACTGCAATTTCAGATGATGCACCTTGTCCGTCTCACCTTCCTGCAAAACTTACGATTACGCAATAACAGTCTCCGGCGAATCTCCCACCATATCAATACCATAAACAGTATAGCCAATAATACATAAATAAAATAAGCCCACCAAGTAGCCCAGAAAGGTGGTTCAATACTAATTTCCATTTCTCTCACGTCACCCCAGTCACCATTCTCATTCGTTGCCCGTAGCTGAAACACGTACTCCCCTGCAGGCAATTTGGAATAATAGGCAGTCCGGCTGGAAGCGTCCACATAATGCCAGTCAGCATCAAAGCCTTGCAACCTGTACGCATACTTATTCTGCTGGGGACGATTATAAGTCAGCGATGCAAAGCAAATGGTAAAATGGGAATATGAGGCAGGAATAACTAATCTGTCTGTAAAATCGGGAGTAAAAGGAGTAATCTCCTTTCTGTTCTTATCCGGCATCTGTTCCAATGGCCTTCCATCCACCAAGATATCAGTTATGCATAAAGAAATATCAGCCTGTTTCTCTTCCACCACTTCCGAGTTGAAAGTCACAATTCCCCTGCTGCATCCAAAATAGAAAGTACCCTCACGATAGAAAGAAGCATTTTGATTAAAGAAATTATCCGCCAACCCATCGGCAACAGTAAAGATACGTACCCTGCCCTTTTCCTTTCCGGATATGGTCAGCTTTGCCAGCCCTTGATTGGTGCCCAACCACAGATTACCACTATTATCTTCCTGCATACTGCCAACCATATCTCCGGGCAAATTAAACTCCTTATGAACAGACTTGAAACAATCATTTTGCACATCATATAAACAAAGTCCGCTGCCCTCCGTCCCGACCCAAATCCGTCCGCTTCTATCCAACAAAAAACAAAGAGGAGTATTGACCGGCAGCAAACCATTCTCCATACAATAGTTCTTACACTGCAACGATTCCGGACGTTCCATATCCCCTGTAACATGAACAATACCATTATTGTTGGTTGCCAACCATAATGAGCCGTCATTATCCTCCACCATCGTAGTCATCTCCCGGCCAAGCAATTCGTCTGCTCCGGACAAACGATTGAAACAATACTCACGCCCGTCCCGGTAACGCACTCCAAGTCCTTTATAGGTACACAACCAACGGTTCCCCTTACGGTCCTCATGAACCAGATACACTAAATCATGAGGAACAAAACCGCAATTCGAGGTCTTATACTGATGTATTATTTGTCCGTCACGACAAACTATCATCCCCTCGTCATGCACAGCAAGCAATACCTCACGGGTTAACGGGCTATAAGAAATATGATAAGGACGTTTCGAAGGAAACAATGTCACTTTTTTACCTCCATGCTGATAATCCAATCCATAGCCCATACCTATCCAAAGAGCTCCATTTTCTTCCACATACAATGTAGAGATCAAATCTGTAAAAGATTTATCGTTGCCACGAGGATAAATTACATTAAAGGAACGCTTCCGAGTATCGACATGAAAGACACCAGCCCCTTTAGTACCGATCCACATTAATCCGCTTCGGTCCCTAAAGACTGTGTTCACCTCGCGGACAGGAAGATAATGTTTAGAGCCAGATTCTTGATAATTGATAAACTTTCCCTCATCAGCCAGTTCCATCACACTAACCCCCTCTCTAGTGCCCAACCATAGCGAACGTGTCTGTAAGTCTTCATGAATAGAATAAATATAATCAGACGGCAAAGAAGAAACGTTTCGGGCATCGTGTCTATAACCTTCAAAAGAAACCGTTTTCCTATCGGATGAAAAATGGGCCTTATACAGCCCGGCCCCACTAGTTCCTATCCACATCACCCCTCTGGAGTCCTGAAACAAAGCCAAAACAGAGTTCTCCTCATCTAAAGGCGGATAGTGCAAAAATGTATTTTCCTTTATGCAATAACGATAAAGCCCATCCTTCCAGGTGCCTATCAACAAATCACCATTTACATCCTCAAACAACGTTTGAATATTCACAGATTCGGGTACGTCCCCTCTACAATTCTTCCGGGTCATCAAAGCCAAGGTATCCTGCATTTCATCATAATAAGCCATTCCACGGATATACCCCAGATAAACCCGGTTCTCTTTTGTCACATGAATTTCATTCAGCCGTTGTTTGCTGACTCCACCCAGTTTCAATTTTTTCATCTTCCTGTCCGTTTATCAAGCATACAAAGTCCCTCGTGAGTCCCAATCCAGAGCCGGTGAGAATAATCTTCTTCCACACAAAGCACATTATTATTAACCAGAAGACCGGGGGTATAAAGATTTGATTTATAGGTACGGACCTCGTAACCGTCATAACGAAACAATCCATAGAAAGTAGGAATCCAAATATATCCGTCACGGTCCTGATAAACTTGGTGAACCATGCTATTCGGTAACCCTTCAGGAGTGGAAAACTGTTTGAACTCCAGATCGTCCCAACAAGTCTGAGCTTTTCCCGGGAATATTAATACACTCATTGTCAGAAGCATGAATACTATTCTAAGTGCTTTCATTCTATTTTCTATTAGATTTCATTTAGCAAACTTACAAAAACCTAAGAATTAAATAAAGTTTTCAGAATAAAGATTCATGTATAAGCCTATATATGAGATTACTCCTAATACATAATCTTACAAGAGTCCTCAGACAAAAAGGCAGTCGGTTCGAACCAGAAAGACCTTGTTCTTTTTAAAAAAGATAAGTTCGTTTAAAAAAAAGGACAAGGCCTTTTTTAAAAACGAACTTATGTTATTTACCAACTTTTGCAAGCCAAATAACTTCTCTGCCAATCATCAGGATACACCTTCACCAGAAATCAAACTTCGGCCTGACAGGCACACTTAATTGTAACCGGCATTTTGCCCGAACTCTTCTTTATTGATAATGGCATCCAGTTGAGTCTGAGGAATAGGACGTAGCAAATGATGCTCCTTTATATTCACTTTCGCATCCGGATTGTACGCTTTTACTCTTTCCAACAGCTTACCAGTACGCTTCAAATCGAACCAACGTTGCTGCTCTCCTCCCAACTCACGAGCCCTTTCATCCAAAATAAAATCCAATGTCAACTGTTCTGGCTTTATCTCCATGGCAACTTCCTTGCCGGGAATAGCGGCTCTTCTCCTTACCTCATTGATATAAGATGCTCCAGAAGCATTATCGTTCAAGAATAATTCAGCCTCGGCAGCTATCAGATACAACTCGGCAAGACGAATGACCACACCATGTCTCACACTTCCCGTATAATTCACAGACTCACGAGACGGATCAAGGAACTTCTTGAAAGTCACATTCTGAACCCTATTCTTGATAGAGCCATCGGCATTGTAAATAAAATCCTTATCTATGGTAATATAATCGTGTTTAGCTTCCTCTGCATCGGACACACTATATTTAGTAAAGAAAATAGCCGTATCTCCCGGTGAGATATAAGCACTGTTCGTATTGTTACAAATCCATGCCTGCTGAAACACATCATCATAACGGGCATCCATCTTTTCATCGAACAGGTTCAGATAATACAGCGTAGGCATATATCTGTTAAAGCTGCGACCATATTCTATGGAGCGCGTAACAGGTTTCTTACCGTCTTTATCGAGTACCTGATCATAGCACATCACCCACAACAGATGTGAAGGATTATTACCCGGTGTTCTCCAGATGATAGGTTTCCCGTCAGGACCTTCTTCAATGGAAGTTCCGAATATCTCACTCTTTGTGTACATACAAACAAACACATTCTCTTTTACATCATTACATTTATAAATATCACAAAGGTCCGAATAATCCTCCGCCAAGCTATAATCATAATTGTTCATGACATTACGGGCATATTTCAACGCCTCTTCATAATTTTTATTATACAGATAAACGCGTGCCAGAAACGCTTCGGCCGCACCTTTGGTAGCACGCCCGTAATCAGAAGTGGAAGCCGGCAATTTAGCCACCGCCTCTTTCAAATCGGCTATAATCTGAGTATAAAAATCCTCTTCGGACGAACGGTAAACATAACCTGACGGCTCGGTACATTCTTCTGTCGTTAAATAAACACCTCCCCATGTCTCTACAATATGCCACAGATAAAGAGCCCGCAAGAAATAGGCTTCCCCCATACGGATATCTTTAACCGAAGCTGAAAGTTCGGAGTCAGGCAAACGGTTCAAAGCGGTGTTACAGGTATTCAGAGCCGAATACAAACGCTCCCATTCTTTCGTTATCGCATTGCTGGAACCTTGTAGTGACGAGTTATAATCGGAAAGTTCAGCCTCGGCACAACCATTTCCCCGGGTAAATATATCTGTCCCCAACTCCGTCATTGATGTGGCATATTCCTGCCCATACCAGAAACGCAACGGTGTGTAACATGAATTAATCAGAGCTTCCGCACCCGATTCGGTCTTATAAAAAGTATCAGCGGTCAATCCGCTGGGATTTTCCTCTGTTAGGAAATCATTACATGAACTCAAGGTTGCCGCCATACAGCTGAGCAAACACCATTTATATAATTTATTCATACTTGTTCGCTTGTTTAAAAATCAACATTAATACCAAATACTGCTTGTTTTGTCATCGGATAGCTCAAAGAACCTCCCCGTTCGGATCATAATTGTCCAAATGGCTGAAAGTAAAGAAATTCTTCAAAGAACAATAGACACGGATGTTAGAAGCATGAATCTTCCCGATCCATGATTTAGGTAACTGATATCCCAAAGTGATTTCTTTAATCTTCAGATACGAACCATCCACGTATCCCAGTGCATTCAATTTGGAAGAATCCGAATAGCTTTTTTCCGGACGGGGAAATTCATTCGTAGGATTCTCCGGTGTCCAATAGTTTACTTTAATACCCGGATCTCCCTGAATACGGTATGATCCGTAACCGTTGGCTTCCGAATGCAACATTTGCCCTTGTCTCCAATACATGAAAACGCGCAAATCAAAGTTCTTGTATTTGAATGTATTGTTCAACCCCATTACGAAATCGGGAGTTTCCGAACCCAAGATGACACGGTCGCTATCATTGTCTATGGAACCATCCTTATTCTGATCCTTTATCTTTATGCGTCCGGGCTTCTCACCATATTTGGCCGCTTCCTCAGCCTCGTCAAGTTGCCAGATACCCATTTTCTCCAATCCATAATGTGTCTTGATGGCATGTCCTACAAACCAGCCGTTACTGATATCACGGTCGGTTCCATCTGCCAGCTCGGTAATTTTCTCTCTATTCAACGTAAACGTATAATCGGTATTCCAAGAAAAATCCTTTTGGTTGAAATTCTGGGTATTAATAACTAATTCCACCCCTTTATTTTCAGTTTTTCCTACATTATCCCATGCTATGGAATATCCGGTAGAACTAGGTACTTTCTTCTGCATCAGCAGGTCTGATGTCTTTTGTTGATAAATATCCAACGAACCACTGATACGGTTATTGAAGAAACCGAAGTCAATACCGATATTAGCCGTTGCTGTTTTTTCCCAGCCCAGATTATAATTCGGTGTCAAAGCCGGATAGTAGCCATAGGCTCCGTTTTCCGTATTATTTATGAGATAAGCATACATGGTCTTTCCCAATCCTCCCTGAGTCTGATAGGCAGAAACAGCACTGTTTCCCGAAATACCATAGCTCAACCGAAGTTTCAAATTGGAAAGTTGTTCTACATTCTTCAAGAAATTCTCTTCATTCATACGCCAAGCCAGGGCCACGGAAGGGAAGAACCCCCACTGATGATCTTTTGCCAGTACAGATGAACCATCCTGACGCAAAGTCACAGTCATCAGGTATTTCTCATTGAATTTGTAGTTGATACGCCCGAAGAAAGATGCCATAGTGGTTTGTACATAACTGCTGGATATCTGCTGACTATCCTGCAAACCACCCAAATTATAAAACAACATAGTGGATGAAATAAGGTTATGCCCCGCACCTTTATATTCCTCGGCCACATTTTTATATAATGCGTTACCAGCCATCAGGCTCAGATTATGTTTTCCTAATGTGAATGAATAAGCCAATGTATTTTCCCACGACCAATTGACGTCACTATGATTGGTAGCGTCCGCCAGCGAGTAATTTCCCGCTCCGTCCAACGTATATGTATCAGCAAAATGCCCTGTACGGATATCTTTCTTGTCAAAGCCAAAAGTCGAAGTCAGTGTCAAGTCCTTGATAATGTTCCAAGTAGCCCCTACATTCCCCACCAAATGGCTGGTCAGCCGGTTATTTTTATAGGCTCCGGGGACTTCCTCGGCTATGGGACTGATGGTCTGTCCGTCATTAAAAGGAAGCACATTGATGGAGCCGTCTTCATTATAGACATCTCCATAGGGGGAGTAATAAATAGAACGGTTGAAAGGATCACGTCTGATGTTCTGATCCAAATAGGTATACACCACATTGGCATTCAGTTTCAAGTTATCAGTGAGCTTATGCGACAAGGACAAGGTTGCGTTATAACGATCCATATTATCCATCTTCACCAAACCGTCTTCGGACATATATTCAAAAGCCAGATTGAATGTTGTTTTCTCCGTACCATTCGAGATATTAACAGAATGGGACATCTGGCTACCCGTTTGCATCAGCATATCCACCCAGTCTACATTTTGATTGGATTTTACCGCATCATAAGCAGAACCGAAAATCTTGGCATCATCTTCGGGACTTGCCCACTGGCCATCCGCGCGATAAGCCTCTCTCTTGAAGTCTGCCCATTCAGACAGATTCATCCTATCGGGATAAGCAGCCACGGAATTGACGGAATAATAACCGTTATATGAAACCTTGGTTTTGCCTACAGCCCCTTTCTTTGTAGTGATCAAGATGACTCCGTTAGCACCGCGAGAACCATAAATAGCGGTGGAGGAAGCATCCTTCAGAATCTCCATAGATTCTATAACATTGGGATTGATATCAATATCTGTCCCATAGGGTACTCCGTCCACAATAATCAACGGAGCATTCGATGCATTCAATGACCGGTTACCTCGAATGGAAAACGACAGGCCCGAACCTGTCTGGCCACTTGATTTAGTCATATCCAGTCCAGCCACTTTTCCTTGCAGGCTTTCCAAAGCATTCGTCGTAGGAACAGCAACAATGTCCGCTTGCTTGATAGAGGTCATAGAACCAGTCAAGTCCCGTTTCTTTACAGTACCATAACCTATGACTACCACTTCATCCAACTCTTCCGTATCTTCTTTCAAAATTACCTTTACCGGAGTTCCCGGCTTAATGACAGCCTCTTGTGAAAGCATACCGATATAACTGATTTCCAATTTTTTCGTGTCCGCAGGGACCGACAAGGAGAAATTCCCCTCGAAATCGGTAATGGTTCCTACGGATGACTTCCCCGCCACTTTTACATTAGCACCGATGACAGGCTCACCGGCACTGTCAAGAACTGTACCTGTCACGGTAACATTCTGTGCATAAACATTCCCGATACTCATCACCAGGAATGAAAGCACAAACAAAATAAACCTACTTTGTTTCATGTTCTTCATTGTTTTCATTTATAGTATCATTTAAAGTTTTTAGCACTGCAAAGATGCCGTACTTCCCATAACTACCATTGCATTATTCGTTCAAAACTTTATAAAATCCGGTTTTGAAGAAAAGAATAAAAATACTCACCGTAGAAACAAATATAAAACCTGTCCCTACGGTGAATATTATAACATTGTTTTTATAAATAAGTAAATGCATAAGTCTGCCCTGTTTCAGGTGCATCATACCAATAGGAATCTTTCAGTCCCACTCCACGCAATAGAGTTCTCTCGCTAATCAGCAATTCCGGATGCGCAGCCAAAGTTTCCATTCCATAGACCATCCAGTAGCGAAAACGCCACACTGTATCAATGTATTACGGGCTATTTTAATAACTTACGTGTCATTCTATAATTAAATGAATAAATATCATCGACTTTTATAATGGAGAAAGAAATCCATTCTCTATCAACCAAGCTTCAGCCAACTCCGGCCATATAACCGTGCTTCCCCTTTGTGCACGCAAAGAGATGGCATGTCCGCCGGCAGGAAACAGATGCAGTGAGGATTTCTCTATTCCCGCTTTATACAAGGCTGTATAATAAGCGATGCTGTTCAAAGGAGAAACAGCCTTATCATTAGAAGCATGAAACAAGATAGCCGGTGCCGTGTTGCCATCCACTTGTTTTTCCAAAGAAAACAAGTTTCTGAGAGCAATATCCTGTTCCCACTTTCCCAACAGATTTGTCCGGCTACCTTTATGAACAATAGCGTCATCCATCGAAATAACCGGAGATATCAATACAGCAAAAGAAGGTTTACAACTATATGCATCCAGTGCATCGCCCACTCTAGACCAGTCTTCATCAATAGCACACAATGAAGCGGCCAGATGACCGCCGGCAGAACAACCCATTACTCCCACTTTATGAATATCTATTCCATATTCCTCCGCATGAGCACGTATATAGCGAAGGGCACGTTGTCCATCCTGCAAAGGAGCTTTGTAAGATTCTATTACATCCGGTGATTGCGGGAAACGATGTATCAGGACAAAAGCCGTTACTCCCAAGGTATTATACCATTTTGCCAATGCGATACCGCTGATTTCATGTGCCAGTTTCACATATCCGCCACCAGGAATGATCAGTACCGCCGTACCGGTACGCTCGGCCTTTGACGGTTCATAAACATGAACAGCGGGAATTCCGACTTGTACCACACGTTCCCTAGCTACAGAATCAGTAAGAACTATACCTTTGCTATTGGGCATATTATTCTGCCACAAAGGAATTATTTTCTGAGCCTGAAGAGTGACCGTCATCAATGCCATCAAAAGAAAACTTAATAAAAATACGAATCTGTTCATTACTTTATACACCTTTAAAATCCTGTCCATTTACCGTTACATTCTCAAAGTGAATGTTTTCAACACCAATTACTTTATTAATCTCAGGTTTCATCACTCCATCAAAAGTACAATCTTTTACAAAGATATCCCGCGCCCGTATTTTATCTTCAAAACCATCCAGATGCAAAACATACTGACTCTTCTTACTTGTGATATTTTCCAAATGAATATTATGAAAATAAGGAAGATACGGTCCGTCGTCCACATGCCAGTATTTCAATTCAAAGCCTAAAATAGACTCCTTACATTCACCTACCCTAATATTCCGGACAAATATGTTTTCCACTTCGCCTCCTCGCATGGCATTTGATTTTATACGGATAATACGGTCGAGTTCAGGACTGTCCATGGTACAATTTTCCACCCATACGTTACGGCAGCCTCCGGTCACCTCACTGCCAATAGCTACTCCGGCATGACCATCCTTCATTCTGCAATGACGGACTATAATATTCTCACTGGGAATATTCCAGTAACGGCCATCTTCATCACGTCCCGATTTGATGGCGATACAATCATCGCCTGTGTCAAAATCACAATCCTCAATCAACACATCCCTACATGATTCCGGATCACAACCATCATTATTATAACCATGACTCTGCATCTTTACTTTTCTGACAGTGATATTCTCGGACAACAACGGATGAATGAGCCAAAACGGCGAACGGTTGATAGTAAATCCTTCCAATAGAATATTCTTACATTTGTAGAGATTAATAAACTGAGGACGCATGCCATTCTCTCGCATAAATACACGTTCTTTAAAAGGAATAGAATCCTCTTTCATTTCATACAGCAATGTTTTCTCATTTATTTTCTTACCATCTTCCTGTACCATACCGCGAATTCTGCTTTCACTGAACCAATTACTGCTATCAGCCTGGCCATCCATCACCCCATTACCGGTGATGGCAATATTAGTTTCTCCATAGGCATAAATCAACGGAGAGATATTGTAACAATCTATTCCTTCTATGCGAGTCTGTACAGTATCAAAAAGGGAAGGATCTGCAGTAAACTTCAAAATTGTACTGTCAGATAAATGAAGGTTTACATTGGACTTCAAACGAATGGGGGCAGTGAAAAATTCTCCGTCGGGAATAAGCACTTTTCCACCTCCCTGCTCGGAACAAATGGCTATGGCCCGATTGATGGCATTTGTATAAAGCGTGTCTTTCACATCATGATAATCAGTTATCACAAAAGTTCTATCGGGAAAAACGGGAGGTATAATCTGATTACTAACCCCGACCATCCTATCCCACGGAGACACTTCTTTTTCATCGCATGAAGATATGGCTGTTGTCAAAAACAACAAAGATGCCAAAAATTGAACGGTTCTTGTCTGCATAGTATTGTATTATGTTTATAATTCTATGCAAATATAAAGCAAGACACCTATGCGGAAGTTGCAGTATTTAGGCTATTAGTTATACATTTTGCCCAGCAATCGGTTTATGCTTCAATTTATACTCCTTTGGGGTACATCCCATTGCTTCTTTAAACACTCTGCTGAAATATTGCGGAGTAGTGAACCCGCTCATATACCTACTTCGGATACGGTTAATTCATCCTGTTCCAAAAGTTGGACCGCCCGTTTAATCCGCATCGTTTTTACAAAATCTACGGGAGAAACTCCCATCAGCGATTTCACTTTCCGATAGAATACAGTCCGGCTCATACTCATGGCCTCGGCCAGATCATCAATTCTAAACTCAGAATTCTGAATGTTTTCTTCCACACTCTGAAGAATGTTCCGGATGAAATCATCATCGAAATGAGTAACTTGGGGAGTAGAAGGAGCAAGTTGTTCCATAAGAGCAGTGTCCTTCTCTCCTCTCATTTTTGAAGTATAATAATCATACAATATTTGCCTTTGCTTGAGCAAGGAATCTACCCTGGCCTTCAAATAAGCAGAGCTGAAAGGCTTCGTTATGTATTCATCCGCTCCATATTCCAACCCCTGAATCTGATCATTCAACGAAGACTTGGCAGATAACAGGATGATAGGAATATGACAGATATCACTATTTCCTTTCACTTGTTTCAGGTACTCTATTCCATCCATCTCAGGCATCATAATGTCACTGATCACAATATCAGGCAATTCGCTCAAAGTCATTTCAAGCCCTTGACGACCGTTACCCGCTTCAAAAACCACATACTCCCTGGCGAGTACGCCACAGATAAAATGACGAAGTTCTTCATTATCCTCAATAATAAGAATCCGTGTTTCCTTATCTTCCTCTTCTTCTACAAGATTATCAGGTACCACTGTCTCCGATCCGGAATTTTTACCATCGGCCAGAATAAATTCGGCATTGGCATCAGCATCAAACGTATCGCGACTCCCCGGCAGTCTGACAAAGAAACTGCTGCCCTCACCCAATTTACTGTCTACTCTGACTGTACCATGAAGCAGATTCAATAATTCTTTGACCAATGAAAGTCCTATGCCGGTAGACATATTAGGATCAGCCTCATCCAACGTGTCAAAACGGGTAAACAGACGATTGAGCTTTTGGGCATTGATTCCCCTGCCCTCATCTTTTACTTGCAAACACAAAACCTGTTTCTCGCAAGTAACAGACAAGGAGATAGTCTTCTCATCGGGAGTATATTTAAAGGCATTGGACAATAAATTAAAAAGAATCTTCTCCAATTTGTCCACATCCGTATACATAACAAAGGAATCGAGCGGACAAACCAACCTGAAGTCAATACGGTGCTTATGAGCCATAGGGACAAAATTACCGTAGATTTTTAAAATCAAAGGAACTACATCCACTTGCTCCACCAATACTTTCATCTTATCATTCTGTATCTTGCGAAAATCCAATATTTGATTGATGAGCCGCAACATTCTGTCTGTGTTTCTTTTGGCCACTTGCATATTCTCCAGGCCTGCATCAGATAATTTCTCATTACTGATAACTTCGTCAATGGGACTGGCTATAAGCGTCAACGGTGTACGAAGTTCATGGGATATATCAGTAAAGAAACGCAGTTTCAAGTTAGAAATCTGTTGTTCAAAATCTATCCTTCTTTGCAGGTTAGTAATGCGTAACACAATGCAGATCACTACCAACATAATCACCACAGCCAGGGTGATATAGAGCAATACCGCCCAAACAGTTTCACCAAACACAGGGTCAATATGTATGGACAAAGAAGCCACATTATCAACCCATACCCCATCGGCATTAGTCGATTTGACCTGAAACAGATAATCGCCGGCAGGAACATTCACCAAACTAGCAGAGCGATTAGTTCCAAGCTCTATCCACTGGTCATTCAGTCCCTTAATTCGATATGCGTATTTTATAGCCGGAGAGTTAACATAGTCCAAGGCAGCAAAAGTTATAGTGAAATTACGCTCATCCGGCCGCAGGTACTGAGCCTCATCGTTACTATATATGTCCTGCCTGCGAGAAGTATTATTCTGATAAATGTCAAGATGGGAAAAAACGACAGGAGGAACGAAATCACTCTTATGCAACTCATCGGGAGTTATACATAACGCACCATATAGTGATCCTAAAAGCAATTTACCAGAAGATAGCAGAACAGGCTTGGTCTCTGCCATCTGTATCTGATCTTTATACTCCTCGAGCAGATTCAGACCAGCATCAAATTTGGAAATCTTATTTTCTGAAACGATCCATATATTTCCTTCTTGATCCTCTATGCTGGACAGTGACAAATCCGGTAATCGGTCATTAGTGGCATTGTCATGTTTAAAGTTCAATCTTTCAGATAAACCGCTACCATCATCCAGAATATTAATACCACCACTCAAAGTAGTTACCAGCAGTTTGCCACCCTTAGTTTGGGTTATATCCAATATATCATTATTGCTCAAACTGGAATAACGCTCATCACAAACATTATGAAAAAAACGAATCTCTTCCGGACGGGGAAAATCTGTAGAACAAGACAGTAGTCCGCCAGTAGTACCTATCAAGATCACTCCATCAGCCGCCTCATATAAACAACGCACTTTCTCACATACATGAATGGGATAATTATTGAGAATATTACCGTAATGAATAAACTTCAAATCCCCTCCTGCGGAAGCAGACTCAACCAAATTGATACCTCCACCGAAAGTGCCAATCCATATTCTTCCAGACGAATCTTGCAAAATAGAGAATATAGACTTGGAAGAAATGCTGTAAGGATTATCTTTATCGGGCAGGTAACAGGTTACCTGATAGTTGTCCTCCCCTTGAAAACGGAATAAAAACAAGCCGTCTTCTCTAGTCCCCATCCAGATGTTATGATCTTTATCTTCATAAATACAATACACATCGGCATTAAATGAGACAGACTGATCCGCCACTATTTTTCCTTTTTGCGAAATATTTCCTATCCACTGTCCTAACGAATCATAAAGACAGATGTTTCCCGGTTGAGTTTTATGATTCCGTTTCCAACCAATCCATACACGTTTGCGATGATCCTCCATCAACGAACGGGCAGACTCTTTATGTCTGTTGATTATATAATCCAATCCACTTTGATGAAAAGAAAGATATCCTAATTCACTTCCCGGAGTGGCATACCACAGATTTTTATGATGATCAATAAAATAGCTGAAAGCCTGAAATGAGATTGGTACTCTCACTCCTTTCTCATAAACATAAGCCTGTTCCAAAGATCTAGTCATCGGATTATAGAAATATAACTCACCTTCTACAGGATTCACCCAAATACAACCATACTCGTCCTCATGTATAAAAGTACGAGGCTTGGTAAAAGGAACTTCCTTTAACTTAGGATAACTTAATAAGATAATATCCTCAGTAGTACAATCCAAACGAATGACCCCGCCCGTGACTCCCAGCAACCAAAGAATACCTTTTCTATCTTGATATATATCAGGACTAATCTCTACAGGCATTTTATAAAGAGTAAACTTGCCTGTTTCCGGATTATAAAACCGAATCTCTTTTCTCTGTAAAATAGCGATTTTATGGTCAGATAAAGATGTCAATCCGATAATCTCAGACATAGGTTCATCGGGGACACATGGAACTACATTTTGACTCTGATAGTCATATCGGGCAAAAAAGCCTTTTGAAGTAGCAAGATAGATATCATCTGCATTCTCTACCATAAACTTAAAAGGCATAAGATTTGCCATACTCTTCTTCCCTACAATTGTAGTTCCTTTATTTGTCAGAATCCATTCATCTCCATCCTTGTCCTGCATCACAGTATAGATACTGTCTCCT
The DNA here is from genome assembly GCF_000614185.1 of Phocaeicola sartorii JCM 17136 = DSM 21941. Lineage (GTDB taxonomy): Bacteria > Bacteroidota > Bacteroidia > Bacteroidales > Bacteroidaceae > Phocaeicola > Phocaeicola sartorii. Next base: position 35,955 of record NZ_BAKM01000023.1, on the reverse strand, counting down.
ATGTTATTTTCTGTTTTTCCAGTATATAATTGCACTGACTCCGTAGCAGGAAATCTATTTTCATCCAAACGGAATAACTCATTTTGTACACCTACAGCCCATGTTATCCCTTTACGCAATACATACAGTTTTTCAACTGAGTTCTCCCCCCCTTGTTGAAAAGAAAGGGATCTTCATACTGATAAGTACGGGTATTAAACAGATAACAATGTTTATCATACGTCTGACACCAAATATTATTCAGAGAACTTTTTTCAATATTGGTAAAACGATGATTCGTTATACGTACATCACTTTCAGGATAAGTTTTATAATTAGTAAAAGAATATCCATCAAAACGCTCTAGTCCGTTCCATGTAGCCATCCATATATAACCATTATCATCCTGAATGAAATTCTGAATATTTTTCTGTGATAACCCATCCTGAACTGAATAATATTTAATATCAATCAAACTCTGACCAAACAAAGGCAAGGCAGAAAAATACAACCATATAAGAAGAATTTGTTTCAACATAGTATTTATCTTTTTCAACCACACAAATATCGGAAAAAGATGTCACAAACCAATAACCTGAATAGTTATTATAATGATTAAACCTGTTTTTATAAGAAATTCTACCATAACATTATATCCACCCAGAAGCATAAAATTTCTTCTGGAAACAAATCATGCAAGTGCGCTGAAATTCTTCCTTTACAAAATTGGACAGTTCTTCGGACAAACACAGGATTTTACAGGTACTCCGATTCTTTTCTATTGAATTATTTTTTTTGCAAAGGTACTACTTTCTTTCAAGTAAACACAGGTTTATTACTAAGTGCCCCCCAATTGATTATCTGTGGCATAAAAGTGGTGCAACCCACAAAAATAAAAATCGCAAGCTATTTATAATTAAAAGCTTGCGATCTTATCCTGTACTCGAAGCGGGACTTGAACCCGCACAGCCGCAATGGCCAAGGGATTTTAAGTCCCTCGTGTCTACCGATTCCACCATTCGAGCATCCTCGACGAGAGAGAGCGGAAAACGAGACTCGAACTCGCGACCCTAACCTTGGCAAGGTTATGCTCTACCAACTGAGCTATTTCCGCGTTTTGTTTTAACGGGTGCAAAGATAAGCCATTTTATAATACCAACCAAACTTTACACCCGTTTTTTTATTCACAATCGTAAAATTCCCTCTATTTCAGCCAATTCTTCATCAGTAAAGGCCAGATTATCCAACGCATGAAGATTATCTGCCAGCTGTTTCACAGAGCTTGCCCCCACAATAACAGAAGTCATCCGTTCGTCTTTCAAGACCCATGCCAATGCCATCTCGGCCAAAGTCTGTCCACGACGTACAGCCACCTCATTCAACCGACGTGCTTTCTCCACTTTATCTTCTGTCACTTGATCTACTTTCAAGAATCCGGTAGCACGAGCCGCACGAGAATGTTCCGGAATACCATGCAAATATTTATTAGTCAGCAATCCTTGTGCCAGAGGCGAAAATGCAATAAAACCGGAACCTTGTTCAGCTGCCAACGGCAATGACTCCGCCTCCACAGCACGTTCAAACATACTATAACGATATTGGCTGATCAAACACGGCACACCGGCACTCCTCAATATTTCATAAGCCGCCTTTGCCTGCACAGGTGGATACTTTGAAATACCCACATACAATGCTTTTCCTTGTTTCACTATATCAATCAATGCCTGCATCGTTTCCTCAACAGGAGTCACACCATCGAAACGATGACTATAGAATATATCAAAGTAATCCAAACCGGTACGGTGCAAACTTTGATCAATACTGGCCATCAGATTCTTACGCGAGCTGTTTCCTCCATAAGGTCCATTCCACATTTCGTGTCCTGCTTTTGAGGAAATAATCAGTTCATCACGGTAACCCTGAAAATTTTCCTTCAGGATTTTACCGAAATTAATCTCTGCACTTCCCGGAACAGGACCATAATTATTAGCTAGATCAAAATGGGTAACTCCACTATCAAAAGCGTATTTAATCATATCGGTCGCCACACCGAAATCGTCCACACTGCCAAAATTATGCCACAGGCCTAAAGAAATACGAGGTAAAAGCAGGCCGCTGTTCCCACAATATTTATACTGCATTTTACTATAACGGTCTGCCGAAGGTTGATATTTCATACCATTACGATTTATAATTATTCTTATCTACCCAGAAGGCTTCGTTCAGCCTGTTCCATAACCGAGAAATTGAACCCGTCCACTACTTGCCGCATCAAACTTTCGATCCTGTCATTACACAAATTACCGATACTACCCTCATGAGTATGATGCACCTTCTTGTTATGAGTGAACTTACCGGCCTCTATGTCCAAGCCCACCTTTTTATAAGCATCACGGAACGGCATGCCTTCAGAAGCCAGACGATTGACCTCTTCCACACTAAATATATAAAGGTAACGGTCATCGTCCAGAATATGTTCGTTGATTTTAATCTTGTCCATAATATAGGCAGCCATCTGCAAACACTCCTTCAATTCCCGGAACGCAGGCAAAAAAACTTCTTTTATAATCTGCAAATCACGAAAATACCCCGAAGGCAAATTATTCATTATCATCATAATCTGCTGAGGAAGAGCCTGCAACTTGTTGCATTTTGCCCGTGTCAATTCAAACACATCAGGATTCTTTTTGTGGGGCATAATACTGGAACCGGTAGTACATTCATCCGGAAGTTTCACAAAGCCAAAGTTTTGGCTGCTGAACATACAAGCATCAAAAGCCATTTTTGAAACAGTCCCGGCAATAGAAGCCAAAGCAAATGCCACATTACGCTCCATCTTGCCACGCCCCATCTGCGCATACACCACATTATAGTTCATCGAGTCAAACCCCAACAAACGGGTGGTCATCTCACGGTCGAGCGGGAAAGAAGAGCCATACCCGGCAGCAGAGCCCAACGGATTGCGGTTGCACATTTTGAATGCGGCCTGCAGAAACATCATATCGTCCACCAGACTCTCAGCATACGCGCCAAACCACAAGCCAAAGGAAGAAGGCATCGCTATCTGCAAATGAGTATAACCCGGCATTAACACATCCTTATATTTATTGCTTTGAGAAATCAGTACATGAAAAAGTTGTTCCACCTCTTCGGCCACTTCTTTTAATTCCGCACGAGTAAACAGCTTCAAATCCACCAGCACCTGGTCATTGCGTGAACGTCCACTATGAATTTTCTTTCCGACATCTCCCAACTTACGGGTCAACATCAATTCCACTTGTGAGTGCACATCCTCTATACCATCCTCTATTACAAATTCCCCTTTTTCGGCAGAAGCATAGATATTCTTCAATTCTGCCAACAAGATTTCCAATTCTCCGGCTGTAAGCAGACCAATGCTTTCCAACATGGTAATATGCGCCATTGAGCCCAATACATCGTGTTTAGCCAGATAAAGGTCCATTTCACGGTCACGTCCTACAGTAAAACGATCAATCTCATCGTTTACCCGGACATTTTTTTCCCAAAGTTTCTGTGCCATAATTTGTTTATTTTAATAAGGAATCATTGATAACATCTCGGCCAGTTTATCCACGCCATCCTGTAAAGGTTTAGTCACCATCGCCTTCATAAACATGTTCACTTCTGCGCGAATGGTCACTTTCAGTTTTGCCTGTCCAGACTCTACCGGCAGAATCTGAATCCACAAATTCATCGGAACCGGAGACTTCTCACTCTCGAATTTAATACATTTATAAGGCTCACGCTCTATAATACGCAAAGTGATGCTTATGCCTTGCACTGTAAAACTCAAAGAGTCTCTGTCAAACTCCATACCTTGCACCTTGTCAGCCAGTTTATCACGTACAGATTCCAAGTTACTCAAATCCGACAACTTATTAAACACCTGCTCCTGACTGTAAGGAACATATTTCACACTACTCTCAAATTGTGCCATAATACCTGCTCTATAAAACACGAAAAGAACAATCCGGAAATCCATAAAAATTCCCGAACGGTTCTCTTCATACTATATTTGTTTTAAAACTATAACTTATTTGCCAGCCTCCCAATGAGCCGGATCCTTTCTCCAGTTGTCCAGAACCGGAACATCCTCTTCATTAATATATCCGGTTTTCAAGGCTGATTCCAATACAGCTTCATAAGTAGTCAAGGTAACCAAGTTTACTTTTGCCGCCTTGAATGCTTCAATTGCCACCGGGAAACCATACGTAAATGCAGCGACCATACCAATCACTTCACATCCGTCACGACGGATAGCTTCCACAGCTTTCAAGCTGCTGCCGCCAGTTGAAATCAAGTCCTCAATAACTACGACTTTCATGCCAGGACGAAGTTCACCTTCAATCAGGTTTTCCAAGCCATGGTCTTTCGGAGTAGAACGAACATACACAAACGGCAGGTTCAATTCTTCAGCCACCAAAGCTCCTTGAGGAATAGCACCTGTCGCCACACCGGCAATAGCATCTACCTGACCGAACTTTTCCAGGACAATACGGCTAATCTCAAGTTTCACAAAATTACGAAGAGAAGGATACGAAAGAGTTTTGCGGTTATCACAATAAAAAGGCGACTTCCAACCGGACGCCCAAGTAAAAGGATTAGCCGGCTGCAACTTGATAGCCTTAATCTTCAGTAATTTCTCTGCGAATAATTTTTCTAAAGTCTTCATAACTCAACTATATCTGATAAATATTGTGCAAAAATATAGAAATACATCGAGATAATGAAAAATCGGACAAGGTATTTTTCTAAAAAATAGTTGTTGTTATCAGGATTCCCCTGCCAACGCCAAAGTAAGCACACTGATACGCAACCCGGGTATGTCACGAAAGGCATCGGCGCAGGAAACAACCGTAGCCCCTGTTGTCAGCACATCATCCACCAGCAGGAGGTGCTTTCCCCTCAGTCCGTCGGGAGAAATACAGGCAAACAAATTTCGCACGTTTTCCCATCTTGCATATTGTCCTTTATGCGTCTGTGTATCATTACACCTGTTCCTTATCACGATTTCAGTATCCATCGGAATACCTGTCACCACCGAAATTCCCCGTGCCAGACACTCACTTTGATTATACCCCCTCAAACGTTTTTTACGTTGATGCAACGGGACAGGGACAATCAGATCTATCCCATCGAAAAAATGGGAATGCATCAGTTCGGACGCCATCACCCGTCCCATCACCTCCCCCACTTCCTGATTACCATGATATTTCAGTTCGTACAACAACTGTCGGACATTCCCTCCTTTTGTATAAAAGAGAAAAGAAGTGGCATGTTCCACCGGTATTTTCCCCCAGAAATTACATTCCACAGCATTATCTTTCCATAAATGGAATCGAGTGCGCGGAAGTCCTGACAAACATTTCAGGCAAAGCACTCTTTCTCCCGTCACCAGCTGCCGTCCACAAAGCAGGCAACTACGCGGAAAAAACAAATTCCAAAGATCAGTCCAGATAGACATCATCTCCTCCGGCCTGCTTTACACAACGGCAGACAGCCTCCATTTCAAATCCTTTACCAACAGCAAAACGAATCAATTTCCCATTCCGCTCGTATTCCGTACATGCTTTCACACTTCTTCTTTTCTGCTCGATCAAGCCGGACAGAATCTCCATATATTCCTGTTCATCTATCTCCTCCAGCCCTTCGGCTATAACATCCGCAGGGATCTTCTTCATGCGCAAAGCCTGACTGATTTTCACCCTGCCCCATTGATTAAAACGGTATTTATCACGCACAAAAGCCGAGCAAAAACGCTTCTGGTCAATGTATCTCTCATCTTGCAAATGCCTGACGATTGTCTCCATCATTTCCGGAGCCGCCCCCCATTGCGACAATTTAGTCTCCACATCCGCCACACAACGTTCCATCGAGGAACAATACGCTTCCGCCTTATACCTCAACTCATTCTCACTTAATTCTCCTTTCATCTCATCTTTCCGCTTTTATCATTCTGTCATTTTGAAAGATATCTTTCCTCAATTCTATATTTTTATATTCCAAACCAGCCAGCATATCCACCGTTTGCCCGCCATACTCCCGATTAATCTCAAAGTAAAGCCTTCCGCCAGGCACCAGCATATCTCTGCCCAGCTCCGCTATTTTCCGATAAAACAACAAAGGGTTGTCATCCGGCACAAACAAAGCCAACTTCGGCTCCCATTCCAACACATTAGCACTCATATCCGCCTTCTCCTTTTCTGTAATATAAGGTGGGTTGCTGACAATGACATCAAACCGCTCACCGGCAGGAGAAGCAAGCAGCACATTCCTTCGTTCAAGCGTCACACGAACCCCATTCCGTCTACAATTACGCTCCGCAACCTGCAACGCCTTTTCCGAGACATCCCATGAAACAACCTCCGCCGCTTCCAGATTCTTTGCCAGAGAGACAGCGATGCAGCCGCTTCCCGTACCAATATCCAATATTTTAACCCGGCCATGCTTATGTTCCCGTATCACCCAATCCACCAACTCCCCCGTTTCCGGGCGTGGAATCAACACGTGTTCATTCACCTCAAAGGTAAGACCATAAAACTCTTCCCTACCTATTATATATTGAATAGGTTCCAGTTTTTGCAGACGGACCAGAATATCATCCAACCGTTTCTGCTCATTCACTGAAAAAGTAGTATCTTTGCCTGCATACAATTCAACAACAGACATGCCGAAAACTTGTGTAAGCAGCAACTTAGCCATAGGCACAAGTTCAGAATCGGGATAATATCCCTGCAAGGTTTGTTTTATGTAAGATACAACAGGATTCATAATGTCATTTTATATGCAAAAGTAAGAATTTAAACAAGATCGTTATGACAAAAGATGAAAAATATATTTCCCGCTGCCTGCAACTGGCATACAACGGGCTCTGCAACACAGCCCCCAACCCGATGGTAGGCGCTGTCATTGTGCACCACGACACCATCATCGGAGAAGGATACCACATCCGTTGCGGAGAGGCGCATGCCGAAGTAAACGCCATACGTTCCGTCAAAGACGAAAATCTCTTGAAGGAATCCACCATTTACGTAAGCCTGGAACCATGCTCCCACTATGGGAAGACCCCTCCCTGCGCCGATCTGATTATAGAAAAGAGAATCCCAAAAGTCGTCATAGGCTGCATGGACCCGTTTTCCATGGTAGCCGGCAGAGGAATCGAGAAGCTGCGCAAAGCCGGTATCGAAGTGACCGTAGGAGTATTAGAGGAAGAATGCCGGCACCTGATAAGACGTTTCATTACATTCCACACGTTCAAACGCCCATACATAACCTTGAAATGGGCAGAATCCGCCGATGGCTTTATCGACATGAACCGCACAGAAGGAAAACCGGTCATACTATCCAGTCCGCTGACCAGCCTGCTGGCACACAAGAAACGCGCCGAACACGACGCCATATTGGTGGGGCGCCGCACGGCATTACTCGACAACCCCTCCTTATCCACCCGGAACTGGTACGGCACGCACCCCCTTCGTCTGGTCATAGACAAAGACCTGACCTTACCCCGGGATCTGGAACTTTTCAACGGCAGGATAAGGACATTCGTATTCACCCGGGAATCCCACCACCAGCCAAATGCATTAACAACATACATACCACTGGATTTCAGCAAAGACATCCTGCCACAAATCATGGAAGTCCTATATCAGAACAAAATACAATCACTTCTAGTAGAAGGTGGAAGTATTTTATTACAGTCTTTCATAGACTCCGGCTTATGGGATGAAGCTTTATAGAAAAGGCTCCACTGTGCCTGAACAATGGGATACAGGCACCCTTCATTCAAAAAAAATACTTTAAATTGAATAAAATATACTTTGGAAGAGAAATGACACATGCCGTCCATCCGCAAATCCGGAGACAAAATGAGGCTGATTGACAGAGAAAAAGGGCAAGTTTATCTATAAATTAATATAAAACTTGTCCCAAAACTTCTGTATAGAAAAAAATCTTCCTACTTTTGCGACTTGTAACAATAGACTCATTTGCAAATGAAAATAAAGTTTTTGACTGTCATCACAAGTCTGCTAGCTGCGGCTTTTATGATTACATCTTGCTTGGACGACAACGAAGTAGAAATAGAATATAGTTCAGAATCAAGCATTACCGCTTTTGCTATAAAAGATAAAATTGAGACTCAATACACCAAAGAGGTCAATGGGAAAGACACAACGCTGACATTCACCGTTGACGGTGCGAAGTATCCTTTCGCCATCAACCAAAAGACAAGACACATCTACAACGTAGACTCCTTGCCCGTCGGCACAGACATCAGTAAAGTCCTAGTCAGTATAAAGTCAGACGGGATTGGAGTTTTCATTGTCGCGGAAGACAAAGATTCTCTGTGGAATGAAACCGACTCCCTGAACTTCGAGAAACCGGTCCAGTTCAAAGTGATGGCTATGAGCGGAGTCTATGGACCTATCTACAAAGCAGAGATAAATGTACACAAACAAGTTCCCGACTCATTGCAATGGAGCTATAGAGGGAACAGCTTCGACAACACCATCCAGGCACAGAAAGCCGTCACACTAGGAGACTATATTTACGTTTTCGCACAGCAAGGCAACCGTGTCGCTGTTACAAGCACCCACATCAATGATGGAGGAACGTGGACGCCTTTACAAACTTTACCTGAAGACATGCTTAACGCAGACTATACTTCCGCCATGGCATGGGGAGACAAGTTATACATACTTGCCGGCAATGACTTATACAATTCCTCCAACGGAAACAGTTGGAGCAAAGTCGGAACTAACGCCCGGTTCAACAAGTTGACCGCCAGTGTTTATTCCGAGTATAACCACAAGTTGTACGCCATAGACACCAACAACCGGTTTATGGAAAGCGAAGACGGTCTGGCATGGGATACGAGCGGAGAAGTTCCGGCCAATTTCCCGGAAAATCAGTCGTCATACGCAGCTTACCCGTTGGTAACCAATAAATTCATAGACCGTATAGTGCTCATGGGTGAAAGCCCCGTTGCAACCGACACAACCTCCACTGTATGGACCAGGCTGACCACAGAAAACAGTTGGGCGGATTATCCTACAGTCGCAAACGACAGCTTTTATTGCCCCAAGCTGGCCAATATAACCATGATTCATTACAACGACCAGCTATACGCTTTCGGCGGTCCGGGCAAAAGTTTCGGCAAAGACATTCCCGCCTTCAGCCGATTCTATGGATCAACCGATCAAGGCGTTACATGGAAACCGGTCTCAAAATATGTATTTTTCCCTACAGAATTCACCGATCTGTATAACCAGGCAAACGGCAACTATTCTTACGTCATAGACAAGAACAACTTCTTATGGATAATATGGAGCCGGAGCGGACAAGTATGGAGAGGAAGAATCAACAAGCTGGGGTTCGATTCCAAAGAATAAAGTCAAAGAGAGTCATATAAAACAGATTGCGACATGCCATATAGAGAGCAAATAAACAAAAGCCGTATCCCCGCCCATGTAGCCATTATAATGGATGGAAATGGAAGATGGGCCAAACAACGTGGACAGGTACGCAGCTTCGGACACCAAGCCGGTGCAGAGACTGTACACATCATTGCAGAAGAAGCGGCCAGACTGGGAGTCAGATACTTGACACTATATACATTCTCTACCGAAAACTGGAATCGTCCGGTAGATGAAGTCGCTGCTCTGATGAGCCTTTTGATGGACTCCATTGAAGAAGAAACTTTCATGAAAAACAACATCAGTTTCCGCATCATCGGTGACACGGCGAAATTACCGGCAGAAGTACTGGAACGGTTGAACCAGTGCATTGAACATACCTCAACCAATACCGGTATGTGTCTGACACTTGCTTTAAGCTACTCTTCCAAATGGGAAATAACAGAAGCGGTAAGACAAATAGCAGCCAAGGTTCAGAACGACAAGCTGGCCATTGACAGCATTGACGACCATTTGATCAGTACGCATTTAAGCACGAACTATATGCCCGATCCGGATTTACTGATACGTACCGGAGGAGAAATACGCCTCAGCAACTATCTGCTTTGGCAATGTGCTTATTCCGAACTATATTTTTGTGAAACATTCTGGCCGGACTTCCGCGAAGAAGAGTTTTGCAAAGCCATTTATGATTATCAGAAAAGAGAACGCCGTTTCGGCAAAACCAGTGAACAAATATAAAGTTAGATAAAATGCTATATCGTATTTCACTTATACTATTAACGCTTACATGCCTATTTTGCTTCTCAGCAGGCAGCTACGCCCAAGAAGCAAACGTAGAAGAAAACGACAATCCAGTCATACTTTATTCCGGGACACCCAAGAAGTATGAAATCGGCGGAATCAAAGTAGAAGGGGTAAAAAACTATGAAGACTATGTATTGATCGGACTTTCAGGACTATCAGTAGGACAGACCATTGTTGTTCCGGGAGACGACATTACCACCGCCGTAAAACGTTACTGGCGTCACGGATTGTTCTCGGATGTACAAATCATAGCCGAGAAAATAGTCGGGGACAAGATCTACTTGAAAATCATCCTGCCCAACGCCCGCGTATTGCCGACATTCGTTATCACGGGGTAAAGAAAAGCGAGCGCGAAGATCTGGAGGCCAAACTAGGTCTGGTAAAAGGAAGCCAGATTACTCCCAACTTGATAGACCGTGCCAAAATATTGATCAAGAAGCACTTCGATGAAAAAGGATTTAAAAATGCCGAAGTAACCATTGTAGAGCGTGATTTGGCCGACAACAAGGACCAAGTGGATGTTGATGTGATGATTGACAAGAAAGAAAAGGTGAAAGTCCACCAGATCACCATTGACGGAAACGTAGTGTTGAGCGACAAGAAATTGAAACGTGTCATGAAGAAGACAAACGAGAAAAACAAACTCGTCAACCTCTTCCGTACCAAGAAATTCATTGAAGAGAAATACGAAGAAGACAAGCAGCATATCATCGACAAATACAACGAGCTGGGTTACCGCGACGCCCAAATCGTAGTGGACAGCATTTCTCCGTACGATGACCGTACCGTCGATGTGTACATGAAAATAGAAGAAGGTGACAAATACTACCTGCGTAACGTGACCTGGGTAGGTAACACCATCTACGCTTCGGACTGGCTGAACGAACAGCTCCGCATGAAAAAAGGAGATGTTTATAACCAGAAATTGATGACCGAGCGTCTGACCGGTGATGAAGACGCCATTGGCAACTACTACTATAACAAAGGATACGTGTTCTACAACCTTGACCCGGTAGAAGTGAACATAGACGGCGACTCCATCGACCTGGAAATGCGTATTCAGGAAGGTCCCCAGGCCTCTATCAGCAAAGTGCGCATCAACGGTAACGACCGTTTGTATGAAAATGTGGTACGTCGTGAGCTGAGAACCAAACCGGGTGACCTGTTCAGCAAGGAAGCTTTGGAACGTTCTTATCGTGAAATAGCCCAGATGGGACACTTCAACCCTGAAAACATCCAGCCGGATGTCCAGCCGGATCCCACCAACGGTACTGTAGACATCAACTGGAACCTGGAATCTAAAGCAAACGACCAGGTAGAGTTCTCGGCAGGTTGGGGACAGACCGGTGTGATCGGTAAGTTAAGCTTGAAGTTCACGAACTTCTCTATGTCAAACTTGTTCCATAAGAGTGACAACTATCGCGGATTCCTGCCACAAGGCGATGGACAGACATTGACCGTCAGCGGACAGACCAACGGTAGTTACTATCAATCATATAGTGTATCGTTCTTTGACCCATGGTTTGGCGGGAAACGCCCGAACTCATTCTCAGTTTCGGCTTTCTACTCCATCCAGACAGATATCAGCAGCAACTACTATAACTCTGCTTATATGAACAACTACTATAATTATTACAGCGGTTACGGTAGTTATTATGGTGGTGGCTACAACAACTATGAGTCCTACTATGACCCCGACAAGTCCATCCAGATGTATGGAGCATCCATCGGCTGGGGTAAACGTCTGAGATGGCCGGATGACTACTTTACGCTGTCGGCCGAGCTCTCGTACCAGCGTTTCATATTGAAAGACTGGAGTTACCTGTATATCAAGTTGAACAATGGAGAATATATGTCAACCGGTAACTGCAACAATTTGAGTTTGAACCTGACTCTGGCACGTAACTCTACGGACAACCCGATTTTCCCGCGCCGCGGTTCTGAGTTCTCGGCTTCCGTACAGCTGACCCCTCCGTACTCACTGTTCAGCAACAAGGACTACTCGGTATACGGTAAAGATGATTATGACGAAGCGGCCAGCATGTTCAACTGGATTGAATACCACAAGTGGAAATTCAAATCGAAAACCTACACCGCCCTCACAGGTGGCCAGAAATGCCCGGTTATCATGACACGTGCAGAATTCGGTTTGCTGGGTCATTATAACAAGTACAAGAAATCACCGTTTGAAACATTCTATATGGGTGGTGACGGTATGACAGGCTACAGCACCAGCTATGCTTCCGAAACCATAGCACTGCGTGGTTACGAAAACGGTTCACTGACCCCCTACGGTAGTGAAGGTTACGCTTACGTACGTTTAGGCGCAGAGTTAAGATACCCGTTGATGCTGGAAAACTCGACCAGTATCTATGCGCTAGGCTTCATCGAAGGAGGTAACGCATGGACAGACGTAAGCAAGTTCAACCCGTTCCAGCTGAAACGCTCGGCAGGTGTCGGTGTCCGTATCTTCCTGCCGATGATTGGTATGATGGGTATTGACTGGGCATACGGTTTCGACAAGATCAACGGTTCAAGCCGTTACAGCGGAAGCCAGTTCCACTTTATCTTAGGACAAGAGTTTTAATAACTAAAAACAAAGCGATTATGAAAAAGGCTATTCTATTATCTCTATTGTTTGTGGCTTGTGCATTCACAGCCAGCGCTCAAAAGTTTGCCTTGATCGATATGGAATATATCCTGAAGAATATTCCCGCATACGAACAAGCAAACAACCAACTGAATAAAGCCTCACAACAATATCAAAGTGAGGTGGAAGCGAAAGCAAAAGAAGCGGAAACACTGTATAAGGAATACCAGAAAGCCTCGGCTTCCCTGTCGGCCGCACAAAAGACGCAAAAAGAAGAAGCGATTGTGGCAAAAGAAAAGGAAGCAGCCGAACTGAGAAAGAAATACTTCGGTCCCGAAGGTGAAATGGCCAAAAAGCAGGAAGCCTTAATCGCCCCGATTCAAGATAAAATCTATGAAGCGGTGAAACAAATCTCAGAGCAAAAAGGATATGCGGCAGTAGTGGACAGAGGCGCCGCCCAAAGTATTATTTTCGCATCTCCAAGCATTGATATCAGTAATGAAGTGCTCTCAAGATTAGGATATTCAAATTAATTTCCTACATTTGCAACCGATAAACCAAATTTGCAATAACTAATAAAAAATAGAACTATGTTGAAGAAAATTGCTTTACTACTTTTACTTATCGTTCCGATGAGTGTATTTGCTCAGAAATTCGGGCATCTTAAATCTACAGATGTACTTACCATCATGCCGGAATTCACCAAGGCGCAAACTGACATCCAAGCCATGCAGAAACAATACGAGGATGAAATGAAACGCGCGACAGATGAGCTGACCAAAAAATATACCGAATACCAACAGGAACAGGCCAACCTTCCCAAGAACATTCAGGAAAGACGCCAGAAAGAATTGCAGGAATTACAGGAAAAAGGAATGCAGTTCCAGCAGGATGCCCAGCAGCAATTGCAGAAGTCATACGCTGAGATGATGGAACCCATCTACAAGAAAATTGAAGACGCCATCAAAGCAGTGGGCCAGGAAGGTGGATATACTTACATCTTCGACTTGAACAGAACAGAAATTCCTTACATCAACGAAGCGCAGTCCACAGATGTAACTGCTGCTGTCAAAGCAAAAGTAGGAATCAAATAATTAAATTAAAGACCTTTACGGGCACGGGTTACACAGATTTCACAGGTTTCAGCACCGTGATCATCCGTGTAACCCGTGCCCTTATTATATAGCTATACCGCCATGATCCCATCTTCCCCCCTTTCAACCGGCCCTATCGGTGTGTTCGACTCCGGCTACGGTGGTCTGACCATTCTGGACAAGATACGCGGACTGATGCCCGAATATGATTACATCTATCTGGGAGACAGCGCACGCTGTCCATACGGGCCACGTTCTTTTGAAGTGGTTTACGAGTTCACCTTGCAGGCAGTAGGCAAACTCTTTGAATTGGGATGTCCTTTGGTGATACTGGCATGTAACACAGCATCGGCAAAAGCCTTACGCACCATCCAGCAGATCAATCTTCCGGTGATGGACGCCACCCGTAGAGTACTCGGAGTCATCCGGCCCACAGCAGAATGTATAGGTGAAATCACCCGAAGCCGGCACGTAGGCATACTGGCCACAGCCGGTACCATCAAGTCCGAGTCCTACCTTCTGGAAATACATAAACTGTCCCCCGACATTGTGGTGACAGGAGAAGCCTGCCCCATGTGGGTTTCCCTGGTAGAGAATAACGAATACCAGTCGGAAGGAGCCGACTATTTCGTAAAACAGCACATCAACCGGCTGCTGGATAAAGACCCGATGATTGACACCATCATCCTGGGATGCACCCATTATCCGTTATTACTGGATAAAATAAGACAGTTCACCCCCGGACATATCCGCATCATCGCGCAAGGAGAATATGTAGCCCGGAGCCTGCGCGATTATCTGGACCGCCATCCCGAGATGGACGCACGCTGCGGAAAAGGAGGGAAGTGCCGCTTCCTCACTACCGAAAGCGGAAACAAGTTCGAGGAATCCGCCTCCATCTTCTTGGGCCGGCAGGACATAAAGGTAGAAAGTATCGCTCTGGAATAACTTTCCTCCGGTTTATCTGTTATATATACCACCTATAACGCTTAATTCATAAAAACATGTATGCAAATAAAGTAAAGAAGATAGCCGCAGTACACGATCTGTCCGGTGCAGGCCGCGTCTCCCTCACCGTTGTTATTCCTATCCTTTCATCGATGGGCTTCCAAGTCTGCCCCCTGCCCACAGCCGTATTGTCCAGCCACACCCAATACCCGCACTTCTCTTTCCTGGACTTGACGGACGAGATGCCCAGAATCATCAACGAATGGAAACAACTAGAGGTACAATTCGACGCTATTTATACAGGCTACCTGGGATCTCCCCGCCAGATACAAATCGTATCCGAATTCATTGATGACTTCCGCCGGCCCGACAGTCTGGTCATGATAGACCCCGTATTGGGAGACAACGGAAAGCTATACACCAACTTCGACGGGCGGATGATTCTGGAAATGCGCCATCTCATCCGGAAAGCCGATGTCATCACGCCCAATATGACCGAGCTCTTTTATCTGCTTGACAAACCTTATCAGGCAGAGAATACGGACACAGAACTGAAATCCTATCTGCGCGAGATATCAGAACAAGGCCCCGGCATTGTTATTATTACCAGCGTACCCGTTCAAGACGACCCGCACAAAACTTCCGTATATGCATACGACAGGCAGGGAGACCGTTATTGGAAGGTTACTTGTCCCTACCTGCCTGCACACTACCCCGGCACAGGCGATACATTTACCAGTGTGATAACCGGTTCCTTGATGCAGGGAGACAGTCTGCCTATCGCATTGGACCGCGCCACACAGTTTATCCTGCAAGGCATCCGCGCCACATTCGGATATGAATATGATAACCGCGAAGGGATTCTGTTGGAGAAGGTGTTGCATAATCTGGATATGCCTATTCAGGTGAGCAGTTACGAATTGATTTAAGGCAAGACGGAGTGTATTTAGCTCTTTCCATGCCTTCCGTTCTTTTCAGCATCATCCTCATACCCTGAAAAAAACGATTCAGATCTCAAGAACAACCATTTACTTTTGTCGGTAACTCCCTTTTCGTACGGAAACAGACAAATCACCGGAAATCCCCCTCACTAACAAATACCCCTTAAAAATCCTTCAAATGTTTCAGCCTCTCCGCAAACCCTTTGCTGGTGGGCGTTCCGGCTGATGGATTTCCCCCGCAAATCCTTCAGACCGCTTACAAATCCTTCAGCGTACGGACGAGCACAGATTAGCGTCTTTTGGTTTTACACCCGAAAGAAAAATCGCTTATAAGCTTTAAAATTGTCAACGGAGAACCGGCAATTCCCAAACTTGAATCGCTTTTTATCCATATAAGCCCCTTAACAGATATTGGCAAGATGGAATCAGGCTGTTCACCTGTTACTCATCTGTTCCCGCACGGCAGAGTTTGGTGTCTCAGCCTTTCCAGTTAATCGTTTCACTTAGGTGATGAAGTTTCATCACTAGAGTAATCGAATTGTTTCACTTGAGTGATAAAGCTTCATCACTTTAGTGAAATGATCTGATCGACAGGGGAAAAATCATATACCGACCTTATCAAAACGCCTGTTCCATCCGGATGATTCAGCCCGGCGGAGGGATAAGGAGCCTGATACATACCATACAAAATCAGCCTAAACCTGACCCGGACAAAGCTGAAGGATTTTTTACCGGATGAAACATTTCCGGATCGGATCCTTCAGCCGGAACGCCCACCAGCAAAGGGTTTGCGGAGAGGCTGAAACATTTGAAGGATTTCTAAAGGAAAAACTAAAAGGGGATAAAAAGGGGGCTATTTTCCCAGCAACCGGCGGCTGAGATAACGCACGGGATACCACACGGAAAGGAAACCCACCACCAGCACCGTAATGAAGACGATCACAATATCCCATACATGGACACTGACCGGATAGGCATCCACCACAAAATTGCCGCCGGAGTTGCCGCCTCCCAGCGAAAGCAATCCGAATTCCTGCTGGACGAAACAAAGGATCAGCCCAGCACCACTCCGACCACCGCGCCTATCAGTGAAATCATACGCCCCTCGAACAGGAATATACGCGTGATGAGCTTGTCACCGGCCCCCAGATTGCGCAATGTCACCACATCGGCTTTCTTATCTATAATGAGCATGGACAAGGAACCTATCACATTAAAGCAGGCGATCATCAGAATAAAGGTAAGGAAAATATAAGAGATCAGTTTTTCTATCTCCATAATGCGGAAAGTATCCGCTTGCTGCTCATACCTGTCCTGCACCCGGAAATCATCTCCCAACATCTGCTGTATCTTCGCTTTTACGCTGCCGGCATCCGCACCGGGCTTCAACTTCAACTCTACCGAACTCACCTCGGTGTCATATTGAAACAGCCGGCGGGCAAATTGCAGGGAGGTCAGGATGTAAGAAGAATCATACTTTTGCTGGTTCACCGCGAAAACCAGTCCGCTGGAATATAAATGGGCGGCATGAAAGCTGGAGCAGGATTGGCCATATTGACTTTGGCTCCCCGTTTGGGAGCATAAATCTCCAACGGATCGAGGAATTTGATGCCCGTCCCCAGAATGGAGACCAGTTCGATGCCGGGAATGGCATAATCCACCACTTCATCGTGCAACACGAATTGCCCCCGACCGAAAAGAATACTGTCAATAGCTGTCAGATCCTCGAAATTATCTTCAATTCCCTTGATCACCGCCATGGTCTGCCGGTCCTTGTACTGAACCATCGCATTCTCTTCCAGAGATTCGGAAAAGACAGCGACCTCCGGCATCCGGCGCAAAGCCTCTATACGTTGATCCTGTCCGTCAAAGACCTTTCCGGTGACAGCCGTGATTTTCAGTTCCGGATCAAAAGCCGTAAAGAAAGTGGCCACCAGATCCTGGAAGCCGTTAAAAACGGACAAAGTGCATACCAGTGCCAACGTAGCCAAAGCCACTCCGCAGACGGAAATGGCTGAAATGACGTTAATGGCATTGTGCGACTTCTTGGAAAAGAGATAGCGCTTCGCAATATAAAAGGGAAAATTCACCGTCCGGTTCTACTTTTTCAACAGTTCGTCTATACGTTCGGCATAATCCAATGAATCATCCACAAAGAACTTCAGCTCGGGGATGATGCGCAGCTGATGGCGTACCCGTGTGCCCAGTTCGTAACGGATGGCCTTCATGTTATCATTGATATTCTTTACTATTTCCTGACTCCTCCCGGAAGGGAACACGCTGAGATAGACGCGTGCAATACTCATATCGGGACTGATGCGGACCGCACTGACCGATACCAAGACACCATTCATCGACTTGGTTTGAAGCAGGAAAATCTCACTCAACTCCTTTTGGATCAAACGAGAAATCTTATTTTGTCTGGTCGTTTCCATAATTAATCATTATTCATTCAACATTTTCTTATGATCGTCAGCCCGTCGCGCAAGGGAAGAATCACTTTTTCCACCCGTTTGTCGGCAGCCACCCAATCATTAAATTTCTTTATTCCAATCGTCTGAAGATCCGTATGATGCGGCTCCTCCAATACATGTCCGTCCCACAACGTGTTATCGGCAATGATGTATCCGCCGGGCGACAGTTTCTCCAGCACCATCTCATAATATTCAATATACTTCCGCTTGTCACCATCTACAAACGCCAAATCGAAAGTAATGTTCATGGCAGGCAGCAGCTTCAGCGCATCACCTATATAAAATTGAATCTTGCCGGCGTAGGGCGAGCCTTCCAGCAGGGGCGTGTAAAGTCCTCCTGCTCATCGTTTATCTCGAATGTGTGCAGCATGGCTCCCTCTTCCAGCCTTCGGCCAGGCAAAGCGCGGAGTAACCGCTGTAAGTCCCTATCTCCAGCACCTGGCGGGGACGTATCATCCGCACAAACATTTTCAGCATACGCCCCTGCAAGTGCCCGGAAGCCATGCGGGGACGTAATAACTTGACGTGCGTATCACGATAAAGAGCCTTCAGATAATCACTTTCCTCATCAATGTGCCGAAGGATATATTCGTCAATAGCGTCCGTTTCTTTCATCGAGTCATCAATTCTTCGTTACAGATAACGGTTACGGTTAGGCAACACATAATCCATGGCATACTTCAACACATCTCCCACTACATTGATCTCAAGGAATGAGGTCCGCGTACCTTGCTTGCCACTGCTCAGATAGGCCACCATGTCGCTTTCACTCAACACGCCGTCATCCAGCAATTTGCGCAAGGCGGCGAAATAATATGCCTGTCCGTTCGCCTTCTCGGGCATATAGATAGCCTCCACTCCGTATGACAAAGCCAGATGGCGCATCGTCTTTTCTTTATAGCAGATGGCCAGTACCGGATATTTGCCACGGAAAGCGGCGATATTGCGTGCGGTACGTCCGCTGAAACTGTCGGTGATAATGGCGCGGATACTCAGTTTGCTGGTAGCCTTCACCGCTTGTTTGGCCAGGAAAGCAGTCACATCATTGGAGTTATCGTCCAAAGGAATACGGATATCGTTCTCCGCCAGCTTGTCTTTCTCGGCCTGTGCCGCAATCTTGGCCATCGTCTTCACGGCTTCCACCGGATATTTACCGTATGCCGTCTCCCCGCTCAGCATCAGCGCGTCCGTGCGGTAGTAAATGGCATTGGCAATGTCGGTCACCTCAGCACGGGTAGGACGCGGATTATTAATCATGGTATGCAGCATCTGGGTAGCGACAATGACCGGTTTCTTGGCCAGGATACATTTCTTGATCAGCAGACGCTGGATGCCGGGAATGCGTTCTTGAGGAACCTCAATGCCCAGGTCGCCACGAGCCACCATGATTCCGTCGGCCACTTCCAGAATCTCGTCAATGTTGTCCACGCCCTCCTGGTTCTCTATCTTGGCGACAATCTTGATGTCACTGCCGTATGCATCCAGTATCTGGCGGATATCCAGTACGTCTTGTTTATTACGGACAAACGAGTGTGCTATGAAATCAATGTCCTTTTCAATCGCATACAGTATATTGTTACGGTCTTTTTCTGTCAGAGAAGGAAGATTGATGCGCACGCCCGGTACATTCACGCTCTTACGGTTGCCCAGAGTGGCTTCATTCTGCACCTCGCACAGCAGATAGTCATCCGTCTTCTCCATCACGCGCAGCTCCAGGTCACCATCATCAATCAAGATATCACCGTCCACCTGAAGATCGTGCACAAAACCGGGATAAGACACAGCAATGCACTCACGAGTGGTTTCCTGTGCAGGATTGCCTACAATCTTCACTTTGTCACCCGTCTGATAAGGGATAGGCTCGCCGCCCGCGATAGCGTAGTACGTACTTCGGGGCCTTTCGTATCCATCAATATGGCAATGCGGTTGGACACCTCACGTACATTGGTTATCAACTTTTCAAAACCTTCACGCGAAGCATGGGCCGTATTCATCCGGACCACATTCATACCCGCCTTGAAAAGATCTCTTATAAACTCTACCTCGCAACGCTGATCTGAGATGGACGCTACGATTTTTGTTTGTTTCAACATCATAATCTTATCACCTTATATTATACCTAAACTTTTTATTTTCTCATTAACAAGGCTTCAACCGCCAAGCGATAGGAATGAAGCCCGAACCCGCAGATCACCCCCACACAAGCGCAGGAGATCATTGACTTATGGCGGAACTCCTCACGGGTATGCACATTCGAGATGTGTACCTCGACCACGGGAGCTGTCACGGCGCGGATGGCATCCTGCAAAGCGATGGAAGTATGTGTGTAAGCTCCCGCATTCAGGACAATGCCGTCATAGTCAAAACCCACTTCGTGTATTTTGTTGATCATCTCACCTTCCACATTCGACTGATAATAGGCTATTTCAATGTCCGGATAAGCGCGGCGCAGTTCCACCAGATAGTCTTCAAATGAGACAGCGCCATAAATGGAAGGTTCCCGTTTTCCTAATAAATTGATATTAGGTCCATTAATAATTTGTATTTTCATATTTATACTATATCTAAACTTTTTCTACCTTTGCAGGGAATTTGGGTACAAAGGTAGGAAAAAGAAATGAAAAGAACCGAGAAAACAGACAAGATATTGGTGAAATACAAGCAATATTTAAAGTTGGAGAAATCGTTATCTGACAATACAGTAGATGCTTACCTCACCGATCTGGACAAGTTGCTGGCTTATCTGACATTAGAAAATATCAACATACTGGATGTCCGGCTCGAAGACCTGGAAGACTTCTCGGCCGGACTGCACGATATCGGCATCCATCCCCGCTCTCAGGCACGCATCTTGTCAGGCATCCGTTCTTTCTACCGTTTCCTCATCATGGAAGACTATCTGGAAGCCGATCCGACAGAACTACTGGAATCCCCCCAGACAGGCTTCAAACTGCCCGAAGTCATGACCGTGGAGGAGATAGACCAGCTGATAGAAAGCATAGACCGCGGCACCAAAGAAGGCCAGCGCAACAGGGCCATACTGGAAACGCTTTACAGTTGCGGCCTGCGTGTTTCCGAACTCTGCAACCTGAAATTGTCCGAACTCTATTTCGACGAAGGCTTCATCAAAGTGGAAGGGAAAGGAAGCAAACAGCGCCTGGTCCCCATCTCACCGCGCGCCATCAAGGAGATCAGGTTCTACTTCGCCGACCGCAACCTGATGAAAATAAAGCCGGGATTTGAAGATTTTGTCTTTATCAGCAATTTCGGGAAAAACATCTCCCGTATCATGGTGTTCCACATCATCAAGGAACTGGCCGCCCGCATCGGCCTGAAGAAAAAAATCAGCCCGCACACCTTCCGCCATTCTTTCGCGACACATCTGCTGGAAGGAGGTGCCAACTTGCGCGCCATACAGTGCATGCTGGGACACGAAAGCATCGGAACCACAGAAATTTATACACACATAGACCGCAACATGCTACGCAGTGAAATCATAGAACACCACCCCCGTAACATCAAATTCAGAGAAAAAGGTAAATAAAGGTTCTATATCCTAAATTATTTTAAGATAAATTGAAAAAAAGCAGGCTAAGAAGCTAGCACATAATAGAGTTTTTTCCTATCTTTGCCCCCAAAGAGACGCACAAAAACGTACTATAGCGAATTTTACATTACAAACGTTAAATTAATAAAGTAACTATGATTAAAAAGTTGTATTTGCCCCTAGTGGCTTTATTGGTCCTTGCCCTGTCATCCTGCGGCAAGATGGGAGAATTGTCTTCTGACTATTTCACAACTAACCCTGAAGTGCTTGAAGCAGTCGGTGGTAAAGTGCCTGTGACAATCAATGGTAAATTCCCCGAAAAGTATTTCAAAAAGAACGCAACTGTTGAAGTGACCCCCGTTCTGAGATGGAAAGGTGGCGAAGCTAAAGGTCAGCCTGCTGTATTCCAAGGCGAAAAAGTAGAAGGAAACAACCAGACTATCGCTTACAAAGCAGGTGGTAGCTACACTATGAAAGCTTCTTTCGACTATGTTCCCGAAATGGCAAACTCTGAACTTTACCTTGATTTCAAAATCACAAAAGGAAGCAAGAGCTATACTATTCCTTCAGTGAAAATCGCTGATGGTGTCATCGCAACTGCCGAACTGCCTACTGCTGCCAGCTCTAACGCATCTTACGCCAACGATGCTTTCCAACGCATCATCAAAGACGCACAGACTGCCAACATCATGTTCTTGATCCAGCAAGCTAACTTGCGTAACAACCAGTTGAATTCTGCCGACATGAAAGAATTCCACAAGAAAGTGGCTGAAGTAAACGCTGATACCAAGAACTACAAACTGAACAACATCGAAATCTCTGCATACGCTTCACCTGATGGTGGTGTGAAACTGAACACCGGCCTGGCTGAAAACCGTGAGGCAAACACTGAAAAGTATATGCAACGTCAGTTGAAGAAAGGCAAAATCGACACTAATCTGGATGCAAAATACACTGCACAGGACTGGGAAGGTTTCCAGGAACTGGTATCTAAATCAAACTTACAGGATAAGGACTTGATCTTACGCGTTCTTTCCATGTACAATGATCCTGAACAAAGAGAAGCTGAAATCAAGAATATCTCTTCTGTATACAAAACTTTGGCTGACGAAATCCTGCCTCAGTTGCGTCGTGCACGTCTGACTGCCAACTATGACATCATCGGCCGCAGCGATGACGAAATCAACGAAGCATTCAACTCTGATCCTAAAGTATTGAGCGTAGAAGAATTGCTGTATGCAGCTACTTTGACTAACGACAACGCACGCAAAGAAGCTATCTTCAACAAAACAACCCAACTTTATCCGAGCGACTTCCGCGCTTATAACAACTTGGGTGAAATGGCATTCGCTGCCG
This sequence comes from Phocaeicola sartorii JCM 17136 = DSM 21941, assembly GCF_000614185.1. GTDB lineage: Bacteria > Bacteroidota > Bacteroidia > Bacteroidales > Bacteroidaceae > Phocaeicola > Phocaeicola sartorii. The sequence continues at coordinate 12,782 of NZ_BAKM01000023.1, read as the reverse complement.
GTGACGCCGCTAAAGCAGAAAGCTACTTCAAACAAGCTGCTTCCAAGAACGCTAACGCTCCTGAAGTAAACGCCAACCTGGGTCTTTGCGAATTGGTTAAGGGTAACGTTGCAGCAGCTGAAACCTACTTGGGCAAAGCTACAGGCGCTAACGCTGCCGGTGAAGCTTTGGGTAACCTGTATATCAAACAAGGTCAGTATGACAGAGCTGTCAACTCATTCGGTGACGCTAAGACTAACAGCGCTGCTCAGGCTCAGATTCTGGCTAAGGATTACAACAAAGCAAAAGCTACTTTGTCTGCAATCAAGAACCCGGATGCAATGACTGACTACTTGATGGCTATCGTTGGTGCCCGCACTAACAATGCTTCATTGGTAAGCAGCAGCATCAAGAGCGCAATCGCAAAAGACGCTTCAATGGCTGCAAAAGCTGCCAACGACCGCGAGTTCGCTAAATACGCTGACGCTATCAAATAAAGATACGTTTCTCCAAACAGCATGATAATAAAAAGGCATCCGTAAAGCTCTACGGATGCCTTTTTATTATCTATTCCAATTCAGGCATTAGTCACAAACTCTGTACCAAAACTCCGAACCTAAGCCATTCCCTTCCGTCAGCCCGATAAAGAAAGAGACCTTCATCAGACGGTCGTGCAAGAACTCATAAGAGATATCATTCCGGGTACCGGGAATGATATTGGTGTAAGCAGTCTTCAGGATTTCCTCCACATACAGGGTTTCTGATTTCACTGTATAGGTACCCTGATTTGTCACCACAATCCGGTTGTTTGCAGCCAGTACGTTCACAAAAGTCTGGTCGGGAGAAAGGAATTTCATCACAGGCAGCAGTTTCAAATGATAGCCGTCGGCTTTCTGCTCCAACAGGCAAAACTGCCATATACCCGCCAGTTCGTGGCACTTCACCTCCTGCCCCGCAGGCAATACGATTTCCGCCAGCAAAGGAACCTCTTCCATCTGATCCACACCCTCTTCGCGCGCCGCCGAAGACGCATCTTCCTGCGCATTCAGCCGGAAGCAACTTAGCATCAGCAAAAGAAAAAGAAAACTTGTTTTCATGATAGTCAAAATTAAGATTAGTAAATCCGTTAAAATAAGAATGGAGAAGAGAGTGCCACCCTACTTCAATCACAGTAAAACTCAAGTTGCACTTCTTCTCCAAGCTATCCTCTCAAACAAAGTGATTCGCATCACATCTTTTTTACCTCCATTCTTTGTTTTATCTCCATATTTTTTTCAGCTCAAATCTTTTTCACCTCAACTCTTTTCCCGTCTGCCTGCACCGCATAGACCACTACATCAGCAACGGGAATTCCAGACGGCAATGCAATAGTGAATGAATTGGAGAAATAAACCATTGCTCCGTCCCGGTAGATTTCGAAAGCCACCGCCTCATCTCCGTTCTTTATTTTCAGCGTCTGGCCGGTAGCGGTATAAGTGATGCTCTTCGTTATCTTCTGACTCTCCTTGAACTGAGTATAGTATCCCACATCGCCCGGATCCACATCCAGTCCCACATCGCCTGTCTTGCGGTCTTCCAGATACTGGAAAGCATGTTTGGGTTTGGGGAATTGCGACATATATTGCTTGGTGTCGGCAATCATCTGCTCCGTTACGTTGTAGTTCCAGTCTCCATATTGCGAATAAGCCACATTGTCTACCGGCACAAAGAAGCCCCACATCTCAAAGAAATCGGTCAAATCCTGATTGGCGGCCTTACATGCCATCTTGGCGAACAATAATTGTCCCGCCCCCGGGTTCGATTCCACAATGCGGTTCTGACGCAACAGTTTAAACAGGGTTTGCCAGAAGTCCGGTTTAAATCCGCAACGGTGGTAATAGTTCCAAAGCTGCCAGTTCATACGCATGTGGATCTCGGTCGATTCATTCTGATGCGTGGCGTCCCCCATGTTATACCATCCCTGCCGGTTGACAAAGCGGGCCTTTGCCAGTTCGCTCAAAGCCGATCCGCGGGAGCAGTATTTTCCTAATTTATATAAGACATAGTTAGAGAACAGATTGTTGGATGACTCCGTAGAACTGGGCCAGTTGATGGCTTTCTGGTGGATATGGCCTATCTCGTGCCCCGGTCCCCAGGCATTGTCCTTAGCCGCCATCACATTCTCTTTCAACAAGATGTTGTTCAAATAAGTATATACAAAAGCAATCCGATATTCGGAAGCCCACATATAACTTCCTTCGGGCGAAATAGCGAACAAGTGATTGTTCACCTGCGTAGGACGCACATCCTCAATTCCCATCAGTTCTTGCTGCCAGCCCACAATATCGTCCCACAAATTGATGGCCGACAGTATGTCATAGGGCACGGCCTGCTTCATCTTGTCGCGATGGAAATAGAATATGATGTTCTTGCCACGGACACAGAAGTATTTATAATCCGACTTGTCTATCAATTCTTTATACTTGTCGTTTGTCTGATGCCGCGCCAAGTCAAAGTATCCTCCCACTTTTCCGCTGCCGGGCGGGATATGGATTTTCACAGGTTTGGCCGTCGGCGAAGTCAAATCCGTAGTATAGACTACAAACAACATACCGGTCTGCTTGATACCGATTTTGTTCACTCCTTCATTCAAGAAATAAGCATCGCCGCTGGCTGCTGTCTGCTTATACGTTTTCTCCTCGCCAAATCCGGTCTCTTCCTCTCCCACATTCTGCAGGTTGATACGCTGTCCGTGAGTGTCTCCCACCAGGATGATGAGCGAGTCTCCTTTTTCCACATAGATTCCGGTAGGGTTATCCAGGAAGCTGTAATGCTTGGTCATCAGTTTTTCCGACCACACTTCGGGGATGCTGTAGGGAGCGTAATGCTGAATGCGGAATTCCTTTTCGTGCGCATCGTACGTGTTGTTCCGGATGGTTGTCGCCAACTGGCCGAAGTAATCGGGAAGGCGCTCTATATCTGCATCGGTAATGCCTTCTTTCAGTTCTGTACAGGTGAGGTCCTTAAATACCGTCAGCAATTGTCCGTCCAGTTCCTTGTCCTTGTTTCTGCGGTAAAACTCCATCTCGGCACAGCTGACGAAGCCTCCCAGTCCGCTCTTGACCACAAACTTCACCTTGCTTACCCCTTTTTGAGTCCGGGCGAAATCAATCCGGCTTGTAGCTCCCTGCATTTTAAAGTCATACGAGCCATAAAGCTGATACTCGGGTTCGCTTTCCGTAGCCAGATACAAATCGAACTCGCCGAAGTTGCCATTCCCGTTACGTATAGTAAAGGATGTAATCCATGTCGCCCTTGTTTTCTCCGAAGAGGAACTCAAGCGTCACAGGCAGTTTGGTATTATACCAGTCGGAATGGTAATGGTTGGCGGGGTCTGTGTCACCGTCAATCGCCCATCCCAGCCCTTGTCCGGGCTGCTCGTCGCTCGCCTTGGCCGCTGTAGGCTTCACCTTGATGTCCGCCTCGACAACGACATCGGAAGGAGAGCCTTCCCGGCTCTTCTGCGTCAGCGTAAGCACGGCGGGTTTGGCCGGGTTGTCCGTTGTGCGGCTGTCGGCAAAGGTTATCGTGGCTTTCCTTTCTTGAAAGCTCTTATTAGCGTCAGCGTAATAATGGTGATCGTAGTCCACCAAAGCCCTGCCGGCTTTTCCGGCGCTTGCTTTCAGCCAGTCCGTCTCCTGAAGGACAGCCGTATAGGGAACATTAGTGGTCACTACCACATCCACTTCTCCGCCGTCGGGGCTGACAAACTCCGGAAACGTCTTTAGCAGGATGGCAGGCCCGTATCCCAGCTGGCTGATTTTTATCGTGTAGTTTTCGATGGTCGATTTTACATCTACGGTGGTGCTTCTCACTTCGGGCTCTTCACTTGCCGCAACGGACAAGGTAATGCTTTTCCCGTCTACGCCTTTTGCCGCCAGGCACCAATCGGCATTCGATTTTACACTCCAGCGTCACCGGCCAGGTCTGTATGGACAGGAACAACCAGCACTTCTTTCTCCTTTTTGAAATTGTGGCTTAAATCGGCCTCGTCCATCTCAAAGGTAGGAGGTTTCAGCGGCGTGTCATTCTCTTTAGCGCACGAAGAGGCGGCACAAAGACACAACGCCGACAAAAGAAATAAATGGAATATTTTCATATCAGGTAAGGATTTAATGTTATCAAAGGAAAAAGGCTGCCACCTATTTTTTAAAAAGAAAAATACAATGGCAGCCTTTACTGTTAATCTAAAAAATCAAGCGAACTATTCACCATATATCTTCATTTCTCCACAGTTCCAGTAAGAGCCCGTCGTCACATTGCCCGCATTACTTTCCACTCCCGAGAAGCGTAAGTATTGGAACGGAGTTTCCGACTTGAACACACTTGAGTTATACTCTTCATCGCCTCCCGACAACTTCATGCTGACAGTCTGCCACTCTTTCCAGGTCGATCTGTCATTGCTGGTGTACAGAACGATTTTAGTAGGAGCGCCATTCGCGTTTTCAAAACGGCTCCAAAGATCAAATGCGAAGAACTGGATAGGATTAGGCAACTTAAAGTCGATATAATGTCCGTATACAGGGTCAACCACCTGACCGGCCCAGTTGGAATGCCAGTGTTTGCCACTTCCCCGGCCGTCAAACAAGCCCGGCAAGCCCGTACCGTCATTGGCATGTGTCGCGTTGGATGACAACATGTCGAGCGACAGAGGAATTTCGGCGGGGGTATAGATGATACTGAACAGACAAACGCTCTTTTCTTCCTCAATCTGGAAATAAGGCTGCGTGCAGTTTGTCAATCTCAACGGAAGGACATATTCTCCCATATCCAATTTGGTCTTATCCACCACAATCGAGTTATTCGCCACCTTTTCACCTAATCCGAACCGGTTCGTCTCTGTCAGCGTGTAAGCATCGGCAGGCAGCATTTGGAACGAAGTGTGATGCTCTGCATTGTAGGCGTCCAGCAAGTCCTTGTCCGCCTTTACCGTGTACTCAAACTCCCACTTATTGGCCAGAGGAATAATAACCGAGAGGTCCAGTTTCACCTGATCGGGTCCGCTTTTGCTCAATGAAGTGCTGCTGAATCCTGACTTTTCGAAAAAGATAGTCGGATGATAGGATTGGGCTTCACAAAAATCACATTCTTGTTTTCAGTCACGGTCTTGCTAGAGCTCAGCACCATCGGCAGTACATAATTCGCCTTGGGCAGCTTATAGATCAGCTCGGGGTTGAAAGCCACATCAAACGTACGGTACAGGTCATCGGCCGCGAAATCCATCTTCAACTCTCCGTTCAAGGTATAGCACTCAGAGGGCAATATGCTGTAGTTTGTCACATTCTGGTCGTTATAGGCCAGCAACTGCGCTTCATCCATCATCGTGACAGAGGCATCGGCCACAGCGTTCAGTTCGCTGCCGGCCTTTACTACAGAGACGGTATAATTCGTCAAATCACCGGTGATATAGCAATCCTGCTCTTGCAAGTCGCTGTTTCTAAAATACATGCGGGTGTCATAATCACTCAAGAACTCATCTCTTTTATCTTCACAAGAAGTACCGAGTACAAGCAAGCCGATGAGTGACGCTGCTATTATTCTTTTTTTCATACGATGTTCCTTTTTAATATTACCAACCATAATTTTGAGTAAGGAGTTTATTTCTATCCAACTCGCGCTGTGCAAAAGGATAAAGATAATGATTCTTCTTAAACACTCGTGTTTCAAACACAGTTCTCTGCCAGAAACCTTCGGGAGTTTCGGTGGTCTTCATACCGTCCTCCAACAGACAGGCCGTATTCATGCCATACATCGGTCCGCCATCTGTCTGCGTCGCGATCATCCATGTACGGGTGTCAAAGAAGCGGTGTCTTTCAAACGCCAATTCCACACGGCGTTCTTTACGGCAAAGCTCAATCAGTTCATCGGTGCCGGCATTCGGATAAATCTCGGTAATGGGAGACATGCCCGAACGGTCGCGCAGTTCCGCCCATTTCTCCATCGCCTCCGCTTCATAACCTCCGGGAAGAGCAACTCCTCTTTTCTTACATTCCAACACTGCTTCAATGAAGTTCAGATAAATTTCGCCCAAGCGGAACTCGGGGAAAGTAACGTTACCCCAATTGTTGTTTCTGGAGTTCACGCGATGGTCGTAAAAACGGTTGCACAGATAACCGCTCTTGGGATAGTCGTGCGAGATATTTCCGTTACCACCTTTGGCAAACGAAGTCGTTGTATAAGCGTCTCCATGCAACCAGTGGGAAGCTCCCCAGAATACTGTCACATAAAAACGGGGTTCTCTATCCTTATACATGTTGGGAGCGACAATGTCATAGTCGCCAAAGTTGCTCCACCCGTGCGACGGATAAGTCCAGGTAGTTTTAGCGAACTCATCGCCCGAATAGCCCGACTGTGCGTCAATCACAGGATTACCGGCAGTGTCATATCCTGTAATAGGATAACGGCCGTTATTCATGGCGTAAGCATCCACTTGCTGCTGGGTAGGTCCTACCGCTCCATAACCTCCGATAGAAGTAGGCGCTGTATTCACTCCGATATAGAAACGGCCTACATAGCCGTCGGTAAAGATCAGCTCGCTGTTCCACGTCTCATTCAAGATGCCGGCATAGTTGGCATACGGATCGTTCGAAGGAGAACGGTACAGTGAATACGTGTTTTCATCAAATACCTTGTGCGCCGCTTCAGCCGCCTGCAGCCACTTATTGGCATCATACGTCTGAGGGAAGATATTCTGTCCGGACAGTTCCGGGAAACCTTCGGCAACGGGGTTCTTCACATTATGATACAATGTGTTTCCATTGAACAGGTCACGTGCCGAATACAATTTCAGACGCGAGATCACCGCATAACAAGCACCTCTGGTAGCCATTCCCCAGTCGTCTTTGGCCAGTTCGCTCTGAGTCTGCATGGCCGGATCGTTGGCACAGGCGGTCATTTCACTGACTACGTAGTCCACACATTGATCCCACGTGTTACGAGGGCGGTAGAACGATTCCGTAGTGGCCGAGAAGTCCAGTGTTTCATCTCCCAGCAAGAATACGGGTCCATAATCGCGCATCAGCAAAAAGTAATAGTAGGCACGTGCCCAACGCGACTGGATCTTCCACTTTTCCAGTTCCTTTTTAGTGACCAGCGGATCGCTGCAACGGTCTACATTCTGCATGAAGATGTTGCACTCACGGATACCTCTGTAATAAAAGTCAAATTTATAATAAGGTATGGCCGAAGCATTCCATGAGCCGAAGTTCATCCAGCGATAAGCACGGTCGTAAGCAATGGTACATTCATCCGAAGCACCCAGGTAGCTTCACCGTCGCCCACGTAGCTGTTGCTGTATCTGGGCAAAAAGGACATGGAATTGAGCCAGTATTGCTTGGTTGTATTACGTGACAACCATATTTTGTCAAAAGTCATCTTTTCGTCTTCCTGTCTGTCCAGAAAGTCTTCACAAGAAGAGCTGACCAACGAAGTTCCTACAAGGATGCAGCACATCCAAAGCGATTTTATTTTAAGTTTCATCTTTTTCATAGATTGATAGTGATTTAGAAATTAGCGTTAAATCCGACTGTCACAACTCTGTTCAAAGGATAACCGGAACCTTGTCCGCCGCCCTTTTCAGGATCCCACAGTTTGAACTTGCTGAAAGTTAGCAGGTTGTTTCCCGATGCATAGAAACGCAGAGACTTGATGAATGTCTTTGTCAAGATGCTCTTAGGCAATGTATAGCCTACTTCAAAGTTCTTCAGACGCATAAAGCTACCGTCTCTCAACCACCAGGTAGAGGTCTTGGAGTTGTTGGAAGCTCCCGCTCCACCGCTACGGCTCAAACGCGGATAGATTACATTGGCATTCTGCTCTGCGGTATTGGTAGACATCCAAACCTTGCCATATACATCTTCATTCACAGCTGCACGTTCCATATTTCCACTGCTGAACGGATTGCTGATGGTAGATCCGCCTACAAAGAAGGAGTTGCGTGCCACACCCTGGAAGAACACATTGACATCCCAATTATTCCACTGGGCACCCAGTCCGAATCCATAAGTGATTTCGGGCAAGTTCGTATAACCGATGGCTACCATATCCTGGTCGTCCACCTTTCCGTCACCGTTCACATCCTGATACTTGATATCACCTACACGGTATTCACCGTAAGTCTGTTCGGGGCTGTTATCAATTTCTTCCTGACTTTGGAACAATCCCAATGCCACCAGTCCAAACGGCTGGAGAGCCCCATTCGAGCCGAACGGTTTTCCTGTTCTGTTCTGGTATTTGTACTGCCAGTCGGGTTCATCGTTATTCACCAGTTCGTTGCGGTTGTAAGTAAAGTTTCCGCGTGCGGTCAGCAACACCTTGCCCACCTGCTGTGAATATTCAATATTGGCATCTATACCCTGGTTCAAGGTTTCGCCCACATTGACATAAGGAATGGTAGAAAGACCTACGATGGCAGGCAGTCCGGCACGTTGCAAGAAAATACCCGTACGTTCTTCTCTAAAGTAATCAGCCTGTACTTTCAGCTTTCTGAATAAAGAAAATTCAATACCCACATTCAGTTTCAACGCCTCTTCCCAGGAAGCCGATAAGTTTTCAATCTCGCCAATACGGATACCTCCGCCGCCATTGCCTCCGTCCGAGCCATAATTCCAGCCTCCGCCACTTACGATACTGGATTCATACACCCAGCGACGCTGGCCGCCGATATCATCATTACCTACTTTACCATAAGAACCCTTCAGTTTCAACATATCCACCGTGTTAGTCAGGGGTTCAAACCATTTTTCATTAGACATCATCCAACCGATGGCCGCTGCCGGGAAGAAACCGAAGCGGTGTCCGCGGGCAAAGTTTTCAGAGCCGTTATAACCTACATTCACTTCGGCAAAATAAGTGTCTTTGTAAGCATAGGTAACACGTCCGGCCAAACCTTGGTTTTTGTAAGGAAGCGAGGTGTCCTTGTCGCCCGCCTGGGTCTTGTTATGTATCTTATGATTATAAAGGAACAAAGCTCCGACGCGGTGCTTTTCGTCAAACAAGCGGCTGTAGTTCAATGAAGCTCCATATAGGTAGTCATCGTACCGTCACGTCCTATACCATACGACAATTCATTGCTTCCTGTATGCACGGGATCCCATACGCCATCATTGTTATTGTCATCGTATTTCAACTTCCGTCCTCATTGCGTCCGCGCGCATGATAGAAAGAAGGTATTTTGGCACGGCGTTGCGCTGTCGTATTCCAGGCATCCCATGAGAATTTAAAATTGGCGGTCAACCCTTCCAACGGTTTCCACAGTTTTCCTATATCCTGTGTCAGGCCGATCAACGACTGTGAGGAGTTCCAGAACTGTTCGCGATAACCCGAGTGCACCAACATGTTCCAAGGATTGAAGCCCGAGTCGGTAGAAGGTCCGGAAAGTGTTCCGTCCGAATACTGCAACGGGAAAGCGTTGGGGGAGGTCCAGAAAATATAATTCCATATTTCACTGTCATTATCGCCAAAGCCCGGTCCGAACTTCTTTTCATAGATATTGGCCAGGTTGATATTCATCGTAGTGCTGGGAGTCACCTTGATATCCATGTTCGCACGGAAATTAAACTTGTTGTATCTGATGGACGAGTCATATCCATACATGTTCCCGGCGCTTTTGTAAATAGAATTTTCATGATAGAAAGATCCTGACACATAGTATTTCACCACATCGCCACCACCGGTCACACTTAAGTTCACGCGTTGGTTCTGTGCCAGGTCGTTGAACATCGAGTCAAACCAGTCTACATTGGGATAAAGGTCGGGGTCGCTTCCGTCACGGTATTTTTGAATATCGCTTTCGGAATAATACTTGCTTTCATACGCCTCGTTATATAGTTCAGCCCATTCTGCCGATCCCAGCATTTTGGGTTTTTTAGTGGGGCTGGTAAATCCGAATTCAGTACGCACATTGATGGCGGGCTTTCCTTCTTTACCTTTCTTTGTCGTAATCAAGATAACACCATTGGCACCACGCACACCGTATACGGCTGAAGCCGACGCGTCTTTCAAGATAGAGAAAGTAGCGATATCATCCGTATCCACCAGGTCAAGGTCGCGTTCAATACCATCGACCAGCACCAGCGGAGTAGATGTTCCCTTGAAAGAAGAGACACCGCGGATATAGAAATCGGCTGCGCTGCTCTTTCCCGGCTCACCGGAACGGGTCATTGAAACCACACCCGCCAACTGTCCTGCCAACGCGGTAGAGATGGAAGCACCCGGCACCATCAGCTTGTTTACGTCCAGTGTAGAGATAGCGCCTACCACGCTTTCCTTTTTCTGGCTACCATAACCCACTACCACGACTTCGTCCAAGGTTTCGGTATCCGGCATCAGCGTTACATTGATTTCTGTCTGGTTGTTGAGGGCTATGTCCTGGCTTTTCATACCGATATAAGAGAAAGTCAACACACCGCCTACCCCTTCTATCGTGATGGAGTATTTTCCATCAATATCGGTGATGGCGCCCACCGAACTATTCTTAAGCCATACATTGGCTCCGATAATGGGTTCTTTGGTATCCCCGTCCGTAATGGTACCTTTAATGACACGTTTTTTAGCTTGCTGAGGAGCGCCCGCTTTCTGTGAAGAGGTCAGGATCACCTCTTTGTCTTTCACCACAAAGTCCACTTTGCTGCCTTTCAATACTTCTCCCAGTACAGTCTCTATCGTACCGTCACAGTTGAAATTGTGTTTTTTCACATCGTCCACATCCTCCGCCTTATAGAAGAAAGTGTACTCACTACTTGCCTCTATCTGCTTCAAGGCCTGTCTCACAGTAATCGCATTGCCTTTTACCTTCACTCTCCCTTGAGCGGCACTAAGCGTAACAGGAAAAAGCATCATGCCAATCAGGGCAATCGTAAAATGCCATTGTTTTAATTTTAAAACTCTCATTTTCTGTAATTTTGATTAAATATTAAGTTAACAAAACATTCCGGTTTCCGGAATCATACATCACCCTCCCCTCAAGCAAGGGGAAGTACTTGTTCACGAAGTGTTTTTCATCATGCGTCTTTCATATATTAATTAGTTATAGTTAAAAAAATCACACGGATCACAGCCGTCCACGATCAATATAGTTCTATCTTTTCCCCGTCTTTATGCCTTATCTCAAGTCCCATGTTTATACAAATCTTATCCAGCACATCCATCAGTCCTTCTTCCTTCGGATGGTTCCGGTAAACAGCACCTCTTTATTTACCTCATCGCCCAGCGTCACATTAACTTTATAATTCCTGTTGATGAAATGAATCAGGTCCTTCAACGGCTTGTCTACAAATTTATATTTGCCCGTACGCCAGTCATATTCTGCCGAGTCCACTTTTCCTAAAATGATTTGCCCCGTCCGTATATCATAAGCTATCTGCTCATTGGGCTTCATTCTGACAGGGCTATCCAGCTCCGGTGCAGAGAACTCAACCGCTCCGGTAAACAGGGTCACGGTAGTGGTCTCCGGCATTCGCATGACATTGAACTCTGTACCCTTCACCTCTATTGCCGCCTGTCCGGCATGCACGATAAAAGGTTTTCCCTCCATCTTCCTCACATCAAAGAATCCTTCGCCCTCCAGCTCCACTTTTCTGTCTTTCACAAAATCCTTTCTATATCTGATGCTGGCGGCGGCATTCAGCCATACCTTCGAGCTGTCCGGCAGCAATACCATCTTTTTTGCCTCCAGTGGCGCTTCGACAGTGACATAGGATACATGGGTACCGATCAGCCATGCGGCAAACAACGATACGGCAGCGACTGCTGTCCAACCGGCCAGCGTGAAGAAAATTTTCTTTCCGGCAGGAACGGAGCGGCTCTTTTCCTTCCAGCATTCATCTACAATGCTGTTCCACATATCCTGTGGCTCCACCTTCTCTTCCTTGTGCCATTCCTTGCCGTTATGCCATTGCTCCTCAAGCAAAGAGGCCAAAGGCTGCTCTTCCGCCAAGGATTTCCGGTCATCAGCAGAAAGGTTTCCTGCAAACATCCGTCCTATTATTTTCTTCAATTCGTCTAAAGTCATCATCCTATTGTCTTTTTTACCGTTCTATATAAATACTGCCGGAGGAAAAGGACACCCTACCCCCTCTCCGGTATTTTTCTTCGGCCAGGGGGATAATTTAACTTCGTTTAAGAATTTGGGAATAAAAGTGAATGGCTGGCAAACGGTCTACAGACACGTTTCCAGCCTGGAATGAATGGGTTGTATCTTACGAAAAGATCGCGTTTTTTTCCATCATAAGCATTTGCAGCTGGGGTGAAATTGTTTTCAATGCGCTCATGCTTGCTTGGGTAGGATATTGAGCCGGCAATATAGAATTGATTGCCGGGGGTGGTTTTCTATGATTGTTTTATGTGGATTTTCGTGGATTATTTATTTTTCAAAGCTCCCTCTACAAGTATATGCTTCCTCCGAACTTGCATTCTTTGTTCGGATTTGTGAGAATCCGCATTTTATCAAGTCCGTATCTTTACCGAAAATCCGTAATCGTATTATGATTCGATATATTGTTTGATTTGCTCTATAGGTATGGCTAACTGTTTGGATATTTCGTCGATGGACGCTCCGTTGTTGCAGAGCATTTTGACCATTGAACGAATCATCTGCTTGTTCTGTTCTATTTCTTGCTTTTTTCGCTCTATTTCTTGTTTGTTCTGTTCTATCACTTGTTCTTTCTGCTCTATGAGCTGTTCTTTCTGCTCTATCACCTGCTCTTTTTCCTCTATCACCTGCTCTTTTTCCTCTATCACCTGCTCTTTTTCCTCTATCACCTGTT
>NZ_BAKM01000024.1 GCF_000614185.1 Phocaeicola sartorii JCM 17136 = DSM 21941 | reverse complement strand
CCTGCCACGCTGAAAGATCTTTTCCGGCTGAAGGATTTATCGTGCATATCCTTCAGCCGAAAAGCCGATGAACAGGCGTTTGCGGAGAGGCTGAAACTTCTGAAAGAAAAATAAGGTGTTTTGCCATGTATATACAATACGAGTGGAAAAGCATCAAAACATCCTGTTTTTTCAACAAGGAACAGACGTTTTTTTGAAGCCTCTGCCGTGCGGCTGAAACACGTACTATAGTGAGACGCAACACATACTAACGTATGGCATTATACGTACTAACGTGTAGGGCAACACGTCCTAACGTGTAAGCCGGAAGGTTAGTAATGACTACACGATCATACCAGAATGAAATTTCACATCAAAGACAAGGATGTTTTTTCAAAAGATCAAGAGCTTTTCAAAAAAGAACAGGAGTTTTTCTTGAAAGACCTTGATCTTTTTTAAAAACGTCTTGAGCTTTTTACCGCAGTCGGGAATCGTCCGGAAAACCAAAGAATCTTTCAAGAGCAAAAGTCCTTCCCCATGATTTTACAAGTGAACCCATAATCATTCACAGCCACTAGTACAAGTGCATAACCAGTATCCTTTTAGTTTAATTGCGGTTTTAATTCGTCCAGATAAAAGTCATAGAAACGGGTTTTTATTTCATCCCGTACCCGATGAAATTCACTGTTTATAAATTCCGGTGTTCCGACTGCTTCCGAAGGGTCATCAAACCCTATATGCAGCCTGTTTCTTACTTCACCTGTAAACATAGGGCAACTTTCGTTTGCACCACTACAAACAGTAATAACATAGTCCCATTTCTGTCCTGTATACCGGTTTACACTTTGGGGAATATGGTGAGATAAATCTATTCCCATTTCATCCATGACCTTTACCGCCATCGGATTAACTCTTTCAGCAGGTTTTGTCCCTGCTGAGAAGACATCCAGTTTCTTGTCAAACGACTGCAAAAAGCCATGTGCCATTTGGCTACGACAGCTATTCCCTGTACAAAGAATCAATATTTTCATAACATTCAAACAGTATTCATTATAAATTAAAAGAAATGGCCAAACACAAATCCTGAAATAGTCGCCATCACAATAACGAGAGCCACATAGACAATTGTCTTCTTGGTGCCTAATACACCACGAATAACCAGCATGTTCGGCAAAGACAATGACGGGCCTGCCAGCAACAAGGCTAAAGCCGGACCTTTACCCATGCCCGAAGCCAACAGTCCTTGAATAATCGGTACTTCTGTCAACGTGGCGAAATACATGAATGCTCCGGTAAAGCTGGCAAAGAAATTGGATAATAACGAATTACCGCCGACCGCCCATTCTATCCAGCTATTCGGGATAATGCCTGCAATAGCCGTATTGTCATGCGTTGAACCAAGCAGGAAACCTGCTGTTACCACACCGATAGCCAGCAACGGCAGGATCTGTTTGGCAAATCCCCAGGAAGCGAATGCCCATTCCCGATTCTCCTCATCCTGTTTGTCAAACAAGAGAATAACAGAAAGAGCGGTAATCGCTACAACCATCGGCACTAGCGGAATCAGTTTCGCATTGTCGATAAACAGATTGGCAAGGAGTGCAGAAACGGCTGTCGCTACTGCGCCGAGTACCACCCACAGAATAGATAGTCTCAATATCTTGACAAGCGACCAGCACAGCAGAAGCGATAAGGTCCCGGTTATGTACCATTTATAGGTGAAGATACCATACCACAACCCTGTATCCGAGGAGGCAGGCGCACCCCAATTCGCAAACATCAGAATGAGAACCAACGTAAAGAAATGGAACGAAGTCTGCCACATCGGACGTTTTTCGGGAGGAGGGACTATATTCATCTGTTCCTCCTTCTTGTCTTTCTCTTCCTTACTGAAAATGAAAGACATAGCCAATCCGATCACAACGGAAAACAGCACCGCTCCGACAATCCGGGCCACCCCCATTTCAAAGCCAAGAATCCGTGCTGTCAGGATAATTGACAGGATACTGATGGCCGGACCTGAATAGAGAAATGCGATAGCCGGACCTAATCCTGCCCCACGTTTATAGATGCTGGTAAAGAGTGGCAAAATCGTACATGAACATACGGCAAGAATTCCACCTGAGACAGCCGCTACCGTATAAGAGAGCCATTTCCTGGCATTCGCCCCGAAGTATTTCAGTACAGAACCCTGACTGACGAATACGGCGATTACACCTGCAATGAAAAAAGCAGGTAACAGGCACAACACGACATGTTCTTGGGCATACCATTTCGCAAGGTCAAGGGTAGCCTCTACGGCTGTCATGAACCGTTCGCTTCCGAGCGGCAGAAAAAAAAACGCCACAAAGGCTGTGACAATCCGGAATAGGATTTTCAATTCCTTTTTCGTATCCATAAGTCTATCCTAAATACCCAATATCTGCTTTATCTCACTCTCTGAGGGAACGTGTCCTTTTATTTTCACAATTCCATCCACTACCACTACGGGTGTTCCCATGACATTATAGCTCATGATTTCTATAATATCCTCGATTTTCGTGAGCTTCACAGCAAGATTGTTCTCGTTGATCACTTTCTCAACAGCCTGATAGGTTGCCTTGCATTTGGCACAGCCCGGCCCCAATATGCTGACTTCTTTCATGTCCGTTTTTGTGGTAGCCGCCTTGTCCTCGTCACAACAAGAGGCTGCCGGTTTTCCGGCATATTCTATCATCAAGTTGTCACCACATGAGCATGGTTTCGAAGAGAATAACGATGCCCAAAATCCTTTTTTGTTTTCTTTCTTTGTTCCCATTTTATTTCTTATTGGTTAAATCTATGTTTGTATTTCGTAAAACAACGAACATTCAAGTCTGAAAAAATTGTCGCTATTCGCAACAACTTTCCTTTTCACACACGCATTGGCCGAAGAACCCGGCAAAAAGCATGGAAGCAATCTTCCAGTTTTCCCTATTGATACAGTATTTCACTTTCGGAGTTTCTATCTCCCCTTGTATCAGCCCTGCGTCTTTCAACTCTTTCAGATGCTGGGAAACTGTCGCTTTCGAAATAGGCAACACCTCATGAATGTCTCCGAAAAAGCAACTGTTCTGCTTTATCAGAAATTCAATGATCGCCACTCTTGCCGGATGCCCCATAGCTTTGGCAAAACGAGCGAGTTGCTCCTGTTTCACTGTATATTCTTTGTTTTCCATCTTCATTCTTCCAGTTTATCGTTCGCAAAATAACGAACATTAATTGTTTTATCCAAAAATATAAAGAGATTTTTTAATCAAGTTACGAACAGGCGTAGAATAGACAGCGCTTGTATCAGCATGAAAACGCAACGAATTTTTCTATCATACCACACAAGCAACCGACCATTAGCACATCTTATATACTGGTATTATAACTGAAGTTTTGGATTCGATTCCAAAACTTCACCTTCCTATTGTCCCATCACCTGTACCTTGCTCCTTCCGCTTCCGGTCTTCACCACCTGCACCTGTGCGGGGATACGTTCCGTCATCTCCGCCACATGGGAAATCACCCCTATCTTACGCCCCTGCATCTGCAACCGCTCCAAAACATCCATCGCAATGCGCAGAGTGTCCATATCCAGCGATCCGAAACCCTCGTCAATAAACAACGACTCCACATTCATCCGGTTGGAGGACAAGGAAGACAGGCCCAATGCCAAGGCGAGAGACACCAAGAAAGATTCACCGCCCGAAAGGGAATGGACACTACGCACCTCACCCATCATATCAAGATCCACAATCTGCAAGGCCAGCGTGTCAGGGATACGTTGCAGTTCATAACGGGGGGCAAGGTCTTGCAAATGCCTGTTGGCATAAAGCAAAAGGACATCAAGCGTATAACCTTGGGCTATTTCTTTAAACTTGGTGCCAGTCTGGGAACCGAACAGTTCGTTCAGTTTCGCCCAATTCTCGTAGATAGAGTTTTTCTCCTCCAACTCTTTCTCGATGCCGGCTATGCGTTCCTTACCTTTTATATGGTTCTGTATCGTCACCTCTATTTGGGCCAAGCGTCCGGTTTCCGCTTCTTTGGCGGCAGTGCAGGCAGTCAATATTTCAATCAGCGACTCCTTGTCCTCCGTGGTATCCGGTTTCAGAGGAACTTGTTGATGTTCCTCCCTTTTCTGCCTTCGCTCCGCAAGGATCGCCTGAAGAGTGGTTTCTTTCTCTTTCAGTGTGCCCAACGCTTGTTTCTCAGCCAGTATCCAGCTTTTGTCTTTGGAAAGCAATTGTTCCAACTCGGCATACGTTTCCTTTTGAAGAGTGAGCCACTCGTTTATTTTCAATTCGTCTTGTTGCAAGACAGCAGTCAAACGGACTAATTCCTTTTCCAACTGTGCGGTCTGCCCTTTGTAAGATTCCGCCTGCACAGTTAAAGAATGATGCAAGTTCATGGCTTTTTCCAGTTGTTGTTCCAGTTCCTTTTGCCGCCTTGCATGGCTTGCAACCACCGTTTCGGTAGGTTCACCATTCAACAGGGAAGACCGCAGACGAGCACGTTCGTTCAGTTCAGTCTGTTGCTTTTCTTCTTTTTGTTTCTTTTCTTCGTACAAACGAATGGCATTGGACTCTTCATTTTTCAGGCTGTCCTTTTGGGCAGATTTTGAAGTGAGAGCCTCTTTTATTTCGGTCTGCTCTTGCAAACGGGCATTCCATTGCCTGCCGAATTGCTGGACATAATGTTTCAATGTGCCCTGCTCCAACAAATCTTCCCAATTGGGAATAATGGATACGTATGTTTCTACTTTTTTCAGCGTATCATCCACTTGCGCCACATAATTCTCAATCAATGCGGAAAGACGGGCCATCTCCAGTTGGCGGGCATTCAGCGTGTTTTTCAGTTGTTCCATTTCTTTAGCAACCTGTTCTTTCGCACGGTTCAGTTCCTCTTCCTGCAAGGATTGAACATTGGTCTGTTCCCTCATCGGATGATGGAGACTCCCGCAGACCGGACATGGCTTTCCTTCCTCCAACTGCTCACGAAGCAACAGCACCTCTGCCGGCAGCAGTCGGTTCAGACGCTCGGCTTCCTGTTGTACCGATTTCAACCGCTGTTCCTCCGCTTCACTCGCTTTCTTTACTTTATCCAGCAGTTGACGGTTCGATACGCTTTGCGCCCTTGCCATTTCCAGATTGGTAAGCAAACTGGTAATCAGTTCAACGGCAGGAATCAGTTGGGAATAAGCGGTATATCGTTCAAACCAGGTTTGCAAGGCGGTTTGCTTTTCCATCAACAAACTTATATCCTTTTCAGTCCTACAAACGGATTGATGCAGATTATCTTTCGCTTTCAATGCCAAAGCCGCCTCTTTCCGGCTTTCCGTCCATTGCTTTCTATTTTCCACCAATTGCACATCCAATACTCTGGCCTTATCCAATTGCGGTTCCTGCTGTAACAGATAGGCCTTAAATTCCGCCAGCTCCTTCTGAGCGGCTTCCCACTGCACGTTTGCGGAAGTCTGCAAAGCCGCATTCTGCCGGATGGCAACCTGTATTTCGCTCAACCGGGAACGACCGGCAGCTATCTGTTGCCGGGCATTACGCTGTTCCATATACACATCGCGGATATCCTGCGCCTGCTCTATACGGGCCAACAGTTCATAACGCGGACGGGCGGCTTCTATTTCTTTTCTGATGCTGGAAAGTGATTCTTCCGCCTGTATGCATCCTGTATGCAAGCGTTCTTCTTCTTCCAGCCATTTCAACTTGCCGGACAACGCCTCCTCTTTCTTCTTCGAAACGGACAAGCGGACTTGTAATTCTTCCTTTTCAGCCGAAAGTTGCTGTAATTGCTCTTCTGTCAGCAACTCAATGCCTTTGATACGTTCCTGCAACAATTTATATTCGCCTTCCGCCCGCTTGGTGCGTTCATAGATGGAAGCAGAGATACGCGAGTAAATTTCCGTTCCGGTGAGTTTTTCCAAGATTTCGGCTTTCTCTGGCTGACGGGCTTTCAGGAAGGTAGCGAAATCTCCTTGAGCCAGCAACACAGAGCGTTGAACTGTTCGAAAGAGAGTCCGATTAATTCACTGATACGGGATAATAATTCGGTCTTTGTCCCTTGCTGTTCCACTCCGGAGGTAAGGTTGGTCAACGTCATTTCCACTTTTTGCAAGGAGCCGTTTATCTTTCCACGCGAACGCCGCACTGTCCAACGCGAACGGAACACCTCTCCTGTCAAAGCTACAAAATCCACTTCCGAATACCCTTCGGCCGTACCCCGGCGAAGGATGGAACGACTGTCGTTCTGTGCAATTCCCCTGTCGGCAACATCCATGACAGAGACGTTATTCTCTTTCGCCTTGTTCATACGTGGCATACAGTCAAACAAAGCCAGACACAAAGCATCCAGCAAGGTTGACTTTCCGGCTCCAGTACTGCCTGTAATGGCGAATATACCTGCCGAGCATAAAGGTTCGACGGTAAAATCTATCATAAATTCACCTTCCAATGAAGCCAGATTCTTCCCTCTTATCGCTACTATTTTCATACTCCCGCCTCCTTGATTACACTTTCCAACAATTGTTTCATGGTATCGGGCATCTCTGTCCCTCCATATTTTCGTTTAAAGACATCCAGTGCCATATCCAGCGGACGGATGGTTTGCAACTCCTCATAGGAAGTGGCGACAATGCCGCTTGCCTTTTTTTGTGGAAGCATAGCAGCGATGCGTGCCAAGCGGACTGCTTTTCCTTTCAACGCTTCTTCTATTTTATATTTATAAGAAGGTTCGGGCTCGGTCATCAAAATCTTTATTTCCAGATAGGGCGACCGCAACGTGACATCCCCATCAGGCAAATCGCCGATGGCTTGCAGCACTTCTTCCAGCGGACGGGCCTGACGGGGAATACTCATCAATCCGGCTAACGGTTCAAATGCCAATCTCTCCATGCCGGTACCCTCAGCCCCTATCGTTATCATGACCACTCCCGAAGCATTGTTCTTCTCAGCAAAAGACATCGGCATGGGAGTTCCGGAATAACGCACATTCTCCCGATGGGATACACGCTGGGAGCGATGCAGATGCCCCAATGCAGTATAGGCGATAGCCTCATCAAAAGCATCGGGAGATACACATTCCAAGCCTCCGATAACGGTACGTTCCGAACGGTCGTCCTCCGAAATTTCCGAGCCGGTGGCTTGCAGATGTCCCATGGCGATAACGGGAACTCCTTTCTCCTTCACTTCGTTGAAAAGCTGTTCATAAAGCAGTTGGACTCCCTTTGAGTAATTTTCAGCCGAAGGATAATCGCCCTGACGCAGATAGGGGACGGCAAGGCAATAGGCGGTCACTTCCCCTTCTGTGTAAAGGGGGACAATGAGGTGTTGCAAGTCTATATCACCTTCCGCATTGCGGCGCACGACACCGCGAACAGTGACATTCATATCCTCCAACAGGGGATTGGGAGCCTCCAGACGGGCTGCCGAGTCATGATTTCCGGCAATGATGATAATTTGCAAAGAAGGGTTTTCGGACGTAACTTCTCTTAGAAAACGATAATACATTCGTTGTGATTCCGCCGAAGGGTTCGGGCTGTCGAATACATCACCTGCTATCAACAATACATCTATTTCATGCTGTCTTATCTGCTGTTTCAGCCATTCTAGAAAATGGAGATGCTCTTCCCGCCGGTCGTATTCATAAAAAGTCTGGCCCAGATGCCAGTCTGCTGTATGGAGAATTTTCATTAGCTGTTCGGTTTGTTTCCTGCAAAAATAGGAAAACAAAATGAAAAAAGGTATTTCTTTTAGGTACAACCTCTAAATGAAAACTATTTTTCATGCAGAAAACAAGCAGACATGCCGCCTTTTCGCTATCTTTGCCATACGAGATAAATAATAAGAAGAAAGGAGAACGTCATGAGTACAATCACATTGGAATCAATACAAAACGAACTGATTCGGGAAATCCTGGACATCAAGAATGTAAAGGTGTTGGAGTCTGTAAGGAAGACTCTTGTTCATGCTAAAAAGGAAATGGAATCTGTTTCTACCATGGTGGCAGAGGATGAAGAACCCTACATGACCAAAAGTGAAATAATGGACGGGCTGTCCGAGGCTTGCAAAGACATCAAACTGATGCGTGAAGGAAAGCTGAAAGGCCGTCCCATAGAAGAATTGCTCAATGAACTATAAAATCAAAGTATATCGCCGCTTCGAAAAAGAAGTAAAGAAACTTTCCAAGCGATATAAATCATTGAAGCAAGACTTGACAATTTTAGCCGCAGAACTCATGCAGAACCCTGACATGGGTACTGATTTAGGCAATGGCCTACACAAAGTACGCATGAGTATAGCATCAAAAGGAAAAGGAAAAAGAGGCGGAGCAAGAGTGATCACTCTCATCGCCACTCTATCCAAAGAAGAAAAAGAGATTGGCTTACATTTCATTTATGATAAATCAGAGCGTGAGAATATCACTGATAAAGAGTTACAAGCGGTCTTGAAAGACAACGGAATTATCTGAAAAAACGAACCGGTCATGCCAACTGAGGCATGGCCGGTTTGTATATCTATCATCATTCAGCCACCAGCCGCACCTCATAAATATGCGGAGTCACTTTCTCATTTCCTTTACCGATCTTTATCTCCAGCTGCTCATTGGATTGCATAGATACAGGCACATCAAATATCCCAACCGATACATCCGAAGCCGGTTTACCAGCCAATCGTCCTACTTCCTGCCCGTTTATCCATACTTTTGCATCCTTACGAATCTCGGGACGAAACCGGATACGCACTTTATTGACCTGCTTTCCGTTCGTCTTCATACAATAACTGAACCAACCGACCGCCTCACGCCAGTGAATCCCTTCATCGTCCCCCGTACGGGAATTCTCCATCCGGATGAAATGGTCGCTTTCCGGTTGCTGTTCCCCACAAATCACTTTATCGGCGGTCATACCATCCAATGCGGCACGCTCCTTTTCCTCTTTCGCCAACTGTTCCTGCCTTGCCTGCAACTCCTGTACGGACAACACAGGCCAATAGACCATATACCGGCACTCGTATAAACGGAAAAACGGTTCAACAGTCATACCCTCATAGCGTTCGGGATAAACTCCGGACAATGTAAATGTCAACGGTTTACCTTCCACTTTCTTCAGATGAGAAAGAAGATTGTTCTTATCCCCCACAATGACAGGCATCGTTTGTAAAGGCAGGCGCGGTCCGGCAGCAATGTGTCCGCCACGACTGTCATCGGCAAACATACCATCCTGATTTTGCTTGCCCAACCGGGTGGCCAGCACAATCGGTCCGTATAAGATGGAATAGTTGGCAGAACCATCCGGCAGTGCAATGGCACGCAAATGCATCGGCAGTTCCAGCCTTACTTTGTCACCTTTTGACCAAGTACGGTTCAGGCTAACATATCCCTCTTTGACCGTCACGTTCTGCCGTTTACCATTAACAGACAAGCATAATGCTTCCGGCTTCGTCCATTCGGGAATACGGAAAAGGAGGGTGAATTCCTTCTTTCCCTTTTCCGGAGAAATAACAAGAGTGGTCTCCTCTTCATCGGGGAAAGCCGTCTGTTGCTCAATTTGGGTATCTCCCCAACGTAAGGTAGACGGGATGAAAAGATTGACATACAGATTATTATCCTTGTGTCCATAAATCATTTCACCATAACGGGCATGATTTTCCATTCCCGATCCCACACAACACCAGAAACTGGTCTGAGGCTGCGAATAGACCCTGTAATGACCGGCACGCATCGGAGTGAAATAAACAAATCCGCCTTGCACAGGGTTTTGCGTGGAAAGGATATGGTTATAAAGTGCCCGTTCGTAATAATCCATAAAATGAACGTCCGCACTCGTTTCATACAGCATTTTTGTAAGGCGGAGCATATTGTAGGTGTTACAAGTTTCTGGCCCCTGCTCGCTGGTGAGCATACTGCTGAAATCATCAGCCGGATGAAAATGCTCACGCACACTGTTACCTCCGATGGTGATGCTGCGATGGTTTACCACTGTCTCCCAGAAATAGCAGGCCGCTTCACTCCAGTCCCGGTTGCCTTCCAAATCGGCAATACGTTTGAAACCTATCACTTTCGGTATTTGCGTATTGGCGTGCATCCCCGTCAATTTATCCTCTTGTTTCAACAAAGGCTGCAACACGGTCTGGTGAGAAAATTGATGAGCCAGTTTCAAGTAGCGTTTGTCGCCGGTGATAGCGGCCACATCGGCAAATGTTTCGTTCAGCCCTCCATGTTCGCTACGCAGCATATCCTGTATCTGTTCATCGCTCAACTTGGATACCAGACGAATCATCCAGTCCGTGAGTTTCACCAACATTTCCTTTGCTTCCTTATTACCAGTCTGAAGAGTTGCATCACGAAGGCCGGCATATATTTTATGAATATTATAAAGAGGAACCCAGCGGTCGTTCAGTCCGAAACCGGACGCACGAATGTTTCCTTCCTCTATTTCTTTCCACATTTTACGCCCGTTTGGGACTCCGCACAGATAACCGTCACCGGCGGCATCCTGGCAGCGCTTCAGTTCACTTATCATATAATCCAGACGCGCTTGATCTCCTTATTTCCCGTAGCGGCATACATATAGGAAAGGCCGATAAATAATGTCCGCCAATATGTCCGTCCAGCCCTGTATTTTCCCAATTGGTATAATTTTCGGCTTTAGGGGAAAGACCAGCCTCCTTCAAATAAGGAGCTAACAAACGGTCGGGGTCTATTCCCAGCAGATAACGGATATCCATATCCTCTGCGTGTTTGAAAGGGCTGGCGGTGAGCCGCACATCCCTGACCGGAAAACTTTCTACTTTTGTGGGCAACTGAGCATGCAAAGCTACTGAAGCTATAGCAAAAGCGGAAGTGGATAAAAGGGTTTTAAGTAAATTCATAATGTATTTTATCGTTTCTTTATTTATTCTGCTGGATATTCAATATGAGCATTCTAAAGTTTCACCTCAATTGCTGTACCGGTATAATTCACCATCTTTCCTCCTTTCAACGGTTTATCCCCTTCTCCCGATCTCTGATTTACGAGAACAACTTTGAACTTCCTCTTTTCCAACATTCCGGGATATCCTCCTTCACGGTCGCTGATGTGCAAAGTACGGTTACTATCATCCCAACGGAAAGTGATAGTAGAATAAACTCCCTTTTCATAATTGTAATTATCGTTCTCATCCTCATAAAGAATAAAAGTTGCATTAGCACCCGGATAAACACGAATCTCCAGGTCATCCCAACTTTTTTCTGTGGCATACTGCACCGCAGGACCCCAAGGAATTATAGAACCGGCACGGACATAAACTGGCATGATATCAATAGGTACTTCACGCTGTATGGTTTGGCCACCAGCCAACTTTGCCCCAGTCCAGAAATCAAACCAGTTACTTCCCTTTGGCAAATATACATCCGTTTTCTCTATTTTCCGCATATTTTTCTGATAACCATTCTGTTTTTTATCCTGCCATGTATAGAGAGAATCAGTTACCGGACGTACTAAAAAACTACGTCCGAACATATACTCCGTATCCATATCAAGTACTTCTTGTCTTTCGGAAAATCCATCACCAAAGGACGAATAATGCTGCCTGCCTTATTTGTTACTTCCCAAGTAGTACTATATAAATAAGGTAATAAGCGATAACGCAAATGGGTATATTTCTCCAATGCATCATAAGCCCAATCACCTTTATCACCGAACTGATAGATCTCTACAGCAACAGGACTGGAATTATGAGAACGCATGATAGGTTGGAAGGCTCCCCACTGATACCAACGGACGTGTAACTCATGATAAGCAATATTATTAACATCATTATTATATTTCCAAGCAAAAAATCCTCCCAAGTCAGTGTTCCAGTAAGGAATACCACACAAAGAATAATTCAGGCCAGCCGCCAGTTGCTTGCGCATCACTTCCCAAGTAGAAACGACATCTCCACTCCATGAATGTGAAGCATAACGCTGCTGTCCCAAGAATGAAGAACGGGTAAGTAAGAATACCCGTTTGTCGGAAGTGGTAGCACGCTGGTGTTCATAAACTCCTTTATTAGATATCAAAGGGAAAGCATTGTGAACCCTTCGGAAAGAACCTAAATAAGTTTTTGTATCAAAATCTTTATCTTGAACCTCCAGATGATCGGGTTCGGTAGAATCCAGCCACCAGCCGTCCATACCTAGATCGAAAATATTCTTTTTCATTTCATTCCAATAAATATTTCTTGCTACAGGATTGAACGGATCGTAAGGTTTCACTCCGGCTTTAGGTGGCCAAGTCTCAAAATGAAGCAAAGCATTCAGACTATCCATTTTGTGATACATCTCTGTCCACGGACCAAAAGAGGCCCATACAGAAATCATGATATGCGCATTCCGCTTGTGTATATAGTCAATCATTTCTTGAGGGCTTTTTATCCTTGGAGTACCATAACGTGCATCCGGATTCTCACCATTCGGAAGATATTTCATGTATTCCTTGTCGCCCATCTTATTAATATAGCGAGGATTCTGGAACTTCATGGAATTCCAGTTAGAGTCACATCCCCAATACTGCCAATCCTGAATGATTCCATCCAAAGGAACTTTCCGATCACGGTATTCATCAACCACTTCACACAGTTCATCCGGACTCTTATAACGCTCGCGGCACTGCCAGAATCCAAGTGTCCAAAGCGGATAAAGAGGAGCCTGCCCGGTCAAATCACGGACTCCGGCTATCACGCCATCCGCATTGCTACCATAAATGAAATAATAGTCGGCACAATCGCCCACTTCAGAATCGAATGACATTTCTTGCGGATTGTCCGTAAAGGTAGTCGGAGAATAATTATCCCAATAAAGCCCGTAACCTTTCACTGAATGAATAAAAGGAATGCAGATACTCATATTCTTGTTACGAAGAAAAAGTTTTTGATTGCGCTGATTCACTTTTCCAGTCTGTTGTTGCCCCAATCCATAAATCACTTCATCCTTATCTAATAAAAAAGCCTGCCGGACATTGTAAGAAAAAGTACCCGCATCATCAAACGGAGTGAACTGTGTCCCATAATCCTTGTCTTTTAACAACACCTTTCCGGTAGCGTCATAGAAATTGATTCCACCTGTAGATGAATTGACCTCCACCTGTAATGCATCCGACTTTAAACGAATATACTCTTTATTCATTGCAAACTCCACAGAAGTCTCCTCAGGCTCTTTCATTACTACAAGGCTCTTCTTGTCATACGAGCTTCCCTCCGGTGTCTTATAAACCCGGACGATGGATGCGTATAAAATGCCACTTCAACATCCATACCTTGTACAGTAGCCTTAATCCCTTGCGGCATCTTCTGATAGCTCTGTGCCTGGGAAAATAATCCCAGGCAGAAGAGCAATAAACTTATCAAAATCTTTTTACTCATAATTCTTTCTAATTTAATATAGAAAAGAGAAAACAACCTTTTCATCCTTAAAAAAACATCCAATAAATACTATTTAGAATATCCCGGATTCTGTTTCAGATTACTATTGGTCAACAATACTTTATTTGGAATAGGATACAGATTTTTGGTTTCATCACTCTTATCATGAGAGAACCAAGCTTTTGTAGTGAAGATGCCAAAACGAATCATGTCCTGACGGCGGCGTCCTTCCTGACAAAACTCCCAACCAAGCTCATCAAGGAAACGACCATATTTAATATCCGTTCCTCCATCATGTTCTGTCTTGTAACTATCTCTCCGACCATAATCATATACACTTCCTCCCATCAGTTCCGCGTCTGTAACTTGCGCTTTTTCAGGTTCATTCTTGAAGGCGCGTTCACGTACCTGAGTCACCAAAGCACCTGCTCCCGATTTGCCCAAACGCATCAATGACTCCGCTTTCATCATCAATACATCCGCATATCGTAACAACGGCCAGTCATTGCTCAAACGGTTGGTTATACCGGTGGCATATTCAAATTTACCCCAACGGAACCCATCATCCACATCCGACTGATCAATAGAGGGGACATCTACCGTATAAATCAATGGTTTTCCATCAATACTACGCTTCAAGATTTCACCGGAATAGGTATATTGCTGACCTTGAATATAGTTATCCTCTAAACGTGCATCATCCTCATCAAAAGAATTAATAAACTGAGGCACTGCGCACACGCCCCCCCAAGGACGTGCAGTCAATTGGTAAGTATCTTGATTCTCAGGTGCTAAAGTGTACATATGAAAATCAAAATCATTCCATCCTGTCACATAAATTTCATCAAACGGCAATGCAAAGATAATTTCTTTAGAATTCTCATTATGCGTTACAAAAACATCCTTCTGATTATTTTCCAATGCATATTCTCCGGACTTCCCGGCATAATTAATCACGATATCACACTCGTCAATACATTTCTGCCATTGAGCAGTACCCGACCAGACTTCAGCATTCAAATACATTTTGGCCAGCAATGTATGAGCCGCCCACTTATTGAAACGTCCATAATAATAACCTCTCGGCGTTTCGGACAACAAATCCATATTCTCCGTTATTTCTTTCACAATAAAGTCAAAGACCTCTTTACGAGTAGACTGTTGCGGCAAAGAAGTATCTTTAAAATCTGTCACAATGGGCACATTACCATACAAATCAATCAAAATATAATAATATGAAGCCCTCAGTACTTTCAATTCGGCAATCAACTTTTCTTTCGTTTCTCCATCCACACTGATCACACCTTCTTCTATCTGAGATAAAATACGGTTACAGGTATT
This sequence comes from Phocaeicola sartorii JCM 17136 = DSM 21941, assembly GCF_000614185.1. GTDB lineage: Bacteria > Bacteroidota > Bacteroidia > Bacteroidales > Bacteroidaceae > Phocaeicola > Phocaeicola sartorii. Next base: position 80,768 of record NZ_BAKM01000024.1, on the reverse strand, counting down.
CACACCATTGTACGTGCGCTCCCATCCTTGAAGCACACCGTCATCCTCGGTAGTCCAAGTATGCTGATGCCATCTTTTATAGATATAACCGTCTACCCATCCAATACCATCACGGGCAGGAAGAACATGATCCGCACACAATTCCTGTGCACGAACCACTCCGTTCCATTGCAGCAACGTTTCACGCCAAGGTATATAAGCGGCATTTACCAGATAACTGACATCTTCCTCCGTTTTCGGTACGTAATCCTCAGACACTACCTGTCCATAGCTCTCATGCAGTAAATCAGTACAAGCTGTATTTCCCAACAATGCGGCTGTCATCAGTCCCATCGTCCATAATTTTATATTTGTTTTCATCTTCAATTCCTTTTTAGTTCATTAAAATTTCACATTAACGCCGAAAGTAAATGAGCGCACACTCGGATATCTGTCACGTGTATCATATCCCGGAGTCAAACCATCTGTTGATACTTCCGGATCAATACCTTTATATCTGGTTATAGTCAAAGCATTCAATACCGAACCATAAATACGGAGTGACTTTATATATTTACCTACCTGACCGAAACTATATCCCAAAGTGATATTGTCAATCTTCCAGTAGTCACCATCTTCTACATAATAGCTGTTGAATTCCGGTTCCACTTCCGGGCTCAACGTATGCTTGCCAAACACCAGGTCATTCACAGATTTCAAACGATTTTCAAAACGGCTGTTTTTTACATTTTCGTAATTCATACGTCCACCATTGATTATCTGGAAGCCAAACGCGCCACGCATCGTCACATTCAAGTCGAAGTTTTTATAACGAAGAGTATTGTTCCATCCCGCATACCATTTAGGAAGACCGTTACCAATAACATGCTTATCTTCGGGAGCATGAGTAAAATCTTTATAGTTCACCAACTCACCATTCCTGTCTTCGTAAATCCAATGACCTTCACTGTCCACATCCACTACTTTAAAGCCATAAAAATTACCGATGCTTTCACCTACCTGTACTCTGTGAGAATCGGCTACCTGACCGGAGTATTCCACCGTACCCGTATTAAAATAGTCGTAATCCGACTTAAAGATACTACCAGACAAACTGATCAGTTTATTAGAATTCAAAGAGAACGTTCCGGTAGTGCTCCATTCAAAATCTTTATTCTGAACAGGAACCACAGTTACCAATACTTCCACACCACGGTTTCTCATTGTACCACCATTAGCCATCGTCTTATTATACAAGTTCGGAGGGGTCGGTACTCCATATTCGTATATCAAACCATCGACATCACGGTTATAATAATCAATAGAGCCGGACAAACGGCCACCCCATGAAACAAAGTCCAACCCAATATTGGTTTCTTTCTTTTCCTCCCATTTCAAATCAGGGTTCGGGTTGGATGCCGGAACAATGGTCTGTATCCAATTTCCATTTACAAAAGCATACGAGCCGTATTTCAACATAGCTACCCCCAGGAAAGGATTTTTAGGTTGTGAACCCGTCACACCATATCCCACACGAAGTTTCAAATCATCAAATATCTTCTGATTCTTCATAAATGCTTCTTCGGTAATTCTCCATCCGACTGATACAGAAGGGAAAAGCCCCCATGCATTATCAGTTCCCCATAACTGGCTGGCTCCTTCATAACGAAGAGCTCCCATCAACAAATAACGATTCTTGAACGAATAAGTAGCACGACCAAAAAAACCGATCAGATTTGTAGGAGTTTTCTTTGAACCGATATTCGCCTTTCCGTCTTTCAAAGCAGAACCGATGCCAATATTATGCCATCCACCAAAATAATCATCCTGAAAACCATAGTTATCAATCCAAAGTTCTTCAAAGTCTGTTTCATTGTAGCTGTAACCGCCCAATACAGTGAATTTATGTGCACCGATTTCTTTGCTATATTGTGCAGTAAGTTCCATCAATTTCTCCATCTTGGTATAAGCACCTACAGAAGACCAACCTGCCAGTCCATCACGCAAAGCAGAAATATGGTTCAAAGTTTCACCATAACCACGGTTCATATTATCACGAATATAAGAGAATACGGCAGAAAGAGTCAAATCCTTGATAGGATTATAAACAATATTCCCATTGTAGCGCAACTGGGTCTTTTTTACATTTCCTTCAGCCTCATACAACAAAGCCAAGGGATTCTCGTATTCGAATTTGCTCACATTCTCATTCCATGTACCATCCTCATTTCTTACCGGATCGGTTGGGTTTCTACGAGTTGCCTGACCATATACCCAACCTCTGAAGCTCCCCCCATTGGTGGTAGATTCCATCTGGTTTTTCTTACCAAACAGACCGAATTTCAATTTTAACTTATCATCAAACATACGGTGGGTCACCTCAATACGTCCTTGGAAGCTTTCGAAATCCGATTTTTTCATAATCCCTTGACGAGAGGCATAGTTCAAGTTGGCAATATAATTAGTCTTTGAATTGCCGCCCATCAATGACAAGTTGTGAACATGGCTAACCGGTGTACGGCTAATCTCATCAATCCAATCCGTATCAGCCCCATGGTCCTGGTCGGGATAAAGGGTACGAAACTCATCTGCATTCAGCATATCCAGTTTCTTGGCTATAAGAGAAGTACTGACATAGCCATTATACTCCACTTGGTTAATATCCACTCCTTTAGCCTGTTTAGTAGTAATTAAAATCACACCATTCGTACCCCGTGTTCCATAGATAGCGGCAGCAGAACCGTCCTTCAACACGTCCACGCTCTCCACATCTTCGGGAGCCACAGTACCAAGTTCTCCAGGAATTCCGTCAATCAATACCAACGGAGCAGTATTAGCTCCACCAATGGTATTTGTACCACGAAGACGTATCTGGGTACTTCCCGTCGGGTCACCGTTAGGATTGGTAATGGCCAGACCGGCTACTTTTCCTTGAATCAGCTGTCCCACATCCTTCACAGCTCCTTTTACAAAGTTGTCGGCTTTCACACTAGCTACAGAACTGGTCACATCACCTTTACGCTGTGTACCGTAACCAATCACCACCACTTCATCCAAGGTCTTGGTATCCTCCTTTAAAACAATCTCTAATGAATTCTTTCCTGCTGTCGGAACTTCCTGAGTGACATAGCCAATATAAGAAATAACCAACACACTCTTTGCCGGAACATCCAACATAAAGTTTCCATCAAAATCGGTAATGGTTCCCATGGTATTATTGCCTTTTACAACAACACTGGCTCCTATGACAGGCTCGCCGGAAGAATCTTTCACCTTACCCGTCACTTTTTGCTGGGCTAAGGCTGTTAATGAAAAGCTTAACAGAGTAAGCAACAAAAACAAATGTTTCATTCTATATCAAATTTAAAGTTATACATACCTTTACTGCGGGAATGAATGAAGAAGATGTGTTTTTCTCCCCGTAAAAGGTTGTGGCAAAAGAATGAAATAGGAAATAGAAATACAGGTGAAGAACCATGCTAACAGGGGATACAAATGGCTCTAGCTATAACTTGACGCATTTGTACCCCCTATTTGCAACAATTAAAGGACAGGAAGAGATTTATTTTTCGTGCTGTGATTTCTGAAACTCACTGGGAGTCACTCCAAATTCCTCCTTAAAGCAAGTGGTGAAATACTTCCGGTTAAAATACCCCAACGTAGCGGCAACCTCTGTTACACTTTTATCTTTATCTTCCAGCATGTGTCTGGCATGCTTCATCTTAATGTTCCGGATAAAATCCAATGGAGTGCGGCCTGTTATGGCTTTCAATTTACGGGTCAAGGTAGAACGGGACATATTCATGGCATCAGCCAAAGCTGTCACATCAAAATCAGGCTCAGTAAGGTTATCTTCCACGGCTTTTACCGCTTTCTCCAATAAAAGTTTGTCCAGTTGTACAAACTCAGGTTCAGGTAAATTCACCTTGCTATCCAGATAAGTACGCATTTTAATCATCTCCTTGCTGTCCGCCCACATTTCATTATTCTTACGGTCTATCCGTTTCAGGTAAAGATATAGGCTATAACCGGATATGCCCATCACTATCAATACATAAAACAAATACGCCCACCAAGTTTCATAAAAAGCTGGAAGACGTCGGATGGTCAGTTCTGTTACTTCCTTGCTCCAAAGGCCGTTTTCATCCGTCGCCTTCACTTGAAAAGTGTAAGTACCCTTACTCAGATGATTATAAAAAGCCGAGTTTTTTCCACCTTCCACATATACCCACGCCTTGTCCACTCCTATCAACCGATAAGCATAGCGTATCTTTGAAGCATAACGGTGGTTAAGAGAAGAAAAACTAATTTCCAAATTCTGGTCATCGGGATGTAATTCTATCCGGTTAATGGAATTGCTACCCTTTCTGTCTCCGAATATCAATGATGCTCCTTGCAACTTTATATCAGTTATCTTGGTCTTCACTGCACTAGCCTTTCTTTCCAACCCGTTTGATGGAGTAACCATGCAAATACCCGGAATGCCGCCCCAATAAATATTGCCGTCTTTTGCCTGACAAACAGCAGTTGGAAGAAAGCGATGCAACAAGATGGAACCGTCCGTGGTGAGATAGGTGCGGAACGAACCGTTACGAGGATTAAATTCTATCAGTTTCTGGTTTGTATCAATCCAAATATGATTGTATGCATCAGCCACTATTTGGTTCACCTGATTACCGTTCATACCGCAAGCCTCATTATAACTGACCAACTTATTCTCTGAAGGATCATAAGAATAGACTCCTCCGTCACAAGTTCCCAACCACAAAATCCAATCGGGAGCAATAGACAGACAAGAGAAATTCTTGTCCAATTTGAAAGAACGAAGTTTTTCATCCGCCGTTGTCTGAAACAAACCATTGTCTTGAGTACAAATCCATATCAGCCTTCCTTATTCTCCACAATTCCCATCACATGCCCCACATCGGGATAAACCTGTTTAATTCTTTTCTGACGGACATCATAACTGCAAAGTCCTTTACTCAATCCTATCCATAAGATTCCGTGCGAGTCTTCATACAATTTGGTCACCGTAGCGTTCGGTTCCACCTGCCCGTTCAAATCAATAACATTCTTCAGATGCATCTCCATTCCCTGGCGGGCCATACCATAAACCCATCTATTCAAATCCTTTGCCACCCAAATACCGTCATTGATACGTGCTCTCGTCATCTCGCGCCCGTTATCTAAAGCCAAAGAAGCAAGTGCGGGAAAATCCGAATAGATTTTTACCTTATCCCGCTTCAGATCATACAACACCAAACCGGTTCTTTCCTGCATTATCCACATCATACCGTCTCCGTCATCACACAAGGCCATTACAGCCGGACTACGGTTCGCCCTGTCCGCTAAAGCAGGCAAGGCATAATCCTTGGTTATATTATCCATCAGATGTACAATGAAGCTGGGGCAGTCAAAGGCCGATACCCACAGACATCCCCTCCCTTTCAGAACTTCTACCAACATGTGATTAACAGGTAGAAGTCCTGTCTGGAATTTCAATTGTTTTAACGTCTTATCCGGTTGTATTTGTAAGGACATGAAATCGTGCCCGGTGGTCAACCAGATATACCCCAGTTTATCATCCTGTACCAGACTAAGGATGACCCCATCCTCCTCACCGGCCGCATTGACCGGTAATTCAGAATATACAAACATGGAATCTTCCGGAGCCGAAGGGTCAAAACGCACCACACCATCCCCCCAGGTAGCCAACCAGAAGTAGTCCTGTTCATTATCCTGAACCATTACCGTAGGATTTTGTCTTCTCATCTTATCAGGATAAGGAACGAACTCGTCTTTTTCTTTGTCCAAATGATATACCCGGCCATTCCACACAGAGATAATAATCTCATGGTTGCGGCTCTCACAAAATCCGGAAATAGTAGTTCTTCCATATTCATTCTGGAGTGGATACTCTTTGACCAACTGTCCGTTGATGTCATATTTGGCCAATATAGAACGATAACTCAGCCACATATAGCCGTCACTGGTAGCATAAAGATACATCACCGGAATATTCTTCAAACGCTCTCGGTCCATAGGATGTACACTGTAGTCCGATTTATCAAGAATGTATACCCCTTTGTCTGTACCGAACCATATATTCCCCTTCTTATCCTCAGCGATACACTCCACCAAATTGTCCTCTAATAATCCCGGAGTTTCAATGTCCGAACGAAACACTTTCACATGATAACCGTCATCACGACATAATCCGTTCACCGTGCCATACCACATATATCCTTCGCTGTCTCTGAAGACGCGATGAATGGCATTTACCGGCAGCTGGTCAATGGTAGGAATATCTGTAATAGTTATGTTCTGAGAACACACCAAGAAGGAGAGAAAAGATAGTATAAAGGTCAATATATATTTCATTGTGCTTTCGGTTAGAATCATAGACTGCCCCAAAGTTATAAAAAAGAAACCGGATACTCTAGCAGTTTTTAAAATTTGCTAAAGTATCCGATAATTGTTCTACCCGCAGGTTCCTTCTTTTGAAACCTCCTCCTTACATCTGTGTTTTAATTCTTTTCTGTAGCTTCTTCATTTCCCGTAGGGGCAGTCTGTGTCTCCACCTACGGGAAAAGTATTTTAATAACCGAAACCGGTTGCTTTTACATACACCTTATAATCTTTCATCATGCCGGGAGCTCCTTGTTCCGCACGCGGCAGAATACGGAAACCGGTCACGTTATATTCTTTGCCGAGATCTATCACCACCTGATGAGGATAAGCCGTATTATCCACCGTCTGCCAGAAAGTACTTTCCTGCAAATCATAAATCTTATCGCTGTGCGGTTACCGCTACGAGTCTCCTCGCTGTCTGCATAAACAATCTTCCAGTTTTCACGAGAGATTTTCTGTCCTTTCTCATCCAGCACGTCAAACTCCGCGATGGCGGCAATGTTGGTATTATCAAAAGAAGACAGACCTTCCAGACAGAAGTAACGTCCTTTCGTAGCAGGTACTTTCACTTCCTGCCAACCGTTACCCGGTTTGAAAGTACCGGCAGCTACCGGTGTTTCCTTCTCCAGCTTGATGGTCTGTCCTTGCTTACGATGCGTTTCGGGAACAGCCACGCGAAGCATATCCAGGATAGGTTTGTTCAATCCGATAATGGTCGCCTCTTTCGGACCTTTCAAATCAAGAACAATGATTTCGTTCACTCCTTTTTTCAGCCAGCAGCCCGGCATGAACAGGGTTTGTTGAGGGCCGATTTCCCAAAAACGTCCCATGGCATGACCGTTCACCCATACCATACCTTTTCCCCAAGACTCCATGTTCAGGAACGTATCAGCCACCTTATCCAAGGTAAAAGTGGCGCGATAGTAGGCGGGAATACTTTCATCATTTTTCTCTATGCCACAAGCGGCAGACGAGTTCATATCCTGAAAATTCCTGGAAGATACAAATTCATAATCTACGGGAAGATTATAAACAGTCCAGCCTTTCAGCGTTTCGGCATTCTGACCGTTCACCAGTTCCACTTTCCCGGTAATTCCCTTGCGGTCGTGAATGGACTTGTCAAAGTTCACACGCCCCATGGCTTCCACCAATAAATCAAGCTGTGTACCGGCTTTCAAAGCAGGCAGTGTAAGTTCCTGTTCTCCACTACGGCGGTCCAGACGCCCCAACAGTTTCCCATCGGCAAAAACCTGTGTCCAGTCATGCTGTTCGGTGATTTTCAAAACGGTTCCCGCTTTCACATCTTCCGGCAAATGGGTACGGTACAGGATACTTCCCCAACCCTGGTCAAATTTCTCCATCGGCCGGATTTCCTCTGTCTGCTTCGGTTCGGGCAGATTGTCAACCAACGGAGCTATTTGAGTGAATTTAATGGCAGGGATTTCCATCACCGGTAAAGCTTCGGGAACTTCAGGCAATGTTTGTCCTTCGTCCAAGTAGTCCTTCAACATATCACGTAAAGCAAAATACTTGTCGGTGGTCCAGCCTGCTTCGCTGATAGGAGCGTCATAGTCATAGCTGCTGCACATAGCCGAGTAAGCCGGATTGTTGGCACCGCCCCACCAACCAAAGGTAGTTCCTCCGTGAGTCATGTACAGACTGAAAGAAATACCTTTGTCCATCATCTCTTTCAGACCATCCACCATGATTTGTCCGTCACGGGTTTCGTGCTTGCGTCCCCAGTGGTCAAACCATCCGCTCCAGAACTCGCTGCACATCAGCGGAGCGTCGGGACGTACTTCTTTCAGTTTGGCAAACTGTTTGTCGATATCGGCTCCCGTACCGAAGTTTACAGTCCAGAGCAAATCATCCAAGCCATTATTCAGGAAATTAGAGCTCCAGTCACATTGGAACAAAGGCACTTCGGTGAAGCCTGCGGCGCGTACCGTATCACGGATGGCCGACACATACGGCTTGTCCGTACCATACGAACCATATTCGTTTTCCACTTGCACCATAATGATGTTACCGCCACGGGTAATCTGCAAGTTCTGCAACTGCTTGCCCACTTCGTGCATAAAAGCTCCCACGTGCTGCATATAAAAGGGATCAAGTGTACGTAACTGTACGCTGTCATTCTTCAACAGCCACCAAGCAGACCACCCATTTCCCATTCCGCACATACATACGGGCCAGGACGCACAATGACGTACATGCCATGCTTCTGAGCCAATTTACAGAAAGCTGCAATATCTTTATTGCCTGTAAAATCATACTTACCGGGAGTTTCCTCGTGCAAATTCCAAAAGACATACAGACAAAGTGTATTCATGCCCAATGCCTTACACATTTCAATACGATGTTCCCAGTATTCACGGGGAATGCGCGGATAATGCACCTCTGCCGCTTTGACCACGAACGGTTTCCCATTCAGCAGAAAGGTATTCTTACCTGCTTCGAATGTTCCGGGCTGATTGCCGGCACATCCCGCCAGCAGCAGGACCGCCAGCAATAAAGTCAGTAATTTCTTCATCTTCATTTATCTATTATTATTTTTATTCTTATTTATCCGGATTACCGTAAATGAATAGGCCGGCAATTCATACCCGAATTTCTCGCTTACCTCCATGGTACCGGATACAGGACGAGTCTGTTTGTCAGTGGGTTTTCCTGCCAGAACTGTCTTTACAGCAGTAGTATCCATTCCTTCCAAGGACGGAAGCTCTACTTGCGCATTCACCGCTACGGGCAACAGATTCACCAGTTTCACAATCATATCTCCTGTCTTTCCATCACGGACCACCGACACGCCTATTCGTTTCTCCACCGCATCCTGTGTGTTATCCAAGGTCACGGAAGAAGCGATGTATTCACTGCCCACATTTTGTCCGTACATTTGCTGCGCATAGTAACCTACGGTGGGTTTCACCTCCGTATTGTTGAAATAAATCAGATCCGGATTCCACTGGGTATGCCCTTCCTTGGCCAGTAACGGAGCGTAGGAAGTCATGGTCACCACATCGGCATTACGCTCCACGGAAGTCAGGTACAAGGCCTCGGCCAATGCTGTTTCTATGTTGTTGGGACGTCCTGGCAAGTGAGCCGCATACTCTCCCAGATACACTTTCGCCTTGTTACGGTCATAACGGTCATAGAAATCTTGGTTGTTGATAAACCATCCCGGGGTGTTATAATAATGTTCGTCCACCATCGGAATACCTATCTTGGAGCGAACTTCCAGCCTTCCTCATAATCACTGCCCTCATAGAACGGACCTACCGTTCCAATAACGGTCACTTCGGGATATTTTTCCTTCACCGCATTGAAAATCATGGTGAAACGTTCTTCAAAGATATCGGTAATCAAATCCTCGTTACCAATACCGATGTATTTCAGATTAAAGGGTCTGGGATGTCCGGCTTGCGCACGCTTCTTTCCCCACACGGTCTTCTTCGCATCTCCATTCGCATATTCTATCAAATCCAGTACATCCTGCACATACTGCGGCATTTCCTCCATCGGGATACCGCCCTGCTGGCCGCCGCAACCCAGTTCGCCTACCGAATGATGGCTGCAAGTTCCCGAATTCTGGCAAGGCACTCCGGCTGCCACTACAGGAACCGGTTCTGCCCCCATGTCCTCACAGAACAAGAAATATTCATGATATCCCAAACCGCGGGTCTGATGATAGCCCCACAAATTGCGTAGAGGCTTACGTTCTTCCAACGCCCCTATAGAGCCTTTCCAATCATAAATATTGTCCACGCCATCTCCATGAGCCACACATCCGCCGGGGAAACGGACAAAACGAGGATGAAGGTCTGCCAAGGTCTGTGCCAAATCGGCGCGCAGTCCGTTCTTCCTGCCTTTGAACGTGTTCTGCGGAAACAGAGAGATCATATCCAGATGCACTGTGCCTGTCAGTTTAGGCTCCAGCGACAATACGGCAGCATGTACATCCGCATTGGCAATCAGAACAGTACGTTGCTGTTTCCATTCCTTAGAAGATACATGTACAGCCGACTGCGCCACTTCCTTACCCGCCTGGTCCAACAGGCGAACCAGTATCTTACCTCCTTTACTGTTTTCGGGAAGACGTGCAAAAAGCGAAAAATCATACCTCTCTCCCTTTTTTAGGGAAATACCATCAAAGCCGTCGTTCTGTAAAGTAACTCCCGGCTTCACTTGAAGCACAGCATAATGAGGATTGTTCTCATGCAAAGGATTCTCTGAAGCAATGGTGACGGTCGAAGCCCCTTCCAATTGTCTGACACTCCACGCATAACCATTATCCCACCCTTCCCTAGAACCATCTTTGACAGAATACTCAAAATCACGGTTCTGAATGAGTTCCGCATAGAGTCCACCATCGGCAGCATAATTGATATCCTCAAAGAAAATTCCGACTAGATGCTCGCTGATGGGCTTCACCTGTCCGGCATCCACCTTGATGGTAGCAGTGACCGGCATCAGTCCGGCAAAGCGAACGGCATCCTGTTCGGCGCGCTCATTGTTCTGTATGTCGCGGTATTTCTTATGCTCGGCAAAACGGATCAACTGCTCTATATCCGTATAAGGAACTTTCTGTATATAGCCGTTCAGGGTATCTTTATTGAGGACAATCTGCCGGGCGGTGGCCAGCCGGGGTACAACAGGTTCCGCCGCATTGACGTATTGTTGGGGAGACCACTTCAGCAAGTCGGAAGAGCAGGAAGTACCCCATACTTTTCCGCTGGGTGTGAGTTGCCACCGACAATACCAACGTCCATCCTCCGCTTTTTCCAAAAGAGGTTTAATCATTCTCTTTTCCGAGCCCCAACGTCCGAAGTCACATTTCAGATAGGCGAAACCATCGGATACACTCAGCCATTTGTCACCATCGGGACTCCATGCGAATTTCAGTCCGCTGCGTCCCTCGTCCTTCGGATGGGCGTAAGAGAAAAGATAGACCGAATCGGGTTCGTTATATATTTTTTCCACTGTGGCGCAGACGGGTTGGCCTGCCGCCAGTGAGGCGATTGCCAAAGATAACAAGGTCTTTTTCATGGTATATGCTTTATGGTAATATAATTATAATGTGGGAACGACCTTTCTGATGGTTCCGTCCGGATTAAATTCCATACGGTCTATACATACTTCGCGATGTACACCGGGGCCTTTCTCACGGTCTATAAAGTTCTTATTAATACGATGATATACCATGTACCACTCATCCGTACCCGGAATTTGCAGGACTGAATTGTGTGCCGGGCCATAGATTTCCTTTACAGGATCCTGAATCAGCACCACCGGCTTCTTGGCAACTTTTATGGGACCCAGCGGAGATTTCGATGTGCCGTATGCCACATGATAGTTGGGCGAACCGGTATCGTCCACCGACCACATAAAGTAGTAAAGACCGTTACGATAGAACACATAAGGTGCTTCACGATAGGCATAATCTTTTAAAGTTCCTCCTTTGGGAGTCATTACCGTAACCGTATTTTCTTTGATGGAAACCATATCCTCATTCAATTCAGCTCCCGCCATATATCCATTCCCCCAATACAGATAAGGTTTTCCGGATACAGGGTCCGTGAACACGTCCACATCAATCTGCTGCCCGTGCCCCACGGGTGAATCTGTAACAATGGGATGTCCCAAATCCTTGAAAGGTCCGGTGGGAGAATCCGCTACTGCCACCCCAATCTGCCTGCCTCCACCGGCAACAGGATTTCCGCTGAAATAAAAAAAATACTTGTATTTTCCATCCATCTGTCTTTCCTCGATGCAAGGAGCCCAAGCATTGCCGTTCGCCCAAGAAACCTGATCGGACTTCAAATCAAGCATCACCCCTTCGTCTTTCCAATCTTTCAGATTATCCGAAGAGAAGACAGTAAAATACCATCCACCCCATCCGGGCTGTCCATCGGTGGTGGAATAGATATAATATTTTTTAGTCTGATGGGAATACAAGATCTCGGGATCAGCGTGGAAACCTTGCAGCACCGGGTTGTTGGGGATAGCGATATGGCCCATTTCTTTTGAAGGCCATTTGTCGGTAATTCGCTTCAGTTCAGCACGGGTAATGGGGATAATCGTTCCATGACGCGGATGGAAGTTCATCTTCACTTCGCTATCTATCACTTTGAAGTTCTTCAAATCAGTCGTTTCGGTAAACTGGTATTTACCTTTCATATAAACATCATACATCAGAATGTATTTATCCTGTCCTATCAGTTTGAAAGTTCCCGCACCTTCCACCGCATCGGTGGTCTGTTGCTTGTAGTCAGGCTCTTCCTTCCATTGTCCTGAAGTCAGCGAACGGGTGGTTGCCACCCGAATGCCGTTTCCGTGTCCTTCGGTTTTATAGAACAGATGGTAAATTCCATCTTTATATACGATATCACCGTCTATGCAAGATTTCTTGTTTTCGGGAATAAAAAGCGGTTTCGGCTCACCTTCCAAATCGGTAAATGCGGCATTGGCATAAGCATAGTAAATCACGTCCGCCCCATCGCCATATTTCATGGACCAATAAACCAGGTATTTCCCAGCCTCCGAATCGAAAATAGTCTGAGGCGCCCACACCCGTTTCAGCTTTTCCTGTCCACCATAGCGTTTCTGCATATTGATGACAGCATGACTCCAATTCACCAAATCCGTGGATTTCAGCAAGACCATGGCACGGTTGGAATCCCATCCATTGTCCGAAACCATGTCAGTGACCACCATATAGAATGTCTTTCCGTCTTCGCAACGCAGGATATGCGGGTCGCGCACACCACCGGTAGACTGATGACTTTTGAATCTATCACGGGCTTGTTGTCATTCAGTGCCCAATAACTGTATCCGTCCATACTCACGGCATAGCACACAGCTTCTTCACTGATATGATTCCCTGTGAAATAGGTAAAAAGATAGGCTACATAATCTTTTTCAGCTACATTGTTTTGATTATTAGCAGGTTGTTGCGCTCTTGCCATCCAAGGCACAAGGCAGGCCAAGAAGGAAATAAGGATTTTGTGTGTCATCATGATTAGTTCAAAATTTATTTGATGCAAAGATAGAGAATCCCCTCTTGATAATGGGTATATAAATCTTTCAAATAAGGGACTTTTTTCGGTCAAATGGGGGAAAATAAGAAGTGAGCGCTCTTTTTATACCTCTCTGTCCATCTTTCCATCCCTGGTTTCATCCTCCGTAAAGGCACGAGCTGTCTGCCCGGACCAGCGGTCACGATCTTGAGAGTAGTACACCCAAACGAACCATTTGGGAACAAGGCTACCTATAACCCAAGGATAGCAGACCACATTTTTTTCAAAAGAAAAATGCCCAAAGTTTCCCCACCTTAAATAAAAGCAGTAACTTTACCGAACAATATACTAACATTAGGAAATAATGAACAACCCAGAACTACAGCGTGCCTGGCAAATAATAGAGAATACCGGCACCCATCTCTTCCTCACCGGAAAAGCAGGAACCGGAAAAACAACCTTCCTACGCAAATTGAAAAAAGAGTCCCCCAAACGCACAGTCATAGTCGCCCCCACCGGAATAGCCGCTATCAATGCGGGAGGTGTTACCATCCACTCCTTCTTTCAGCTGCCATTCGCACCTTTCATCCCCGATACCACGTTCAATACCGAACAAAAACATTTCCGGTTCAGCAAAGAAAAGATTAACATCATCCGAAGCATGGATCTGCTGATTATTGATGAAATAAGTATGGTGAGGGCAGATCTGCTGGATGCCATCGACTCCGTACTCCGTCGGTATCGGGACCGGTACAAACCCTTCGGAGGCGTACAACTGCTGATGATAGGCGACCTGCAACAACTTGCTCCCGTAGTGAAAGAAACAGAATGGAATATGCTGAGCCGCTATTATGACACGTCTTATTTCTTCGGAAGCCGCACTTTGAAAGAAACTACCTACGCTACCATCGAGCTGAAACAAGTCTACCGCCAAAACGACCCTTATTTTCTTTCCTTGCTGAACAAAGTCCGGGAGAATAAAGCCGACGAACAGACACTCACCCTATTGAACCAAAGATACATTCCCCATTTCCATCCCGCCAAAGAAGAGGGATACATCCAGCTCACCACTCACAATTACCAGGCGCAACAGATTAATGACCACGAACTCTCACTCATCAAAGAGCCGGCTTTCAGTTATAAGGCAGAAATCACCGGAAATTTTCCCGAATATTCTTATCCTACAGATGAAACATTGATACTGAAAAAAGGAGCGCAAATCATGTTCGTCAAAAATGACCCTTCACCGGAAAAACGCTATTACAATGGTATGATTGGCGAAATCAGCGTTATAGATGAAGCTGGCTTCACCGTCCGCACCAAAGAGAGGGATGAAAAAATCATTGTCCAGCCCGAAGAATGGGCAAACAGCAAATATGTGCTGAACGAGGAAACGAAAGAAATAACCGAAGAACAGGAAGGGGTTTTCAAGCAGTACCCTGTGAAACCGGCATGGGCCATCACGATCCATAAAAGCCAGGGACTGACTTTTGAACATGCTATTATTGACGCCCACTCCGCCTTCGCCCACGGACAAGCATACGTAGCTTTGAGCCGGTGCAAGACCCTGGAAGGAATGGTGCTCAGTTCCCCGCTTTCCCTCCATGCCATTATCAGCGACACAACGATCGACAACTATAACCAGTATATAGAGACACATACCCCCAATGAAGAATTGCTCCGCGCCATGCAGCAAACTTATTTCCTCAATCTCGTCAGCGAGTTGTTCGACTTCTCCCGGATTGCCCGTTCATTCAATGAGCAAGTCCGACTGATTGACGAACATTTCTACAAACTCTTCCCCCAGCTACTGGCAGAATATAAGAAGCAGATTCAGATATTCACTACCAAAATCGTGGATGTATCCTATCGTTTCCACAAACAATACGAACGTTTGGTAGCACAATATCCTGATTATGACACAAATAACAGTCTGCAAGCACGCATCATAAAAGGAGCCGCCTATTTTGAACAAGAATTACGCCCTTTCCATAAACTGGCTGAGGCAACCCATCTTCCCACAGATAATAAAGAACTAAGAAAGAAAGCAAACAACACCTTGGAGGAGTTTCTGAATGCCTTGACACAGAAACTTTCCCTGCTACAGTATGTAGAAGAAAGTGGCTTTCATGTCAGCGACTATCTACGTAAAAAAGCGTATATCCTTTTAAGCGAAACCGATCATGAAAACTCCGCCAGCACAACAACACGAGACAGAAAAGAGCGCACTCCCCAAGAACGCTCCTCCAGAGAACGGAAGAAGATCGAAGTACCCAGTGACATACTCCATCCGGAACTTTACCGGAAACTCACCGAATGGCGTGGAGCTAAAGCAAAGGAAACCGGCCTGCCGGCCTATGTCATCATCCAGCAGAAAGCATTGTTGGGAATGGTCAATCTACTGCCCGATGATGCAGAATCATTGGAAGCTGTCCCTTATTTCGGACGTAAGGGAGTAGAGAATTATGGCCTGGAGCTTCTGGGAATTATCCGGGGTTATATGAAAGAACAGCATCTGCAACGCCCTGAAATAAGAACCGTTTTCGTCCCCCGAGAACGTAAAAGAGATAAAGAAGACACCAAAAAGATCAGTTTCAGGTTATTCAAAGAAGGAATGAAGGTAAAGGAAATCGCTGAATCCCGTGGATTGGCTACCAGTACGATCAATAAGCACCTTTTACCTTATATTCAAAGCGGTGATATCAAACTACAAGAATTGGTCAATCAGGAAAAAATAGATCGTATTACAGCTTATCTCCGGAAACTCCCCTCACTTCCACAAGGACTGACGGAAATAAAAGAAAAGTTAGGCGGAGATGCTTCTTACGATGAAATACGTTTCGTCTTTGAAGTATATAAAAAGCTATAGAACAGCCCTAAGTGGAATGTCACAAAAGTCTTTTTCGCCACAGGTCTTTCAGATTCATAATCTTGACGACCAACCTCTTGAAGTCTTCAACCTGCATTCATCTGCATCACCTGTGGTGACTTTCATTCTCTATAAATATAGGCACATAGAACGGTTATGAAAACAGGAAGGCACATTTCATCACGAAATATGCCTTCAATTCTAACTTAACCTAAATCTATTATTAACCTCACAGTATGTTCATCTTACCCTTGAAAACTATCACTAATACCTCAGACTCTATTGTATCTTCTTACCGAAAAACAAAGATAGAGCTATCGATAGAGAAGCACTATCACAAATGATTCAAAAATAATACCAAATCATTCAGCATTCAATCATTGCACATTTTTTATATCTTTTGCATCATTTGTGATAAGATTATCGAAAGAAATCCAGTTTCCAACTATTCATCCATTCCACGTATGGAGTTCCTTCCTTGAATTGGATGGGCAACCAAATATAACGGGCATCACTAGGGTGCTTCGGGCGCCAGATATCTGCCATAAATATAAAGGCATCTTTCTTTCCCTCCACTTTCAGAATATACGTGCTCTGTCCACCAAAAGTAAGTTCCGAATCCGGTCCCACACAAGGATTAGGATGCTGAGTCCACGGACCATGAATAGAAGAAGACGAGAACATACGGGCCTCATTGGGAGCCCAACCGGTACAGCCGGAAGTGATCATCCAATAAGTTCCGTCTTTCTTGAAGATGGCAGGAGCCTCATTGTGTCCGGCAGGAGCCACACGCACATAGTTTCCTGTGTGTGAGAGGTAGTCATCACTCAGTTCTGCTATCTGAAGCGTGAGGTTTTCTTCGGAAGAGTAGATATGGTAGGCTTTGCCGTCCTCATCTACATAAAGGGTCATATCACGGGACATCTGTCCACCGTCCAAGTCACGTTTCACTATCAAGCCTTTGTTTACGGCATCCGTCCATTCAGGAGTCCACCATTTCTCATAATTCTTGGCATTCAGTGTATCCAGTACCGCAACAGCCTGCTCGTCCATATCGGCAGGTAGTTTGCCGGCATTGACGCGCCCCGAACGAATGAAACGGTAAGGACCGGTGGGAGTATCACTGACAGCCACTCCGGCACGAGCGGCCGAATAGCCTTTTCCTTTCAGTTCCAGATGAAACCACATCACGAACTTTCCTGTTTTCGCATTATAGATCACTTTAGGACGTTCCAGAACGCAGCCACGTGCTATGTCGCTGCTGTCGTCATCAACTACGGCAAGCGCCACGCTTTCGTTCTTCCAGTCGGTAAGATTCCGGAAAGAATAGCACATCACTCCCACCATGGCGCTGCTGGTGGTATCGCATTTATTCTCGCCGAACCAGTAGTATGTTCCGTCATGGTACATCACTCCGCCTCCATGGGCATTGATATGCTCGCCGTTGTTGTCAGGCCATATCTCGCCTGAACGAATGGGTTTCAGCGGCTCATTGCTGCATCCGCAAAGAAAAATCAAAGCAGTGCACAATACACACAAGCTGTTTCTCAGTTTACTCATCATAAATTATTTTTTTTATTGAATGTTTCTAATTCTCCAAAAATACATATTCTGTTAATAAAAAAAGGAATATAATTCGTGCAAAAGAGTACAGAAATCAACCAAAAGTCTTTTTTATTCTTTCTGCCGGAATAAATCACATCAGATTCTCCGAAAGGGAAATAAAATAAGGGCACTCTCTTTTGAAGATATGCCCTTATTCTCTTTCAATATTCTATATACCTATTTTTAGACCCAACAAAATCAATAACCCGGATTCT
The DNA here is from genome assembly GCF_000614185.1 of Phocaeicola sartorii JCM 17136 = DSM 21941. Lineage (GTDB taxonomy): Bacteria > Bacteroidota > Bacteroidia > Bacteroidales > Bacteroidaceae > Phocaeicola > Phocaeicola sartorii. Next base: position 62,673 of record NZ_BAKM01000024.1, on the reverse strand, counting down.
GCTTCAAGTCCCCATCCTTGTTCAACTGAATCTCAGTCAGAGGTATCGGAAGCAATGTATGGATATTAACATCAAAACCTGTAATAACCTTATTGCCAGGTGCGGCAGGTTCCACATCTCCATTCAGTTTGATGCGCTCAGCCAATGTATTCGTCCGGACCAGAGTCATACGACGGTTCTCCTCACCAATCAATTCACGTGCACGCTCATCCAGAATGAAATCGATGTCAATCTGATCAGCCGTTACCTTACCGGCACCCGGAGCTACCCCACGGTAGTCTTTAAAGGCACGGTCACGCAACACATTGATGTCATCTGCCGCCCCCTGTGTATTTCCCTGACGGAAACGAGCCTCCGCCCGGAGCAAGTAAGTTTCTCCCAAACGCATCACAGGCCAGTCCTTCACCACAGCATAGCCAAAATCATCGGTTTCATCATAAGCTCCCCATTTAGTGGTATGAGGATAAAATACATTCAACGAATCTCCTGCGTGAGGAATCACCCGGTCACCTGTCTTCAATGTCACATTTCTTACGCCTTTGTCCTTGTCCACCAGGAAACCTTTAGCATCAATACCGAATTCTTTTGAGAAACCGGGCTTGTTATACCACATCACACGACGGATATTATAATTAGAATTACGGATATCACCTTTCTCATATAATCCGTATTTCACAAAATTACTGAGACGCAAACGGCCATTACCACGTCCACCTATGGAATCCGCATTCACCATACCATCCAGTTTATGAAAAGCAGGCACCCAATTACGGCGCTGTTGTGGATTGTCAATTGTACCACCGTTCACATCACGGTTATATTCCATTTCGAAAGTCCAGATAGCCTCCGCATTTCCCTGTGAACGACGCTGATTCCCCCAACGGAACATATCATGATAATAATCCCCCGGCTCGGCCGCATATTTGCCATATCTTGCCGAAATCAACTCATATTTACCGCTTGTTATAACAGGTGTCACCGCATCTTCCGCCTTCTTGAAATAAGAAGCGTCACGCATACCCATCCGAAGATAGGCTTCTCCCGCGAGCTGTCTTGCCATATCTTGATTTATACGGCTTTCATTTTTGGCGGCTCCCACTATCGGAAGATTAGACATGGCATAAACCAAATCGGAATCAATAACCCCATCCACCTCGGCCACCGCATTACGAGTATAGTCAGTACGCGGAATACTGGTCGACTCTGTCACCAAAGGCACATCCCCCCATAATGTCACCAACATATTGTACGCATAAGCACGGAAGAACATAGCTTCGGCTGTTGCCGCCGCATCACCACCTTCAGCCTGTGAAGCGATAATCTGATTCGCACTATTAATGAGTTCATATAATTTTTCCCAAAGGAAACTTACCCCAGCATTCTCTGCATTCAATTCCTGATATCTGTAAAAAGGAACCTCTACTCCCTGAGTGTCACCGGGAGCACCGACATCCGTACCTACCTGCCAGCATCCTACAAATCCCTGCTGACCGGACATTCCCCATATAGCGGCATATTGACGGTGCAGACCTACTAATTTCGCATTTACATCTGAGACTTCCGGACCGTAATTAGAATACATCTTCTCATCCAGAAAACTATCGCTGCATGATGTGCCTCCAACAACGAATGCCGATGCAGCAAAGGTAGTTAATAATATATTTCTAAGTTTCATAGTTTTTCGTTTTTTAGAATGTTAAGTTAACACCAAATACACAACTCTTAGTCATCGGATAGTTACTGCTATCATATACAGTCTCGCCCCTTGTCGCATCCCAAGAACTGTTGCCACGGGCTACCTGGCGGGCTTCAGGATCCCAACCTACCCAATCTGTGAAGGTGAACAGGTTACGTCCGCTCACATAAAGTTGCAAACCGCCTATACCCATCTTCTGAATCATCCGTTGTGGGAAAGTATAGCTCAATGTGATATCTTTGATACGCGTATAACTGGCATCACAAGGGAAACCATATCCATGCTTGTTTGAGTTTTTACGTAAAGAACGCCATTCGTTACTCTTATTCTCCGGAGTCCAGTAACCTATTTCAGTAGTCGTATTACGACGTCCCATTTCATCACCCGCCATACCTATCAATGAATTGTTCTTTTTCAACCCTTGTGTAGTTTGGATAAAGATACTCAATGTGAAATCCTTATAGGTAAACGTATTCGTCAGACCACCAATCCATTTCGGTGTTGTCTGTCCTTTGATGGTACGGTCATTATCATCAATCTTGCCATCAGGTACTCCGTTGGGACCACTGATATCCGCCAACTTCACATCACCGGCTTCCGCAATCGGATCCCAATTCAAATGATCGCCCCGTGCTATCTCATCTTCCTGCCAGATTCCAACCATCGTATAATCATAAATCACGCCTATCGGATGTCCAAGGAACCAACGGTTGCCCAAGTCGTTCTGTCCATCTCCATAAAGGTCTTTTATCTCATTCTTATTCCATGAGAAGACCAGATTGGAACTCCACGTAAAGTCACCTGAAACGATATTACGAGAATTCAATGTCAATTCCACACCCTTGTTTGCCGTTTCACCCATGTTGGAAAATACGGTATTATAACCGCTTATTTTCGGCAAATTACGCTTCAGAAGCAAATCGTTGGTTCTTGAGAAATAAACATCGATATTACCCGTCAGGCGATTGTTCCAAAGCCCGAAGTCCAGACCGATGTTGAAACTCTTGGTGGTCTCCCAAGTCAAGTCAGCGTTACCCATCAAGTCATTGGGCCACAAGCCGGCATTCGAAGCCCCGCCTAAAGCCAACATGCCCGAATTCATCTTCACACGTGACTGATATACTCCGATAGCCTCGTTACCCGCTTTACCGTAAGAAGCACGCAGCTTTAATGTGTTCAACCAGTTACTGGAAGGCTCCATGAACGATTCACGGGCAATATTCCAACCTAAAGCAATGGAAGGAAACACACCGTATTTGTTATTGTCACCGAAAACAGAAGAACCGTCCCGACGAACCGTGAATGTGAACAAATAACGGCTGTCATAAGAATAATTGATTCGTCCCATTTGTGAAACTGTCGTATAAAGGTCGGTATATGAAGCCACACTAGGTGTTTCCGCACTACCCATATTATGCCACTGCTGGTCGTCATTAATAAACTTACTGGCCATAGCCTGTGAGCGTTGGTATTTCTTGCGCGAAGCGGCATACAAAGCAGTCAGATCCAGATGATGTTTCCCAAAATCACGGTTATAGGCAAGGATATTCTCTATGGTATAACTTTGTGTTTCCTCATTCTTTATTTCAGCATAACCGGTCTTATTATTCACCGACTTGCCTTCATAGTTATTATAACGTTTGGGCATATATGCATAACCGCCATTGAATTTATAAGTCAGTCCTTGAAGAGGAGAAACCAGCTTTCCGAAATCTATTTCGGCATAACCGTTTATATTGATATTCCACTGACGACGTTCGGGATTGGTAGTAGTCCACATCAACGGATTGGTAAACAAAGTTTCACTATACATCGGATTGATGCAATAGCTGCCGTCTTCTTCATACATTTTCGCATAAGGAGACATAGCCTCAGCCATCAGAAAGTTTACACGCCCACCGTCACGGTTATGAGATACAATATATGAGTTAGTTCCCACTTTCATATAATCAGTCACATTCATATCGATGTTGGTACGGATAGAATATCGTTTATAGTTGAATCCTTTCAGCACACCTTTCTGACTCATATAGTCGGCAGAAACGTAATACTTCACATTGTCCGCCCCACCACCGATACTTACGTTATGGTCTTGGATGATACCTGTTTGCGATACAGCTTCAATCCAATCATTCTCTATACCATTAGCTTGATTTTCCGCTTCGTATGCATTCTTCACATACTCATTGTACATGGTTTCACCGGGATTCTGTGACACATAATCCCTATAGCGCTGAGTGATTTGAGCACCATCACAGAAATCCAATTTATGAGAAAAATCCTCCACACCGAAATATCCGTTATAACGAATGCTAGGCTTGCCGGAAGCACCACGTTTGGTCGTAATCAAAATAACACCATTCGCACCGTTTGTTCCATAAATAGCTGTGGCCGAAGCATCTTTCAAAATTTCCATGGATTCAATATCATTCGGATTGATATCATTCAATGTACCTCCCGACTTGCTGATAGGCACACCGTCCACTACAATATACGGACCGGTATTGGCATTGATCGAATTCTGACCGCGCACCAAAGCATCCGGTGCATCCCCCGGAATGGAAGATGTCTGTGTAATAGTAACACCTGCAGCCGCACCTTGAACCGCCTGTAAAACATTCGTCACAGGAAGTTTTCCTAAACGTTCCTTCCCGACTGAGGTTACAGAACCGGTCACATCCGATTTCTTCTGCACACCATAACCTACCACCACTACTTCATCCAACGTTTCGGTATCTTCCTGCAAAATAATGTTAAGTGATTTTCCCGGAGTAACTTTCATTTCCTGATTCTTATATCCTATATAAGAAATAACCAGTGTAGCTCCCGGAGCCACATTCAATGTAAAATTACCGTCAAAATCAGTAATCGTACCATTGGTAGTGCCTTTCTCTAAAATACTGGCACCGATAACCGGTTCTCCCGCCGGGTCTTTGATTGTACCTGAAACAGATTGTTTCTGCTGCTGAACTGTTTGTACGGAAGCCACCATCTCTCCGGCCATCACACTGAACGGCTGAGTTGCAACAAAACCTGTACAAAGCAATAAGGCGGTCAAAGCCTTTCGATTTCTTAAGAACGAGTTTGATTTCATCGTTTTTCTTATTATTAGATTATTACAAGGTGATTAATAATTCACTTTATCACATAGAAGATTCTTTTCCTAAAAGACATCTTCTTCAATAAGATTGGTTAACTTTACGTCTTCATAAGCATCAAGTGTTATTATTTCATCTTTCTTTCGCAAATATAAAAGGTGTTATCAAATGCAAAGGAATAAAAACCGTTCACGAAGCATAGAAAAATCGTTCATAACGAGTTTTTAATAGCCTATTGCCGAATTCTTCCCCCTCCGTCAGTATGTCATATCAAAGATTTATGCTAATTTTGCCATACACAAATCAATATTCTCATGAAAAACATACCGTTCATTATTACTCTATTTTTTATCGTCTCACTTTCAAGCTTTGAGAAAATATCAGCACAGCCTTATACCATTAAACGTCTGGGGGTGGAAGACGGACTGTCCAGCAACTATACACAAAAAATTATCCAAGACCAAAAAGGATATATCTGGGTAGCGACCTCATCAGGACTGAACCGGTTCGATGGACAAAAATTCATTCTCTACGGACAAGACAGTCATAGGACAGAGCAAAACTGGATCAACAGCCTGCTGGCCGATCCCACGAACGATAACGTATGGGTTGGAACTGATCAAGGATTGTTCTATTTTGACTATCCCACCGGAAGCATGCTGCCCCATGCCACTCCACTAAGCCACCTGGACAAAAACGTCACGGGACTGGCCACCGCCACCGACTCCGGTATGTGGATTACCCATTATACCGCAGGGGTCATACATTGGTCCGCACAAGACACCACCTGCTATACTCCACAGACAGTACCGGGATTAGAAGGACCTTTCCACACAGCCGTCGATGACGGAAACGGGAACTTATACATCGGCCACAGCGACAAAGGCTGAGCATTGTCTCGATCAAAAACAACCTTTGCAAGAACTACCGACATGATCCCGGAAACCAGAACAGTCTGCCCGATAACAGCATAAATGTCATTTATAAAGATAAAAGCCACAATATTTGGTTAGGCACCAATAACGGACTGGTACTATTCAACCCACAAAAAGAAAGTTTCACTACTTTCAGACAAATGGAGGATAATGAACACTCCCTGTTAGGTAACCAAGTAGCCGATATCAAACAAATGAATGACGGCACTTTATGGATCTCCACCTATCTGGCGGAGTCAGCATCTTCAACCTGCCCGAGAATACATTCACCCCTCCGGCACAAGCCAGCTTTACCCGTATCACGGCCAGCAATGACGGACACGGTTTGTCCAGTCCCAATGCACAGAGCATCATCCAGGACTCTTTCGGAAATATATGGATAGGCAACTATCGGGGAGGAATAGACTTTATCAGTCATAGCCAACCCCTGTTCAATACTATCACCTACCAAACAGAAAAGTATGAACATAACTGCAACAAACAAGTCTGGGGACTATGGGCGGACAACAACCGGCAAATATGGCTGGGTGGAGAAGGCGAACTTGGCATTTACAAAGAAGGGAAAAAAATAGAACTCATCCCCCTGAATCAGTGCCACCTGAACAAACAAACACACGTCAGCGTCTTCCATCAGGACAAGCACGGTGATTTGTGGCTGGGTACCCATAAACATGGTGTGGCTATCTATCATCCGGACACCAAACGCATAACCTGTATCGGAGATGATAAAGATGGAAGCCTGGACATCCTATGCTTCTACGAAGATACGAACGGGAAAATGTGGATAGGTACCCAAAGCGGACTTTATTCCGCCTATAACCGGGAGCTGACACAAGAAGATAAAATTAACAGCCTATTGACCAATAAAGGAATAAGAAGCATTCTGAAAGACAAGAACGGCAAACTATGGATAGGAGCCAAAGGATTGTTTCTGTTCGATGAAAAAGGACAACTGTTCCGAAAACTGACGACAGAGCAAAGTTTCCCCATACGCTCTGTCAATTATTTGATGGAAGATTCGCGTAAACGAATCTGGGTAGGGACTAATGACGGAATTCTGGTTTTCCGAGACGCCAGCCATCTGGAAGATTATTCCATTATGGGACGAAAGAAGGACTGCAAAACGCCAATGTACGCGCCATACAGGAAGACCATGACGGAACCATTTGGCTCAGTACCAATGCCGGAATCTCACGATTGGACGAGAAGACAAAGACTTTCTACAATTACAACCACTATGACGGAGTACCCATGGGAGACTTCATGGACGGATCTACCTGCATTTCCGCTGACGGAATCCTCTATTTCGGCTCACAAGGTGGAGCCTGTTACTTTACTCCCAGTAAAGTCAACTCTATTCGCAAACCGGCACCGGTCACCATCACACAATTTTCTATTTACGACAAACAAACAGAAAGCAAAGATGCGGAACATCCCCTTCCACTGACCGATACCAACATACAGCTCCCTTATAATCAAAATACATTCAAGATTTCATTCAATGTACTAGACTATGCTGTCAGCTCGCAAGTGGAATTTTCATACATCTTGGAAGGATTGGAAAACATTTGGTACAATACACAAGGTGAAAAGCAAATTATTTTCAGAAATATCCCACCCGGGCATTATACTTTTAAAGTAAAAACACGTTTAAGAAACCAAGAGTGGGAAAAGGACGAAGCCACACTGCATATCCGCATCACCCCTCCATTTTGGTTGAGCTGGTATGCCAAACTAATTTACGTCTTGCTGATAATACTGATCATTTACGGAGTTTCACGTTTCTATAAGCGCAAACTGGACTTAGAGAGCTCATTGGAAGTGGAGCGCAAGCAAAGCCTGAACAAGCAGGAACTGAACGAAGAACGCCTGCGCTTCTACACCAACATCACCCACGAACTACGTACTCCGCTCACGCTGATCCTCGGCCCGTTGGAAGACTTGCTGAGTGATGCCACCTTATCTCCCAAACACGCCAACAAAATCAGCATCATTCATGATAGCGCCACCCGTCTGCTGAATCTGATAAACCGCATACTGGAATTCCGCAAGACCGAAACCCAGAACCGTAAATTATCTGTGGACAAGGGAGATTTGGGACAATTGGTACAGGAAGTGGGATTGCGTTACAAAGAGTTGAATTCCAATAACAAAGTAAATTATCATATTCATATCGAAACGGAAGATACGGAAATCTTCTATGACGCGGACATGATCACCATCATACTGGACAACCTGATGAGCAATGCCGCCAAATATACTTCCGAGGGAGATATCACCTTATCGCTCCGTTCGGTAGAAGAGAACCAGATAAAATACACGGAAATCAGTGTCAGTGATACCGGACACGGCATTGCCGCCGAAGCGCTGCCGCACATTTTCGACCGCTATTATCAGGCAAAAAGCAAATACCAGGCATCAGGTTCGGGCATCGGGCTTGCCCTGGTCAAAGGCTTGAGCGAGTTACACGAAGGAATCCTGAAAGTAGAAAGTGCCTTGGATACGGGAACCACATTCACCCTGCGGCTGCTCACCGAGAATACATACCCCAACGCTATCCACGCACAACATGATATGGAAAAGAAACCGACGGATGCCGAGGAAACCACCGTTGCCGATACCCCCACCGAAAATCATCCATTGTGCTGGTGGTAGAGGACAATACCGACATACGGGAATATATCCGGAGTTCTTTTACTGAATTCTATGAAGTAATCACCGCCAAGGACGGCAAGGAAGGCTGGGAACTGGCACAGGGGCGAATACCCAACATCATTGTCAGCGATATCATGATGCCGGTCATGGACGGTATCGAACTTTGCAAGCGGGTGAAAGAGGATATGCGCACCAGCCATATCCCCGTCATCTTACTGACGGCCAAGGATTCGTTACAGGACAAGGAAGAAGGATATGCATCCGGAGCAGATTCCTACCTGACCAAACCGTTCAGTGCCAAACTGCTGCACAGCCGCATCAACAACCTGTTGGAAAACCGTAAGAAAATAGCCTCTCTGCTGGCACTGGCGGACACACAGCCCAAGCAGGAAAGCGCCGTGAGTTCGTTAAACAAACTGGATAATGAATTCTTGCAGAAAATCACGCAGATCATCGAAGAGAATCTGGAAATGGAAAAGATGGATATCGCTTTCATTGCCGACAAGATGTGCATGAGTCACTCCACCCTTTACCGCAAGATAAAGGGACTGACGGACATGTCTGCCAACGAATTTATCCGTAAGGTAAAAATGCGCAAGGGAGCGGAACTGCTGATGTACGGACAATATACGATTTCAGAAATAGCCTATATGATAGGATTCAGCAGTGTGGCCTATTTCCGCCAATGTTTCAAGGACGAATACGGAATGTCGCCTTCGGATTATGTGAAACAGAAACAATAGACTTCCGCGCGGATGCTGATCATTGTTTGGAATCATCCTGAAAGGTTCTTCTTTAGAGTTTTACTTTTCTTCCAAAGAAAGCAGCATCCCGATCACTTCCGCATAATTCTTTCTGCCGGAAGGAATGTTGTTACCTTTTAAGAACAGGTTATAAATTTGATTCTGCACTTCACCCAGCAGGTACTGTAACGCTCATTCCAATACATACGTTTATATTCATAATCCTTCACCACTTCGGGACGGATCGTCTTAACCCATTCACGGAACTCCTCTTCCGTCAACACAGAAGAGGCATTGACCAGCACATAGGGTAACAGACCGAAATAGGCACTATAACGCACCGCCGGCCGCATTGAAGAGCGACAAACCCTGTAAGCCCAATAATTCGCTTCCGCCTCATTACTTACCCCCAACAGGTGAGACAGTTCATGGGCATACGTAAAAGGCCATTGCACAGGAAGTAATTCTTCATTCAATTGCGACTCCGCAAAAAAAGGACCCATATATCCCAATACTCCCACACCCGAATAAAGCGGATTGAACCACACCTGCTTCGGATGCTGATAATCCCGGGGAAGAGCCAAACCATACATAGACGGAACCTGCCGGTAAATCTCCTTTATCTCCTGCCGCACCCTTTCAGGATCCGTTTTCACCTCAGCCGTATAGGACTGATTCAGACTATCTGTATAGGAAACAAGGAAACGATGGAATGCCTGTTCGTCGTAACCGGCAGGCTCTACCTCCATCCGCCGGTAAATATCGTAACGGAAATAATTCAAGCCCCACCCCAGATAAAACCAGATATAGACCCATGCCAGCAACTCCACTTCCCTACCTACAATGAATCTCCAGCTTTTCTTCTTCCGGCGTTTGAGAAAAGGATACATAATCATCCATAAAATGATTCCGACCACCAGCATCTCCTCCAAGGAGAAAGGGAAAACAGAAGCTGTAGCGGACAACACCGCCGACAGCCACGGATAGATATGACGGGCATACCCTTCGGCCATGACAGGAAAAAAACGGCAAAGTACAATGCACAGAAGAAGCCATGCAGGCACTATACATCTCAGAATAGGGAGAAATTTTGTTTTCATGGATGCAAAGCTACTATCTTTTTGCCATTTTCAGATACAGATGACACAAAGCTTTTATTTTTTAAACACGAACAACGCAGATGATACGAAGTTGTTTTTATACTTATCCGTATCACCTGCGTCATCCGCGTCTGAAAACAATCAGAATAAATCCCAAGTACGTATATCATCCCCCCAGTGATGGTCCTTCGGGAAAGGTTGTCCGCCCCATGCCTTGGCTTGTGTGCAAGGTTGTGCGGCATCTGTCCAGAACGGATGTGCGGCAGGAAGCCCCAGCGGAAGGAATGCCAGTGATGTCATATACAGACTGCCGTTATTGGTGTACCAATCCGCCACATTGGGCTGACGGCCTGCAAAACCGATGGTCAGGAATCCCGCTTCATTGAAGTTCTCGGTGTTGTCATACATCCGGTGCATCACAGAAGTCAGTGCGGCACGCGCCTGTCCGTTGCTCACCCCTTCGGGAAGCTGCTGATACCAAGCCATCAGCGCCAAGGGCTGCATGGTAGCCAGACGATAAGGAATGGAACGGCCGAATACCGGGAAAGTACCCTCAGGAGAAATCAAGCGTTCCAGTACAAGGCTGAATTTCCTGGCACGTTTCAAAGCGCGGTCATAATATTTTTTATAATGAATACGAGTGTATTTCCCTGCATCCTTCATGCCCTGCAACGTTTCCAGATACATGGGATGGAAGACATAACTGCTATAATAGTCGAAAGCGAAAGAAGGGCCGTCCGCATACCAGCCGTCTCCCGTGTACCATTCCTCCACCTTGCGGATAGCCGAATTGATACGGTATTCGTCACATTCCGCTCCTGCCTTTGCCAGGAAACTCTCGATGGTAGAAGAAAACAGCAGCCAGTTGGTGTAAGGCGGGTCCACCCGGCGCAACTGGGTAAATTCTTCAAAATAACGTTTCTTGGTTGTATCATCCAAAGGCATCCAAAGCTGGTCGTAGGCACGTAGAAAACTTTCGGCCACGTAGGCCGCATCCACCAAAGCCTGTCCGTGTCCTCTCCACAACAGATAGTCGGGATTGGCAGGATCCACCGCATTGGCATAGCTTTTCAATGCCCATTCACGGAGTTGCTTGCGCATCTGTCCCTCTTCTGTATCATCATCGGGAAGTGTCAGCCAGGGAGCGACACCTGCCATCAGGCGTCCGAAGGTTTCCATATAAGTCACCCCTTTGTTACGTCCATCCCAGTTAGGGCTCACCTCTACCAGCATATTCTTTTTCAGATTACCTTCCGCCATATTGCTCAGTACGGGAGATGCCATCTTATAAAGCAGATTGCACCAGTAGGCACGGTCTTGATTTTTAGGAGCTTCCAGATAACGGACATATTCACAAGCAGCCAACAGAAAAGCGCCTACCCCGAAATTAGCTTCAGAATCCGCATCGACCACTTGTCCCGGAATGGCCTTCTCGCCAATCGGCTGTACGTAACCAATCTTGCCATTCTTCTGCAAAGCAGTCTTTGTCAAATAGCTCCATGCTTTATCTACCACCGGTTTATACACTGCCTCATCCAGATAGCCATTGTTGATTCCCCAAAGGAAGCCATAAGTAAAGAAAGCCGTTCCGCTGGTTTCCGGTCCGGGAGCATGGGTGGGATCCATCATGCTACGGGTCCAATAACCTTCCGGTTGCTGGATGGCTGCGACTGCTTCGGCCAGTTTCACATACTTATCAACAAAGAAAGAACGGTGTTTGTAATCTGCGGGAAGATCTTTCAGCACCTTCGCCAGTCCGGCAAGCACCCATCCGTCACCACGTGCCCAGAAATCCTTCTTTCCGCTGGGAGTCTTGTGCTTGGGATAAACATATTTGGCATCCCGATAATACAGGCCGGTTTCCCGGTCGAGCATGATGCCGTCTGAATAAGTGATGTATTCATACAGTTTGTCCAGATAGAGAGGATTGCCCGTCACCTTATACAGTTTGGTCATGACAGGCATTACCATATACAGACCGTCACTCCACCACCAGTAATCCTGATTGGGTGTACTCATCTCATACTCCATCACTTCACGGGCACGGGCTATCTTATAGTTGTCCGGAAGGATATTATAAAGGTCGATATACGTCTGGAAACAAACCTGATAATCTCCGAACAATACATATTCATCACTCTCGCCGTAAGAGTATTTCCATTTAGATTTATCCTTTTCCTTGGCTCCCTTCCATTCATTGTGCATGGCCCAGGCTTCAGAATATGCACGGTAGTTTTCATTACCGGTCAGAAAGTATGCCTCCATGTTTCCGGTGTGGTAAGCGGCATTGTCCCAAAACGAACGGACTTCGGGTTTGTTATGCGTTTGCCAATAAGTGTTTACCTTGTCTATAATCCCCCGTACTTCCTTGGCTTCGGAAGAGGGCTTGGCGGCAACCTGCATGGAAAGCAACAAGGCGCCCGCACAAACAAGGGTTTGCTTCAATAATTTGTTCATCATATTAATAATTTATCTATTTGCCAATTTGCTTGCACTATGTGGCAACTTGCTAATGTGCCTGCGCTATGTGCCGCATGATCATTGGCCAATTGGCACATTGATTTACAGTTCCAACACATACACCATTTGCGGTTCGGTTTCCACCATTTTCTCGCCATCTCCCTGACGGGTGTCCTGCACATAAATATGAAGTTGTTTCTTCGTTTTCCACAGCTCCGTGTCATGGCTGGGTTCCCATGCATTTACGGGAAAATCCGTCAGGTCCTTCACGCGCCACTCACCATACTGTACGTCTTTGGTATAGTACATGGAAACTTTGCTGCCACGTTCCTGGTCACGGAACAGATAGTACACTTCTCCGTTGTCCACCACCATCCGGGGACGGGAAATGGGAATCATCTTGGTCCCTCCTCCTTTCAAGGAGAAAGGAGTCTTGCGATTGGAAACCTGACGGCTGTGCCACTTCACACCATCGTGCCAGACGATGCGGTATTGGGGGACATCACTATCGGGACTGCGCCAGTAGGTAGCGATGTATGGATGACCTGCGACATCCGTGCTCATACTGGTCTGGTTTATCAGTTCGGCATTCTGAGGAATACGACAGGCATATTCGGCATTGCCCAAACGGATAGGAAGCTCATACTTCTGTCCGTTGGTCTTATACCAGTTTTTCCCCCCGTCCAAAGAACGGGCATAGCATAAATCGTGATTGGTTTCCACATGCCAGGTCTCACGCCACACCCAGGAAAGATGGATGGTTCCCACTTGGTCCACATACAGCTGCCAATAGGCATTGCGCTCGTTTTCTCCGTCCACAAGGACATCCTGCACACGCTCCCACTTGCGGGATTTCACATCATACCGGTTCATCACCATATTTCCCCTTCCGGAAGCGCCCGAGCGATAAACAAAAAGCAAATCTCCATCAGCCAGCAAATGGAACTCAGGATAGGTCACATCTTCTTCCTCATGGCCTATCATCGGTTCTTTATCTCCCAGAACAAGGGTATCGGGAGCAATACTGCGGCAATAATTCAGCTTATGCCCGTGGTGGTCGAAAGAAAGATGAAGATAGCCGTCGCCATCTACCATCATGCTGATAATGTTATGTGCATCTTGTACGTTTCCTTTATATTGCGAACGGTACAAAGTCCACTCCTCGGTACCCAGCCGGCGTTTGCCCAGCATCAGCCAACCGTCAGCGTCATAATAAGAAATGTATTGGGTGTCTCCATGTGTCACGATGGAGTTGTTACGGAATACGGTGGCGTTTACCGAAGTGCTGCTGAACCCTTTCCCTACCTCTACCAGCCGTTGGGAATGAGCAGAAAAAGCGATACAGCATAATGCGATTAGTAAAAATAAGTTCTTCATAGCCATTCTATTGATAACGCTGCAAAAGTAACTGATTTCTGTCATAGTAGGGATCAATAATTCGGCAGTAAAGAGGCAAAAAACGGTCAAAACCGATTATTATATCTATTTTAAAGAAAAATTCAGAGAACTAAAAAAGAAGAAAGCTTGCATGAAAAGGCAGGATTTACTGCAAGTCATTACATCAAAAATTACATTTACCGTAGAGGTGGGGAGTGCCCCATAGCCGTCAAGCCAAACCGGCAATTGTCGTTTCCACCCACTGTAGGGGCGGAATGCTTCCGCCCGAACCATCGGTCACGACCTTGGGAGTAATGCATCCACAAATACACTTCTCAGAGTGTTATCGGGCGCATTCAATGCGCCCCTACAGTGGATAACAGCGCCATCTGCCGACTTAGCCTGACGGTTATAGGGTATCCTCCTACTGTGAATGAAACTGCCAACCGGTTAACTATAATATTTCCTGAAGCTGGCCCAACTTCATACTGTTGGAACCTTTAATCAAAATATAATATCCTTTCGGCTTATATCTTTCCAACACCTGTTTCAATGCAACCACATCTTTAAAATGTTCAAAGGGCGGAAGCACTTTACCAAACTCCTCCCCAACCAGAAGCACTCGCTCAAAATCACATTCACCCAGATAATCCGCAATCTTCTGATGTTCCTCATGACTGGTTTCTCCCAGCTCTTTCATATCACCCAGAATAACCATCTTATGAGCGACATCCATCAACCGGAAATTCTCCAAAGCCGCCATCATACTGGTGGGGTTCGCATTGTATGCATCGACTATCAATTTATTGTCCATGGTTTCCGTCAACTGCGAACGATTGTTATGGGGAACATACGCCTCCAATGCTTCACAAATCTGTCGGGACGGAACACTGAAGAACCGACCTACCGTAATGGCAGCCAATGCATTTTTCATATTATAGCTGCCGATAAGGTGGGTATGCACTTCGAATTTCTGTCCCTCGTGCTCCCATTCAAACGAAAGGAACGGAGCACAGGAGCCAAGCTTGCCGCAGATGTAAAGGCCTTCACCCCCTTCCAGTCCATAACAAATACGGGTAAGCCCTTGAGAGATAGCTGTGAGATACTCATTGTCCTTGTCGATAAAAATAATATGTTTGCCATTGTAACGCAGATGGTCATACAACTCGCCTTTGGTCTTGATGACTCCTTCGAAAGATCCGAAACCTTCCAGATGTGCCTTACCCACATTCGTGATCATACCGTAATCCGGTTCCACGATGCGGGTCAGCGCCTTGATTTCACCCGGATGGTTCGCTCCCATCTCGATAACAGCCAGCTCATGCTCGGGAGTCAGCCTCAGCAAAGTCAGAGGAACACCGATATGGTTGTTCAAATTCCCCTGTGTATAAAGCACCTCAAACCTTTTTTGCAGCACAGAAGCTATCAGTTCCTTGGTAGTGGTCTTTCCGTTTGTACCCGTGATACCGATGATACGGGTTCCCAGCTTATGCCGGTGATAGTTAGCCAATTCCTGCAACGCTTTCAGGCAATCGTCCACCAACAGGATGCGCGGATTACCATCGGCCGCATATTCTTTCTCGTCCACCACAGCATACTGGCAACCTTTTTCCAATGCTTGAAGCGCGAATTCATTTCCATTGAATGTCTCCCCTTTCAGGGCTATGAACATAGAGCCCTTGGGGCAATTGCGACTGTCGGTAGTCACCTTGCCGCATTCCGTAAAACACTTATATAAAGCTGAAATATCCATCTTTCGCTTTGCTTTTAAATTAAGTTGATACAAAGATAACTGAAAAATAATTCATGATATAACAAAAACTCAAGAATTGTGCGTACTTTTGTACAACCTAAATGACGAGCCGTAAACAATGGAAACTAAAACCGCCAAATACATCAATGTCAACGGGCAACTGATGGACCTCTCCCGTCCGCAAGTAATGGGAATCCTGAATGTGACGCCCGATTCTTTCTATGCCGGCAGCCGGCAGCAAACGGAAAAAGATATAATCAGCCGCGCCTCCCAAATACTGGAAGAGGGAGCTTCCATCATTGACATAGGTGCCTACTCCTCACGCCCCAATGCCGAACACATCAGCCGGGGAAGAGATGAGCCGCCTGCGTACCGGACTGGAAATCATCAACCGCCATCATCCGGCTGTGTGGTGTCCGTTGACACTTTCCGTGCGGATGTAGCCCGGATGTGTGTGGAGGAGTATGGAGTGGCAATCATCAATGACATTGCCGCCGGCGAAATGGACCCGCAGATGTTCGGCACGATTGCCCGGCTGGGAGTACCTTATATTATCATGCACATGCAAGGCACACCGCAAAACATGCAAATGAATCCGCATTATGACAATCTGTTGAAAGAAGTCTTCTTCTATTTTTCGGAAAAAGTACAGAAATTACGCAATTTAGGAGTAAAAGATATTATTCTGGACCCCGGTTTCGGTTTCGGAAAAACAGTAGAACATAATTATCAGTTGATGAACCACCTGGAAGAGTTCAGCCTGTTCGAACTTCCGTTACTGGTCGGTGTGTCGCGCAAGTCAATGATTTACAAGCTGCTGGGCGGCACCCCCGATGACGCCTTGAACGGAACAACGGTACTGGATACCATTTCCCTGCTAAAAGGAGCGGACATCCTCAGAGTGCACGATGTAAAGGCGGCTGTGGAAACCGTGAAGATAGTACAGAAGATGAAAGACTCCGCCGCCTTTTAATTCTTAATATTCAATTTTTAATTCAAGAAAGATGTTTATTGATTTTAGTATAAAAGACCTTATCGATATCCTGCTGGTAGCCTATCTGCTTTATCAGACTTACCGTCTGATGAAAGATTCGGGCTCTATCAATATCTTCATCGGCATCCTGGTATTTATAGGTATCTGGCTGATTGTGTCTCAGGTGCTGGAAATGAAACTGCTGGGGTCTATCTTCGATAAACTGGTCAGTGTAGGTGTCCTGGCCTTGATCATTCTTTTCCAGGATGACATACGCCGGTTCCTCGTCACACTGGGTTCGCACAAACAGTTGGGACGTTTCTTCCGGTTCCTGACAGGAAACAAACAGGAAAAGACAGAGAAAGCGGACATCATGCCGATTGTACTTGCCTGCATGAGCATGAGCAAAGGGAAAGTGGGTGCACTGATTGTCATTGAAAAAGCTGTGCCGCTGAATGATATCATCCGTACAGGAGAAATCATCAACGCCAATGTGAACCAGCGGCTGATAGAGAATATTTTCTTCAAGAACAGTCCTTTACACGACGGAGCCATGATTATCCGCCACAAACGGATAGAGGCGGCCGGCTGTATTCTCCCAGTATCCCACGACTTGAATATCCCTAAGGAACTGGGATTAAGGCATCGGGCAGCCATGGGCGTATCACAGGAAACAGACGCACTGGCCATTATCGTCTCAGAAGAGACAGGAGGTATCTCCGTGGCTTATAAAGGGCAGTTCCATCTAAGGCTGACAGCGGAAGAACTGGAACGTATCTTGACGAAAGAGGACTGAAAGCCCCCATGCGGCCTCCGGCAAAACTCCCCCCTACTCTGCCCCCGCTAGCCACACAGATACCATACCTGGGCTACAATAAATGTAAGGACAAGCCCCATTACGACAGGCAGCAGGGAGGCGACCAAAGTCCATTTCACACTGCCTGTCTCTTTATAAATGGTAAAGATAGTGGTAGAGCAAGGATTATGCAACAGGCTGAAAAACATCACATTGATGCCGGTTAGCAATGTCCATCCTCCGGCATACAGGATAGCGGCCGTTCCCGGTACAGAATCCAGTTCAAACATCACTCCGGTACCGCTACCCACTCCGGTAATGCCAGTATGAATGACGGTCAGCATCAATATCGTAGGAATCACTATTTCATTGGCAGGAATGGCAATGATATAGGCCAGTAAAATCACACCGTTCAAACCAAACAGGGTGGCAAAAGGATCGGACCAGTCAATGAAATGCACCGCCAGGCTGACCCCTCCTATCCGGATATTCGCCACCAGCCATATCACCACACCGGCGGGCAACGCAAAAATGACAGCTCTCCAAAGCACAAAAACAGTACGGTCTATCAGCGAAGTATAGAGTGTCTGCCAGAAACGCGGAGGACGATAAGGGGGCAGTTCCAGACTAAACGTGGAAACTTCGCCTTGCAACACCGTGCGGCTGAGCATCCACGACACCCCGAAACTGAGGGCAATGCCCAGCAAGGCCACAAATATAACAGCAGCCGCCGTGATCACGCCATCCAGCGCGGGAGGCACGCACGCGCCAATGAAAATACCGGCTATGAGAATCTGCGTAGGCCACCGTCCGTTGCATAATGAAAAATTATTTGTAATAATGGCTATCAACCTTTCGCGAGGACTGTCAATGATACGCGCAGCCACCACTCCTGCCGCATTACAGCCAAAGCCCATGCTCATAGACAAAGCCTGTTTGCCATGGGCGCCCACCTTGCGGTAAATGCCATCCAGATTAAACGCGATGCGGGGAAGATAGCCCAAATCTTCCAATAACGTAAACATAGGAAAGAATATGGCCATGGGCGGAAGCATTACGGCAATGACCCATGCACCCGCCAGATAGGCTCCATCAATCAAGACTCCCGTAAGCCAGGAGGGAAAGCCAGCCATGACCGTCCATTCTTTCAGCAACGGATAAAACCTTTCCAGCAAAATATCCGAGAGCCAGCCGGAAGGATAGTTGGCTCCGATGATGGTTATCCAGAACACCAAAGCCAAGAGCAAGAACATAATGGGAAATCCCCAACGCTTGCTGGTCACAATCCGGTCTATCTGCAGGTCTTTGGCATAGACCTTATCTCCGCTTCCCTGATATACGGATTCCCCGGCTATCACCGCTGCTTTTTTATAAATAGCCTCCACTATCCCGTCGTGTATATCCCGACCGGTGTTCCGGCGTAATGAGGCCGCCAGTTCCAACACCTCCTCTGCATTCCGCATACCATCTACAGAGGTGTTCTGTACATACCAGGCATTGTTTTTCAAGGCATCAGTGATGCGCCTGTCTCCTTCAAGCAACCTTAACGCAATCCAATCCGGGCTCTGTATGTCCGGATAAAATTCCTTTAATTTCCGCCTCAGCGCCACAATCGCTTCTTGCAGTTCGGGCGGACGGGCTCCGATGGAATGACGCCTGCACTGAAACGTACCGGTCACGACCTCCTCTATGGCCTCCAGCAAAGCCCCATTCCTTCTCTCCGTCTGGCGGAAGCAGGCACTACGGGTATTCCCAGCCGTCTGGACAAAGCACGTATGTCTATCCGGATTCCGTTACGCACCGCTTCGTCCATCAGGTTCAGGCAAAGCACCGCCTTATCCGTTATTTCCAATATCTGCAGAACCAGATTCAAGTTCCTTTCCAGGCGGGTAGCATCGACCACTATAACCGTCACATCGGGTTTATCGAACAAGATATAATCTCTGGCCACCTCTTCATCCTCACTGGTAGAGAGCAGGGAATAAGTGCCGGGCAGATCGGTTATCTCATATTTACAATGATTGTATCTGAAGGCCCCCTTTGCCCGGGTCACCGTCTTACCGGGCCAGTTACCGGTATGCTGGTGCAACCCTGTCAGGTTATTAAAGACAGAACTTTTACCGGTATTGGGGTTTCCCGCCAAAGCGATTCTGTAATTTGAATCTTCGTATGCCGTGCCCAGATATTCCATTTTTTGTCCTGCGGGGTTGTAGGCAGGACAATTCTTGCACAAAGTCTGATTATCTCTATTCATGATCTCTTTTTATAAAAACGAGTCCAGCCTGTTCCTTTCTAAGCCCTACGACAGTCCCTAAGATAAAATAACCGATAGTGTCTCCAAAAGCACTTTGAAGAACCGCTTTTATTTTCTTCCCCGGTACAATGCCGAAATCCAGTAAACGCCTTCGCTGCGGACCTGTACATTGGCGGGATATGCCGACAATCTCCGCCTCCTCCCCCACACTCAACGAAGAGAGCGGAACCGGGGAAGCTCCACCTGAAAGCCTTCTCTTCACATTCGTTTCTTTCATGACTTCATCTACTTTTTCCATTCTACAAAAGTCCGCATTCCAAGCGGAAGCCGCAATACCTAAAAAAGAGTATTCTATCTTCCTAAACCAGAAGCGAATACAACGTTTTCACCCATCAGAGAAAGCACATGCAAAATGTATCCGCAAGCTACAGTTTCAGAAACAGGCTCTATTTTTCCGGAAGTTTCACTCATAACGAGTCCAGTGGATGGAAGGAAGCTATACCGGAAGAGCCAAACAATGGAAGCCTAAACAACAGTATCTGCCAAGCGGACAAATAAAAGCCACAAACGGCAATTATTATAAACTCCGCTTCCCGAACATGAGTGCAACGGACGGCAGTGTACGGAGTAAACCGGAAATAAAATATCTGCTGGTTAAATAAAGACTGATTATCCGCAATCATACCGCAAAATGGAAACAAGGAACTTTTTCATTTATGTAATTTAACGCTATGAATATCCAAAACGACTGCAGGAGTAAATAAAAGGTTCATTTTCTCTAAAGTTGAGTATTAATACACCTTCTTCCTCATAAACAGACGCCCGTATTTTGACAGATTAAAACCTCAATTTAACACCTCCGTTCATCACAAAGCCGTCCAGCGGAGCATAAATATCACGAAAGACCGGATGAGTGATACTGCCTGTGTTGATGGTGTCAAAATGGGTCTGCCTTCTGTCCGTAAAGTTCTCAAAATTGGCGAAGAGCGAAAAGTTCTCCCATATTTTTTCAATCATGAAGCCACATATCATATAGGCTTTTCCCCGGCTGCTGTCATTCAGCTTCTGAGAGCTGAAATAATAAGATTCCAGACCTATCCTCCACTTATCTTCCACCTCATACATCAATACGGCATTGATGCGATGCTTGGGAACCAGCGTGTTTTCATGACAGCCGCCTCCCGCTTCATGCGTCCCTGCATCCGTAAATGTATAACCCACATACAAATGCAGGTCTTCATAACCGATCTTCACATTGGTTTCCCCACCCCGGGTAGCCATGTGCCCGGACTGTTCCAACTGATACAACCCTCCTTCCAGTTCCCGCAAGAATAACGGTGACTGCAAATAGGTATAAAAAAACAACTGATTGACACTAAAGGAAACACGGTCATCGCAAAGGGAAGTGACATAATTCACATCCCAGTTCAGGCCGTAACTCCTCTCCAGCTTGCTATGCTTCTTATCTACCGGCAACACACCTTTATATTGGAGTCTTTCGGTATCTTCCGTAAAAATGGTAGGGACTTTGTAGCCGAATCCTCCCCCCAGCCGGGAAGAAAGACGGTCGGTTACTTTAAAATGGGCCGATACTCGCGGCAGCAGGGCATACCCGTAGCCGGAAACATAATCGGCGCGTAATCCCGCTTCCCAATCAAACCACTCCGCCACTTTCCAGTCGTTCTGGACAAATGCCCCCAATGTGGCTTGGTTGTAATTCCTCAACGGGAAAGCGGACAACCTCCGTTCTTTGAAACGCTCCGTCCAAAGGTTGATTCCGCCTACCCACTCAGAACGGCTGCGAGTCTGCACCAAAGAAAGCTCATGGAAAGAAGAAAGCTGGCTGCCTTCGAAGCGAAAAGCAGGCTCGCTCATTTTCCGGTCATCATAAGTGACGCTGCTCTTGAACGCCAACCTGTTTTGTTCATTCCACCGATGGTCCACAGCCAACCGTACGGCATGTCGCCGAGTCTTATTCCGCTCATAGTAAGAATGGACGCTATCTCCCCTTCCCTTCACATAAAGGATATCGCCTCCCAAACGATTTTCGAACATCGTTTCCAAAGCCAAATTCAATTCGGTATGTGGCGATAAATAGAGAAAAAGTTTGGGATTCAGCGTATATCGGTCAAAAGCGGGAATAGCAGTAAAAGCGGTTCCACCGGGAGCGTACCCCCAGTTTCTGTTATAAGCCGCCAGGAAAGTTCCACCCACTTTCCCGCCACGCTGTCCCCAGAACACACCGGTGTCCAGCCCGTTGCCCGTCGTTCCGTTGAGCAGCAGGCTGAGTTCCCGCTTTTCCTCCGGAACTTTGGAAACCAAGTTGATCAAACCTGCTATCGCTCCACCCCCATAGAGGGTGGAAGCCGAGCCTTTTATCACCTCTACCTGCTTCAAATCCAACGGAGGCGTCTGCAGCAGTCCCAACCCACTTGCAGCATCCGAAAAAGCAGGAAAACCGTCTTTCAAAATCTGGGTGTACCGCCCTTCCAGTCCTTGGATGCGGATCGTGGCATTTCCCGAAGCTGCAGAGGTCTGTCCGGTGGAGATTCCCGTACTTTCACTCAGCAACATACGTATATCACCGGGACTCATACTGGCTTTTTCATCCAGTTCCTCGGCAGACATAAACTCAATGCGGGTCGGTATGTTTTGTATGGTGCGCGTGCCTCTGGTAGCCTGAACAATCACTTCTTCCAACTCTTCCGCATCCGGAACGAGATATACCCTGAGCGTATCGGAAGCGGTTTCGGGAAAGCGATAAGTCCGGGTGTCACTCTTATAACCCACATAGCTGAAAGAAATTTCATGCTCACCATCGGGTATGCCTGTAAGGATCAATATCCCGTCTTTGTCCGAAACAGCCGTCCGGGACGTATGTTCCAAAACGGCAACGGCTCCCGCCAGCAGTTCTTTATCCTCCTTATCCCTGACCATGACGGTAAGTGTATTTTGCCCATACGCGAAAGAAGCCACCCCCAACAGTGTTATGATTAATTTAATGGTATTTGCCTTCATCTTTTTATGATTGAAAAAATCCTCTTACTTAATCCCTATCTGGCAATAGTGAAAAAATAAGAGGATTCCCGTTCTTGGATTTAATCTGATTATTATCTGTCTCTACAAGCTTGGTTAATTACTAATAGCTTATTTTCATGCCGGCAAAATAGCAGCGCGGCGCTCCCGGCCCATAGATGTATGCAGAGTCTCTCAAAGGACCTCTGTCAAAGTCTTTTTGATAAGCATTGAAGATGTTCTGTACACCGGCAGACACTTGAAGCGTAGCCATTTTGTACAGAGAGAAATCATAGGACAGCTTGCATCCCAGTTCAAAGAACCCTGGTGTCTTGAAGGTGCGTGCTCCGTAAGTAGAGACGGTCTGTCCCGGTCCGTTCTGGAGACGTTCAGTATGAATAATGGCCGCAGGCTGGTTATAGAACATTTCCACTTTTCCATCCTCATCGGTCGGAATCAGGTGCCCCACCAGCATCTTGCCGGTATAGTTCCCGGAAACGGTAAGTGCAAACTTCTTGGTAAAGTTGGCTGTACCTACAAAATAAGCATATACGTCCGGAGTACGATACATGCGGCGTGTGGCAAACGCATCGCCGTCATCCCATTGCTGTTCCTTATCCCATAAACTTTTCTGGACGGTGAGTCCGGTTTGCAACTGTACATAGTTCAGATAAGCGATTCTAGCTTCCAAATTTCCACCATATACCTTTGCGCCATCCGAGTTTATACGGATTTTCACTTTGCCTCCTCCGGGGGCATCTTGCTGGGTGGAACTGAAAGCATCTTTCAGTTGTGTATAGAATCCTTCCACCATCAAATTAAGTTGCCATGCACCGAAGCGGTGATACCAGTCTGCCGATGCGCTCAGGCTGTGGGAAGTTTCCTCTTTCAATGACGAAGAGTTCTCGGAAAGAATCAGTTCACCGCCGGCATTGTCCACATGTAAGTCCTCATCATACAATTGCGGGGCACGGAATCCTTTGCTGTAGCTTACGCGCAGGCTGAGTTCCTTAACCGGATTGAAACGCAAGTTGGCACGAGGCTTATAATGGCATGTTTCACCAAAGCATGCTTGTCCACACGCGCACCGACAAGGATGCTCCACCATTCATTTTTCCATTCATTTTGCAGGAAAGCGCTCTGCACATGTACCTTTTGAGAAATCGGTGCGGGACGGTAGCCGCTGATATCATCCAGCTTGTCGTGGGTATATTCCACCCCTAAGGTCAGCTGTGAAGGCATAAACAACAGTTTGTCGATGTCATAAGAATACTGGGCGCCCATCATATAGGTCATGCCCTCGGTACGTCCGTAAGAAGCCATGCGCTTCACCAATGTCTCCATTTCGCTGTTGTCCAGTCCGCCAAAAGGTAATTGTCCAAATTCATTATCCACCTTTGCTCCAAGTTCTTCTTCAGATAATTCCGGATGGTCTTTCTTGAACTGTTCCGCAAACGCGTCCTTCTTGGCATCCAGATTTTCTTGTCCTTTGGTAAGTATGTCCGAAGCCAGTTTCTCATCTCCTCCGTAATAGCTCTTGCGGCTTACCTTCATAAAAGAGGCATAGGCGTTCAGGTGATGTTTCCCATTGGGGCTGAAAAGCGTATAATTCAAGCTACCCAGGTTGTTGGTATGCTCCAACTGTTCGGTTATGTGAGCGTTATGAGGCTCATTATGCAACAAGTCACCTCCTCTTCTGAACTCGTGCGTGTTATGGTATTCGGCTGTAACCTTCGAATAGTTGCTTGGTTTTATAAAGGCTCTGAATCCCAATGTACGTCCGTCCAGCATCGGCATTTCAGTATAGCCGTCTTTATCACGGTCATATCCCGAACGGTGACGCGTCTGTCCGAACAAGGTCACTCCTACCTTATTATTATCCATCAGGATAGAGCCGTTGAAGTTGGTGGTATTTTCAAAGGTCCCCAAGCCTCCCAGTCCGCGTATCTGGTGTGAAAGGCTGGCCGAATTACTCATCGGTTCTTTGGTGATGATGTTGATGGTTCCGGCAATAGCGGAAGAACCGAACAAAGCCGAACCTCCTCCACGCATCACTTCCACCCGCTCAATCATGTTAGCCGGTATCTGTTCCAGTCCGTAAATTCCGGCCAAAGCGCTGAATACGGGGCGGGAGTCAATCAGTATTTGTGAATAAGGCCCGTCGAGTCCGTTAATACGTACCTGGCTGAATCCGCAATTCTGGCAATTGGTCTCCACACGCACACCCGGCTGGAATTTCAATCCTTGCGCCAAGTCTGTCGATTCCGTACGCTCAAACAATTTCGCATCCAGCACATTGACCAGTGTAGGGGCCAGTTTGCGTTTGGTTTCATTACGGTTGGCAGAAACAACCACCGCATCCAGTGCTATGGCATCTTGTTCCAGTTCAAAATCCTCCTCCAATGTTTTCCCACGTTTCAGATGCACCTTACGGCTGACTGTTTTATAACCTACCGAACTTACTTCGAGGGTAAAGTCTCCTTCGGGAAGGTTCTTCAGGTAATAATGACCGGTAGCATCGGTCACAGTGCCTACAGTGGTACCTTTCAAGGCAACTGTGATATAGGCCAAGTGTTCTTTCGTATCCTTGTCCAACACATGGCCTATCATGTTTGCATCAGACTTGTTCAATGTTTTCTCATCGCCAGCCATTGCCGAAGCGAATGCATAGCATAAACAAATTATTAAAACAGTTAGTTTTTTCATATTCAGAAATTCTTATTTAATGATTAATTCTCCATTTACCCTAAAAAAAACAGGTTCTCCGGCAGAGCTTTCAATGATCTTGTTT
Organism: Phocaeicola sartorii JCM 17136 = DSM 21941; assembly: GCF_000614185.1. Lineage (GTDB taxonomy): Bacteria > Bacteroidota > Bacteroidia > Bacteroidales > Bacteroidaceae > Phocaeicola > Phocaeicola sartorii. Next base: position 37,027 of record NZ_BAKM01000024.1, on the reverse strand, counting down.
CTCGTCTTCCAATGCTGTAATTCCTATCCCCTAAAACCCAAACTGATCACATGGCAATTTTAACATGGGAATATCAGACATACAGCAACTAGTAACGGATATGAATAAAGATTGCTCCAACTCCACAGAAGAAGCCTGTTCAAACCCATAATTATTTTACAGAAAAAATGAGATAGGCCCGACGGACACTATCCGAAGTGTATGAAACGTTAAAAACGGATAAGTACCGGAGCGTCTGGAATAAACAGTACCCGTCAATTCCAGCTGACGCTGTTAAAATACAGTTCTTACATCTTCTCTTTTGTGTGTGCAAAGTTGCGAAGTATTTATAACCTGCACAATCCCCACTAATGGTGATTTTTAAGGCTGAGGGAGGAAGAAATTCCATCAGGAGAGTAACCCCCAAACCATACATGCGCCTCTGCGCATACATACGCGTAAATTCATCATACCTACTTATGGGCACATCCGCTCTTCACGATACTGAAAAAGCGGCCCAAGTTTTTCATCATAAAGACAAGGAAACGACTGATATGCTACCAATCAATTCAGCATCAGGCTCATATACGGTTGCTCCGCTTCCAGCAGCAGCCGGGCAACACGGTCTAATGTACAGGACTGGTATTCCTTTCCGTACATTCTTTCGCGAAGGCAGATTCCATCCTTCACCGTATAATACCCGTTGTTCTCAGGAATCACCTCATCCCCCTCAACAAACAGATAGAGTTCCAAGGCCGGATATCGACGGGCAAAGAGCCTCAACATCTTCTCCGCGCAAATGACCCTTGCCATTCCCAAGAATAAGGGATGACCAGAAGAAGGGACTAAACATTCCATCGCCTGTACCTTATATATATAGGCAGCGTCGTACAATAAAGCATCACGCACCGCATCCGTATCCGCCAGCAATTCCTTTATATACAATGTACCACCATCCATTACCGTAAATGCCATTCCCACCATTTCATCCGCTTCCCGGGCAATCAGCAACTTGCCATTGCCCAGATTCAAATCGGCCATAACGACTAAAAAATCCTCGTGGGAATGCAGGATGCAACTCCTGCGTCCGCGCATACGGGAATCAAAATAATGATAATGCTCCGCACCGGGAGACTCGCATACCTCCACCCGACAACCGGCCGAAGGGTGTAATCCGTCCCTCCGAACCTGTTCCACCGCATACCCGAAAGCAGGAGTGTATCCCGACTTGGCATAGTATCCGAACAACCATTCCTCGGCAGGAATCAGCGAGGCCAATAAAATCCCTTCCTCATACATGCGCCGGTGCGTTTCTTTCAGCAAACGCCTCATGCTCCATGCTCCCTGTAATCAGGATGCGTGCAAGCGCCCGAGATATACGAAGTGGGAATCACCCCGCCACAGAAAGTCATGGGATAAGGTATCGTCTGTAATGCGGAAACAATCTTTCCGTCTTCACGAACCACTCTGTTAATTTCATCCTTATATCTCATCTTGAAATACAAGTCGGTAAACTCATCGCTATCAGTAAAGCAGAGTTTCCATAATGCTTTCACTTCATTCTTTGTGGTCATTGAATTCCGCTATACATTTTTCAAGTAAAATAACGGGCTGGTAAGAAAGCTTCGCCTTGCGCAAGCCTTCCAGACCGAGATCCTCCTCACGGTTTACATATATATATTGTTCGGCGATATGATTCGCATATTCATAGTTAATCATGGCATACGACCCTTCTATCTCCGTATCCGCCTTTTCCACACAAGTATCCCACGTTTCATGATTGATGGGAGCACCGTATGTGAAAGCGGCAATCTTTCCGTTGACATGAAGCACGCCTCCCGTCAGTCCCAACGCCTCCAGGTTGTTCAAAGCGTATGTCATGGATTTGCGTTCCGCCCCCAATGCCAATTGTTCCTCGCAGTTATTGGCGCGGCACCATTCTTCTTCCAGCTTCAGACATTCGGGAACCAATCCGGGAGTCAAGGGCTTGTATTCATAATCAGGATACTGTTTCTTGAACTTGTTGATGTGATTACGTTTGGCCTGAAACCGCTTCCCTTTCAAGGTTGCCAGGTCAGTACGCAGGTAGATGTAATCAAAGTAATCCCGGTCTTCCGTAAAAGTAAAGCGTCCGGGCATCGCTGCCTCTATATCCGCTTTCGTGCCCACGCACACTCCCAGCATACGCAGTTTCGCTCCCATTTCTTCCGCATCCTCTATCAACGCTTCGAGAACAGGTTTCACATCTCCTGTCCCGACGGGCATCATGTAGCCAATTCTTCTCCCGCATAGAAACGCAGCAGCAGGTAATTGTCCATCACGGCATATTTAGTCTGATACAGGAAGAGCCAGCTACACAAGTTGGCAAAGGACAAGTCGCAATTACGACGCTGGCTGTTCAGGGTAAAGGACTGTATCAAGTCTTTATCCGCTAAAGTTATATCTTTAAATTCTATCATAAAATATGGGTTGCTTGTTTCCTCACCACAAATCACAGCATCTTCATTTCATTCAGAGCGACCAATGACCATACCCGTTGAAGGCATAACCGATCCTCCACAATCTGTGATGAATTTCTATATATAACAAAGATAACAGCTTTTTTGTTAAATCACACCTAATAATCTAAGAATTGTCGGTGTGAAGACAGCCGTCATGATTCCGTTCAAAGTCAAGCCCAGACTGGCATACGCTCCATATTTACCACTGATCTCCATTGCTGTAGAAGTACCGACCGCATGAGTAGCCGTCCCCATAGAAAGCCCTTGCGCAATAGGACTCCCCACATGACCTACCGGAGTACCTTGAAACCGAACACCGCCCCGAACAGCCCCACCACTACCACAACAGCGGCCGTCAAAGAGGGAATACCTCCGGTGGCTTTCGACACCTCCATAGCAATAGGGGTCGTCACAGATTTAGGGGCCAATGAACAAATAATATCCGGAGTGGCTCCCAACAACCGGGCAATGACCACCACAGCGACCAATCCCACCAGACACCCCGCCAACTGCGAAATGACAATAGGAAGCAACTGTTTCTTTATCATCTCCAGCTGCAAGTAAAGCGGTACGCCCAATGCCACCACCGCCGGTTTCAGCCAGAATTCAATCAGGTGGCCTCCTTCATTATATGTTTCATAACTGATGCCGGTGAACTTTAAAAACAGAATCAACACGGCAATGGTAAGCAGAATGGGGTTTAACACCACCCATCCTGTCTTTTTCTGCAAGACACGTGACAAAAAAAACACCCCGAAGGTGAGTGCCAGCAAAAAGAACTTATTTTCTAAATATTCCATTTGATTTTCTAACTAATTGATGAACCCATCCTGTAACGACCAGTACCAGAACCGTACTGACCACCGTCGCAATTACTATCGGCCAGAACTGTGCCTTGATGATATCAAAATAAAGCATCAGCGCCACACCGGGCGGCACAAAGAAAAAGCCCAGATTAGCAACCAGGAAATCGGACAGTCCCTGCACCCATTGCAGTTTTATCCAACCCAACTTAAGAAAAAGGGTGAGCGACAGCATTCCTATAATGCTGGACGGCAGCTTGATACCCGTCAAAAAAACAATCAGTTCACCCAAAGCCAAACAGCCAAATAATATGGCACATTGACGAATCATACCTTATTAATTTATTAAAACTTATTGAAAACTGCGCAAAGTTAAGGAAACATCCCGTTTAGTGTTCAATAACATACATTTTTAGCATACTTTAAACCAAAAATAATATTGATTTTGCAATGTAGATATTGCAAAATTAGCTAATTTTGCATCGTGAAAAACAACACTCGTCTTTAGAACGTACATAATTAATATATTATCATGGATTTAATTTCTGAAATCGTTGAGCGCGCGAAAGCAAACAAACAGCGCATTGTTCTTCCGGAAGGAACAGAAGAACGTACATTAAAAGCTGCCAACCAAATATTGACAGACGGTGTTGCCGACCTTATTTTATTGGGAAACCCCGATGAAATCATGAGTCTGGCCAAACAATGGGGATTGGGAAACATCGGCAAAGCCACTATTATCGATCCCACAGACCACCCGAAGAAGGAAGAGTATGCACAATTACTGTGCGAACTCCGTAAGAAAAAAGGTATGACTATCGAAGAGGCTCGCAAACTGGTTATCGATCCGCTGTACTTGGGATGCCTTATCATCAAGGCAGGTGATGCTGACGGACAATTGGCCGGCGCACGCAACACCACAGGCAATGTACTTCGTCCTGCTTTGCAGATTATCAAGACTACTCCGGGTATCACTTGTGTGTCTGGCGCCATGCTGCTGCTTACTCATGCTCCCGAATACGGAAACAATGGTGTAATCGTGATGGGTGACGTTGCGGTAACTCCGATGCCGGATGCCAACCAATTGGCTCAGATTGCTGTTTGTACCGCTCAAACCGCCAAGGCTGTTGCCGGAATTGATCCTCGTGTAGCTATGCTGAGTTTCTCAACCAAAGGTTCTGCCAAACATGAAGTGGTAGACAAGGTAGTGGAAGCTTTAGCAATCGCCAAGGAGCTGGCTCCCGATTTGAAGATTGATGGTGAGTTACAGGCCGACGCTGCTTTGGTGCCGCACATCGGTGCAAGCAAAGCTCCGGGCTCAGAAATTGCAGGCAAGGCAAACGTACTGGTTGTTCCTTGTCTGGAAGTAGGTAATATCTCTTATAAATTGGTAGAACGTCTGGGACACGCTACCGCTATCGGCCCCATCCTGCAAGGTATCGCCCGCCCGGTGAATGACCTGTCACGCGGTTGCTCTATCGATGATGTTTACAAGATGATTGCCATTACTGCCAATCAGGCAATTGCCGCTAAAGAAAACAAATAATCATCCTCCAAAAACAACAACATCATGAAAATATTAGTGCTCAATTGCGGTAGTTCTTCTATCAAATACAAATTATTTGACATGACTACCAAAGAAGTCCTGGCACAGGGCGGTATCGAGAAAATTGGCCTGGTAGGCTCTTTCCTGAAACTGACTTTGCCCAACGGCGAGAAGAAAATACTGGAAAAAGACATTCCCGAACATACTGCGGGTATCGAATTCATTCTGAACACATTGGTAAGCCCGGAATATGGTGCCATCAAGTCATTGGATGAAATCAATGCTGTAGGTCACCGCATGGTACATGGCGGAGAACGTTTCAGCGAATCCGTACTGCTGAACAAAGAAGTGCTGGACGCTTTCATCGCTTGTAATGATTTGGCTCCGCTTCACAATCCGGCCAACTTGAAAGGTGTGAATGCTGTTTCCGCTATTCTGCCCAATGTTCCCCAAGTAGGAGTGTTTGATACGGCATTCCACCAGACTATGCCCGATTATGCATATATGTATGCCATTCCATACGAACTGTATGAAAAATATGGTGTGCGCCGTTATGGCTTCCACGGAACTTCTCACCGCTATGTTTCACAGCGTGTATGCGAGTTCCTGGGTGTTGATCCGAAAGGAAAGAAAATTATCACTTGCCACATTGGCAACGGTGGTTCCATCTCGGCTATCAAAGACGGCAAATGCATGGACACCAGCATGGGACTCACTCCGCTGGAAGGTCTTGTAATGGGTACCCGTAGCGGTGACATCGATGCAGGTGCCGTTACTTTCATCATGGAAAAAGAAGGGTTGACTCCGACCGGAGTTTCCAACTTGCTGAACAAAAAGAGTGGTGTCTTGGGTGTTTCGGGCGTATCCAGCGATATGCGCGAACTGGAAGCCGCTGTTGCTGCCGGAAATCCGAAAGCCATCCTAGCTGAAAAGATGTATTTCTATCGCATCAAGAAATATATCGGTGCATACGCTGCCGCTTTAGGTGGAGTAGATATTATTCTGTTCACTGGTGGAGTAGGCGAAAACCAAATAAACTGCCGTTCCGAAGTTTGTGAAGGTCTGGAATTCATGGGTGTGAAGATTGACCTTGAAAAGAACAAAGTTCGTGGAGAAGAGGCTGTTATCTCTGCTGACGACTCCAAAGTGACAGTAGCTGTCATCCCGACTGACGAAGAGTTGATGATTGCCAGCGACACTTTGGCTATTCTGAATAAATAATTTTATTGTTTGGTTAAATATAAACTATAGAAGGCTGCTATGCGTGATGCATAGCAGCCTTCTTTTACATCTTCTCTCTAACTTTATTATTCCCCATCCGGTCCAAATTATAAGACAGTTCTCCACCTTAGAACTGAACTAGATTTTTTTCATAATATATTTAAAGATTAAGTTCAAACAATAGGGAAACACATCGCTACTTCCAATAAATGCTCTTATTTACCTCCTCTAAAAATAGATATAACTAATTTCCTAAACCTATCTTTTAGAACTATCTTCACCACAAAAATAGAAAATTTCATTTAATTATTCCATATTTATAGAAATATTTTTCTAATTATTTTCTAATTCATAAAAATAACAAGTAACAAAAGGCTTATACATAAAAAAGAAGTCAGGGCGAAAAGGCATAGACAACTCACTTCAGACTTTCGAGAACAAAAGTCCAACTGAATCATCCAATCATTTGTTATAGAAACTGGAGAATAAGAATCTGTCAATCAGGAATATTGACTTTCCCCCTCGACATATTGCTCAAGGAACATATTTTCACCATCGAATACGGCATAGGAAAAATCTTGTATCCAGTCGCCAAGAATCAACATACGCGAAGTGCGGCTCAGCATCAAGTCGAGCATAATGTGGCGGTGGCCGTAAATAAAATAATTGATATCCGGATGGTCTTTAAGATAATTCTTCGTAAACAGCACCAGCGGTTCCTTATCCTCTCCCATATACTCGGGCTCCTTGCCACCTTCACGCTTCAGACGGCTATGCTTGGCCCATTCCAAGCCGAGCTCCATGCTCCAACGGGGATGTATGGTAGAAAACAACGTTTGCAAAGTGGTACTATGAAACATGGCGCGCAGCAACTTGAACTTGGCATCTTTATCCCCCAAGCCGTCACCATGCGCCAGAAAGAACTCCTTTCCATAGATCTCACAGGTCAACGGCTGGCGATGAATGGTTACTCCACACTCTTTTTCCAAGTAATCACCACACCATATATCATGGTTGCCGATAAAGAAATGCACCTCCACTCCCAAATCGGTCAACTCGGAAATCTTTCCCAAAAAACGGGTATAACCTTTGGGAACCACCAATTTGAACTCATACCAGAAATCAAATATATCCCCCAACAGATACACTGCTGCAGCATTATGTTTTATACTCTCCAGGAAGTTCACCAAACGACGTTCCTGAGTTCGCCCGTGTGCTATGGCACGAGAACCCAAATGTGCATCGGAAAGGAAATATACGTTCTTCATAATCTTATCAAATTAAAACATAAAAGCTGAGAAGTAAAAAAGAAGATCTTAGTACATAAACTCTTGATCCGGTCCATGCTTTATCTTTCATTCTTCAATTCCCAATTTATTAAAGGAATCCCAGTTCCAGTTTGGCCTCCTCACTCATCATATCTTTATCCCATTCGGTTCAAACACCAAGTTCACGACTGATGAAGTAACTCCTTCCACCGAATCAACCTTCTGACGGACATCCTCCATAATAAAATCAGCAGCCGGACAGTTGGGAGCAGTCAGTGTCATATCCAACACCACTTCCCCATTGTCTTGCAAATCAATCTTATATATCAAGCCTAAATCATATATATTCACCGGAATCTCGGGATCATATACGGTTTTCAACATAGCTATAATTCTCTCTTCTATTTTTAAGCGGGTATCTACATCCATATCTCTCGTTGTTTTAATTGCAAATTTAATGATTTTCTACATTCTTCCTTCATCGGCATAGCTATAAAATTTGCCATCCGTTAAAATAACATGATCTATCAGTCTTATGTTCATCACTTTTGCCGCTTTGCCAAGATGCTCCGTCAACCGGTCATCCTCTATACTGGGACGCATACCGCCGGAAGGGTGGTTGTGACAAAGCGCCATGGCAACGGCCCGTTTCAGCAATGCCTCCCTCAAGACACAACGGACATCCACCGCTGTAGAGGCCAGCCCTCCGGAACTTATCTTTATACGGTCAATTACTTTGGAAGCCTGGTTCAGCAACAGCACCCAAAATTCCTCTGTAGGCAAATCACACATCAGCGGATAGAAATATTGATAGACATCACGAGAACTGAGAATTGTTTTCCGCTCCTTCACCTCCTCTTCCTTACGACGTTTTCCCAGTTCGGAAGCCGCTAAAATGGAGATTGCTTTAGCAGGACCTATCCCCTTGTAATGACATAACTCATCTACAGTGGTTTTACCCAATTCATTCAAACTATTATGATAGTCACTCAGCACTTTACGCATCAGCTCCACAGCAGAGTCTTCCGTATTTCCCGAGCCTATCAAAATAGCAAGCAACTCGGCATCCGAAAGGGTGCCCACCCCATGCAATATCATCTTTTCACGAGGGCGATCTTCTTCCGCCCACTGATTTATGGTAAGTTTTTCTGCCATTTTCTTTATTTTCCCCACCATAAAAGTATATTAAAAGTCCATTGCTTCCGACACCTTTCCATGATGAAATTCTATTTATAAAAATTCTTCTCAAATGCGGCAAACTCGTCTTTCCCCAGCACACAGCGTTTCCACCAGGCACGCAGGAAACCCGTTCCATAACCTGTCAACTGAATGAAAGAAGCGACAATGGATAACAATCCTATTTTCAAGCTTTTATTCCTCCATGTGGAATCTATGCAGATGACGAGGGCGAAAAGCAGCAGCAACGACAAACTCCAGCCGCAAACCAATGAGCACAACAACAGGAACACGATTCCTAAAGTAAAGACAGCCGGTAATAAATGTACTATTTTCAATGATTCGGGATACTTTTTATACAGATTGATGCGGGCTATGCCCGAATTGTGCACCTGTTTGAAAAACTTCTTCAAGTCGGTACGGCGTTTGTGCCACACCCATGCTTCGGGAAACAGCCGGCAAGCATAGCCACCTTGAAAGATACGGATACTGAAATCAATATCTTCTCCAAAGCGCATCTTCGAAAAACCTCCCAACGCTTTATACACCTCAGCCCGCACACCCATGTTAAAGCTACGGGGATAGAATTTATCCATCTTCTTCTTCCCCCCACGAATACCTCCGGTAGTAAAGAATGAAGTCATGGCATAATTTATCGCTTTCTGTATATCGGTAAACGAAGCATGAGCACGATCGGGACCACCGAAAGCGTCCGTCTTCTGCCGTTGAAGCTCCGACTCGACGGCAGCCAAATATCCTTCAGGTAAAATACAGTCGGAATCTAATATAACAAGATATTCTCCATGGCTCTGTTCCGCTCCATAATTACGAGTCTGGCCAGGGCCGGAGTTTGGTTTGGAATGATAATGTACATCCAGGCGACCGGCATATCCGTCCACAACTTCCTTACAGGGAACGGACGAACCATCCTCCACCACCATGACTTCAAAGTCCTTATTTGTCTGCCTAGTAAGGCTGTCCAACAGTTCATCCACCTCATCGGGACGATTATAAACCGGTATAATAAATGAATATTTCATCGCTATATTTTGAATTTATCCATCACAGAGAAGCACAAAGGAACATAAAAAAGGCGGAGCTTGCAACAAGTTCCGCCTTTTTATATGAATATATAAATAGATTATGCTTTCACACGACCTACGTATGAACCGTCGCGAGTATCGATTTCAATCGTTTCCCCTTCATTGATAAACAAAGGAACACGCACTGTAGCACCCGATTCCACTGTAGCAGGCTTCAGCGTGTTAGTAGCCGTATCACCCTTCAGACCCGGTTCGGTATAAGTAATCTTCATTTGCACTTTTACCGGAACGTCAGCAAACAACACAGTTTCCGTAGAGGCGTCAGAAACCACATCCACCACCATTCCTTCCAACAGGAAATCCACTCCGTTGATCAAGTCATGAGCGATAGGAATCTGGTCGAACGTTTCCTGATTCATGAAAATATAGTCTGCACCTTCCATGTACAAATATTGATGCGGACGACGTTCCACACGTACATCTTCCAGTTTTTCACCGATGTTGAAACGACGTTCCAAAACGTAACCATTAACCACATCTTTCAACTTAGTACGCATGAATGTGTTACCTTTTCCCGGTTTTACATGCAGGAAGTCGATACAGAAATACAATTTGCCGTCCATACGGATAGCTGTTCCGATTTTAATGTCTTGAGCATTAATCATACTTTTCTTTGCTTATATTTGATTATTATTTCAGATTATATTCACTCACGGTGGTGATTTCGGATGCAAAAGTAATGTAAATCAAGAAAAAACGCAAAAAGAAATCACTAAAATGAGTTATCTCTTTGTTTATTTCAAAAAAGTCACTAATTTTGCAGCCCGTTACTAATGGTGAATAATAACATAAAATAAGTATATACAATGAAAAGAACGTTCCAACCCTCTAACAGAAAGAGAAAAAACAAACACGGATTCCGTGAAAGAATGGCAACAGCTAACGGCCGTCGCGTATTGGCCAGCCGTCGTGCAAAAGGTCGTAAGAAATTAACTGTATCTGATGAATACAACGGAAAATAATTCATCTGACCGGAAAAATAAAAGGAGTGGAGTCACAAAGACTTTACTCCTTTTATTTTTCCAAACAGCCGGACAACCCTAAAAAAGTAACCTAACTTAAATAGCCAAGTAACTTAACTTAAATGACCAAGTAACCTAACTTAAATGGCCAAGTAAGTTAACTTCATCGCCCCACGCAGCCGGCTTACTGAAACATTCTATTTATCTCTCCTTTCTCTCGCCCACTCCATCACATTAGCCGGAGCACGTTCCGCCAGATATTCCTTCTTCATAAAATCCATATAAGGTGCCACATGATCAAAGAACTGATAATATCCCTTGCACAAGTAATTCAACCCCGGTTCACCGTCCTCGCTTAACACAAAACGGTTCTTCGGGCATTCCCCATGACAGGCAAACTCGTAGGGACAATTCAGGCATTGCTGCGGCAGGCTGTTGTGCTTCATCGCCCCAAAAGCCTCCTGCTCCTTACCATACATCATCTCCACTAAAGTCTTCTGATAAATGTTTCCCAATTTATATTCCGGAAAAACAAAATGGTCGCAAGAATACACATCACCGTTGAATTCCATCACGCTGCATGTCCGCAATATTTAGCCAATGAACAAACACCCGGCTGCTGTCCCACCCAATTAGCCAAAGTGGAATCGAACAACTGGATGTAATAATTACCCACATCATTCAACACCCATTCATCGAAGATGGTGCAAAGAAAATTCCCCCACTGCTCAGGAGTAACGGAGAAAGGAGCCAGTTCACCGTCTTTCTGCTTTAATGAAGAAAGTTGCAGACCGTCCGCACGATTAGACAGCCGCTCCACAATGGGAGTAAACTGTATATAATGGCAATCAAGCTCATCACGGAAGAAACGATAAAAATCCAACGGATAATCCGCATTGTAGTCATTGACCACCGCCATGGCATTCCATTCCACCCCATGCTTTTTCAGCAGGCCAATGCCTTTCATTACTTTATAGAAAGAAGGTTGCCCCATCTTGTTTTTCCGGTATTCATCATGAAACTCCTGAGGTCCGTCTATGGAAACGCCCACCAAGAAATTATTCTCACGGAAAAACTCACACCACTCATCCGTCAGCAGTGTACCATTGGTCTGGATGCAGTTGTCAATGGTTCTGCCACCCGCATATTTTTTCTGAAGTTCCAAAGCCTTTTTGTAGAAAGCCAAGGGGCGCATCAATGTTTCCCCCCCATGCCAGGTAAACAGGACTTGCGGCATGGTTTGCGACTGAATATATTCTTTTATGAATTTCTCCAGCAGCTCATCGCTCATCACATGACGCGGCTGTCCTTCATACAACTTGGATTTTTCCAGATAATAACAATAGTCGCACGCCAGATTACAGACGGCGCCAACAGGTTTGGTCATTATATATAGCGGCTTTGCAAAAGGAGTTATAGTTGCTTCTTTCATTATATTCTTCACTGTTTTAATATTAGCAGAATCAAAGATAAACCTATTTTTCTTAATAAGAAAGAAGAGTCGCATCTTCTATTCTCAAACACGACTCTTTCCCTTTATCACCCGAAAATTATTTCAGCAGCACCCCTACTTCACCAACAGCAGTTACCGCCTTATTATTTATTTCGGCCACGGGCTCCAGTTTGAAGTAACGGGCCGGATAAACCTTTCCGAAACGAACGAAATAAGGAACAGGATTGTGCATGATATTGCTGAATTCGCCTGTGGTATCACACTTCGTCCAATCCTTGCCATCCCGGCTGACATAGAAATTATACTTATAAATAGTTCCGGTCAGGTCTTCTCCCTGTGCAGGAGCATAACTGAAACCGGCTATTTCAACGTCCTTGCCCATATCAACCACCAAGGAAGTCAAGGCATCGGTTCTCCACACCGTCTCCTGCTTTCCGTCAATGGCTGCGGCAGCATCCATCCCCACAGTCTTCCAGCCATCCACCGGCACATCGCTCAAGGACACTTTCATTGTTTTGTCAACCAAGGGTTCGGCATAATACAAGCCGACGTTACTGATATTGACAATTCCGCGGGCACCAGTGATGGTTACTCTGACCTTTTCCGCGTGAATGTCCGAAAAAGGCAACAAACGTTTGTATCCCACTGTAGTCCCCCGGCCTACATGATGCCATGCGCCATTGGTGAAAACTTCTACCGTAAAGCCTTCCACACGCTGGCCTTTGGTGATATCCTCCTGAATCAAGAAGGTATTAACCAGTGCATTCTTCTTTACCTTATATTCTTTCGTATCTCCTACCCTGGCTGTCCATGTCCTGTTTCCCTTCTCAATCTTATTATCGGCAAAGGTCTTCTTTATATATTCCGCCAGTTCCTTGATACGTCTCACATCATTCTCATGCATCAAACCGCGCTTGTCGGGCGGGATATTCAGCAGCAAAACCGAATTACAGCCTACAGAACGATAGTAAATATTCACCAGATTGGCAAGTGAACGGACCTGATTGTCCTGTTCGGCATGATAGAACCATCCCGGACGGATAGAGACATCAACTTCAGAAGGATACCAGAACAAATCCGATGCTTTAGACACCAGCTCACGGCTTCCCAGATCCTTGGACATGGCATTTATGCCCAACTTCTTATAGACTTCATCGGAACCCGGATAAGAATTAGGCATCAAAGCCGTGGCGCTCCATTCCGTGGTACGTCCCAGTCCGCCTTCGTTGCCTACCCAACGCACATCATCCCCCATGATGGCGGTAACCGCGTCAGGTTGCAAACGGTGAATTGTTTTCAAGATGGCATTCCAGTCGTATATCTGCTTTTTTCCGTTAGGACCTTCACCGTTGGCTCCGTCAAACCATACCTCGTGCACCTCTCCATAGTTGGTGAGCAGTTCGGTAAGCTGTTCTATAAAGAATTTATTGTAGGCTTCTCCCTGCCCATAACATTCAGCATTACGGTCCCATGGAGAAAGATAAACTCCGAATTTCAGTCCATACTTGTCACAGGCTTGGCGAAGTTCCCGCACCACATCCCCTTTGCCGTTCTTCCATGGAGAAGAAGCAACGGAATGTTTGGTTGTCCTAGTAGGCCACAGGCAGAAACCGTCGTGATGCTTGGCGGTGATGATAGCCATTTTAAATCCGCCCTCTTTTAAAGCGCGTACCCATTGTTCACAGTCCAGTTCCGTAGGGTTGAAGACAGCAGGGTCCTCCTTACCGTCCCCCCATTCACGGCCTGTAAAGGTATTGATACCGAAATGAAGGAAACAGGTGAACTCCATTTGTTGCCACGCCAGCTGTTGCGGTGTAGGTACCAAACGGGAAGCCATGTCTATTTTCTGCTCTGTAGCCGCTCCTGCCGGAAAGGCTACATGTTTTTCATAAAACTCCTGTGCCCGTGTTCCCACAAAAGCACAAAGAAAGGCTGCGGTTAGAATCTTTTTTCTCATTTTTCTTTATTAGAAGGTTATTTCAATGGACGAATCATAAACTAAAAGGTATACTTTACCACCTCTTTATCAGAAGTCTTGGCAAATGTAGCTTTTTGAATCATATTATCCAAGCCTTCCGTCCTCCAAACTCCGGTTCCTCCTTTTTTTCTCTGCCGGCATTCCCGTAACAGGACGTAAAGGTCGGGAATCACAGGAAAAGCCATTTCACCATGCGCTCTGCCGGATATTCATAAAAATGATATATCTTTGTATCTACAAATGATTTTTCATCCATTAATCAATATATTATGAAACTAAAACTTTCCACTTTAACCATCCTGCTGTTCTTCTTATCAGCATGTTTTCCTTTGGCCGCCCAAAAGGCTCCCCAACCGTTTGATATCGACAACCCTTCGCTCCGCGTCTTTCTTCCGGCTCCCGAACTGGCGACAGGACGCGCCATAGTAGCCTGTCCGGGGGGCGGATATGGCGGACTGGCTGTCAACCACGAAGGTTATGACTGGGCACCTTACTTCAACAAACAAGGCATAGCGCTGATTGTACTGAAATACCGGATGCCTCACGGAGACCGCACACTCCCCATCTCGGACGCCGAGGCTGCCATGAAAATGGTACGCGACAGCGCCGGTGTATGGAACCTGAATCCATACGACATAGGGATAATGGGATCCTCCGCCGGAGGCCATCTGGCTTCCACCATCGCCACACATACCCGCCCCGAGCTTCGTCCCGATTTTCAAATCCTGTTCTATCCTGTCATCACCATGGATAAATCCTATACTCACATGGGATCTCACGACAATCTTCTGGGTAAAGACGCTTCCGGCGAACTGGAAACAGCATTCTCCAACGAAAAACAAGTGACTAAAGAAACTCCCCGCGCCTTTATCGCCTACAGTGATGACGACAAGACAGTTCCTCCCGCCAACGGAGTGAATTACTACCTGAGCCTGCACAAAAATCACGTGCCTGCCGTACTCCATATTTATGCAAGCGGCGGACATGGCTGGGGCATCCGTGAAAACTTCATTTACAAGAATGAAATGTTGAACGATCTGTCCGCCTGGCTGCGCAGTTTCAAAGCTCCCCGTAAAGACGCTATCCGTGTAGCTTGTGTAGGCAACAGCATTACTTACGGAGCAAGAATCAAAAACCGGAGCCACGACAGCTATCCTTCCGTTCTAGGACGCTTGCTGGGTGACAGATACTGGGTGAAGAACTTCGGAGTCAGCGCACGGACCATGCTGAATAAAGGTGACCGCCCTTACATGAAAGAGCAAGCTTACCAACAAGCGTTGGCATTCAACCCCAATATCGTTATCATCAAACTGGGAACCAATGACAGCAAGTCATTCAACTGGGTACATAAAGCAGATTTCATGAAAGATACCCAAGCCATGATTGATGCCTTTAAAGCTCTCCCTTCACAACCTAAAATTTATCTGTGCTATCCTTCAAAGGCCTATCAGACCGGAGAAAGTATTAATGACGACATTATCTCGAAAGAAATTATTCCGATGATAAAGAAAACAGCCAGGAAAAACGGTCTGCCTGTTATTGACCTCCATAGTGCGATGGACGGAATGCCGGAATTGTTCCCCGACCACATCCACCCCAATGAAGAGGGAGCGAAGGTGATGGCAAGAGCTGTTTATGACGCTATAACAGACTGAAAGCATTGACAGGCATGGAAGTTATGTTAATTTCCGGCCATTTATAATAATAAATGATATATAATATGGAATAAAGGCAGAGATATAGCGCATTATCCAAATGAAAGAGTTTACTTTGTCCGACAAACAATTAGAGATTTATTCTAGTTTTATTCTCATCATGTATCTCCTCAGTTATCCACATTGAGTATATTCATTCCTGATTTAGAGCTTCTTGAGATTTCGTTGTTGAATTATTAATTTTTTATATTGACAGTTATGAATATGTATGTTGGAAACCTTAGCTACAACGTTAAGGAAGCAGATTTGAGAGAAGTTATGGAAGAGTATGGAACAGTAGGCTCAGTCAAATTAATCATTGACCGTGATACAAGAAGATCAAAAGGTTTCGCCTTTGTAGAAATGCCGGAAACTTCCGAAGCCGCAAACGCTATCAAACAATTGAACGGTACAGAATATGCCGGTCGTCCAATGGTAGTGAAAGAAGCCTTACCTAGAAATTAATAGAGTAAACTTGATAGACAAAGAAAAAGGATTCTCCGATCATCGGAAAATCCTTTTTCTTTGTCTATCAAGTTTTAATGAATACCCCTTCGCAAATAAATACTACCACTCAATAAATTTACCGCGGGCCCTGCGTTCCGCCAACATCTGCGTAAGGAAACGCTGACGGTCCTTGGCTATGTAACGCCGGGCAAAGATATTAGGGACAGCCACCCCCAAGGCAATACAGAAAATGATAAGTGCCGAGTTGATGCCATTGGAGAAAGCAAGTGTCACCTCCCCCACCACTCCACGCATATTGATAAGCGCCAGCAGCGAACGGTACATCAAGACACCGGGCACCATAGGGATAACCGACGGGATGGTCAGCACATGATTGGGGACATGAAACCAGTGAACAGCCTTTACCGCTATCAAGCTCACGACAAAGCTCCCCATAAACGAACCGATGACCGGACCGTAACCTAATTCAAAATTCACAAAGTTACGGGTACATACCGCAATAACCCCACCGGCAGCCACCACCCACAACAACCGTTTCTGCACATTAAATATAGTGGCGAATCCCATAGCCGCAATAGCAGCCGCGACAGCATACACCCAGTAAGTATCGTGCGGCACCATACTCAACTCGCTGAATTTCTGGTCGATAGTGACATCATTCATCACCAGCAGCCTCATGGCAAAAGCGATGCCGAACGCCATTCCTCCCACCATCATCATGGTATTGGCAGCACGCGTAATGCTACCAGCAAATGATTGTCAATCATATCATCCACAAAATTTATCAGCGGCACACCGGGAACAATATACAAAGCACACGCCAGCAGCGGATGATAGGGAGTGGAAGACCATCCCGAGAAAGAAAACGCATAAGCCAGGCAAGTGCATAAAAACGCGGAGATGGCAATACTCATATATACATTGATGCCGAACTCGATGCAGCGGGCGCGGGTGCGGAAACCCACGAAAGTACAAATAGCTGTTATCAGAAAAGCAATCCAGTCACCCCCAAACAGTTTGCAGAACCCGCCACAGGCAAACCCGGTGCAGACAGCTACAATATAAGGTGTATAATTACGCTTCTGACGAGCAATTCTCTCAAGCTCCTCCTCGTATTTGTCCAATGAATAATCCTGCTCTATGGCACGCCACGAAAGTTTGCTGATTTTTGAAATGGTCTCCATATTTATGCCATGGTTCTCACACTTCTGGAACTTGGAAAAAGAATGTCTCTCGTCACTCACATTCACCATCAGCATAGTCCACCGGATATCAATGTGCAGTTTCTCTTCGGGAATGCCCAGATAAGCGGCCACACGCTTCATGTTCCGCTCAATGCGGTTGGTGTCCGCCGCACTTTCCATGAGCATTTTGCCTGTACGTAATAAAAGGTCTAGTTTACGGCGCAATAACAGCACCTCTTCCTCGTTTGTTGTCTCGTTCATATTCTTCTTTGCTCCATTTTGTTTAGTCTGATAAGGAAATAGGTTATTTTAGCGGGGCAAAGGTACTAAAAGTATATGATATTCATCTTGAAATATAGGAATAGAAATGATTTTATCGTATCTTTGACCCGAAATAATTAAGTTAGATATGGTAACATTCAAAGAATTCTTTTCATTCAAGAATAACCGCTTCTTCTGGCTCAATCTGATAGCGATGGTAGTGGTCATTGTGGCGGCAGCCTGGGGAACCCTTCAATGGCTGGACAGTTATACACGCCACGGTGAGGCTGTGGTAGTGCCCGATGTAAAAGGAATGAACCTGCGCGCCGCGGAAAACGAACTCGGCAAGCAGTCACTGAAATCAATCGTCATAGACTCCAGCTATGTAAAAGGAATAGCCCCCGGCGCCATTCTGGAACAGAACCCTTCCGGCGGCTCCAAGGTAAAGTCGGGCAGAACCGTCTATCTGACCGTCAATGCGGACAGCGCCCCCAAGGTAGCCATCCCCGATATCATGGACAACAGCTCGCTCCGCCAGGCTGAAGCCAAATTACGTGCGTTGGGTTTCAAAGTGACCGAACCCGAATACATCAGCGGCGAAAAAGACTGGGTGTACAGCATTAAATACCGTGGACGCGACCTGAAAGCCGGAGAAAAGATCCCCTACGAGGCCGTACTGACCCTCATGGTGGGCAACGGTAATGAAACCATGCCCGAAGACTCGACGCTGGTGGACGAATCCGGTACCGTGAGCGATGACAAACCGATGATAGACGAATCCTGGTTTTAAACTTAACACCCCGTGATGATGACAGAAGAATATGTGGATGAACTGGATGACGCACTGGATGATGTGGAACCGGTAGTGGAGAACCCCTCCGAACTATATGAGCATTTCCGTGTAGTGGTAGATAAAGGGCAGTCGCAAGTACGTGTGGACAAATATTTGTTCGAGCGGCTGGTCAACTCCTCGCGCAACCGCATCCAGAAGGCTGCCGACGCCGGCCTCATCATGGCGAACGGCAAACCGGTGAAAAGCAGTTATAAAGTAAAACCTTGCGACGTGCTGACGGTGATGATGGACCGCCCGCGTTACGACAATGATATTATCCCCGAGGACATTCCGCTGGATATCGTCTATGAGGACAACGAGTTGATGGTAGTCAACAAACCGGCGGGTCTGGTCGTGCATCCGGGATGCGGAAACTACCACGGCACACTGGTCAACGCCATAGCATGGCATCTGAAAGACAACCCCAGCTACGACCCTAACGATCCGCAAGTGGGATTGGTCCACCGTATAGACAAAGACACCTCGGGCCTGCTCGTGGTAGCCAAGACCCCCGATGCCAAAACCCATCTGGGGCTTCAGTTCTACAACAAGACCACCCGGCGTAAATACAACGCCCTGGTATGGGGTGTCGTGGAGAATAACGAAGGAACCATAGAAGGGAATATAGGACGCAACCCCAGAGACCGCATGCAGATGGCCGTACTGAGCGACCCCGCCCAAGGAAAGCATGCCGTCACCCACTACCGGGTACTGGAGCGTCTGGGCTATGTCACCCTGGTAGAGTGCGTGCTCGAGACCGGACGCACCCACCAGATACGTGTCCACATGAAGCACATCGGGCACACACTGTTCAACGATGAGCGTTATGGTGGAAACGAAATCTTAAAAGGAACTCATTTTAGTAAATACAAACAATTCGTAAACAACTGTTTCGAGACCTGCCCCCGCCAGGCACTACACGCCATGACGCTGGGCTTTGTCCACCCCCGTACAGGCGAGGAGATGTTCTTCACCTCCCCGCTGCCCGAGGATATGACAAACCTGATAGACAAGTGGAGAAACTATATCAGTAACAGAGAAGAACTATGAAACGTACTATTGCCATTGTAGCCGGAGGAGACTCCAGCGAACTTGTCGTTTCCCTACGCAGCGCACAGGGACTTTACTCTTTCATTGACAAAGAGCGTTATAACTTATATATAGTAGAGATGGAAGGCCACCGCTGGGAAGTAGTCCTTCCGGACGGCACCAAAACACCGATAGACCGTAACGACTTCAGCTTCATGGAGAACGGCGAAAAGAGACAATTCGACTTCGCTACATCACCATCCACGGCACTCCGGGGGAAAATGGTATCCTGCAAGGTTACTTCGACCTGCTGGGCATCCCCTACTCCAGCTGCAACGTACTGGTATCGGCCATGACTTTCAATAAATTCACCTGCAACCAATACCTGAAAGGCTTCGGCATCCGCGTAGCCGAATCGATGATCCTGCGCAAAGGATTTGAAATCACAGACGAAGAAGTGATCAGCAAAATCGGCCTGCCCTGTTTCATCAAGCCCAACGCCGGCGGTTCCA
Organism: Phocaeicola sartorii JCM 17136 = DSM 21941; assembly: GCF_000614185.1. GTDB lineage: Bacteria > Bacteroidota > Bacteroidia > Bacteroidales > Bacteroidaceae > Phocaeicola > Phocaeicola sartorii. The sequence continues at coordinate 17,057 of NZ_BAKM01000024.1, read as the reverse complement.
GTTTCGGTGTCACCAAAGTAAAGACGAAGGAAGATATACAGCCCGCCATCGAAAAAGCTTTCAAGGAAAGTGACGAAGTAATGATTGAAGCCTTTATGAAAGGAACGGAAATCACCTGCGGATGCTACAAGACCTCGGACAAGGAAGTGGTATTCCCCATCACCGAGGTGGTGAGCGCCAACGAATTCTTTGACTATGGCGCCAAATACAACGGCGAGTCACAGGAAATCACCCCAGCCCGTCTGCCCGAAGATACGGCCGAACGTGTACGCCTGCTCACCTCGGCCATCTATGACATTCTGGGATGCTCCGGCCTTATCCGCATCGACTATATCATTACCGAAGACGAAAAAGTGAACCTGCTCGAAATCAACACCACCCCGGGCATGACAGCTACCAGCTTCATCCCCCAACAGGTACGTGCCGCAGGCCTGGATATAAAGGATGTGATGACTGACATTATAGAAAATAAATTTTAGTGATATCACTAACTAACCCTTATAAATTATGAACATACCAGCTGAATTTAACGAGATTCGTCCGTACACTCCCGAAGAGTTGCCGCAAATCTATGAAGAATTAATCGCTGACCCCGCTTTCCGGACAGTGGTAGAGTCTGTTATGCCAGGCGTGCCTTTCGAAGGCCTTGCCATGAAGATGCGTCAATGCAAAACCAATCTGGAGTTCCAAAAAGCGTTCTTTTACGGACTATTATGGGATTTAGTGAAGAAAACAGCCAACGGACTGACTTTCGACTGCTCCGCCTTGCCCGACTTAACCCGAAACTACACTTTCATCTCCAATCATCGTGATATTATTCTGGACTCGGCTTTCCTGTCTATCCTATTGATAGACAAAGAAATGACCACCGTAGAAATCGCCATCGGCGACAACCTGCTCATCTACCCATGGATTCATAAGCTGGTACGTGTCAATAAATCATTCATCGTGAAACGCGGCCTCAACATGCGGCAAAAACTGGAAGCATCCGCCCTGATGTCGCGCTACATGCACTTCGCCATGAAGGAAAAACATGAGAATCTATGGATAGCCCAACGCCAGGGGCGCGCCAAAGATTCCAACGACCGCACCCAGGACAGTGTATTGAAAATGATGGCCATGGCAGGTGAAGGCGATATCATCGAAAGACTGAAAGAACTGAACATCGTCCCGCTCGCCATCTCGTACGAATACGATCCGTGTGACTTCTTGAAAGCAAAAGAGTTGCAACAGAAACGGGATGACGAACACTTCCAGAAAACTCCCGAAGACGACCTGATCAATATGCAGACCGGTCTTTACGGATACAAAGGACGCATCCATTTCCAGACTTCCGCCTGTCTGAATCATGAACTGGACGAGCTGAAGAAACTCAATCTGCCTAAATGTGAATTGTTTACCGCCATCTCGGAAACCATCGACCGGCATATACACAGCAGTTACCGCCTGTTTGCCGGTAATTATGTGGCACGTGACCTCCTGATGGGAGACAACCGTTTCACGGCCGAGTACACAGAAGAAGAAAAAGCGCATTTTGAGAACTACGTGGAACAGCAGATCGCCAAGGTCGATCTTCCCGGCAAAGACACCACTTTCCTGCGTCATGCTTTGCTGACCATGTATGCCAATCCGCTCATCAATTACTTGAAAGCGGCCAAAGGATAAGCACGTTTACCGTAAAGGGTGGATGCTACCGTCCACCCTGAAAAAGAAAGTTATGAACATGAGGAAAATCGTTATTCTATCTTTTCTGGCTTCTTTGCTGCTCGGCGCGTGCGGTGAGGATGACTATGTATATCCCAATGTCCTGACAGACATGATCGACTTGAAAACCGACCATACAGGAACCGGACGATATCTGATAACGGACGAAGGAACAGAGTGGCGCATCCAGTCACGCACCGGTCTTGACGGACTGGCGCCGGACACCACGTATCGCACGGTGACCATGTACGCCCCACTGACCGGTCCGGAGGAAACAGAAAAAGAAGCCATGCTTTACAACACCCAGCTGGTTATTTCTCCAGTACCCTTGCCTGAGTCAAAATTCAAGGAGATAAAGACCGACCCGGTGGCCATTCAAAGCATCTGGCGCGGCGGTGATTACCTGAACCTGATTCTGCAAGTCAAAGTCAAGGACCAGCGGCACAGCTATCATTTTATTGAGAACAAGCTGGAGAGCAAAGACGGAGAGCAAACTTTACACCTTACACTCTACCATGACAGGAACAATGACATTGAAGGCTTCAACCGTAAAGTCTATCTGTCCGTTCCCCTATGGGCATACGCCGGCAAGCTGCATCCAGGCGATAAGATTGTATTCAACATCCATACTTATAAAGAAGGTATGACCAGCCGCATCTTTTATTTTTAAGAAACCAGAACATCAAAACATTCCATTTTATGATAAAGACCATCTATTTCGTATTCTTCATCTGCGCATTCTCACTAGGATTATGGGCATGTACCGGCAAAGACAGTGACAAATTCAAGAACCTTTCCTCCGACCAGTTCGAGGAAATGATACAGGACAAGACCATCCAGCTGGTGGATGTACGCACAGTGGCCGAGTATTCCGAGGGTCATATACCGGGCAGCATCAATATCAATGTACTGGACAATGAGTTTGGTACAAACATCGAGGAGCTTCTTCAAAAAGACCGTCCCGTAGCCGTTTACTGCAAAAGTGGAAGACGCAGCCGCAACGCCGCCAACATATTGGTAAAAAAAGGATTCAAGGTGTATAATCTGGATAAGGGCATCCTGGACTGGAAGGAATTAGGGAAGGAAATAAGTTTTTAACCGTTTTTTCCTTCAAATCCTTCATAATAGCGTAATTCACTCATTTACAAGCAGATATTATGAAGGATTCCTCTTCCAATCCTTCATAAATCCTTCATTTCCGGGTAAGCGTCTCGTAAGCGTCTCCGCGATTCTATATAGTTTGCTAAAATAAAAAGGCTAATGCTCCCTTTTTATCCATTAGCCTTTTTCCATCTGTCAGGAAGCAGTTCCGTAAGCGTCTCCGTAAGTTTGTCCCAGCCGCCCCCGCCCGGTCTTCAGTTTCCGAAGTGATTCTTTCTCTTGAATGGCAATCCGGCCACACACTGTCTTATATATAGTCAAGCCAAGGATACACACAGTTTTTTGTCCGATAGAAATCATTGCGCTACCCTTTTCTGTTTATCTTTCACCTTAGTGATGAAGTTTTATCACTAAGGTGATTAGTTTTCATCACATGGGTGATACGGTTTCATCACATAGGTGAAACGATAAATTGAAAAGGAAGAATACATCATTCCGACCGCCGGTTATTCCAACCCTTCCAGCATTCTCTTTAAAACAACCGTAGCAGAGATCTCCCGGTTGGCCGCTTCAGGAATAACCAACGAAGTAGGAGCTTCAATCACCTCATCGGTCACAATCATGTTTCTTCTCACCGGCAGACAATGCATAAAGAAAGCATCGTTTGTCACTGCCATGTGCGCCGCATCTACCGTCCAGCTCATATCCTTGCTCAAGATCTTTCCATAGTCGGCAGGACAAGTGACACCGGGACATGCCCAGTTCTTGGCATAGATAAAGTCAGCCCCTTCAAAGGCTTTCAGCTGGTTGTATTCCACCTTCGCGCCACGGACAAACTTCGGGTCCAGCTCATAGCCTTCGGGGTGAGTGATGACAAAATCCACATCGGCCTCGTTCATCCAGTCGGCAAACGAGTTAGGTACGGCCTGAGGCAATGCACGCGGGTGTGGCGCCCAAGTCAATACCACTTTGGGACGTTCTTTCTTTTTATACTCCTCAATGGTAATCAAATCGGCAAAGGCCTGCAACGGATGACCGGTGGCAGCCTCCATGGAAAATACAGCTTGCCGGAATATTTGATGAACTGATTCAGAATCTTTTCGGTATAATCGTCCTCGCGGTTCTCAAAATGAGCGAACGAACGCACACCGATGATATCACAATAAGAAGCCATGACCGGAATAGCCTCCAGCAAGTGCTCACTCTTGTCGCCATCCATAATGACCCCGCGCTCGGTCTCCAGCTTCCATGCGCCCTGGTTCACATCGAGCACAATCACATCCATGCCCAAGTTACGGGCTGCTTTCTGGGTGCTGAGACGGGTACGCAGACTGTTGTTGAAGAAAATCAGCAGACAAGTCTTATGCTTTCCCAAGGTTTCATACTTGTAGCGGTCTTTCTTTATTTCGAACGCTTCGGCAAGGGCACTCCTCAAGTCGCCCAAATCATGTACGTTTGTAAAGTATCTCATAATCCTTTCATTTATAATATTATTGTCTTATTTGTCCATCGCCCTGAATAATCCACTTGTATGTGTTCAGTTCCTCCAGCCCCATCGGGCCACGGGCGTGAAGCTTCTGCGTGCTGATGCCAATCTCCGCTCCCAGTCCGAACTCGCCGCCATCGGTAAACGAGGTGGGCACATTCACATAGACACAAGCCGCATCTACCGCCTTCATAAAATAACCGGCCGCCCAGTCATTCTCCGTCACAATACATTCACTATGCCCCGAACCATAGATAGAAATGTGGGCCACAGCCGACTGTATGGTCATCGTCGACGTCACCGCCATCTTATAGTCCAGAAACTCCGTTCCGAAAGTATCCGTAGAAGCATGTTTCAGCAAGTGGGGAGGATAAGAGGTTTTCAGATAATTGTAACACAAATCATCGGCATAGATTTCCACGTTGTCCTGCTGCAAGCCGCTGCAAAGAGTGGAAAGATCGGTGAGCCGGTTCACATCTACTATCAGACAGTCCAAGGCATTGCATACACTGACACGGCGTGTCTTGGCATTGCGGATTATGGCAGCTCCTTTCGCCACATCACCGTCCTTGTCAAAATAAACGTGACACACACCGGCCCCTGTCTCGATGACGGGAATCGTGGCGTTCTGCCGCACATAGTCTATCAGCCCTTGCCGCCCCGGGGAATAATCAGATCCACATAGCCGCGGGCATGGAGCAGCGCGTCGGCCGAATCATGCCCGGCCGGCAACAATGCCACCAGATAAGGAGACAGGTGGGCTACATCCAGCAACGTATTCCGGATAATCTCCACCAGGATACGGTTGGAGCAATCGGCATCGCTTCCCCCCTTTAAGATACAGCATTGCCGGATTTGAAACAAAGCGCAAACACATCCAGAGTCACATTGGGACGAGCCTCATAAATGATGCCTATCACTCCGAAAGGCACACTCACCTTGGTCAGCTTCATGCCATTGGGGCGCACGGTCTCACTCAGTACCCTGCCCGAGGGAGAAGGCAGCGCGGCTACCTGGCGTATGCCTGCGGCTATGGTGCGAATACGTTCCGCCGTCAGTTTCAGACGGTCATATTTGGGGTTGGAAGGATCCATCGCCGCCAGATCTTTGGCGTTCTCTTCCAGAATCCGGTCTGTAGCCGCCTCCACTCTGTCGGCCAAGGCAGACAAGGTGTCATTGATGATCTCCTCCTTGCAGAAAGCAAGAGATCCTTTTGCCTGCTTTGCCTGTTTTAAAATATTCTCAATCTGTTCCATTGTCATTTCATTTTATCTACATCATTACCACATCAGTCCAAATACAGATAGTCATAGTGCACCATCGGTTTCTGGCCGTGCCTGCCCAACAAAGTACGCGCCTCTGCCGAATCGAGCCCGATGCGCCCCACTCCTATCTGCCTGCCCCGGTGGTCGATGATTTTCACTATATCGTCTTTCTCAAATTCTCCTTCTATACGGACCACTCCCACAGGAAGCAGGCTCACCGCCTTCTGTCCCTTCAACACGTTCACGGCCTGTTCGTTCAAGTGCAACTCGCCTTTGGCAAAGCCTCCGCTGTGGGCAATCCACTTCTTCACGCTGGATACTCCGCCTTCCGCCGGAATGAAACGCGTACAGACCGTCTCTACCGGATGTTGCAGCAAATCCACCAGGATATGGTCTTTCTTGCCGTTGGCTATAATGACGGTGATGCCTTCATCAGCCACCTTGCGGGCAATGGTGGTCTTGGTGAGCATGCCGCCCCGGCCGAATCCCGATTTCTCCGTCTGTATATAGTCCGAGAGATCCTTGCCCTGCTCTACCTCGCGTATCACCTGTGTACCGGGGGCGGAGGGGGAGCCATCGTAGATACCGTCAATATTGCTCAGTATGATCAACGCCTGCATATCCATCATGGAGGCGATCATGCCCGAAAGCTCGTCATTGTCTGTAAACATCAATTCGGTGACCGAGATGGTATCATTCTCATTCACAATCGGTATCACACCGTTCTCCAGCATCACCATCATGCAGTTGCGCTGGTTCAGGTAATGACGGCGCGTGCCGAAACTCTCTTTCGTGGTCAGCACCTGTCCCACAGGGATGCCGTGTTCGCGGAACAGCTCATAGTAACGGTTGATCAGTTTGGCCTGTCCCACCGCCGAGAAAAGCTGCCGCTGGTCCACACTATCCAATTTCTTGGAAGGCTTGATCTCGCTGCGTCCCGAAGCCACCGCTCCGGATGAGATCAGAATGACTTCCACCCCGGCCCTACGCAACTCCGCCACCTGGTCCACCAAGGCTGACATACGTGTCACATCCAGCGTGCCATCTTTACGCGCCAGCACATTACTACCGATCTTTACTGCTATTCTTGTAAACTGAACTGCCATTTCTCTTGTTATTTTAGAAACACAAATATAGATATTAAAATCAATCTGTAAGGTCAAATAGCCTAAAATTTAATCATTATCGCATTTGTACGCATGTATTTTTATTCCCATCTTTGCAAAATGAAAATATATAACGATAATATTCAATAGGCAAACGTATGGTCAAAGCTATTTTTTTCGATATAGACGGCACTCTATCTCTTTCGAGACCCATAAGATTCCCGCTTCAACCCGCGAAGCATTAAAGGCACTCCGTGACAAAGGCATCAAAATCTTTATTGCTACCGGCCGCCCACAGTGTTTGATAAACAATCTGGGTGACTTGGAGTTTGACGGGTACATCACGGTGAACGGCAGCTATTGTTTTACCGCCGGCCACCAGCCTATTTATAAAGGTTGCATCCCGCAAGAAGACATTGAACGGCTTATCACTTTCCAACAGAGCCATCCGGTGCCTTTCGTTTTTGCATACGGCAATGAAATGTTCGTCACAGAGGTGAATGACAGAGTACAGGCTGTTTCCGATCTGATTGAAATTCCTGTTCCCCCTGTCGCCTCCATAGAAGAAGCCCGTGGAAAAGACATCCTGCAAATAATGGGGTATTTTACGGACGAAGAAGAAAAAGAAACAGATATATTCGGCAGAGTGCTGACTCATTGCGAACCGATGCGCTGGTATCCATTGTTCGCTGATATCATCGCACGGGGCAACAGCAAGAGTACGGGAATAGACAAGGTACTGGCATATTTTGACATCGACCTGAAAGACACAATGGCTTTCGGTGACGGCGGCAACGATATCCCCATGCTGAGACACGTAGCCACAGGGATAGCTATGGGAAACGCCGAACCTCACGTCAAGGCTGTGGCCGACTATGTGACCACCTCCGTAGATGAAGACGGAATAGCCAATGCGCTGAAACATTTCGGACTTCTCTGAAGTAATAAATAAAACGCCCCGTTAGTTTTACTCAATTTGTACAACAGTCCGCGACAGCGGGTAAGCTATCACAGACTGTTGTGCAAAATAGAGTTTGATAGGGTCATTTTAGTTTTGCCACAGTATTTTATCCAATATCGCCTTCACTTCCTCCGCCGTAGGTCTGACAGCAAGTATCTTCCCTTCCTTATCTACCAGGAAAGTAGCCCCTCCTGCATTACCGATTCCATATTTCTCCCATATTTTCGCGCGGTCATTCAGTTCCAGCAAGTTCAACCAAGGATACTTATCTTTAACCAAAGCGGCCTTCATATCCCCGGCACTGCGCTCGCGTGCCACGCCTACCACCGTAAAGCCCTTATCCTTATAAGACTCATAGATCGGAATCATACTGAGGGAGGTACGCCTGCACGGACCGCACCACGATGCCCATAAGTCAATGAGAGCCACCTTGCCGGCTATTTCCTCCGAAAGCAGATGACGGGTTCCCTCCAGATCGGGCGCCTCAAAATCCACAAAACGGTTTCCCACCTTGACTTCGAGGGCGGAAATCCAGTTCCGCACATAACGGGTCAAGGCGTTGCCGGAAAACAAGGAAGCATATATTTCCCGGTAGACGGCGATATAAGGAGCAAGGTCTTTTCCCTGCCTTTTGCTTCTTTCCATCTGATTCTTCAGCAGATAAAGCCCCACCAAGGAGGAATCCGCCTTGATATAGTCCAGACTATACGCCTGAAAATCATCATAAGCTTTCGTACTTTTCTTCTCAAGTTCATAATATTCAGGAGTGTAAGCCTTTCCCGTTCTATAAAGTTCCTGTGCCCGGTCGCCTAGTTTTTTCCGTTCGGCCTCGTCTTTCGCTCCCTCAAACTGTTTATGGAGAGCCTGCATTTCAAGGCTCTCTACTTTTCCTTCCCGCCGCAATTTGTCTTTTTCCATCCGCAAAGAACGCATGAACAAACTGTCCGTCTGCCGGTTGAATGCAAGCAGTTCCTTATTCAAGGGGGATTCGGAGGTGACTTCGGCACTTTTCTCCAACGAATAGAAGGTCACTTTCAGTACGCCGTCCTCGGCTATAAAAGGTACGGGACGCCACGCCCCCGTCATTTTGTCACTCCATGCGCACAATTCATAGGGTTCTTCGGTGTCGGTGTACAGATCGAATGAGAACCGGCCATCCCGTACAGGAATGGACTGCCAGTCATTGACACGGTCATCCGTGCCTTCGGGATACAGCATGATGCGGCTATAGGCAGGATTGCCCATCACCTGCCCCTCAATGCGGCAATGAATTCTTTTCCGCTCCTTTTTCTCTTCCAGTGAGATCTCTCTGACGACAAACTCACCATTTGTGGCAGTCCCCTCGTCAAAGTCCACCCACCGGTCCTTGTCCTCCACCGGTTCAAATTGCAACGAGAAAGGACGGGTCCATGTAGCGGGCATATATATTTTCTGATCCGGCTCAATGCCTTCCGCACCTACCAGGCGATAGACCTTTCCGGTGACGCCCCCCGTAAGCCGCGCCGACGAAGCCAGTTGCACCCAGTGACCGGGGCGATTATACAAGTTACCGCGCAATATCAGTGCGGTGTCCGAAACTTCCGCACGGTAAAACTCCACACAGTCGGTAGAGCGCTTTCCTTCCACGGGATAATCAATCACTTTGGTCTGAGCCTTCACATGCAGCCCCAGCAAAGAAAGGCAGCACCATAAGAGTAGTTTTTTCATATCTCTATCCATTTAAGATTCGCAAATATACCTGTTTAATTCTTATTTAGTCCGGACCTTCCGCTATTTATTTTCAAGAAAACCGTTATCTTTACGCAAAATATTTATTAATTGCGAATCTATGAAGAAAACCTATTCTATCCTTTGCGCATGGGCACTGGCAGGCAGCCTGTTCACCGGCTGTTCCACCACGCAGCAGACAGACGAAACTGACTACACGCAGTATGTCAACACGTTCATCGGAGCAGCAGACAACGGACATACCTTTCCCGGCGCCTGCCGTCCTTTCGGCATGATCCAGACCAGCCCCGTAACGGGTGCCGTGGGATGGAGATACTGCTCGGAATATGTGTACACCGATTCCCTGATCTGGGGATTCACGCAGACACACCTGAACGGGACAGGGTGTATGGACTTGGGAGATATCCTGGTGATGCCCGTCACCGGCACACGCACCCGTGCCTGGGACGCCTTCCGCAGCCACTTCTCCAAAGACAAGGAAGCCGCGGCTCCCGGATACTACACCGTAGAGCTGGCCGACCCCGGTGTGAAGGCCGAGCTGACCGCCTCGCCCCATGCCGCCCTGCACCGTTATACCTATCATAACGCCGACTCGGCATCTGTATTGATTGACCTTCAGCACGGACCTACATGGAACGAAAACCAATACCATTCGCAAGTGCAAAGTTGTGAAACCAATTGGGAGGATGCACAAACCCTGACCGGCCACGTACGCAACAGTGTGTGGGTGAACCAGGATTACTTCTTTGTCATGAAGTTCAACCGGCCTGTCATAGACACCCTGTATCTGCCCATGGCCGAAACAGAGAAAGGGAAACGCATCATCGCTACTTTTAACATGAAGCCGGGAGATGAATTACTGATGAAAGTAGCCATGTCCACCACCGGTGTGGATGGAGCCAAGAAGAATATGGAAGCGGAAATGGCCGACTGGAATTTCGAAGGTGTGAAGCAGGCGGCCCACGATGAATGGAACAGCTACCTGAGCCGCATTGAAGTGACCGGCACCGATGACGAGAAGACCAATTTCTATACCAGCTTCTATCACGCCCTGATCCAGCCCAATCAAATCTCGGATGTGGACGGACGGTACCGCAACGCGGCCGACTCCATTGTAAAAGCCGGTAACGGAACATTTTATTCCACGTTCTCCTTATGGGACACTTACCGCGCCGCCCACCCGTTCTACACCTTGATGGTGCCCGAGAAAGTGGACGGATTCGTCCATTCATTGGTAGAACAGGCCGAGGTACAAGGCTTCCTGCCCATCTGGGGACTTTGGGGAAAAGAAACATATACCATGATTGGCAACCACGGTGTTTCGGTTATCGCCGAAGCGTATCGTAAAGGCTTCCGGGGCTTTGATGCCGAACGTGCCTTCAATGCAGTCAAGAATACCCAGACCGTATCTCATAAACTGAAATCCGATTGGGAAACTTACATGAAATACGGTTATTTTCCTACTGACTTGATCAAGACAGAATCAGTATCCTCTACGCTGGAATCGGTCTATGATGATTATGCCGCAGCCGATATGGCCCAACGTATGGGTAAAGAGGAAGATGCCGCCTATTTTGCCAAACGTGCCGATTTCTATAAGAACCTGTTTGATGCAGAAACCCAGTTCATGCGTCCGCGCAATGCGGACGGAAGTTGGAGGACTCCTTTCAATCCCAGCCAGGTTGCCCACATGGAAAGTACCGGTGGAGATTATACCGAAGGGAATGCATGGCAGTACACCTGGCATGTGCAGCATGATGTACCGGGGCTTATTGAGTTATTCGGCGGAGAACAAGCATTTTTAAATAAACTGGATTCTTTGTTCACCCTGAAACTGGAAACCACCCAGGCAGACGTGACCGGACTGATCGGTCAATATGCACACGGCAACGAGCCCAGCCACCACATTACTTATTTATATACGCTGGCAGGCCGTCCCGAACGTACCCAGGAACTGATCCGCGAAATCTTTGACACGCAATATCGCCCCGAGCCCGACGGGCTGTGCGGCAATGATGACTGCGGACAGATGTCGGCATGGTATATGTTCTCGGCTATGGGATTTTATCCGGTGGATCCGGTAAGCGGCAATTATGTATTCGGTGCTCCGCAGATGCCGGAATTCGTATTGCACCTGGCCGGTGGAAAGACTTTCACCATCATTGCCGAAGGATTGTCAAAGGAACACAAGTATGTTGACAGCATCACGCTGAACGGTGAACCGTATACCAAGAATTATATCTCGCACGAGGATATTCTGAAAGGCGGAACATTAGTTTATAAGATGAAATAAGACAGCCACTTGGGCATCCATCACTTTTCGCTGACAAATCATATTGCAGCCTTCTGCGTGATGCAATGCCGGATGATTCATCAAACTTATACGATATTATAGCAAAGCCCTCTATAAACGATTCCACGATTTATAGAGGCTTATTCTTTAATATAACAAGAGGTTCATGCTGTAAGGCAATATATTATCGCCTTACAGTAAATGTACATATTAATTTAATTTAGGTCCTTCACCAAACTGAGGGGCTTTCTTGTCATACCATACACGCTCTGCGTTCAACGTAGCAGGCTCCGGTCCATAGGAATATCCTTGAGCTTGATATGCTTCCCGCTTGATATCGCCCATTTTATCATCCACTGTCGGCTGTGTCACCTGGAAACGACGAGGTAATGGATAGTTGGTCACTTTAGGATTCAGATCCAACATAGGATACAACTTACTTTCCTTCATAGGACATCCCGAACGGCGCATCATTATGTATTGATCGGCCGGGAAGAAAATGAAGTGAATATATTGCTGTAAATAAACCTTCTCCAGATTCTCGGTCACAGAACCATCCAAAGTCAGAATAGGATCACTCAATAACCCAGCGACTTCACTTTCCTGCAATTTGATGCTTACATCAAATTTATCCTGTCCAAATGTATTGTCATAATATGGAACATGATTCAGACCCGCCAGCTTATCATAAGCACGCATTGAATATTCCACTCCCTTCTTTAAATAAGACTCGGCACTTCCTGAAAAACCTATATCTTGGCCCTGGCTCAATAACTTAAGTTCCGCCAGATACAAATTCACCTCAGCTGTAGATAAATACAATCCATACCATGCATACAAATCGGTTATCTGAACTCTCGGAGCTCCGGGGGCTACCGGATAATCAATAATGACTTTCTTGTCGAACATATATTGATTCAATGGAGAATAGGGATAATAAGTGGTTTCTCCGTTTCCATCTTTATCCGAAACCTTCCAAAGTTTTCCAGCCTTGTCAAAATAATCAGCATATTCGGGATGCTGGTCTTCCAAGCCTGCTTCCACCTCTGTCGGCAAGCCATAATAGCGTACCCATGGTTCGCCCGGAGCTTTCCAGCCCTTAAACACTTTTTTCCCATCCACCTCTTCTGATATGACATTTTCTTCTACAAATGAAGGCAGTCTTTGTCCTTTGTCATAGAAGGCCTGTATGACAATGGGATTATAATCATTCTTTTCAAAAAAGACACGGACACGCGGATCCAAGTGGTCTATCATGAAGTTTATCAGCTGCATTGAGCCCGCACCACGGTTGTCCATAGAGTTTCCACCTGCCAAGTGGCGGTCTGTAGCACTCTTATTATAAAAGAAGTCATCTTCCAGGCCATCCATTATAGGATATTTCGCTGCATCTTTGACGATATTCAGCGCACGGGCCTTGTCTTCATTGATTAAGCGGACAGCCAATTTCAAACGAAGGGAATTAGCAAACTTCAACCATTTGGCATAGTCACCTTGATAGATGATGTCCTGTGAACCTAATGACTGCTGTGTAACTTTGTTTCCACCAAGGACTACATCATTGGCTAATGTCTCAACGGCTTCTTTTAATTGTTGTTCCCACAAATCAAACAATTCAGCCTGCGTGTCATATTTAGGAGTCAGCGTACCTCCATAACGTGCCTGATATGCTTCCGTATATGCCATGGAACCATACATATCCGTATCCCACATAGCCAGGTAAATCATCAACGGGTTACAAAGAGCTTTCAAATAAGTATATTTTGCCTGCTCCTCACCTTCCAGCGTTGTGTTTACAACATGAACCAACTCATTTACCTGATTCATTACGCTATAGACTTGCGAACCCATCTTACCAGAATTGGACATGGTGGTCATCAGATTCTCATTACCTCCTGTCGAAGCAACAGTTTGAGACCATCGCAGCATATTATTGTAATCATAATACCAAGCAAAATAGTCATGACCGTCAAATTTGGCTAATGCTCCGTAAACAGATAGCGTGGATCCGGTTTTGAGACAACAGTCGGATTAGTGTTGATTTCAGTAAAGTCATCTTTACAGCTACTTATAAAAGCACAGCCGCCAATCAAAAGGCTTGCCATTATATATTTTAGTTTCATAATCTTCAATTTTTTATAAGTTTAGAATCCTACATTAATAGTCATTGTGTAATTGGCTGTATATGGATCGAAGCTACGGATACGGAACTCACCACTCAGGTTACCACGTACACCTTCAGGATTTACGTCATTGGGCAATGAATTATACAGATAGCCCAAATTACGTGCGGAGAAACTTACACCCAATCTTTTTGCTCCAATTTTACCGGCGATATTTTCCAGGAATGTGTAACCCACGGTAATCTCGCGCAAAGCAATATATTTCAAATCGTGTACCCATCCGTCATTGACAATACCGGTTGACCACTGGTTGGCATAATTGTAATAAGACGCAGCATGCATCGGCTCCAAGATTCCTGCCTCGTAAGCCTGTTGATAAGACATTCCACCTACATTATGAGACTTGCCGTCCACTCCGGTTACAGTAGTACCCGATGCAAACACTCCTTGAGGTATCATACCGTCATGGTAGGTTACACCATAACTACCCGAGTGGCTGCCATCCGCATTCAAATACTGGCTGGTCCATGTCATACCACCATGAGCCTCATCACGGAATTTCAAAGAAGATTCAGTCCATCCGTATGCTGTACCATAACGATTACCATAAACTGCTACCTTACCGCCGAAACGCATATCCAAAGCCATTCTGAAACTCAAGTTTTTCCAAGTCAATCCGGTAGAAACAGAACCCAGGAAGTCAGGATTCATATCACCGATCACCTCGTTTTTCAAACTTCTGTCAGCGTATGCCGAACGGTCGGAATCACTCCATTTCAGAATGATATTACCATTGTCGTCTCTCTTTGGAGTGATATCGGAGATCAATACACCATAAGGACCACCCACTCTTGCAGCCGACTGTATACGCATATTACCCCATCCTGTTGAACCACGCAGACCAATGTATTCAGCAGCATCAGGATGCAATTCGATAATCTTGTTACTATTCTTTGTAAAGGTAAAATCCAAATTCCATTCCCAGTCTTTATTTCTGAAAGGAACCGTATTCAAAGCGATTTCCACACCACTGTTTTGAATGTTACCGGCATTAATCAACTGGTTGCTGACACCTGATATAGAAGGTGTGGAGATGTTCATAATTTGGTCTTTTGTATTTTCTTTGTAGTAAGTAGCATCCAAATTAATACGATTGTCCAAGAAGCGTAAATCCAAACCGACTTCCCATGCGTTCTTCCGTTCCGGTTTCAAGTTGGGTGAGATAGCAGTGCTTGAGAACGAATTTGTATATACATAGCTACCGTCTATCAGTTGCAAATTACCCACATTGTAGCCCGAATTAATCGTGTAAGCATCTGTGTCATTACCTACCTGTGCCCATGAACCACGAATCTTCGCAAACGAAATCCATGAAGGCATTTTATCCTTGAATGTTTCACTGATCAGCCAAGATCCTGAAACAGAAGGATAGAAATAAGAATAGTTACCGGTTTTGTTAGAATAAACCAAAGAAGAAGACCAGTCATTACGTCCGGTTACATCCAGATATAATTGATTCTTCCAAGAAGCGTTGAATGCGAATACGGCAGACAACATGCGTTTAGTTCCTTCAATCTTACCGCTTGCCTTAATTTGACGTTTACTATTGCCGATAAAGAATTGTCCAGGAACAATCAGACCGTCAGTAGCCACAGAATAAGCAGTCTGATAGTTGTTAAAATATTCACCACGGATAAAACCGCCCAGATTGAAGTCTTTCACTGTTTTGTCAAAAGTGAACGTACCTGCAAAAGTAGTCTGTTCTTTGGTCTGCTGAGCCAAAGTATAATTACCACCTTCGTAAGCAACTCCTGTACCAGTTCCTTGTTTTCTTCACGAACATATACATAGTTCATATTGCCTTCACCTTTGAAACGTACCCAATCGGCTATTTTCACATTGACCTCCAAAATAGGACGCACTACGGTTTCTTTACGATTATAGTCCATATTATCGATATTGAACCAATAGTTTTTGCTGGAGCTAGGCACATTGGCATAAGTATCTCCTGAACGTGCGATACCACCTTGCTCACTTAAATATTTATCACGGTAATATTTGGCATCATACAATGGATTTAATCCTTGATAGAAATATTCGCCTACCGCACGAGCTGCATTTCGTGGTTTGGAGTTGGCAAAGCTTACAGATGCAGCCACATCCACCCGGTCACTGATTTTATGGCTGCCTTTTACCAAGAAAGCATAACGTTCGAATGTATTGTTAGGCGTAGTTGAGTTCACCTTCTTATAAGAAACAGAACTGTAGAATGATGTCGTTTCATTACCTCCGCGTACCGATACGTTTGTATTCGTATTGAAACCCAACTGATACATATCCAACATATTATTTTTGATTGGAGAATAAGGATCTTACGTCCGTCATAATCTTCAATCATCACCGAGCTATCGTAAGGAAGTCCCCATCCTAAAGAAGGTGCGTTGATCAGTGAAGGTTCTCCCTTTGCATTGGTGTAATAAGTAGGAATCCAAGTATTACCATTCTCTCCATATCCGATTCTACCCGGACGTGCTCCCGGTCCATATACTGTCTGGATACTTGGCTGCTTGTAAGCATGATCAATACCTAGAGTTTGGGTAACATCCACGCCGAAGCCTTTGAATTTACCACCCCCCTTGGTCGTGATAACAACCGCACCATTCAAACCACGGGAACCATAAAGCGCTGTTGCTGCGGCACCTTTCAATACGGATATCGTTTCAAAGTCATCCGGATTCAAGTTTTTCAATTCATTACCATAGTCAATCGCATCAATTTCTTCTCCATCCATATCACGTCCCCGGGTAGAGTTATCAAGAATAACACCATCGACAACATAAATAGGCTGGTTGTTGCTTCCTAATGTTGACGCTCCACGTATTTGAATTTTAGCAGAACCAAAGATACCACCATCGGAATTAGAGATTTCCACACCGGCAACCTTACCTTGTAGTGACGCAACCGGGTTGACAGTATTGGTGTACAGTTCCTCGCTCTTCAATTCAGTTACAGCATAACCCAATGCTTTTTCCTCACGCTTCATACCTAAAGCGGTAACTACCACTTCACCTAATAATTGGGTATCATCTTTCAAAAGAACATCAAGCGGTTTGCCTGCCCATTTAATTTCCTGAGTTTGGTATCCGACAAAAGAAATAACAATGATATCTCCTTCCTTTACATTACTTAAAGAGAAATCCCCGTCAAGCCCTGTGATGGTACCATTCGTTGTTCCTTTTACTACAACAGATGCGCCAATAACGCCTTCCCCTGTAGCATCCTTGACGATA
>NZ_BAKM01000025.1 GCF_000614185.1 Phocaeicola sartorii JCM 17136 = DSM 21941 | reverse complement strand
TAATTATAGTGTACTTGGGCATGATTTACGTGTGTAAACCCTTCTGTATTTTCAAATGGATATTTGTGTTTTTCTTTTGTAAAATATACATTTCTGTATTGTAAATTTGCATTTATGAATTATATTAATTACTTTTGCATCTGTAAATTTTGTCTTATACTTTTGTAAATGAAGGAAAGAATCGCTCAAATAATCCAAAAAGAAGATATGACTGCAGCCCAATTTGCAGAGAAGATTGGAATTTCACCTTCCTCTCTTTCCCATATTCTTAGTGGCAGGAACAATCCTAGCTGGAAGTCGTCATGAAAATACACAAGGCGTGTGACTATATCAGTTTAGACTGGTTGCTCTATGGTGAAGGACAAATGGAAACAGATGTTGACTCGGACAATAACATCCACTATACGCCTTCTTTGTTTGACGAGAATTCATTATTTACGCCCGAAGGTCCGGCTTCTCCGGAATATCGCAAGGAAAATGAGGTTAAAGCACCACTTTATCCCTCTAAAGAGATTGTGCGTGAGGAGATTAAGTATGTAGAAATACCTGCCAAGAAAATCACTGAAATAAGAATATTTTTTGATAATGGGACATACGAAACATTCAAGCCCGAAAATTAGGGCGAGAATCCGCTAAAATGCCGATTGGCAGAATAAGATTTGGGTAAATTCGTGTATCTTTGCAGAGAAAACGAATTTACCCAATTTTATTTCATGAAAAAATATATTTTAGACCTTGTGGTTACACAGAACATTAAATTGCATGCCAATTATGTTCTGATAAAATTAACTCATGCCAACCCGCTGCCCGAGATGCTGCCGGGTCAGTTTGCTGAGATACGTATTGACGGTTCTAATACTACTTTTCTCCGCCGTCCTATTTCTATTAATTATGTGGATAAAGCAACCAATGAAGTTTGGTTCCTGGTGCAATTAGTCGGCGACGGCACTCGCAAACTGGCCACAGTGAAACAAGGAGATATTGTCAATGTGGTGATGCCTCTCGGCAATGGATTCACAATGCCCCGGGACGTGACAAAGGTAAAGCCGCTACTGGTTGGCGGTGGTGTGGGTACCGCCCCGATGTTGATGCTCGGTGCTGAGTTGGTGAAAATGGGATGTGAGCCTGCTTTCCTGTTAGGCGCGCGTTCATCCAAAGACCTGTTGCAGCTGGAACACTTTGAGAGGTTAGGCAAGGTATATACAACGACAGAAGATGGAAGTATGGGCGAGAAAGGCTATGTGACACAGCATAGCATCCTGCATACAGACCGGTTTGACATGATATACACCTGCGGTCCAAAACCCATGATGGTTTCGGTAGCTAAATACGCCAAAGCTCATGGGATAGAATGTGAGGTTTCACTGGAGAATAGGATGGCTTGTGGTGTCGGTGCATGTTTATGCTGTGTGGAGAACACGGACGAAGGGCATTTGTGTGTTTGTAAAGAGGGTCCTGTATTTAATATAAAGAAACTATTATGGCAGATTTAAGCGTAAATATCGGCAATTTAAAGCTTTGTAACCCGGTTATGACAGCATCGGGTACCTTTGGATACGGAAAAGAGTATGAGGACTTTGTAGACCTCGAAAAGATTGGTGGCATCATTGTAAAAGGGACTACCCTCCATCATCGTGAGGGTAATCCTTACCCACGTATGGCGGAGACCCCTATGGGGATGCTTAATGCGGTAGGATTACAGAATAAAGGGGTGGATTATTTTGTTGAACACATCTATCCGCAGATAAAGGATATTCATACTAATATGATTGTTAATGTCTCCGGATCTGCTGTAGAGGATTATGTGAAGACTGCCGGAATCATCAACGAGCTGGATCATATTCCCGCTATAGAATTGAATATCTCATGCCCTAATGTAAAGCAGGGCGGTATGGCCTTCGGGGTTTCTGCATGCGGGTGTTCCGAGGTTGTAAAAGCGGTACGTAATGTATATAAAAAGACACTGATCGTAAAACTATCTCCCAATGTGACAGATATCACAGAAATAGCACGTGCAGCCGAGGCTTCCGGTGCGGACAGCGTATCTCTGATCAATACCCTGCTGGGGATGGCTGTCGATGCTGAAAAGCGTCGGCCTGTACTTTCCACTATAACCGGCGGCATGAGTGGAGCTGCTGTGAAACCAATAGCATTGCGTATGGTATGGCAAGTTGCTAAAGCGGTAAATATTCCTGTCATTGGACTGGGGGGGATCATGGGCTGGAAGGATGCTGTGGAGTTTATGCTGGCAGGTGCCACCGCAATACAGATAGGTACTGCCAACTTTATAGACCCGGCTATAACTGTCAAAGTTTCAGAAGGGATAAATGACTATCTGGAACGTCATGGATATACATCTGTAAAAGATATAATAGGTGCATTGGAAGTCTGATAATTTTATCTTTTAAATGATAGCCCTGCAAGAGTGGAAATGAATAAACCGAAGCCTTTCTTGCAGGGCTTTTTTATAACCTTCTCCAGATGGAATGAGCCGGAAAATAGTTGCTGCTGCAACTTATGGCAAGGGTATAAAATGATAACTTCAATTATTTTTCTCGATGAAATGGTTCATTTTTGAAAAAGCAAGGTGGAAAATCGCTTGGAAAAGCTTTGTCAGTATGTAAGGGAAGGGAAGATGAGCATAGGTGCCCTTTAAGGAGGAAACATCCTTTAAGGGAGATTTAAGCAAAAGAAAAGAGGTAAAAGCCATGCTCACCACAAAGCTCTTACCTCTTTATTATTTATCTATATTTTTTATTTCAACAAATCGGGTCTTAGCCGTTGTGTCCTTTCTAAGGACTGCTGAAGTTCCCATTCTTTAATCTTGGCTTCGTGTCCGGATAACAACACATCGGGAACTTGCCATCCTTTGTACTCTGCAGGGCGGGTATATACAGGAGCGGCTAACAGATTGTCTTGAAAAGAATCGGACAAAGCCGATTGTTCATCAGAAATGACTCCGGGGATAATACGGACTACTGCATCAGCGATAACGGCGGCAGCCAACTCCCCACCTGTCAAAACATAGTCACCGATACTGATTTCTTTCGTAATGAAATGTTCACGTATTCTATAGTCTATCCCCTTAAAATGCCCACATAGAATAATTAAATTCTTCGCCAGTGAAAGTGAGTTGGCCATCGGCTGGTTAAACTGTTCTCCGTCTGGAGATGTAAATATTACTTCGTCATACTCGCGTTCTGCTTTCAAAGCTGAGATGCATCGGTCTATCGGTTCAATCTTCATCACCATGCCGGCAAATCCGCCGAAGGGATAATCATCAACTTTGCGATAACGGTCGTATGCGTAATCGCGCAGATTGTGTATATGTATTTCTGCAATTCCTTTTTTCTGCGCCCGACTCATGATGGAGCAGTTAAAGAAGCCTTCCAGCATCTCGGGTAAAACGGTAATGATGTCTATTCTCATATTCGGTTATTTTTTGCAAAAGTAGCAAATTCCTCTTTGCCGGAAGGTGTTTTTCATTCAAAAATAGCTATTTTTGCCGGAAAACTACCTTTATATATGACGGAAATAGAAAGAATAGACCAATTGCGCGAGGAACTTCATCGCCATAACTATAATTATTATGTATTGAATGCACCTGAGATTACAGACCAGGAGTTTGACAAGCTGATGCGTGAACTTCAGGATCTGGAAGAAAAACATCCGGAACATAGAGATGAGAACTCCCCCAGTATGCGTGTGGGAAGTGATATAAACAAGAACTTCACGCAGGTGCTGCATAAATACCCTATGCTTTCATTGGCCAACACCTATTCGGAAGCGGAGGTAACCGAATTCTACGACAGGGTAAAGAAGTCCCTGAACGAGGATTTTGAGATTTGTTGTGAAATGAAGTACGATGGAACTTCCATCTCACTGACTTACGAGAACGGGAAACTGGTGCGCGCCGTGACGCGTGGCGATGGTGTGCAGGGAGATGATGTGACAGACAATGTGAAGACCATCCGCAGCATCCCTTTGGTGCTGCATGGAAAGGGATATCCCGAATCATTTGAAATCCGGGGAGAGATTCTGATGCCTTGGATGGTGTTTGAGGAACTGAACAAAGAACGTGAAGCCCGCGAGGAACCGTTGTTCGCCAATCCCCGCAACGCGGCTTCAGGAACATTGAAGTTGCAGAACTCTGCCATTGTGGCCTCCCGTAAGCTGGATGCCTACCTTTATTATTTGCTTGGAGATCATTTGCCGTGCGACGGTCATTATGAAAATCTGAAAGAAGCGGAAAAATGGGGATTTAAAATTTCCGATCTTACCCGCAAATGCAAAACATTGCAGGAAGTCTTTGATTTCATCAAATACTGGGATGTGGAGCGTAAGAATCTGCCTGTCGCTACGGACGGAATAGTGCTGAAAGTGAATTCTCTGCGACAACAGCGTAATTTGGGCTTTACGGCAAAATCACCCCGATGGGCCATCGCATACAAGTTTCAGGCCGAACAGGCGCTTACCCGCTTGAACAAGGTAACTTATCAAGTGGGAAGAACAGGGGCTGTGACTCCGGTGGCCAATTTGGATCCCGTACAGTTGTCCGGAACCGTGGTGAAACGTGCTTCGCTCCATAATGCCGACATCATAGAAGGACTGGATTTGCATATCGGTGATATGGTTTATGTAGAAAAAGGTGGAGAGATTATTCCAAAGATTGTAGGTGTGGACAAAGACGCCCGCATTATGATAGGTGACAAAGTGAAGTTTGTCACTCATTGTCCCGAGTGCGGCAGTAAATTGGTGCGTTATGAAGGTGAAGCAGCCTATTATTGCACGAATGATGTCGCTTGTCCCCCACAGATAAAAGGGAAAATAGAACATTTTATCAGCCGTAAGGCTATGAATATCGATGGGCTTGGTCCGGAAACAGTAGATCAGTTTTATCAGGAAGGGTTGATACATGATGTTGCCGACCTGTATCTTTTAAAAACATCGGATATTATCAATCTGGAACGTATGGGGGAGAAATCCGCCGAGAATATAATAAAAGGTATAGAGCAGTCCAAAGAAGTGCCGTTTGAAAGGGTGCTCTTTGCGTTGGGCATCCGTTTTGTGGGTGAGACTGTGGCGAAGAAGGTGGCGAAAGCCTTTAAATCGATGGATGATTTGGCGGAAGCGAGTTTGGATGATTTGATTCATGTCGATGAAATCGGAGAAAAAATAGCGCAGAGCATCCTGCTGTACTTTGCCAGTCCGAAGAACCGTGACATGATAGAGCGCCTTCGTGTGGCAGGTGTGAGACTGGAAGCTGATGAAGAAGATATTTCGGACCACACTGACAAACTGGCAGGGAAGTCTATTGTGATCAGTGGGGTTTTCACCCATCATTCGCGTGACGAATATAAGGAATTGATTGAAAAACATGGCGGCAAGAACGTGGGAAGTATTTCGTCCAAGACCAGCTTTATTCTGGCGGGTGACAATATGGGCCCTAGTAAACTGGAGAAAGCGCGTAAGCTGGGTGTGGCCATTGTAAGCGAAGAGGAGTTTCTGCAAATGATAGAATGACTTTTTAGTGAGTATAAAGTAAAAATCGCGTGATTTTATCGCTAAAATAGAAAATATTCGTACTTTTGTAGGCTATTAAATAAGAATTTATAATTCATTTATGATACAGACAAGATTAAAAGGCATGGGAGTAGCGTTGATTACTCCTTTCAAGGAAGATGATAGCGTTGATTATGAAGCGTTACTTCGTCTGGTTGATTACCAGCTTCAAAATGGAACAGATTTTTTGTGCGTGTTGGGAACCACGGCTGAGACCCCGACTTTGACCAAAGAAGAAAAAGACAAGATAAAACGTTTGATAATCGAAAGAGTGAATGGACGTATCCCTATTCTGCTGGGAGTCAGCAGCAACTGTACCCGTACTGTTGTGGAAACGCTGAAGAATGATGATATGACAGGAGTTGATGCCGTACTTGTGGCTGTACCTTATTATAACAAACCTTCTCAGGAAGGTATTTACCAACACTATAAAGCGATTGCTGAAGCGACGGATCTTCCGTGGTTCTTTATAACGTGCCGGGACGTACCGGTGTGAACATGACTGCCGAGACTACCTTGCGTCTGGCCCGCGACTTCAAGAATATTATCGCGATCAAGGAGGCTTCAGGTAATATTACTCAGATGGATGATATCATCAAGAATAAGCCGGCTAATTTTGATGTGATTTCGGGTGATGACGGCATTACATTTCCTTTGATTACTTTGGGCGCTGTAGGGGTTATCTCGGTTATTGGCAATGCGTTTCCGCGTGAGTTCAGCCGCATGACCCGTCTGGCATTGCAAGGTGATTTTGCAAATGCATTGACTATTCATCATAAATTTACGGAATTGTTCAGTCTGTTGTTTGTAGACGGCAATCCTGCCGGGGTGAAAGCCATGTTGAATGTAATGGGGCTGATTGAAAACAAATTGCGTTTGCCGCTTGTGCCGACTCGTATCACAACGTTCGAAAAGATGCGTGCTATCTTGGATGAATTGAAGATTAAATGCTGATAAAGGAATTCTTTTAAACTAGATAAGACTGGTGTTTCAGATATGAGGGATACCAGTCTTTTTTTATGCTCGCCTGTTCATTCTTTGGTCTATATGTTATCCCTGTAAGATCCTATATCTTTCAACTGATACATTACTAATCTTCCGTCTGACACATTAGTAACGTGTCACCCGATACGTTACTAACTTGTCGATCTGTATGTTAGTAACCCTTGAAATGTATTGTCTTTAAAAATCAGTCTTTCTCACTAAGAAGTTGGAGGCGTTTATGCACTCATGCTCTCAACTTTATGTATAACAGGTAAAAAGACCAAGACGTTTTTAAAAATTCATGATTTCACGTACGTATGCATAGGCCTGCACATACGTATACATGGCTCCCTGCGGACGTACGTGCCAAATCATGCTATCTGACGTGGCTGAATAGGCTGATCCAGAAGAGGAGGGGGGATACAAAAAAGACCATCTTTTCAGATAGTCTTTTTTGTGATCGCGACAGGATTCAAACCTGTAACCGGCTGATCCGTAGTCAGCTACTCTATTCAGTTGAGCTACGCGACCGTTGTTTAATATTTTTAGCTGTGACCGCGACAGGATTCAAACCTGTAACCGGCTGATCCGTAGTCAGCTACTCTATTCAGTTGAGCTACGCGGCCATTGTAAAACTAATCAAACTTCTTTTGGTAGTGACCGCGACAGGATTCAAACCTGTAACCGGCTGATCCGTAGTCAGCTACTCTATTCAGTTGAGCTACGCGGCCATTGTTTATTGTTCTTTCGTTTTAACGGGTGCAAAGATACGGACTTTTTTTGAAAATGCAAGCGTTTTACTAAAACTTTTTTCTAAAAATTATTCGATGAAACGGGAATTAAACAGCTGCCAGCCCAGTGTTAAACCTACATTCCAATCGTTAGACGGTGAACTATAGTGATTTACGTAAGCGCTGATAGAGCCGAATGATAATTGAAAGACTAATGAGATTTCTCCAAGATATTCGAATTTTGTGAAAGCTTTCCCATAATATGCTTGTCCATATTCATCTTTCTTGATAGGAAAGATGGGAACGAATCCATAAAACTCCCCGCGCAATTGAAAAGACTCACTCAACTGATAGATGGGCATGACACCGGCTCCTGCATATTGGTTGGCACGGAAAGCTTCATTGTAGGTTACTTTGCTATGGGCTGTCGGAGTGAATTCTCCTGCCTGCATTAATGTAGCCGTATAATTATTGGAGAAGTTCCGGGAAGAGTAATAAGCCTCCAGATATGCTCCTAAGGTAAACTTAGGATTCAGTTTATGATATGTTTCGTTCTGATATGAAACCTGAAGCCAGGATTGTACCTTTTTATAAGGCTCCGGCGTGTCTTTAGTCAATTTTGATGTACCCGGTCTGAAATGTTCTGTACCGGTGAAAATTTGGGCAGCCATTTTTTCACGACTTCCTTGTGTAGCAAACTGACGGGCATTCAAAGTACTTCCTTCCAATACGATAGATCCTCCAAAGATAGAATAAGTGCTTTTATCATGCTTCGCCTCGCTGAAGTCAATGATGTTGGTTTGAAAATACCTGTCTTCCATACGGGCTATCCCCACACCGAATTCAGCTTTCTTACGGCTTAGGAATGGTAATGCTGCTTTCAACTTTACAAACTCTTCCCTTTTTTTGTTGAAAGCCGGATTGTCTTTGTTGGAAAAGAATTTGGCTTCTTTGAAATAATCGAAGGTAGAGATCGAGGCTATGAATTTGTAAGAAGTGGGCAGTTTGGTTGGAAGATCAATTCGTGCTGCCAGTTGTACGTTGTTGTAGACCCGGCCTAGCTGTCCGTCAAAATTAAACTCTTTTGAATAATAGTTCAAATTTTGATAGGAAGCACCAAAATAGACTTGATTGGAGCCACTGGAAGACACGTTACCACCGACACGGACGGAGAGATTGGCCTCCATTTTGATCTGGAGGTTCAAGTCGTAGGTTCGGTCTTTCTCATTATAAACGGCATGAGGAATGATTTCGGATATAATATTATCGGACAACAAGCGGAAATATGCTCGTTTGACATCCTCCATAGTGAAGGTATCGGAGTCGTTTTCATGGAACTCTTTTTGTATATATTGCTTTTGCCGTTCGTTGGCACCAGTTATATTTACTCTTTTGAAACGGAAATCCGGTAAATTGCTCTTATACGCCAATCGCTTAACTTCCACTTGTCTGGGCTGATTCTTCGATGAATCCGGCTTTTTATGGAGTCCATCATTTCTATAGTACGCTTATAACCTATGTCGTGCAACTCGTCAAAGCGTTGGAAGTCCATTAAATTAACATCGTCATATTTAAAAGTCATGAGGATGCCGAGAGAATCGGGCAAAGAGTAGTCTGTTTTTTGCATGATCATATTTTCCAGCTGCCCCATAATGTCGCCCTCTTTGGGTTTGCCCGGATTGGCGGATACGGCGCTTCCTATAATGACATCCGGATGGAAGGTGTCACGCATCACATTTACGGGAAAATTATTATAAATTCCACCGTCGTATGCCAGTATCGAGTCTATTTCGATAGGCTTGAACATGGCGGGAAAGCTCATGGAGGCACGCACAGCATCTCCCAAGTCTCCTTTTTTCAGTATCAGCGCTCTTTTGTTGTACACATCCGAAGCTATGCAGCGGAAGGGGACATACAGACTGTCAAAGTTGGCTTTGCTTGCGGCGGTTGCCTGACCGAATAATTGCAGAAATACGATATTCATTTGGATAGGGTCTACAATGCTGGTAGGCAGAAACTGAGGTTTGACATTTTTCAGCGAGTCTTTCAGGGAGATGCGGATGTTGATAAATTCGGGTGTCGGAGGGTTTTTCTTGAAATAATAGATGTATTTCTCTTCCACGCTGCCTGAATACCAGCGTTTAAAGTCATCGGATTTGAGTAAAACCTCCATTTCATCGGGAGAATAGCCCATGGCATAAAGCGAACCGACAATGGCTCCCATGGATGTGCCTGCAATGTAATCTATGGGGATGCCGTTTTCTTCTAACGCGCGGATAATACCGATATGGGTCAGTCCTTTGGCACCGCCTCCGCTCAGTACCAGCCCCACTTTCTGTGCATTGATGGGAGGAAGCAGTAAAAAGAGAAGAAAAAGTATATATAGATAATGTTTCATGGATGTCGGATCTTTGTATGTACCGCTCCAAATATAGAAAGAATTCTTCGTTTCCAATCGTTTTTCGGAATAAAAAAGCGCCGGAAATGAACTTTCCGACGCCTTTGATAGCAAAATGTGATAGATTGGTTAAATCAATTCGATGCTGCGTTTTACAAAATTGGTTAATGCTTCACCTTTCAGCATATTGTTTTGTAACAGAGCGAGGTCAATCAGCTGGCGGATTACTTTGTTGCCACCTGCATATTTACCCAATACTGCTTCTTTCTTGGTCTTTTCATCGGCCAATTTCTTCTCGACATCACTTAATTCATCTTTTTCCGCTTGAGGTATTTCATCAGCTTTTTTGCCTTCCTGGGCTTTGTGAAGTTCATCGTGGCGTTTGTTCAGACTGGTCATTTCGGCTTCGATAGGTTCAAGAGCTGCCTTGCAAGAGTTGTCCGCATCATTCAAAACTTGTTTTACCAGTTTATGATCTACATTCAGAACCAAGTTGAACATATCCGGCATTTCTCCATAAAAGCTCATACCTGCCTGGATGTTGGCCATTTCTTTCATACGGCGCATATATTCACTTTGGGTGATCATGATAGGAGTTCCTGTCTCGCCTAAAGACTGTGCTTCTACATTGAATTCCACTTTCTTCATCTGTGGCAGCTGGCTGCGGAATACGGAAGACAGAATGTCACGCTGGCCGGCTTCCAGATTGGCATCCTTATGCTCTTCTTTAGCAATCAGACGGTCAATCACGTCACTGTCCACACGGGTGAAACGGCTCTTTTCAAATTTCTGTTCAAGCATACTTACCATAGCTACGTCCAGCTGGCCGTCCATTAACAATACGTTGTAGCCTTTACACTTTGCTGCATCAATGTAGCTGTACTGTTCGTCTGCATGGGTAGCATACAGATAAATCAAGTTGCCGTCCTTGTCTGTTTGATTATCTTTGATCAAACTCTGATATTCTTCGTAAGTATAATATTTGTCATCTGTGTCTTTCAGCAGAGCGAATTTATTAGCCTTTTCGTAGAAATCTTCCTGAGTCAACATGCCATAGTTGATGAAAATCTTCAAATCATCCCATTTTTCCTCGAATTCCTTGCGGTCATTCTTAAAGATGGCTTGCAGGCGGTCTGATACTTTCTTGGAAATATAAGTGGAGATTTTCTTCACATTGGAATCGCTCTGCAAGTAAGAACGGGATACGTTCAAGGGGATGTCCGGTGAGTCAATCACTCCGTGCAACAGGGTCAGGAAGTCCGGAACGATACCTTCTACCGAGTCGGTGACATAGACCTGGTTGCAGTAAAGTTGGATTTTGTTTTTCTGTAGCTCAATGTTGCTCTTCACTTTCGGGAAGTACAGAATACCTGTCAGATTGAACGGATAATCCACATTCAAATGGATCCAGAACAAAGGTTCGTCTGCCATGGGATATAATTCCCGATAGAATTTCTTATAATCTTCGTCTTTCAGCTCTACCGGTTTGCGTGTCCACAAGGGATAGGTTTCGTTGATCACATTGTCTTCATTGGTTTCAACCTGCTTTCCGTCTTTCCATTCTTTCTTTTTGCCGAATGCTACGGGGATAGGAAGGAAACGGCAGTATTTAGTCAACAATGAAGAGATGCGTGCTTCTTCCAGAAATTCCTTGCAGTCATCATCTATATAAAGGATGATATCCGATCCGCGGTCTTCTTTTTCAACGTTTTCGATAGTGAACTCAGGACTGCCATCGCAAGTCCATTTCACAGCTTGTGCTCCTTCCTGGTGGGATTTTGTGATGATTTCCACTTTTTTGGCTACCATGAAGGCAGAATAGAATCCCAGTCCAAAGTGTCCGATGATGGCATTGGCGTCGTCTTTATATTTTTCAAGGAAGTCGTTGGCGCCTGAAAAAGCAATCTGATTGATATATTTGTCGATTTCTTCGGCTGTAAGTCCGATACCTCGGTCGGAGATGGTGATGGTGTCTTTTCCTAAGCTTACTTTAATGGTAAGATCGCCCATTTCTCCTTTGAATTCACCTTTAGATGCAAGGGTTTTCAGTTTCTGTGTGGCATCTACTGCATTAGAAACTAATTCACGGAGGAATATTTCATGATCACTGTATAAGAACTTTTTAATGATGGGGAAAATGTTCTCAGTGGTTACCCCAATATTTCCTTTTTGCATACTATTTATGGTTTTAAGTTATTATGTATATACGTTTAAATCGTTTTTTTGTTGGTTGATGGGCAAAAAAAAATGCCAGATACGGTGGTATCTGACATTTTGTCTGTTCTTTTTTGAGAAACTTTGGACTCTTTACTTTTCCACAGTCATGACAAGGGTGTCTTTTTCTTTGTCATAGTTTACTTTGACCGTATCACCAGCCGACATTTCCGATCCAAGTATCAGTTCGGAAATTCCGTCCTCCAAATTGTTTTGGATGGCACGTTTCAATGGGCGTGCTCCGAATTGTACATCGTAACCTTTGGTGGCTACAAACTTTTTGGCATCTTCGTCAATAACAAGCTTGTAACCAATGTTTTCCATACGGCTGTAAAGACCTTTAAGTTCAATGTCGATAATCTGGGTCAGTGCATCCAGGCCGAGTTGGTCGAAAGTTATTATTTCGTCCAAACGATTGATGAATTCGGGTGCAAAAGACTTGTTCAAGGCCTTTGTAATCACGCTGCGCGAGTATTCTTTGTCATCTGTACGGACTTGTGCGGCGAATCCGATTCCTTTTCCGAATTCTTTCAGTTGGCGTGTTCCAATATTGGACGTCATGATGACTATGGTATTTTTAAAGTCTACAGTTCTGCCATAACTGTCAGTTAACCGGCCTTCATCCATCACTTGCAACAATATGTTGAACACATCAGGATGTGCTTTTTCAATTTCATCCAATAATACGATGGAGTAAGGTTTGCGTCTTACTTTCTCCGTCAGTTGTCCGCCTTCTTCATAACCTACATATCCGGGAGGTGCTCCTACCAGACGGGATACGGTGAATTTTTCCATATACTCACTCATGTCAATGCGGATAAGTGCATCTGCAGAGCCGAACATTAGTTTCGCTAACTCCTTGGCAAGATGGGTCTTTCCGACACCCGTCGGACCTAAAAACATGAATGTGCCAATCGGTTTATTAGGATCTTTCAGTCCTATACGGCTTCTTTGAATGGCTTTAACCAGTGTGGCGATTGCTTTGTCCTGACCGATAACTTTAGAAAGCAGATCGTTTTTCATTCCTAATAATTTCATTCCTTCAGCTTGTGCCATTCTCTGTACAGGCACGCCTGACATCATGGAGACAACTTCGGCTATTTGTTCGTCACCTACCGTTTCCCGATTTTCTTTCAGATTTTTTTCCCATTCTTCTTTCAGTATATCAAGCTGGTTCGTATATTCTTTCTCTTTGTCACGAAAGCTGGCGGCAAGTTCGAAATTTTGTAACCTGACAGCTTCATTTTTAAGAGATTTCATTTCATCAATCAGTTTCTCTTGTTCTTCAATTTCTTTGGGAACAGTGATATTAGTAAGATGTACGCGCGAACCGGCTTCATCCAACGCGTCTATCGCCTTGTCGGGAAAGTTACGGTCTGTGATGTATCGGTCTGTCAGTTTCACACAGGCTTCAAGGGCCGCATCTGTATAGTTCACATTATGATGATCCTCATATTTATCCTTGATATTTTTTAGTATCTGAAGTGTTTCTTCTACAGTTGTCGGCTCTACAATAACCTTTTGGAACCGGCGTTCCAGTGCACCGTCTTTTTCTATGTTTTGGCGGTACTCGTTCAGTGTTGTCGCTCCGATACATTGAATCTCACCTCTGGCTAATGCGGGTTTCAGCATATTGGCGGCATCCATTGAGCCTGCCGCAGAACCTGCTCCCACAATGGTGTGGATCTCATCGATGAAAAGGATGATGTTGGGATTCTTCTTCAATTCGTTCAAAATGGAACGAATGCGTTCTTCGAATTGTCCACGATATTTAGTGCCTGCGACAACGGCGGTCATATCAAGGGCTATCACGCGTTTATCAAATAAGATGCGTGATACTTTCTTTTCCACAATCCGCAAGGCAAGCCCCTCGACAATAGCAGATTTGCCGACTCCCGGTTCGCCAATCAAAATAGGGTTGTTCTTCTTACGTCGGCTCAATATTTGTGCCAGCCGCTCTATTTCCTTCACCCTGCCAACTACAGGATCCAGTTTCCCTTCTTCGGCAGCTCTTGTCATATCTGTGCCAAAATTGTCGAGTACAGGAGTGTCATTGGTTGGTTTTTTTTGTGCCGGGCGTGCCTGCTGCTGTGCCGCACTTGATTTATTACTACTGGGATTCTGACGTATATCTTCGTCTTCATCCTCATCCTCGTCTTCACTGAAGCCCAGACCTGCATGGGTGTCCGGTTGTAAAGTGAGTTTTATTTTTTCGTATGTTACGCCACTGCTTTCCAATACATCAAAAGCTGCATTATCCTTGACCTTCATAATTGCTAATAAAATATGTTCAGTGTCAGCTGCAATGTTTCTCATCAACTTAGCCTCTAAAATACATAACTTTAACACTTTGGATGCTTGGCCGTTAAAGTTAATATCCTCGTCATAGTCAGTGTCATCTTCCACATCCTCTTTCAAAATGTTTTCCAGCTGATCTTTTATATCCTGTAAATTAATTTGTAAATTAAACAAAATCTCGATAGCTTTTCCTCCACCTTCACGTATCAGTCCCAACAACAAGTGTTCGGGACCAATATAGCAATTCCGTAGTCTGTTGGCCTCTTCCTTACTATACGTGATGATATCGGACACTCTTTGTGTAAATTGATTGTTCATATATTTATCGTCCTCCTAAAATAGTATTTATTTCCCACTGTGCAAAGATACACATAATAATAATGCATATCATTGTTTTCTTACTTATATTATCATAACAAAATGTATGCCATGATTTGAAAAGCTAAAAATTAAGTATAAATAAGGGTTGTCATCAAACTATTCATAAGAGTAAATGAGGAGTGGGAGGGATAATCGTTATATACTATTAAATAAGGTATAGGGATACTTTTTACTTATATAAGTAAAAACATTTAATGGACTTAACTTTTTTATGGGTTTTGTTTCGTATGTCGTATAAAAGTAGTACTTTAGCGTGGTTTTTGGTAAACCAAAAAGATGTATAATTAATATTTGTTTAAATGCTAGAACAAGACAGAATTATAAAGATTAACATCGAAGAGGAAATGAAGTCGTCGTACATTGATTATTCAATGTCAGTAATCGTTGCGCGCGCCCTCCCGGATGTTCGCGATGGCTTTAAACCGGTTCATAGACGTATCTTATATGGTATGATCGAACTGGGAAATACCTCCGATAAAGCTTATAAGAAATCAGCAAGAATTGTAGGTGAAGTTTTGGGTAAATATCACCCGCACGGTGACTCTTCCGTGTATGGCGCCTTGGTCAGAATGGCTCAAGACTGGGCTATGAGATATCCGTTGGTGGATGGTCAGGGTAACTTCGGTTCTGTTGACGGTGACAGCCCCGCTGCCATGCGTTATACGGAAGCAAGGCTAAAGAAAATTGGTGAAGAGATGATGCAGGATCTTTATAAGGAAACTGTTGATTTTCAGAATAATTTCGATGATACATTGCAGGAACCGACTGTCATGCCGACACGAATCCCTAATTTGTTGGTAAATGGAGCATCCGGTATTGCAGTAGGTATGGCAACCAATATGCCTACTCATAATCTTTCTGAAGTAATCGATGCATGTATTGCTTATATTGACAATAATGATATTGATATCGAAGGGCTTATGCAATATGTAAAAGCTCCCGATTTCCCTACAGGCGGATATATATATGGTATAAGCGGAGTGCGTGATGCTTACGAAACCGGACGTGGCAGAGTGGTGATGCGTGCTAAGGCTGAGATCGAAACTCATACTACTCATGACAAGATCATAATCAATGAAATTCCTTATAATGTGAATAAGAAGGAATTGATTGAAAATATCGCATCTTTAGTTAATGATAAGAAGATTGATGGTATTTCGTATGTAAACGATGAATCCGACCGCGAAGGTATGCGCATCGTTATTGATGTTAAACGTGATGCAAATGCTAGTGTCGTATTGAATAAACTATTCAAAATGACAGCTTTGCAAACCTCGTTTGGCGTAAATAATATCGCTTTGGTTCATGGACGTCCCAAGATGTTGAATCTGAAAGACTTAATCAGATATTTCGTAGAACATCGCCATGATGTGGTAATTCGCCGTACTCAGTATGATTTGCGGAAGGCACAGGAACGTGCTCATATTCTTGAAGGATTGATTATAGCTTCTGATAATATTGATGAAGTTATCCGTATTATTCGTGCTGCAAAGACTCCTAATGATGCCATAGCAGGTTTAATAGAACGTTTTAATCTGAGTGAAATTCAGGCACGTGCTATTGTAGAAATGCGTTTGCGACAATTGACAGGTCTGATGCAGGACCAGCTTCACGCAGAGTATGAAGAGGTCATGAAACAGATTGCTTATTATGAAGAAATTCTTTCGAATGACGAACTTTGTAAAAAAGTAATCAAAGATGAATTGATAGAGGTAAAAGATAAATACGGAGATGCCCGTCGTTCTGAAATAGTATATTCTTCAGAAGAATTTAATCCAGAAGATTTTTATGCTGATGATCAAATGGTTATCACTATCTCTCACATGGGATATATCAAACGTACTCCTCTTTCAGAATTCCGTGCCCAAAACAGGGGTGGAGTAGGATCAAAGGGAAGTGAGACCCGTGATGAAGACTTTGTAGAGCACATTTATCCGGCTACAATGCACAATACTATGATGTTCTTTACTCAAAAAGGTAAGTGCTATTGGTTGAAAGTTTACGAAATTCCCGAAGGAACTAAAAATGCCAAAGGACGTGCTATTCAGAATTTGCTGAATATTGATTCTGATGATGTCGTTACAGCGTATTTACGTGTGAAAAATCTTAATGATACTGAGTTTATCAATAGTCATTATGTACTGTTCTGTACAAAGAATGGTGTCATTAAAAAAACTTTGCTGGAACAATACTCACGTCCTCGCCAAAATGGTGTTAATGCGATAACAATTCGTGAGGATGACAAAGTGATTGAAGTTCGCATGACTAATGGTGATAATGAAATCATTATTGCTAACCGTAATGGCCGTGCAATTCGTTTCCATGAAAATACAGTTCGTGTTATGGGACGTACGGCTACGGGGGTACGTGGTATGACTTTGGATGAAGATGGCGGTGATGAAGTTATCGGTATGGTTTGTATAAAAGACACTGAAACGGAGTCAATTATGGTGGTTTCAGAACAAGGATATGGTAAACGTTCTGATATCGAAGATTATCGTAAGACTAATCGTGGCGGTAAGGGTGTAAAAACGTTGAATATTACAGATAAAACAGGTAAGTTAGTGGCCATCAAGTCTGTTACCGATGAGAATGACTTGATGATTATTAATAAATCTGGCATTACAATTCGTTTGAAAGTTGCTGAGGTCCGCATTATGGGACGTGCAACTCAAGGCGTACGATTGATAAATCTGGAGAAACGTAATGACCAAATTGGTTCTGTATGTAAGGTGACATCTGAAGAAGAAGAGGTTACGGATGAAAATTTAAATGCAGATCCTGAAAATACAGCTGAAGAAAAGGGTGGTAATATCACTAATTCAGATTTAACTACCGGAGCAAATAGTGAAGAATAAAATAAATTGTATTATTAAATCCACAAAATCATGAGAAAAGTATTATTTACAGTGGCTTTATTGTTAACAACTTGCTTTGTGTCTGCACAAGTAAGTGTTGTTAAGGAGGCTAAATCCTTGAAAAGCAAACCTGAAGAAGCTGCAAAAGCTATCGAACCGGCTTTAACTAATCCTGAGACTGCTAATGATCCGGAAACATGGAAATTAGCCGGAGATTTTCAGAAAGCAATTTATGATGAAGAGAACATGAAACTTTATTTACCTGGAGGTCAAGCTGATACAACTAAGCTTTATAACAGTTTAGCTAAGATGTATGATTTCTACTTGAAATGCGATGAAATAGAGCAAGCTAAGGTTCAAAGTGGTGAATTAAAGAAACTGAAATTCAGAAAGAAGAATGCAGATGCTTTGAAGGCTTTACGTTTGAATTTGATTAATGGTGGTGGCGATGCTTACAATAAAGGAGATTATGCTGACGCTTTAAAGTATTTTGGATTGTTTGTTGATGTAGTAAACGAACCTATGTTTGCTGATGATGCAGCATTGAAGGCTGATACATTGAATGCATTATATGCTTGCTATGCGACTTTAGCTGCTAATATGCTGAAAGATAATCAAGCTGTCATCAAATATGGTAACATTGGTAAGAATCATAAAGAGGAAGGTTATAGAGCGTTGATGTGCTTGGCTGAAACATATGCTCAGAAAGAAGGTGGTGACTCAGCCAAATGGCTTGAAGTAATCAAAGAAGGTACTGAATTGTTCCCTAAGCAAGAATATTTTGTAGGTAATATTATGGATTATTACATTCAAAAAGGTATGGTTGATGAAGGTCTGGCTCAAATCAACAAACTGCTTGCTACTAGCGAAACTCCGTACTATCTTTATGTAAAAGGTATCTTATTGTATGAAAAAAGCAATATGATGATGCAATTGTTACATTTAACAAGATTATTTCGAATAATGGAGATTTAGTTGCTGAAGCATATTCAAAGATTGGTGATTGTTATTTCTTCCCAGCTCAGATTATTGTTGAGGAAAATGCAAAATTAGCTATTGATGATCCTAAATACAATGAAAACGAAAGTAAGATTAAAGAGTTGTATGAAAAAGCTAAACCATATTATGAAAAGGCAAAAGAATTAAAGCCTGACAATAAAGCTTTGTGGGGAAATTATTTGCTGAATATCTATTGGAAGTTAAATAGAGCTGAATATGATTCTTTGGAAAAAGAATTGGGATATTAATACAACAACAACTTTGAAATAATAAAAGGGCTGGAATCATTAGATTAGATTTCAGCCCTTTTATTATTTCAAAGAAAGCCCCAATCTACTTGTAGATTATCGCTTATAAATACAGGTATAATCAGTATTATGTTTAATTATAAACAAAGATAATCATTCTCATTCTTCATGTTATCAGTTCAAAGGACACAAATACCGCTAATTTACCTGTGCCCTTCGACTAATCTCTTATTTTATTACTAATATAGGTGTATCAGCATGGAATATCATTTTTCTTGCTATGCTAGGATTAAACAATCTGGCAAATATATTTCGTTTATAGTTTGTGATACAAATCACGTCTATATTTTCTTCTTTTACATATTTGTCCAAATTACTTAATATGTTATCTTCTTTCACGACATTATAATGTAATTCCAGTTGAGAGTATTGTTCTTGGAAGTAATCTTTAATACCTGCTAGTTTAATTTCATTCCATGCATCATTATCTGTACTCAAATGAACGAAGGAAACAGCAAAATGGAACGATTTAAAAGCATTTATCAAGGAGTCAAAAGCTATTAGATCTCTTTGGTCGAAATTGGTCACAAAGGCCACCTTTTTAATATCATTGAATGTCTTTAATGCTGTATGTTCTGGAATAGCATATACAAAGGATTTGCTTCTTTCTATAACTTCGGCCGTAACGCTGCCAATCAAGTCTATATCTTTTTGACTTCTTCCTCTCGTTCCCATTATAATTATCTGAGGATTATGCTCTTTAGCATATCGTAAGATTTCTTCTTCTGGAATGCCGTCACGTAAAATACAAGTATATTTTACATTAGGAAACTCTCCTGATTCAACTTTCTTTTTGATTGTTTCGGAAAGTTTGTTCAACTCTTTGTGCACTGTTTCTATCATACTTTTTACAGACTCTTCTCTTTCAATCTGGAAATTGAAATTATCAGTTCCGTAAGGAATCGTAGGCACATAAATAGGACTAAAATAAGCATGTAGAAGCACAACTTCTGAATTAATAGTATGAGCAAAAGAGAAACCAAATTGACAGGCTTTGAGAGAATAGTCTGAAAAGTCTACAGGGATAAGTACTTTTCTTTTCTCTTTGTTTTTTTCTGAGGAACTCTCCTTCCCTTTGACTATATCTTCTGAAAGCCATGCAGAACTTTCTATAATCTGCAAAGCGTGTGGCAGATCGCTTTCTTTAATTCTTAATCTTACCCCAGAAGATATGACAGGCTGAATAAGATTCACATTATGAATGTACGCTTCAATTCCCTCATTCTCAAGTACATTCTTTAAAATCTGAGCTTTAGCATAAGTGAGGATTGCCAAGGTTACCAATTTATCTTCCATAATTCTATATTTTAAGTGATTTTCAAGTTAAACAAAAAATCCCAATTGAATGTTGCATTCAACCGGGATTTTATATTACGCTTCTTGCGTTATTTTTTCTTCAGTTTCTCTCAATATTTGAAGGGCTTTTTCAAGAACAGTTGTATCGTCTAGCATTACTAGTCCACCATCTGGTCCCGGTTCCAAATGAATTCCAACACTTTTACCATTCTTGAAATTGTGTCCACCAAAAAAGTTACGTACAGTTTCTACGGTCATATTGAGTTCATCTGCGATTCTGTGTATGCTTCCACTAGGTAATGAATCTTTGATTCTGCGCAGTTCATTAAATGTTATTGTTCTCATAATGTATTAAATTTAGTTATAAAAGTGAATTTCTTAAATCATGGTATAAACTTAGTCAAAAAAATGCATAAAACAAATATTTTCATGCTATTTTTGTCTACATGTAAATTTGTAGTAGTTAATTTGTCAATTACAGATTGAGTGTATGAGTCACAATTATACCTGCAATAATGATGAAAAAGTAAGTAGAAAGAAGAATTACGTAAAATAAATTAATATCACTAATTAAATAACCGCTAGCAGTATATTGATTAGAGATACAACGTGGTTTATAAAAGAATTTTTTTTGAATGAACTTATAAAGAAGATAAATCAAATACCCTGTGAGGCAACCCTCTATAGTACCAAAAAGAATATCTCCTGGATAATGCACTCCTAAATATATCCTAGAATAGGAATTGAGCATTGCCCAAAAAAGAAGCATAAAAGTAAGAGATTTCCTTTTAATTAATAAAGATAAAAATACAGAAATAGCAAATGTGTTGGCAGCATGACTGGATATAAAACCAAATCGCCCTCCTCTATATCCGTTTACAATATCAACCATATACATAATATTGGGATCTTGTGTTGGGCGGAAACGTGCAAAAAATGGTTTACAGAAACCGGAAGCTATTTGATCTGCCAAAGTTATGACCAAGGCGATCATAACAATAGTCAATAATGCTTCTTGGATCTTATTGTTTTTAATGATGATATATAACAGCATAGCAGCCACAGGTACCCATACAATCGTACTGGTCGCTACCCACATGAATCCGTCCCAAAACAAAGATTGGCTTCCGTTCATATTCAGTAGTAATTCTTGATCTGCTGCTATGTACTGTTGTATATCCATTGATTGACTATGTTTTAAATGATTTCAATAACACTGGTAGGTACCATCCCACATTACCGTCTTCCAATTTAATTTCTTTCCACTCCTTCATGGTATTATCTTTAATCATCACTTTCCTGCCTTCATGAAGAATAAATAAGTCTGTGCCACTTTGGTTGGGAGTACTTTTGACTGTAACACTAGGAGCCATTATAATAGCGTTATCATGATTAATTAACTCATTTTTTTGTTCTGAGGCAAATATATTTGCTAAAATAGTCACTAAAAAGAAAAAGATTGCTGAAATAAATCCTACTTTCTTCAGAACTACTTGTTTCCCAAAAACAAATAAAGATAATGCCAATATCATCAGTATAAACATGATAATACCTGTATATGCCATGCCTTTTCACTCATTGTGTTAATAAGTGATTGAGTCCAAGTAATGAAAAACATTTCACTAGGAGGAGTCACCTTATCTATTGTTTTGCCTCTAGCCAGTTCTAAGTTGAAACGAATATCACTGTTTCCCGGACTTAACAACAAGGCGCGTTCATAATTGAGGACAGCTTTGGCTATGTTATCCATTTTATAATAACTGTTGCCCAAATTATAATAAATATCGGAAGATTCTCCCTTGTTTTTTAATATACTCTCATATATCTCTACGGCAGTTGCAAAATCGTTCCTTATGTATGCACTATCAGCTTCTGTTTTTGTTAGAAGATCTTGTATGGCAGCATCTTGTGGCATTTCGACTTGAACAGCAACCTGTGCAGTATCAGAGCCATTCTGTGCGTAAGCTGTGATGAAACCTGTCAGGAATATCAAAATGAAATATATTTTCTTCATTGTTATAATCTCCTTTGATTTAGTGTTTTATACTATTCTCCATTTTACTGATGACTTCAACAGCTGAAGAATATACTTTATCCATAGCTTCATTCTGGTTACCCGGAGCATAACGGGCAAACTCACATTCATTTAATGTTCCGATGAAGTCCTTTATCAGTTCGGGAGCGACTCCATATTTGGTCAATTCGTCTTCGATATTATCTTTAGACAATTGAGAAACCGGAATATTCAACTTATCACTGATGTATCCCCAAAGTGCTTTCAACACTTCATCATAGAATGCTTCTTGTTTGTTTTCAGTTAATAATTTACCTGCATTTTTCATACGCTTAGTAGCCACCTTATTCGCTTTTTTAGTACGAACTTTGGCTACATTTGCATTTTCAAGAGCTTTCTTACGATAGACAATTACGAAAACAATGAAGAGAATCAATGGAATGATATACCATAAATAGTATGCTACTGAACCGAAAAAGAAATCTCCCTTACGAGTCAGATTCGTTTCCCCCATTTTGATGTAGCGAATGTCTTGCCCCAATACTTTCAAATCTTCCTTGTTTGTGAAGTCTGCAATTACTTGATCTGCATTTCCAGCACCTTTTTCTACTTTTAGATTATAAACCTCTGTTTTTATTGTTTTATAACTATTGCTTTTTAAGTCAAAATAGGAGAATTCGACAGGCGGAATAGTGAAATTACCGGCATGCCTTGGAATTGCTAAATATTCTATCACCTTATTGCCTGACAAACCTTCACGAGTTAATGTAAATTTATTGTCAATCTTCGGATCGTATACTTCAAAGTCCTTGGGAAAAGCTACTTCCGGAGTATTAACCAACTTCAAGTTACCTGTACCAGATATGATTAGCTTTATGGTTACAGCATCATTAGTCTTCAGTTCTTTTGTACTGATAGACGAACTGATAGTAAACTCCCCTACTCCTCCGGAGAAATCAGCTGGTTTGCCATTGGGCAATGCTTTCACGTTGATGGCCAATTTAGGGGTAACAATGTTTTTCTTTACTTCTACATAGTTGCTTCCCCCATTAAAGAAAGCATCAAAAGGATCATCTGAGGCAACCTGTTGAGCTATAACGCCTTCAAAGGTAATAGCCGGAATTTCTATTTTTCCTGATTGCTGGGGGAAAAGAACATATTGACTCCAGACGGTGGTATTATAGTTCCTTCCGTTATAATGTTCCAGTGAGAATTTCTTTTGTTGAGGAAGTTCCACTTCTTGTACGTAAATGTTGGTTAGTTTAGGCATGTCACCACGCAGTTGGCGTAAGTTTACCAAAGTATAGACCTTGTATGTCAACAAGATGGCTTCTTGTTCATAAACAGTTGTCTTACTTGCTGTTGCGGTAATAAACAAATCTTGATTGGTTATTTTACTTCCAGCAGCCTGACTACGTGAAGAAGCCCTTCCACCACTAATGTTTCCACCGCCAACACCATTCGCTTGATCAGGCGGTAGAACTTTGATTTGTACGGAATTTGAAGTTTTGCTTTGCCCATCTGCCACAATAGTAGCACCAGGAATGGTGTAAGTTCCTTCTTTATCAGCCATCAAAATATAAGTAAAAGTAATGGAGCTGGTAGAGGTAACATTGCCATTTATAATCTGTGTACTACTCTGTTGTGAGCGGCTTGGTCCCATTAAGACATCGAACCCCTTGATGTTAGGTGCACGAAAATCTCTGACTTTCTGAGTGTTGACCGTATAAGTCAACCGGAACTGATCCCCACTTACTACTACATCTGGCGCAGAAGCGGTAAACGTCACATTTCCGTCTGCCCATGCTCCGAGTACCGATGTTATTAATATGAATAAGAGAATTACTTTCCTCATTGCTATCTAATTATTTTTTTATTTGCCAAAATTAAGAAATTACCAGTCTTTATCCAACTTCTTTCCTTGAATTTGCAGTTGTTTTTTAACTTTGTCCTGCACATTCTTCTCGTCCTGCATCACAGCGTTCAACAATTGCTGGGCATTTTCTTTAGACATTTCGTCCTTGTTCTGCTGCTGTTGCTGCTGATTCTGGTTTTGTTGGTCTTTCTTATCCTGTTCTTGCTGATCTTTGTTCTGATCCTTTTTGTCGTCCTTCTGATCTTGTTTTTGATCTTGATTCTGATCCTGGTTCTGGTCTTGATTTTGTTGCTGGTCTTTCAGCAGCTTTTGCGCCAAAGCCAAGTTATAACGAGTTTCATCATCTTTCGGATTGTTCCGCAGAGACTCCTTATAGGCCTCTATACACTGCGGATATTGCTTGGACGACTGAAGGATAACTCCCATGTTATGATAAATCTGTGCCAGTTTATCCTTGTCCTTCTCTACCTTCGAAGCAGATTCAAACTGTTCCATCGCTTCCTTTGCTTTTTGCTGCATCAGGAGCGAGTTTCCCAGATTGAACATGGCATCTGTCGATTTCGGGTCCATTTCCAATGCTTTACGATAGTCTACCTCCGCTTTGATAAACAAACTGTCGTTATACAGCTTGTTTCCGCTGCGCAGATAATCTCTTTCTGTCTTCTGGGCAAAAGCACTGCCTGCCGCTAGCAAGAACAACAGAGTGATATAGGTTTTCTGTAACATAAGCATTCCTTATTTAAATAGTCTGACATTTTTGAAAAGCGGATTTTTCCGTTCCAAAATAAGCATTTCTACCACTAGCAGGATAAGCACCAGCCATGCCAAAGCCTGGAACTGTTCATCAAATTCAGTATAAACCTGACTTTCGACATCGGCTTTTGACAGTTTGGCAATCTCGTTGTTCAATACCTTCTCGGCAGAGTTAGTATTGTCCACGCGGATATACATTCCGTTACCTGCCTTGGCTATTTCCTGACACATCTGCTCATTCAAGCGGGTGACGATAACATTTCCATCCTTATCGCGGCGGAAATTATTGCTGCCGTCTTCTGCCGGAATAGGAGAACCATCCGGCGAACCTACTCCCAGCACAAATACCTGCATACCTTTTTCGGCCGCTTCTTTGGCTGCTTCTACCGCCCCACCCTCATGATTCTCACCATCGGTGATGACGATAATGGCGCGTCCCACTCCTTCTTGCGGAGTAAAACTCTTCATGGCCAGACGGATGGCTGCACCGATATCAGTACCCTGTGTGGTTATCAATGACGGATTAATGGTTTCCAGGAACATTTTGGCGGAAACATAATCGCTTGTGATGGGCAATTGCGTGAAAGCATCACCTGCAAAAACAATTAATCCCACTTTATCATTATTGAATGTATCTACCAGTCTGGAAATCAATTTCTTTGATTTGTCCAAACGGCTGGGGGTTACGTCTTCTGCCAGCATAGAGTTTGAAATATCCAAGGCAATGACAGCTTCCACCCCACTTCGCTTCACCGTTTCCATCTTTGAGCCGAACTGTGGACGGGCCAACATCAGTATAACCAATGTCAACGCAGCAAAAGTCAGCCAAAACTTGATGTCAGGGCGATACTTGGAGATAGTCGGCATGAGCCTTTCAGCAATGCCGGATCACCATATTTGCGGATATTCTGACGGCGGTGGTAATTGGAGTACAAATACAGCGCCACCAGAAACGGCAACAGGATGAGCAAATATAAAAAGTTCGGGTCTGCAAATCGAAACATGACTTTCTTGTTTTAAGGTATTTTCTTTAATACTGAGTTGCGCAACAAGAGTTCGAGCAAGATGCAGAAGAAAGCAACCCAGGCGAATACCTGATATTCTTCTTCGCGTTTGCTGAATTCCTTCACGTTCAACTTTGTTTTCTCCAGTTTGTCAATCTCCTGATAGACTTCCTTCAACTTGGAATTGCTGGTGGCACGAAAATAATTTCCGTTCGTCGTACCTGCAATCTCGGTCAAAGTCTTTTCGTCTATCTCAACAGGGACATTCACATATTGCGTTCCCGCATAGGTCTGCATCGGATAAGGGGCAGTTCCGTTTGTACCGACACCGATGGTGTAGATTCTGATACCGAACTGTTTAGCTATCTCGGCAGCCGTCAGCGGAGAAATATCTCCACGGTTGTTGCTACCATCTGTCAGCAGAATAATCACTTTCGATTTCGCCTTGCTGTCCTTCAGACGGGTCACCGCATTGGCAATGCCCATACCGATGGCAGTACCATCTTCAATCAGTCCGCGCTGGGCGATATCGCCTTTGATGCTGTTGAACAGATTCAGCAGCACCCCGTGATCTACCGTCAACGGACATTGGGTGAAGCTTTCACCGGCAAAGATGGTCAGACCGATATTATCATTGGGGCGGCCGTTGATAAACTCGGAGGCTACTTGTTTGGCAGCTTCCAGTCGGTTGGGTTTCAAGTCTTCGGCCAACATACTGGTAGAAACGTCCACTGCCAGCATGATGTCGATTCCTTCTATTTCGGTATTCTGCCAGTTGTCTGTGGTTTGAGGGCGTGCCAGGATCAGAATTACCATGATGATGGCCACTGTGCGGAGTACGAACGGGGCATGCAGCAAGTAAATCTTCCAGCTTTTGGGTGCCTTCATGTACATGCGTGTGGTAGAAACCTGGAGCGTAGGCTCGGTTTTCTTCCGCTTCATGACGTACCATACTATATAAGGTATGAGCAGAACCAGCAGGAATAGATATTCAATATTTGCAAAAATCATTGTTTCTAGTATTTATTTGTTAAAACCAGAGGTTGTATATACCACTCAGCACCTTGTACAGAATTACCACAATGGCAATAACAATGACGCCGATGCTGCCCAGCAGAATCACTCTTCCCTGTTTGCTGCGCTTTTCCTCTACAGTGATTTCCGTAGGTTCGGGCTTTGCATTCGGGTCCGGTTCCACTTTCGTATGGTTGATAAAATCTACTGCGTTTACCAGGTTCATATCGTTTTCATTCATCAAAGGAGAATGCTTGGCGAATTTCACCAGGTCGGCAGTCTGGAACAAATACATCAAATCCTTGATAGATTCTTTGTCGTTGATTTCCTGTAGTTTATCAATAATTT
Source organism: Phocaeicola sartorii JCM 17136 = DSM 21941 (assembly GCF_000614185.1). Classification (GTDB taxonomy): domain Bacteria; phylum Bacteroidota; class Bacteroidia; order Bacteroidales; family Bacteroidaceae; genus Phocaeicola; species Phocaeicola sartorii. The sequence continues at coordinate 62,163 of NZ_BAKM01000025.1, read as the reverse complement.
CGGATGAAGTCATCTCCATGGCATTAAAACCGAATCGTTCTTCCATATAGGTGCGGAGTACATCCGTCAACTCAGTATAATAGGCCTTCGGATCGGCTGTACGCAAGGTTTTGTCTCCTTTGATACGCTCTATTTCCTTCAGCGCCTGCTGGTGTGGCGGCAACTTCGGTTCAATCTTGATCTTCTTGATGATAGGCTTGTTATCCTTGTAGCGTACAAACAGATAGTAAGCCAGTCCGCCCAAAGCAAGCATCAGCAAGGTAAGCCATACGATGGCCGATACATCATCCCAGGTGATAGGTACTTCGCGAACGGTTTTCGGTCCGAAGAACTGTTCGGGATGCAGCGTGTCCACCGGAATGGAATATACTTTTACGGCCAGCGCTTTGGACCGGTAAGGCTCTCCGTTTACCATTATCTCGAATGGAGGAAGATAGTAAAGTGCAGAGTCAAAAGAAGTTATCGTATATTCCTGTTTTATCAGCATGCGTTTTCCATCGTTCAGCATTTGGGTATCGGGCTTGGCTATATCCAATATCTCCACTCCCTTTACCAGCGTATCACGCAGGAATGGGAGTTGCAGTTTCTGCTTGGCATCCATGCTGATTTCCAGTTTCACCTTGGCCTGTTCCCCAATGAGAAGTTGCAGCGAGTCGATACTGGCATCTACGTAACCTGCTGTGCCTGTGCTTGTCCGGCTGACATCAGCATGGCTGCACAAACTCCTACTTTCAAGAACTTTTTGCTAGTATTCAGTATATTCATGTCCTTTAATTTCGTTTAGCAAATAAGTTAAGCAACGATTTCACGTAATCCTGGTCGGTGCGGATGGATACAGAGTCCACATTACTTTTGGTAAATGTTTCATTCAGCACTCCCTGGCGTTGTTTCCACCAGTCATTGTGTGCGCGGCGCAAGGCTCGTGACGAGGTGTCAATCCATTGTTCGTGGCCGGTTTCAGCATCGCGCACTTTCATCAATCCCACATCGGGCAAGTCGGCCATACGGCGGTCATATACCTGAATGGCAACGATATCATGTTTCCGGTTGGCAATGGTCAATGCGTTACGGAAGTCGTTTTCGTCTATAAAGTCGCTCATCATAAAGGTGGTGCAGCGTTTTTTGATTACGTTGGTCAGATATTCCACAGCCATCTTTATGTCCGTACGCTTGCTTTCGGGCTTGAAATCAAGCAGTTCGCGGATGATATAAAGAATATGTTTACGTCCTTTCTTGGGCGGGATGAATTTCTCAATCCGGTCTGAAAAGAAAATAACTCCGATTTTATCGTTGTTCTGAATGGCCGAGAATGCCAATGTAGCGGCAATCTCGGTCACCATATCCTTCTTCAACTGCCTCACCGTACCGAAATCCAAGCTGTTCGAAACATCAATCAAGAGCATAACCGTCAACTCACGCTCTTCTTCAAACACCTTGACAAAGGGTTTGTTGTAGCGGGCGGTTACGTTCCAGTCGATATCACGGACATCGTCACCATACTGATATTCACGTACTTCCGAGAATGACATACCTTTGCCTTTGAATGCAGAGTGATACTGTCCGGCAAAGATATTGTTCGAAAGTCCGCGTGTCTTGATTTCAATCTGGCGAACCCGTTTTAATAAATCACTTGTTTCCATACTATACTGTTCGTACTATGTTGTTTATTCTTTCATAGGTACAGGTTTCCTGTTTCTTATATGATGAGAAAAATATCTTGTACCAATATGTTTGGTTCCCCCCCGACTATAGCGATACTCCGCACGATTATAAGAGTATTCTTCACAACTATAAGCTGTGTTCCCCATAATCGCGGGAGCCCCAATTTCTATCATTGTCCCCCAGCTTCTTAGCCTGTTTATACTCTCACTTACTATATTTGCTTAAACTTCCGCCTTCAATATATTGGCAGAATTCAATATGTTCTTATAGAGAGAACGAGGGAATGATTGCAGTTTCCGCTTTTGATCAAGGCACTTCCACTTTATTCAAAATTTTGCTTACAATTTCATCAGAAGACATATTCATGGCCTCTGCTTCGTAAGTCAAGCCGATACGGTGGCGAAGCACATCGTGAGCAACCGCACGAACGTCTTCGGGAATTACGTAGCCACGACGCTTAATGAACGCATAACTGCGTGCGGCTAATGCCAGATTAATAGATGCACGCGGTGAGCCACCGAAACCAATCATGTCTTTCAGTTCCTTCAAATCATATTTTTCAGGGAAACGGGTGGCAAATACGATATCAGCGATGTACTGCTCTATCTTTTCATCCAGATAAACCTGGCGTACCACTTTGCGGGCCTCCATAATATCTGTTGCTTTCAAGATGGGGCGGACTTCGATTTTTTCTCCGGTGATATTCTGGCGGATGATTTTCTTTTCCTCTTCCAATTTCGGGTAGTCGATAATAACTTTCAGCATAAAACGGTCTACCTGGGCTTCGGGCAGCGGATAAGTGCCTTCCTGTTCAATCGGGTTCTGGGTAGCCATTACCAGAAAAGGTTCGGGCAACATAAAGGTTTCTTTGCTCAGTGTGACCTGACGTTCCTGCATGGCTTCCAGCAAAGCACTCTGTACTTTAGCCGGAGCACGGTTTATTTCATCGGCCAATACGAAGTTTGCAAAAATCGGGCCTTTCTTTGCTATGAATTGTTCGTCTTTCTGACTATAAATCATGGTACCGATAACGTCGGCGGGCAGCAGGTCAGGAGTAAACTGAATTCGGCTGTACTTGGCATCAATCAAAGATGCAAGCGTTTTGATTGCCAGAGTCTTTGCCAGACCTGGGACACCTTCCAACAGGATATGACCATCGGACAGTAAACCGATAAGTAATGATTCTACCAAATGTTTCTGACCTACAATAACCTGGTCCATACCAGTCATTAAGTTGGTTACGAACGCACTTTGTCTTTCAATTCGTTCGTTTAGTTCGCGAATGTCAATTGCTTCAGCCATAATTTTGTTTATTTAGTTGTTTCTTTATTGATCTAATAACGAGCTTATAAATAGCCTTGTTCATTTAACGCAGCCAAAATTACGGTAATTAATTAACAGCGGCAACTAATTTTTATTAAAAAAGTAAAGTACATCTCTACTTTTTAAAGGTTATTGGGCTAAAGAATTTTAAAATATAAAGATGAGGTTGGCAGCGTGCGAATATCAGCTGAACGCGCTTTTTATTGCTTTTAGTATTTTGTCCGCTTTCTTTGTGTTGAAAAGCAGACAAAATATGAAATTTTATTTTTTAGGAGTTAATTCCGGAATACGCAGAGTAGTCCCTATGGGTACTTTGTCGGCATCTTTAATGATGTCTTTATTATGTTTCACGATATAAGGCCATAGTTTTTTTGTACCATAGAATTTCACTGCCAATTTTACCAAGCTCTCCCCTTCTTGCAATGTGTAATTGGTTTTAGTTCCTGTTATATCATATTCTACGGTGTCAGCTAAAGTTTCTTTTGCAACATTTTTAATTGTTGTGTTATCGGAACTCTTTATCGTTGTTACAGGAACATCCTGTTGTGACTGACTTATGGTTTCTTTTCCAGAGATATTCGTCAATGTGTTTGTGGTATCTTTGCCTTGCATCAATGAGTCATTAACCGGAATTGCAGGAATATCCTCTTCCAATTGCTTTGGAGTATTTTTTATTGCAGCCGGTGATTGTAAATCTGGATTCTTGTCTGATTGCAAATACCAATATATGCCACCCGCAGTGCAAACAACCAAAATGATAACAAGAATAATTCTCCAAGGAGTTTTGTTCTTTTTCTCTCCTGAAGTTTCTTGTACTTCTGTAGTCTTCTCTATTTTCTTTTCTTCTTCAAGATCAGAAGGAACAGGAGTTATTACTGTATTTTCTGATGGGGGCACCTTTTTTGACACTATTGCTTCTGAGGCTTCGGCTTCACAAGTTTCACGAGCAGCCAGTATGGCTACATCGGCAATAGTCATAATTTTTTCTTGAGGAGTGTCTGTTATTTCGTTTTTTTCTGTTGTTTCCACCAAAGGAGAAACCGTTTGGGGGACAGTCGTTTCAACAACAACTTCCTTTTCTGCTTCAGTAACAATCTTTTCCGAAACTATCTCCGGTTTCAAGATTCGTACCTCCTCCTCTGCTATTTCAACAGAAGATGCGGGTTCTTCAATAACTGTTTCTTTAATAGCTGGAATAGCATCTGCAGTGGTGATGAGGTTCTTATTTGGTGAATCTTCTGCCTTTTCAATTTCTACGGATTCAACCTCTTCTGTTACAACAGTTTGTTCAGACATGTTTTCATCAAATATATCTCCCTCCTCTCCTTCTATTTCAGTCTCGGTGTCTTCCAATTTAGTGCATTCATTCAATATAACCGTTTCAAAATGAGCGAATGGTTTATTTATTAAATCTTTCATGCTGGAATCCGGGGTAAAAGAGATTTTAGTATGTCCCTGTATCTCAATCCGTTCTCCCGTATTTACGTTTACGCTTTCACGGCTCTCTACCTCTGTGAGTTTAAACGTACCTAGTCCTTTTACCTTTACATACTTTTCAGTAGCTAGAGCTTCCTCTATTAACTCAAACATACCTTTGACAAAGATTTCAGCATCTTTTTTAGTCATGCTGTGTTTCTCGGCCAAAAGTTCGATGATATCTTGTATGGTTACTTTCTCGCTCATGATAATATATCAAAGACTATTATTTAAATTTTTCTTTTAAGGTTACACTAGGTTTGTAAGTCAGCACCAATTTTGGGGGGATCAGCATACGTTGCTGGGTAGCCGGATTAATAGAAATTCTTTCCAACTTTTTCTTAACCTCAAACGTGCCAAACCCTTGGATTGCAATGTTGTTGCCATCTTGCAATTCCTGGGCCATAACGCCAATGATTGAGGATACTAATTGTGATGTATCTTTATTCGTATATCCCAGTTTACGTGCTAATTCAGATATAAATTCTTTGTTATTCAAGGCTTAAAATGTTAATTGAGGTGCTATATTAGTAAAAAAACAAACATTATCCAAACTTTATATGGAAAAAAGCTTATAAAATGCTGGCGTATAGATCGAAATCATCAGCATTTGTAATTTTCACTTTATAGAATTCACCTATTTTTAAGAACTCGTCATCAGCTTTTATCAAGACTTCAGGATCTACCTCAGGAGAGTCAAACTGAGTTCTGCCTATGTAGTAGTCTCCTTCCTTTCGGTCTATAATAACTTTGAATTCTTTGCCTATTTTCGTTTGGTTCAATTCACCTGCTATTTCTTGCTGAAGCGCCATTAATTCATCCAGACGTTGTTGTTTCACCTCATGAGGAATGGAATCTTCGTATTCTTTTGCTGCAAATGTACCTTCTTCTTCCGAGTAGGCAAAGGCTCCCATCCGATCAAATCGTACTTTTTTGACGAATTCTTTTAATTCTTCAAAATCTTCTTCTGTTTCACCGGGATGTCCTACCATTAATGTTGTACGTAAATGGATACCAGGTACTTCCCGACGGAATCTTTCGATTAATCCGTAAGTTTCCGCCTTACTTACGTATCGGCGCATCTTATCCAGCATATTGTCGCTGATGTGTTGCAGGGCGATATCCATATATTTGCATACATTATCGTGCTCGCGCATCACACGGAATAAATCTTCCGGAAAATGAGCCGGATATGCATAGTGCAAACGTATCCATTCTACTCCGGGAACATTAGCGATTCTTTCGATGAGTTCGGGCAATTTTTGACTTTTATATATATCCACACCGTAATAAGTCAATTCCTGAGCAATAATTTGGAATTCCTTTACCCCTTCGGACACAAGCAGTTTCACTTCGTCAATAATCTCCTCCATCGGACGTGAGATGTGGCGTCCTGTAATAATAGGAATAGCACAATAAGAGCATTTACGGTCACAGCCTTCTGATATTTTCAGATAAGCATAGTGATGAGGAGTGGTTAATGTCCGTTCAATGGCAAATTCCGACTTGTATGCCTTGCCTAAATCTGTTAGTAACTCGTTCCAGTTAAATTTGCCGTAGAATTTATCTACTTGAGGAATTTCTAAAGCCAATTCTTTTAGATATCTCTCTGAAAGACAGCCCATCACATATAGTTTCTTGAGCTTTCCTTCCTCTTTGGCCTGACAAAATTCCAATATCATATTGATCGATTCCTCTTTGGCATCACCGATAAAACCACACGTATTGATAACCGCAATCTCTCCTTGCGGTTTATCGGAATCATGAGTTACTTTATAACCGTTTGCTTCCAGCTGACGCATCAGCTTTTCTGAATCCACTAAGTTCTTGGAACACCCTAAGGTGATGATATCTATTGTGTTACGTTTCATTTATTATTCAGTCTCTCCAAATAGTGAGTCTACAAATTCTTTTTTACGGAATACCTGCATATCTTCGATGCCTTCGCCCAGTCCAATATATTTTACAGGAATCTTGAACTGATCCGAAATGCCAATTACAACACCTCCCTTGGCTGTTCCGTCCAGTTTGGTAATAGCCATAGCGGTAACTTCTGTAGCCAAAGTAAACTGTTTGGCTTGTTCAAATGCATTTTGACCAGTAGAACCGTCCAAAACCAGCAATACTTCGTGAGGCGCGTCAGGGACAACTTTCTTCATCACATTCTTGATTTTAGTAAGCTCGTTCATCAAACCTACTTTATTGTGAAGACGGCCTGCGGTATCAATGATTACCACATCTGCATTATTGGCAACGGCGGAGCTTAGAGTGTCAAAAGCTACAGATGCGGGGTCTGATCCCATTTTCTGTTTGATAACAGGTACTCCCACTCTTTCTCCCCAAATATCCAATTGTTCTACGGCTGCAGCACGGAATGTATCAGCCGCACCCAAATAGACGGATTTACCTGCCTTCTTGAATTGATATGCCAATTTACCAATGGTTGTAGTTTTACCCACACCGTTTACCCCTACCACCATGATAACGTATGGCTTCTTACCTTCCGGAACCGTAAAATCATCCGAATCCACCGTGTTATTTTCGGTCAATAACGCCGCTATCTCTTCACGGAGAATTTTGTTCAGTTCCTGAGTGTTCACATATTTATCTTTGGCAACTCTTTCTTCAATGCGTTTAATAATATTCAGAGTTGTTTCAACGCCTACATCCGAAGTGATAAGCACTTCCTCCAGATTATCCAATACTTCATCGTCTACTTTCGATTTACCAGCTACGGCACGGGCAATCTTACTAAACACACTTTCTTTGGTTTTGGACAATCCTTTGTCTAAAGTTTCCTTCTTTTCTTTCGAGAAAAAATTAAAAAATCCCATATTGGAGTCTGATTTATCTGTTTATGCCACAAAGATATAACTAATCTCTTACACGGACAAAAAAAAGTGTCACAATGATTGGTTATAATGTATTATGATACAACATTCCGGTATAAAAAAAGTTCCTTCCATAATATATGAAAGGAACTTTCCATTAGTCTTCCGACTAAATTATTTCTTGAAAAAGTCTTGAACTTTTTCGTTAGGTACCATTTGCTCATCGAAGACGTAAGCTCCTGTTTTCGGAGATTTAACCATCTTGATAACCTTAGTATAAGAACGTCCTTCTTTACCTGTCTGAAGGGTTGCGACTGTTTTCTTTGCCATGGGTTATAATTATTTAATTTCTTTGTGAACTGTTACTCTTTTCAAAATCGGATTGTACTTCTTAAGTTCCAATCTTTCAGTGGTATTTTTTCTGTTTTTTGTTGTAATGTAACGAGAAGTTCCCGGCATACCACTATCCTTCATTTCTGTGCATTCAAGGATTACCTGTACTCTATTACCTTTAGCCTTCTTTGCCATAGTCTATCTCTCCCTTTTTAATTAACCAATAATTTTGATGCTTTTCCAATCACAATAGCCTTTGGTTACCGCTTCGTTCAGCGCTGCATCCAGGCCTTTTTTATTAATCACACGTAAGCCGTTAGCACAGATATTCAGGCTAATCCAGCAATCTTGTTCTACATAGTAGAATTTCTTAGTAAACAAGTTCACATCAAAAGTTCTTTTGGTTCTTCTCTTAGAGTGTGAAACATTGTTGCCAATCATGGCTTTCTTTCCGGTAATTTGACAAATCTTCGACATTGCTATCTTATTTTTATAGTTTTTTTCAATACTTATTTCAAACGGAGTGCAAAATAAGCACTTTTATTTGTATAAAACAAGAGTTTTTGCAAATAATTCTGCAATCACCGCTCATTTTCTTCGTTTTGGAACAACTTTCGGAGCAATTGCAGTGCATTTTGGGTTGCATTAGCTATATTTTTGTTTCTTCCTTCGTCACCTTCCAATTTCAGTGTGATCACTTTGTTTTTACATCCGGCAGCAATCCAAATAGTACCTACCGGTTTGTCGGGAGTACCTCCTGTGGGTCCTGCAATGCCTGAGGTTGCTACAGCGCAATCAGAATTCATCGATTTCATCGCCCCTTTTACCATTTCGACGACGGTTTCTTCGCTTACAGCTCCGTATGTTTCTAAGGTCTCATGATTTACCCCCAACAAATTTTCTTTTATTTCGTTGGAATAGGCGATAATTCCACCTTTAAAGAAGTGTGAACTTCCGGCGACGGCTGTAATAGCAGCCGACACACTTCCTGCCGTGCAACTCTCGGCAGTAACGAGTGTCAGGCCTTCTCTCCAAAACAAATCGTTAATCTCTTTACTTAAAAATTTACCTTCTACTGACATGTTGAAAACGGTTTTTAAATATTAAATAGTTACCCGTGAATAAGCGGGCTTGTCTATAGTGCAAAAATCATTGTCCAGATACTTGTAATAACCGGTAATTGCGATCATTGCGGCATTATCTGTAGTAAAGCTGAACTTCGGAATATAGATATTCCAGCCATATTTCCCGGCATGTTCGCGGAATGAGTTACGAAGCCCGTTATTGGCTGATACTCCTCCGGCTACTGCCACTTCATTTATTTTGAGATTTTTGGCTGCTTTTCTTAGCTTGTCCATCAAAATATTTACAATAGTCGCTTCTAATGAAGCGGCTAGGTCGTTTTTATGATGTTCGATGAAATCGGGATCTTCTTTCAACCAGTCACGCAATGAGTATAGGAAAGAAGTCTTTAATCCGCTGAAACTATAATTATAGTCCGGAATATGTGGCTTACTGAAAGTAAACGCATTTGGATTACCCTGACGTGCCAGTTTGTCAATGATAGGCTCCGGGATAACCTAAGCCCATTACTTTAGAACATTTGTCGATAGCTTCTCCTGCCGCATCGTCAATAGTCTGTCCCAAAACTTCCATGTCATTATAGGCCTTTACCAATATTATCTGTGAGTTTCCTCCTGACACCAGCAGACACAAGAAAGGGAATTTAGGCTGGTTGTTGTCTTCTTCCGATTCTTTAATGAAATGGGCTAACACATGGGCTTGCAGATGGTTAACATCAATCATTGGTATATTCAAAGAACGTGCGAAGCCTTTCGCAAAAGATACTCCGACCAGTAATGATCCCATCAAGCCGGGTCCTCGGGTGAATGCAACAGCGCTTAGTTGCTCCTTGGCTACTCCTGCCCTTTTTAAGGCTTCGTGCACCACCGGTACAATGTTTTGTTGATGGGCACGTGAGGCCAGTTCAGGAACCACCCCTCCGTAAGCTTCGTGAACAGCTTGGCTGGACACTACATTGGACAACAATACGCCATTCTTGATTACTGCGGCTGACGTGTCGTCACAGGAAGATTCTATACCTAATATAATTGTATCCATATTTCTATACCTTATTATATATATTAATGTGTCAGAATTTCAAGTCCGTTATCTGTCATGACAAAGGTATGCTCCCACTGTGCAGACGGTAGTTCATCTTCGGTAACTACAGTCCAGCCATCTTCCTCGTCAATGAAAACCTCCCATGTTCCCATATTGATCATTGGTTCAATCGTGAAAACCATTCCCGGAACCAATAGCATACCCGTTCCTTTTTTCCCGAAATGTTCTACATCCGGTTCTTCATGGAACTCTATCCCTACTCCGTGGCCGCAGAGATCGCGCACTACTGAGAATCCGTTTTTCTTAGCATGCTTTTCAATGGCATGTCCTATATCTCCCACAAAGCCAAATGGTCTTGCGGCTTCCATGCCTATCTCCAAACATTCTTTGGCCACTCGTACCAGCTTCTCTTTCTGAGGTGTGGTTTTCCCAATGGTAAACATACGTGATGCATCCGCGTAGTAACCGTCAAGGATGGTCGTACAATCCACATTAATTATATCTCCTTCTTCCAGAATGTCGAATTCATTAGGAATACCGTGACAGACAACCTCATTGATAGAGGTGCAGCAACTTTTTGGAAAGCCTTCATAGCCTAAGGTTGCAGGAATGCCGCCATGATCTTTCGTATATTCATAAACCAGTTTGTCTATCTCCAAGGTGCTCATGCCGGCATGGATCTCTCGTTCTACAAGGTCTAGCACTCCGGTATTAATAATACCGCTACGGCGTATTCCTTCAATTTGCTCCGATGTCTTGATCAGCTCACGTGAAGGCACCAAATGACCTCTATCTTGATAATAGAGTACCTTTTTATCTAATTCTGTGAGCTCCACACCTTTGGACACTCTCCAGTTCTTTTTATTTCTTTTCATATCAAAGGATTAATCAACTTACAAAGTTAGAGGAAATATTTGTAAAAATAGCTCGTCCGGCAATAAATATCTTCATAAAAAGAGAATTTACATGAAATTTGACAGAAACAAATGTTAAATAACTATGTCCTTTACATGAATTTTACACAGGAAAGTTTTCTTTATTCTAATAAAAAGCTATATTTACCACCTAGAAACTAACCATTCTATTATTAACCTTTTTAATTGAGCATCAAAATGGATAAACATCAGATTGGAGTAAATGCAGGAAAAGTATGGCAACTGCTGAATGACAATAAGCGGTGGAGTTATTGTGATTTAAAAATAGCATCAGAACTGTCGGACAGAGATTTGAATGCTGCTATAGGTTGGCTGGCCAGAGAGAATAAAATAGACTTTGAGTGTTCTGGCGGAGACGATTGTTTGTTTCTAAGTGTCAATGTTTATATCGGCTGAATTTGAGAAACAGATAATTATGTGAAGTCAAAACTTTCATAATTATCTGTTTTCTTCTTAATCAATCTTTCTGATCACTTTGGCTGGGTTGCCCACAGCAACGGAATTATCGGGAATATTTTTGGTTACGACACTTCCAGCCCCGATAATACAGCGGTGCCCTATTTTTACTCCGGGACAAAAAATAACCCCTCCTCCTATCCAGCAATCTTCTCCGATCGTTACAGGATATGCATACTCTTTTGGCTCGCGCCGATCTATGTAATCCGTCGGATGATGCGGGGTGTAGATTTGTACATTGGTCCTATCAATGTATGTGCTCCTATGGTGATATATCCACCGTCTAAAAATGTACAGTTGGCATTCACAAAGACATGCTCTCCTAAGCGGATGCCATGTCCATGATCACAGTAAAACGGCGGACAGATGACAGAAGTGGAAGGGATGCCCGGCACCAGGTCTTCCAGCACTTCCCTGAAACCATCATCGTATGTACTCATCATCCGCAATTTGGCCACTAGTTTTTTGGCATGTATGAAACTGGCCTGTATTTCCGGTTTTTCCATATCGGCCAGCTGGCTGCTACGCATTTTATCTATCTCGTTCATCATTAAAAGGTTTTAATATTCCACCTCAAATGTAGGATTTGTTTTCCGTTCTGCCAAATATACGCCACACAAGATTAGAATACAGCCGGCAAGGGCTATCCAGGTTATCTTCTCATCAATGATGATGGCTGAAGTAAGAAGGGTCACCAAGGGGATGATATAAATATAGTTGGTACTTTTTACGGCTCCCAGCTCCTTGACGCAGGCATTCCAAGCTATGAAACAAAGCATGGAGGCTATAATTCCTAAAAAGAGAAGATTTCCGAATACGGCGGGTTGCATCATCAAGTCATTTACCCAATTAAACGGGCGGAACAGAAACATGGGCAGAATGGTCAGTACTCCGTAGAAGAATACTTTTCGGGTAATGAATATGACAGAATAATGGCTGTCCAATTGCTTGAGAATAAGGCAGTAAAATGCCCACATCAATGCTGCGGTCAGTGAAAGGACATCTCCCAAAGGATTAATCTTCAGAATGAAACTGCCGTTGAAAACAACCAACCCCACTCCTGTCAAGGCCATGATCGATCCGTAAACAAGATGACGGGTGAAAGGCTCTTTTCTTCTGAACAAATAAGAAAGCAGTGTGGTCAGGATGGGTGATGTGCATACTATCAGAGACACATTGGAAGCCAATGTGATGCCGAGAGCTGTGTTTTCGGTAATGAAATAAATCGTTCCTCCGCATAATCCGGCCGATAAAAGTAACAATTCATCTTTTATTCTATTGGCAAATAGTTTCTTATAAGAAATGCACCACATGCAGAGATAGGCCAGAGTGAAACGATAAAAGAATATTTCGGAAGGGCTTAATCCATGTTGGATTAGAATTTTAGTAGAAACAAAAGTGATGCCCCAGATAGCTACAGTGACCATGGCTATCAAGTGATAGAGAAACTTTGATTTGATTGCATTCATTTTTTTACAGATGTTTTATTATGCTGCAAACTTACATAAAAATCCAAGATTTTTTAGTAATTCTGGAAGACTTTTATAACCTCTTTATTTATAAGAGGTTTGAGAGAAAGGTTAAAATAGAGGTAACGAATTGGCAACCGTGTCTGTTTCTGCGCATTGCTGCGAGTTGCTGTCAATGTCTCTCGTCTTGGTACAAAAGTAGCAATAAAAATCGGAAACACATAAAAACGTCCCATGATTTTTTATCACAGGACGTTTTTATTTTCGTTGAATATACAGGTTTAATCGTTACTTACATTTTCAGCTAATTCCGGCTATGATTGCCTGAATTTGTATTTCAACCCATACTCTTCCAGCTTGCTGTACAGCGTTGTACGTCCTATTCCGAGCAGTTCGGCGGCAACCTTACGGTTACCGTTCGCCTGCTTCAACGCGCGTAAGACACGCTCCTTGTCTTCCGCATCGTTGCGCAGGGCGAAGCTGACGGGTGAGGTCAGTTTTGTCACGGCAAGTTCCAGATGCTCTTTCGTGACAAGACCCGTCTGTGCCTGCAACACCGCGCCCATGATTTTCTGACGAAGCTCGCGGACATTGCCCGGCCACGCATGGGTCAGCAATGTCTTGCGGGCTTCTCCGTCAAAGCCGATGACATCACACTCCAGCTCCCGGTTCGCAATATCGAGGAAGAACTCAGCCAAAGGCATAATGTCCTCCTGACAGTCGCGCAACGGCGGGACGGTTATCTCGAAGTCGTGCAGGCGGTACAGCAAGTCCTGCCGGAAACGCTTTTCATGGACCGCCTTCTCCAGATCCTCGTTGGTGGCGGCGATGATGCGGACATTGAAACTGCGGTCAGATTTGTCACCTACCGGACGGTATCTCCGTTCCTGTATGGCGCGCAGAAGCATCTGCTGGGTTTCCGGTGCGAGGTTGCCCACCTCGTCCAAGAACAGCGTACCGCCTTCCGCCTCGTGGAAGTAGCCCTTCTTGATGCTGTCCGCACCTGTGAACGCTCCTTTTACGTGTCCGAAGAAAGCCGACGGCGCAAGCTCTTTGGTGAGCGAACCGCAGTCCACAGCCACAAACGGCTTTCCTGCCCGCTTGCCCTTGTCGTGCAGCAGGTGGGCGATATGCTCCTTGCCCGTGCCGTTCTCCCCGAATATCAGCACGCTCATGTCGGTGGGGGCTACCAGCCTTATCCGCTTCATGATGGCTTGGAACGCCGAGCCGTCACGCGAGAACAGGGGCATACGGCTTCGTCCGATATTTCGTTCTTTTAATATGGTACGGAGCAGGGGGACGAGTTTGTCTTCCACAAGCTGCTTGGGCATGTAGTCCAGCGAGCCGAGTTTCATGCTTTCAACCGCCGTATGCACTTCGGCATAGTCGGTCATGATGACAAAGGGCTGCATCCTGCCCTCCTTGCGCATCCAGCGCAAAAGGTCGATGCCGTTGCCGTCGGGCAGGCGCAGGTCGGAAACCACGACGTCCCCGTCTGCGGCCTGTTGCAGATATTTCTTCGCGGTCGATAGGTGGAAAGCCTGCACAGTGCGGAATCCCTCGCGTGCCAGCAGGTTGCAGACAAACTCGCAATACACGATGTTGTCCTCCACCACGATGATTTTTGTCTTATCCATTTTCGTATTTTCTCCTTTCTTCTTTTGCCAGCCGGATGATTTCCGAACCCTTATCCAGCACAGCTTTTACAGCATTGCCAATTGTTTTATCGTCAGGTGTACCATCGCTATGAAGCAGTTTGTATAATTCCTTTAACGGTTGGTCGGCACGGAGTATCTCCCACGAGCTGCGCAGGTGGTGTGTCAGGGCGTTCAGTTCCTGAAGGTCTTTCTTTAGACCCGCTTCCCTGATTGCCTGCATTTCCTTTTCGGTTTCCGTTATCAGTTTCTCCAGCATGACGGCTTCATTGCCGTATGACAGCAGGGAGGTGAAATCCGGCTTTTCATTCCGGTTGCCTTTCATGGCGCATTTGTCTGAAACTTCCATCAGTTCCGATATGGAGAACGGCTTGAGCAGGCATCCGGCGAATCCACGTTTCATAAGTTCCTCCTTGCTGCAACTGCCCGAAGCGGTTGTCACGACTATCGGGATAGTCTTTGAATTGCCCACGTTGGAGGTACGTAGCAGCTCCAACAGCTCGAAGCCGTTGATCTCCGGCATGTTCAGATCCGTCAGAAGCAGGCTGTATTCTTTCCGGCGTATCATTTCCATCAGCTCCGCAGCATCGGTGCAGGTGTAGCAGTGTACTCCTTCCTGTGCATACATTTCTTTCAGCATCAGAAGTAGTACCTCGTCATTGTCGATGGCGATGACATCGTGGAATGTACGGTCATGATGAATCCGTGTCTGATTTATCCGTTCCGGCAGTTCCCCGGCTGTCTGCATGGGTATTTCCACCGTGAAACGGCTGCCTTTGCCTTTATCGCTCTCCAGCCGTATCGTGCCGCCGAGCATTGACACGATACGCTGTACGATGGAAAGTCCCAGACCGAATCCGTCTTTTGCGGCGGCGTTTGACAGACGTTCAAACGCGCCGAACACCCGTTGCTGTTCCTCTTCCGTCATACCTGTACCCGTATCTTCGACGGTAATTTTCAGAATACCGTTATCATAATCAGTCGTCAAAGATACACCGCCGCTATCAGTGAATTTGATGGCGTTTGACAACAGGTTGTTGCCGATTTGCAGGATACGTTCCTTATCGGTCAAGACAATAGTATCCTTTTGATTCGTTATGGTAAGAGCCAGCCCCTTGTTCATGGCGATTGGCATAAACTCCGTTTCAAGAATGTGCGTGATTATTGAAATCCGGCAAGGAGAAATGTTCGGCTGCTCCTTGCCGTTATCCAGACGGAAGAAACTCAGCAACGTGTTGAGCATTTCGCGCATACGGTCGGAAGATTGCCGGATATTACGGACATATCGCTCTTTTTTATCCGTATCATTGCCTTTTTCCATCAACGCGGTATAACCGATTATTGCGGTTAAAGGTGTGCGCAGCTCATGGGTGATGGTATGCACGGCTTTTTTGCGGGAGGCTATCAGAGCCTCGTTTTGCGCCACTGCTTGTTGCAGTTGCCCGATTAAATTCGTGGTTTCTTGTTTGTATCGCTTAATGCGGTTGGCATTTTTATGGATGATTATATATGAAATGACCAACAGCAAGAGTACGAATCCTGTCAAACCGCCAATCTGCATAAACGACTGTTCCCGCATGGCGGCTATCTCGCTTCACGCCTTTGCAGGTCGGCTTGCACTTTCTCGTCCATCTGGCGGATAAACCCGTGCAGTTGCCGGTTAAGTTCTGCGTTACGGGCGGCGAGGCTGTCGGCGTGTTCCGACAGACGACGGCTTTGTGATTGTTGTTCGCCAACTATATTCCGATTGAATGAACGGAGCATCGTAGTTGTAGCGGTTGGTTTGGTTTTTTCTTTTTTGCCGAAGATACCGAGAAATCCTTTTCGCTTTGGTTTTTGCGGTTGTTCCTGCACGCTTTTCTGCACGATTACAGGTACCTGACGGGCTATCTTCTCGTTGAGGGTCTGCTGTTCGTCAAGAACCTGAACTATCCGGCGCATCTGCTGTTCCTTATCTTCCAAAAGCTGACGCACGCTGTCGATGCGTTCAGTCGGGTACATCGTTATGAAACGACACAACAGACTGTCAATTTCCATACGTTTTTGATGGAAATTCATTATATCGTTTTTCTTCCACCCAAATATAGTTTCGCTAACAAAAGACAATTCAGTCAATTCACTATAAAGTTTTGTTGATTCTTGACGTATATTTGTTATATAATTGTTTTTCTTTTCTATATTGTTAAATTCTTCCCATTCTACCCAATATAGGTACATAATAGCAGTTGTCAAAATGGCAATAACAATATTTCCGATTCCCAACAACCTCTTGTTTATTAATATTGTCATATATGTTTTTAAACCTTTAGGATTCGTGATAATATTCCATTTCCAAAAGCTAAACCGATAAATAGGATAGCAGAAGTGATAAAAATATTCCCAATTCCTACAATAGGAGAAATGATACCTCCAGCAATATAACCTGTCGCACCGAAAAACGCAGATGCAATTCCTGCATTTTTACGTTCTGAATCCATTGCAAGTGTCGTAGTTGCCGTGCACATAGCCCCTACAAAAAGATATAAGAGGAAAACAGCTACTTCATATACTATAAAGCTGAGATGTAAAAATAGAGCTGCTACCAAAAATATGGAAGCTATAATCATTCCATTATTAGAGTAACATACAACTTTGTGCATATCCTTGAAACGAGATGCCAAACCTGCCGTCACACCAAGAGCAATGGCATTCACACCAAAAGTCAGGCTGATTTGTTCTGCGGAAAAACCATATTCATCCATAATAAAAGGACCAGAAGCAAGGTTGACAAATATCATAGCCATAACAAAGCCGTATTGCATTGTAGGTATGACGTAAGACCTATTCTTTACAATTCTCTTTACCTCACTAGATAATAATGTAAAACTCAAGCAAATACGGTTGTGTTGCAATAGAGATTCTCTGAACTGAATGGTTCCAGCAAACATTATTAATCCGATTATAAACAATGTTATAAATACAGCTTTCCATGCGTATGCTCCAGCAACAAAACCTCCAAGCATAGGAGATAGTACAGTCGATACACCGTTTATCATACCGATTATTCCGAATATGCGAGCCAAAGCGATGCCGCTATAACAATCAGCTGCAATCGACCGTGATATTACAACAGCTCCAGCCGCTGCAAGTCCTTGAAAAAAACGCATGAATACGAACAATTCTATTGTGGGTGACAATAAACATACTATTGTAACGGTTAGAAAAAGGAGCAGTGAAAGCAATAGTGGAACTTTTCTTCCATACCGGTCGCTGATAATGCCAAACACAAATTGTCCGACAGCAAGCCCTATCGTGCATGTTGCCAGTGACATCTGCACTAATGACGGAACGGCGTTATAGAACTCAGCTATCTGGGGGAACGAGGCAAGATACATATCCATCACGAATGGTCCAAATGTACTCAACAGCCCGAGAAAGCCCTCCAGAAACAATTTTGAATTTATCCTTTCTTCTCTTACCATAATCAATTAATTTTAGGCGCAAAATTAATTGATTTATAGTAGAGAAGCCATTGCATTATTTATCCGATGTATTTCATTTTTGGAACAAGCGGTATTTAATTCCAAAATAATCACAAATTTTGCAATTTGTCAGAATCAAAACAATTGAATTTATATGTTATTGCAGCCATCTGATAAATTACAAATAAGATATTTCGAGACAGTATTTTCGGAATTTGAAGACCGTCCATTGCGTTTGCGTCATGGAATCTATATGGCGATTATTTCCGGCAGTGCCACTTTGGAGACAGAAACAGATACTTATTATCTTGTTTCACAAATGGAACTATCGTTTATCTCCGGCTGCATCATACGCTGCTCAAACCGTTCTGAGGATTTCCGTGTGAGAGTGTTTACCTATACTTTTGGACTGCTGACTCAAATATCATTGCCAATAGACCATATCTACTTCGATTATAATGAGGCGCATCCAACCTATATTCATACGCCAGACAAACGCAGCCAGCGGACATGGCATGAACTGTTGTTATGGATGGATATGGCGAAGATGCTTTTTGCTGATGGAGCAGACATAAAATTTCAAGAAATGCAAGAAAAAACATTCCTACAAGGTTTTTGGATGTGGAATTTTGGCACAATACAGGAACGAGTTGAAACAAGTAAAGGATTTTCCAATACCCAATTGATTGTACATCGCTTTATTCGTATGGTCAAGGCAGAGGCTGTCTGCCATCACCGTGCTGACTATTATGCGGATAAATTGAATATAACACAACGTTACCTTAATAAAATCGTGTGGCAACATACTTGTGGACGAACCCCCAAACAACTTATAGACACACAGCTAATTGCCGAAATAAAGGAGAATTTGTTGGATACAACCCTTTCCATCACACAATTAGCATACTCGCTTAATTTCCCAGACCAATCCTATTTGAGTCGATTTTTTCGCCGTCATACAGGTATGTCGCCAGCACAATATAGACAGCAACGTTCGATATACAACGATTTATGAACAGTTATAATCCCATACCGCGCCTTTGCTTTTTCTTCTTTCTGCGAAGCATCTCTGCCATTTCCTGATTGGCTTCCGCATCAGCGGTGTTATAAGACGAGCCGTTGCCGTTCAGCAATCCCAACGAACCGTTGAATAACTCATTACGCGCTGAACCGGACGGTGCGTTTGGCGTGGCAACATCATGTACTTTGGCTGTCATGCCCATACGTTCATTATATCTGTTACGCTGCAAGGCTGCGTCAATCTTGGAATAGCTGAAACGCCTGTCCACCTTGGAACCGTTGAAGCGGTAGCCGTTCTTGGTGAAGATTACGCCCTGAATCTCGTTAGTCTGACCTCTGTAACTGAAATGTACATCCACTCCCTGACTTTTCAGGTTGGCGACAAGCACGTTCCAGTTGCCGCACCTGCCGACTTCCGCTTTGAGGATGTCGTAAAGCTCGTACTTTGTCCTGTCCGGCTCTTTCAGACGGTTGCGTTTGACATTATCCTTGCCGTTTGCCATGTGCAAGCCGTATTTCAAGGTTAGCTCTTTGCAAATACGGGTGCTGCGCAATCGCTCGTTCCTGTCAGAAATGGTGTTGCCGATGTTGTCTATGCGGTTGAAGGCGATATGTACGTGCGGATGTTCCTTGTCGAAGTGACGGGCGATGAAAAACTGCGTGTTTTTGATTCCCATCTTTTCCAGATATTCAAGTGCGATACCTGCCATTACGCGGTTCGTCAAGCGTGGATCATCCTCTTTTGAAAAACTCAATGCAATATGTCCGACAGGTTTTGTCACCTTACCGTTCATCCGCGACTGGGCATTGAAACTCATGGCGATGGTTTCCCGATTTTCCATGAACAAGCCTTCATGCACCACCAATTGGGTTTCCTTGTTCTTGTCGAGAATGTAATCCACCACACCCTTGAAGTCGCTCCCTTTTACGATTTTCGCCATCATATCCCTATCTTGTTTAGAAGTTCATGAATCCTTGCTACCGCCACTTTGCAATCCCAACGGGCTTCCGAGAATCCTCCGGCGTTCGCCTTATGCGCAAGCTGGTTGAGATTGTTCGCCATGCCGCAAAGCTGGCGCACATAATCGGAGTGCTCTTTCGACAACCGTTCTTGCACATATCCGTTTCGGAAACATTCCCTCATGTACTCGCTCGGCGATATGCCCGCCTCATACGCCCGTGTCAGCAGACGGAAGTAGTCGGCTGCCGCCATCTTCACACCGATGCGATAGCTCAGTTTTTCTGCCGTTTCCTTTTTCGGGCGACCGCCCTTGTTACGTCCCTTATGTTCCATATTTCTGTTTTCAATGCTGTTACTGTTTATACTGTATAGACCGACGGGATGCCATCTTCCAAATCTTGGGAAGTGGGTGGCAAGCGGTTTCGGTACACCCGAAACACAAACTTGCTACCTCCCAATCCTCGAAGAATGAGTTTCGGGCAGCTCCCGCTTTTCTCATTCGGAATGTCACAATCCCAATCCTTTCTTTTTCGGTTTTACGATGGTTCGTGGCGGTGGATTGACGGTCAAATTTTGCCGTTTCCCACACAGGTAATCGTTCAGGTCTTTGTGTCCTTTGTAGTTGTCGGAGAAGTCACGGATGCGTCCGGCAAACTCCCTTTCCAGTTTTCGGTATGCGTTTCTTCCTGCCTCGTCATTGTCGAGCAGGCAGTGAATGCGCCCGTACCCGTGCAGCACATCTATGGCTTTGGAAACATTGGAAACGGAATTGAGGATGACGTAATCCTGCCTGTCAAGGCTGGGCATAGTCGGGCAGTTCTTCATCCGTAACGTGAGGAAGGAAAGATAGTCCGTCATGCCTTCGAACACGAGGCATTTCCCTCTCGGCTCTCCCTGCTGGCGGATATGGCTGATGTCCTTTGGAGCGATACAGCCCTTGAAGAAACGGTTGCGCACCTCATACCCTCCCGCCACGTTCGGGAAACCGATGGCGAAATAAGGCTTGCCGTTATGGATGAAGTGCAGTTCCCTACATTCCGGCTTTGCCAAAGCTATGTTTATGCCCCGTTCCTGTAAGTATCGGAGTAATGCTGGGTGCGTGAGTTCTCCCACCTCCAGATGTTGGAAACTCGGTTCAGATGCCTGCTGGCGAAAAGAGAAAGACACGGGACGAATGTGTGGAACCTGTTCCGCTATCTTGTTGAGCAAATAAGGTATATAGTCGGATGCATATAGCTCTTGCGTCAATGCGATGATGTTGCCGCCTCTGCCCTGCCCGTAATCAAACCACAGGTTACGGTCGGTGTTCACCTTGAACGAGGCTTCCGTTTCCTGCCGGAACGGGGATTTGTACCACAGGCTGTTTCCCTGTTGCTTTACGGGCGTGTAGCCCAGACTTTGCAGATAGTCTGCGATTCTGATTTGTTTCGCTTCTTGTGTAGTCATAATCTTACAATGGATTTAGTGATGAATGTAAAAACGATGATTTGATGAATGGTTGCCATAGCACACTTATATACAGTATTATAGCTGTTCAACATCTTCTCAACAAACCACTCGACAAAAGAGGAACCAACAAATGGGTGCTGTTCCTCTCTCAACAGCTCTTTTCGATTGTTGAGAAATTGTTGAGAGTGTATATTATTAGTTATCAGCATAGTCATATCCTTATTCATCAATTCAACAAAAAAGAATGATATTACAGGGATTCAAGCTGTTCCCTTGTGACGGTGTAGAAACGACCGATTCTTTTTATCGGCTCATATCGACATTCCCGATTATAGTTGACTGGTAGGTAGTATAGGTCAGTCCGTTGGATGCAGGTGTGAGCTTCCAGCACTCCTGCAAGACTTTCCGGACTTGGTGCTTTTCCACCTTTACCTGCGAGTGTATTAACAAAAGAAGAATATCGTTATAGCAGAATGAGAACGTGTCCGTGCCTGTACTGTCCATGATGTCGAGTATAAGCTCGCACATCTCGATTTCCAGACGGTTACGGTTGCTGCGGATAATCTTCTGCAAGGCTTCGGTATGCAGCAATGACGGGGCAAACCACATCCGGCTTTCTTTTTTCGTTGCCATCGTCCTGTGCTGTAAATGATACAGGAAAGCCGGGATTTCCGCTTTCAGCTTTTGCAGGAAATTGGTGTCGTCGGATTGCAGGCGGTTTATCTTGCGTACCCAATAGCGTGTTTCTCCTGCGTCGATGATGACAGGCAGATACTCGTTGTTGGAACACAGCACGAACTTGGCGAAGAAGGCTATCTCGTCACGGTCTTTGCCTTTGGCTTCCACCTTGTAGGAGAGTGTGGTGCTGAGGTTCTTCAACCTCTCGCTGTCTTCCCTGCGGTTGAGCAGCACCTCGTCCACTACGATGAGCAGCTTGCCCGTCCAGTCGGAATTGAACTGGCTGCGGAAATCCTCGTTAGTGTTGAACGTGACGTTGTTCTGAAACACGGCTTTCAGGAAGTTCAGGAACGTGCTTTTGCCCGTGTTACGCTCTTCCGACACCAACAACAGGATAGGCAGTTTTTGTACTGGTTTCAGGTAGAGCAGTTGAAGGTAATCCATGCCCAGTTCGTACTGTTCACTGAAAATGTGGCGCACCAATGACCAGATACAGGGAAATTTGCCTTGCTGCGGGCGGTGTCCTATCGGCTCGTAGAGGTTCAGGAACTTGTCCACCACGGACGGTAGTCCACATGGTCGGGGACGGTGCAGAAGCCGTCATACTTCGGCACGGTGGCGAGATAGTCCTTGCCGTAGTCCTGCCGCAACGTCTCGTTGTTCCACACGATGCGTTTCCTCACATAGCCACCGTTCAGACGGGGCTGGTTCACTAACTTGTAGAGGGTCGTACCCACACGGATAAACTCCTCCTTTTCTGTATTTTCTTTCTTCATCGGCATCTTGATTTTATGATTGTCGGATGTTTGTCTGGCGCAAAATTCGGCAATACAAACAAGACGGATTGACAACTCACACGTGACCCACGTAAGATTTTCTTGGATTTGGCTTAACAGCATACGACAAAAGCCCGAAAAAGGTACTTCTTCGGACTTTTGTTGGTAATACGTATTGCTGGTAAAACGGCAATACGTCTGTTCAACTGACCACCAATACGTTTTATCAGCAGTGCGTTTTATTGATAATGCGTTTTATCGGCAATAGATTGACATATAAAGATTTGTCGGTTTCACTATTTCATGTCGCCATATCATTGGACTTTATGCTTGATAATTAGACATATTCAGATTGTGAATACCCGGCGAAAAGAAGAATGTTGTTTTTTCTTTTCGCAAGTACAGCCTTTCAAATATGGCATTGCGCACCTGCTCCGCACCGAAGCTGTTGATACGGAAAGCAAGCACAACTATAATCGGAAAACTGAACACATCGGCATGATAGCCGTTCTCCAGCCGGATATACTTCTGTACCTCGTATTCTTTTAGTACGCCACTTTTATACACGGCTTTGATGGCGGCATGGAGTGTCGAGACGATTACTCCGAACAGTTCCACCAATTCCGGCTCGCTCATCCAAATACAGGCGACATTTTCCGGCACAATGATGTTGCCGGATTCGTTCATGGTTATGATGTTTCTTTCCATACTCATGACATCGTTATCCCGTTAAACGTCTTGCTCAATTTATCACCGAACATCGTCAGGTCATTGTCGAGTTTCTGCGTGGTTATCTTTGCGTAGATTTGGGTTGTGACGATATTCGTATGTCCCAATACACGGCTCACGCTTTCGATTGGCATTCCTTTGGTCAGAGCCAGCGTTCCGAATGTATGTCTGGCGCAATGGTACGAGATTTGCTTCTCTATACCGCATTCACTGATAACCTTTTTCAACTGCTTGCACATCGTCCAGTAGTTGATTTTCCCGAACACGGACTTGTCTCCCGAACGGTTCTTGTAGCGTTCGATTATCTGCATGGGAATATCAAGCAGTTTCACTTGGAACGGGACATCGGTCTTGTGCCGCTTGCCGATTATCCATTTCTCGCCGTTCACTTCCACGATTTCATCCGTAGTCAGTTCCTTCATATCCACGAAACTAAGGGCGGTGAAGCAGGCGAAGATGAAAAGGTCACGCACCAGTGTGAGTGTGGAATTTTCAAACTCGTGTGTCATGATGGTCTTTATCTCGTCCTCCGTCAGATACTCCCGTTCCTTCACGTTTGGGCTGATATGGAACTGTGCAAAAGGGTTTCTCGGTATCAGCCCGTTATAATGCGCACGCATCACCACGCCTTTCAACCACATACAGTTGAGCCATATCGTGGCGTTCTTCAGCCCCCGTTCGGCAGTAAGATAAGCCGCGAACTCCTTGATGAAGTCAGGTGTCAGTTCAAGCATCGACATATCCGTACGCTTGTAAAACGACTTGATGAAAGCCGCCACATAGTTCCTCGCACGCATCATTACCTTGTATGTGCCGATGGTGCGGTCTTTGCCCACACGTTTAAGGAAGTTGGCGCAATCCTTGTCAAACGCCCGGATAAGCGTTTCATACTCGCTGCCGATTCCCTGATAGGCGTTGCGTACCATTTCCGCCGTCACGAACGCCTCACGGTCGGAAAGTTTCTGGTAGTGCTTGATGATTTGCGCCTTGATGTTGTCAAGGGCAAGGTTGATGTCCCGTGCCCCTTGGCTCTTGCCTTTCGCCCTGTTTCCTTTCACGTCCCAAAGTGTCTTCGGGATGTTCTGCTTGCAACTGAACTGCGCCACAGTCCCGTTGATTGTCACCCGTCCCATGATGGGGACAATACCGTTCTTCTCCTTGCTGCCGTTCACATAGAACAGCACTTTGAATGTGCTTCTTGCCATACTCGTTTTTTTTGTTTGCAAAGTTATCACTCAACGAGTTAGACCTTAATATGCCAACCTGTGCCACAAGCTGCCAGATACAACACGGTGTGTTAAAAATCACCATCCGGCGGGTAACGATTTGGAGACCGTTCTGCTTCATAAATCCGCTTTCCTTTGCGTTACCCCGTTTTTCGCCTGTCCTCATTTGGCTATGCAAACGCCTTATAAACAGACGTTACGACGACTTTTCGCCCTTTTTATTAGCCTTTTCCAGAGATTTTACATAAGTTTGCCAAGCAAAACAGAATGAATCTATGGATAGTATTTTAATCATTGATGATGAACCGCAAATACGCAAACTTCTTTCGCGTATGATGGAATTGGAAGGCTATGAAGTATTTCAGGCAGCCGACTGCCAATCTACGTTGAAACAACTGAAGTTGCATAATCCCCAAGTGGTGTTGTGTGATGTATTTCTGCCGGACGGCAATGGAGTGGATATGGTTACAACCATCAAAAAACTCTATCCAGAATTGGAGGTGATACTATTGACCGCCCACGGTAATATTCCGGATGGTGTGCAGGCAATCAAGAATGGAGCCTTTGATTATATCACTAAAGGAGATGACAACAATAAGATTATTCCGTTAATCAGCCGGGCTATGACCCAAGCCAAAAAGAATATAGGGGATAAAGTGAGAACAGAGGAGCCCCAACGTATATCTTTTGACGCTATAAAAGGAAAATCGGCGGGTATGCAGCAAGCCGTAACATTAGCCCGAAAGGTTTCGGCAACGGATGTCACAGTCTTGCTAACTGGAGAAACAGGTACGGGGAAAGAGGTCTTTGCACAAGCTATCCACCGCAACAGTCTTCGCAAAGAGAATGCTTTTGTGGCCGTAAACTGTGCCGCCTTTAGCAGAGATCTGCTTGAAAGCGAGATATTCGGTCATAAAGCCGGTTCGTTTACCGGAGCGATGAAAGATAAGAAGGGGCTGTTCGAAACGGCCGATAACGGAACCATCTTTCTGGATGAAATCGGTGAAATGGCTTTCGAGCTGCAAGCCAAATTGCTTCGTGTACTCGAAGCGGGAGAATATATCAAGATAGGCGACACGAAACCAACGAAAGTGAATGTCCGCATTATCTCCGCTACCAACCGGGATCTGAAAAAAGAAATAGAACAAGGTAATTTCCGTGAAGATCTTTATTATCGTCTTTCTGTTTTTCAAATACACCTCCCTCCTCTTCGTGAGCGCAAAGAAGACATCGGACTTTTAGCGGAAACCTTTATCCAACTTTTTTCAAAGAAACTGGGGAAACAAGTGGAAGGAATGACTCCGGAATTCTTGACAGCCTTGAAAGCTGCCGACTGGAGAGGAAATATCCGTGAATTGCGAAACGTGATAGAACGCAGTATGATTATCTGCGACAAACAGCTCACCTTACAAGATCTTCCTATTGAAATACAGAATACCCGACAGGAAGATTATTCCGGCAAGAATTATTCGGAGTTTGAACTGGCCGCTATGGAAAAACGTCATATTGCTAAAGTTCTGCAACATACTAAAGGAAACAAGACTGAGGCTTCACGTTTATTGAAAATAGGTTTGACCACTTTATATAGAAAGATAGAGGAATACGGTATTTAGTTGTTGAGTACCATTGATTAAGCCGTTTCTTCCTTATGGTTTCAGCAAAAATGGAAACGGAATCAACACAGTACGGATGTTAGAAATCCCCTGTGGCTTTCCTCAGCAAGAAAGGAGTTCTCGATATACTTCAGCATCTTTTTCCGAGAAACAGCATACAATCACTTCTCCTTCATAGCCATGTGCCATTTCTTCCCCGATGGCATTCAATGCGATACGTGCCGCTTCTTCCTTGGGATAATGATATACGCCGGTACTGATACAGGGGAATGCAATGCTTTGGATGCCGTTCTCTCTCGCTAGTATAAAACTGGTACGATAACATGATGCAAGTTTTTCGGCTTCTCCATGCGTTCCCCCATGCCATACGGGTCCTACGGTATGAATCACTTTCCTGCATGGCAGGTTGTATGCATCGGTTATCTTGCTTTCACCCGTCGGACAACCGCCCAAAGTTTTGCATTCCGCTAACAATGCCGGACCTGCAGCCCGATGGATAGCTCCATCTACACCACCGCCACCCAGCAACGAACTGTTGGCTGCATTTACAATAGCGTCTACTTTTAAAGTAGTGATATCGGCTACGATAACATTTATTTTCTTCATTTTCCCTTTCTGTTTTTCTGTATTAAAACCTCTATACAAAGCTATATAATAAATTGGGAAATTATGCAGTTTGGCAGCAAATAAATCAATTATCCTCCTGTTTTGATATTCTTCCCTTTTCATTTTGAAAAGATCTTCTTTTGCTCCCTCTTTTTTCTTGTTGTTATATCTATATATAAATCAATCACTTATCTCCTGTTTGCCGGTAATGGCACACTATTGGCATATAGTGTAGCAGTTAACAATAGTATTAATTAAAAAAAGGAATTATGGATTTATTTTCAATCGGATTTGTAGTTTGTACCTTGAGTGGCATAGCTTGCTTTTGGCTTTTCTTTAAATGTATAGACTGGTTCGAGAAGATCTAAAAAAGAAAGGAAAAACAAGTTATGTACACAGCATTATTTGTAGTTAGTTTGATTATGTTCGGCTATATGATGTATGTTCTCATCAAGCCGGAGAAGTTTTAAAAAGGTAAGTTAAGAAATAAAGAGTTATGAATACTGAAATTTTAGGTGTTATAGCGCAAATTGTCTTATTGATAGTGCTTAGCTATCCTTTGGGCAAATATATCGCTAAAGTTTATAAAGGTGAAAAGACTTGGTCGGATTTTATGAAGCCCGTTGAACGGGTTATGTTCAAACTGAGTGGCATCAATCCCAATGAGGAGATGAACTGGAAACAGTTTTTGAGAGCCTTGCTGGTGGTAAATCTATTTTGGTTCCTTTGGGGGATGGTACTGTTGGTTACACAAGGTGTGCTGCCGCTTAACCCGGATGGAAATGTCGGTCAGACTGCGCATCAGGCATTCAATACTTGTATCAGTTTCATGGTGAACTGTAACTTGCAACATTATAGCGGTGAAAGTGGGCTGACTTATTTTACTCAGTTATTCGTCATCATGCTCTTTCAGTTTATTACTGCCGCTACCGGTATGGCTGCCATGGCAGGTATAATGAAAGCGCTGGCTGCAAAGACTACTCAGACTATTGGCAATTTCTGGAACTATTTGGTATTAAGTTGTACCCGTGTCCTGTTGCCTCTTTCATTGGTCGTAGGCTTTATCCTGATTGTGCAAGGAACTCCGATGGGCTTTGACGGAAAAATGAAGGTGACCACCATGGAAGGAGCTACACAATATGTATCACAAGGCCCTACGGCGGCTATTGTCCCTATCAAACAATTGGGTACTAATGGTGGTGGTTATTTTGGTGTCAACTCTTCTCATCCATTGGAGAACCCTACCTATTTTGCCAATATGGTGGAATGTTGGTCTATCCTTATCATACCTATGGCGATGGCATTTGCATTCGGTTTCTATCTGAAACGTAAGAAATTGGGTTATAGTATATATGGTGTCATGCTGTTTGCTTATCTGGTAGGAGTTTGTATCAATGTGAGTCAGGAGATGGGTGGTAATCCACGTATTGATGAAATGGGGATAGCGCAGGATAATGGCGCGATGGAAGGTAAAGAAATACGTTT
Source organism: Phocaeicola sartorii JCM 17136 = DSM 21941 (assembly GCF_000614185.1). Lineage (GTDB taxonomy): Bacteria > Bacteroidota > Bacteroidia > Bacteroidales > Bacteroidaceae > Phocaeicola > Phocaeicola sartorii. The sequence goes on along the minus strand of NZ_BAKM01000025.1, from coordinate 33,895 downwards.
GGGCTCGGCTGCCACTGCTTTGTGGAGTATTACTACTACGGTTACTTCCAATGGTTCTGTCAATGGTATGCACGATTCAACAATGCCGCTTTCGGGTATGATGGAAATGCTGAACATGCAGATCAACACATGGTTTGGCGGTGTAGGTGTGGGATGGATGAACTACTTTACATTTATTATTATCGCCGTGTTCATCAGTGGGTTGATGGTAGGCCGTACACCGGAGTTCCTTGGTCATAAAGTAGAAGCACGTGAAATGAAGATTGCTTCCATTGTGGCACTACTTCATCCGTTTATCATTTTAGTTGGTACGGCATTGGCTGCTTATCTGTTTGTTCATGCGCCTGCATTTGTGGAAAGTGAAGGTGGCTGGCTGAATAATCCCGGATATCATGGTCTGAGCGAAATGCTTTATGAATACACCTCGTGTGCCGCCAATAATGGTTCCGGTTTTGAAGGACTGGGTGATAACACATGGTTTTGGAACTACTCTTGTGGTATTGTGCTGATATTAGGACGTTTTGTCCCGATTGTAGGTCAAGTGGCCATAGCAGGTATTCTGGCTAAGAAAAAATTTATTCCCGAAAGCGCCGGCACATTGCAAACCGATACAGTGACATTCGGTGTGATGACATTTGCGGTTATTTTTATTGTTGCCGCACTATCATTCTTCCCGGTACATGCATTAAGCACTATTGCCGAGCACTTGAGTTTATAATTCTGATAACAGACAACGATATTAATAGAAGATATGAAAGATAATAAATCAGCTTCTTTATTTCAGAAGGAGCAAGTCATTGACAGCATAAAACAATCATTCGTGAAGTTGAATCCGCGAGTGATGATTAAGAATCCGATTATGTTCACGGTAGAGGTTTGTACAGCTATTATGTTCTTGGTGATGCTCTACTCTATCGTTAATGATTCACAAGGCTCATTTATTTATAATTTATGGGTTTTCGTAATCCTGTTCATTACCTTGTTATTTGCTAATTTTGCTGAAGCTATTGCCGAAGCGCGCGGAAAAGCACAAGCCGATAGCCTGAGGAAGACTCGTGAGGAAACCCCTGCCAAATTGATTGTGAACGGGACTTTGAAAACTGTCAGTAGTTCCCGGTTAAAGAAAGGTGATATTTTTGTATGTGAGGCAGGAGATGTAATTCCTGCCGATGGCGAGATCATCGAAGGACTGGCGTCTATTGACGAAAGTGCCATCACAGGCGAATCCGCTCCTGTAATCCGTGAAGCAGGCGGTGACAAGAGTTCAGTAACAGGAGGTACAAAAGTATTGTCCGATCAGATAAAAGTAATGGTAAGCACCCAACCGGGTGAAAGTTTCCTGGATAAGATGATTGCATTGGTGGAAGGCGCATCCCGCCAGAAAACACCGAATGAAATTGCATTGACTATCCTGTTGGCAGCATTTACATTGGTCTTTGTCATTGTGTGTATCACCCTTAAACCGTTTGCCGATTATACGGGAACTGTCATTACCATTGCTTCTTTTCTGTCCTTGTTTGTCTGCCTCATTCCTACCACTATCGGAGGATTGCTTTCGGCTATCGGTATCGCCGGGATGGATCGTGCTTTGCGTGCCAATGTCATAACCAAATCGGGTAAGGCAGTGGAAACAGCCGGAGATATAGATACGTTGCTTCTTGATAAAACAGGAACAATAACTATAGGAAACCGTAAAGCTACCCGTTTTTATCCGGCTCAGGGAGTGGATGAACATGCTTTCATCGAAGCCTGCCTGCTCTCATCTGTATCTGATGATACTCCGGAAGGCAAATCTATTATTGAACTGGGACGTGAATCGGGTTTACGGATGCGTAATTTGAATACCGATGGTGCCCATATGATAAAATTTACCGCCGAAACCAAATGCTCGGGTATTAACTTGAAGGATGGAACAGAAATCCGTAAAGGTGCATTTGATGCGATCCGAAAGATAGCTTTGTCTGCCGGAAATCCTTTCCCAAAAGAAACGGAAGATATCATTCAAACCATTACAAGTAATGGAGGTACTCCATTGGTAGTAAGTGTCAATAAGAAAATTGCCGGAGTAATAGAATTGCAGGATATCATAAAACCGGGTATTCAGGAACGTTTTGAACGTTTACGCAAGATGGGGGTAAAAACAGTCATGGTGACGGGAGATAACCCATTGACCGCCAAATATATTGCAGAGAAAGCCGGAGTAGACGACTTTATAGCCGAAGCTAAACCGGAGGATAAGATGGAGTATATCAAGAAAGAGCAGGCTGCCGGCAAACTGGTTGCCATGATGGGTGACGGAACAAATGACGCTCCTGCCCTTGCCCAAGCTAATGTGGGGGTTGCCATGAATAGCGGTACACAGGCTGCCAAGGAAGCAGGGAATATGTGGATTTGGATAATGATCCTACCAAACTGATAGAGATTGTCGAGATAGGTAAACAATTGCTGATGACACGTGGTACACTGACCACTTTCTCCATAGCCAATGATGTGGCCAAATATTTTGCCATTGTTCCTGCATTGTTCATGCTTTCCATTCCAGAACTGGCTGCATTGAATCTTATGGGGTTGCATAGCCCTGAGAGTGCTATCTTGTCTGCGGTTATATTCAATGCCATCATTATTCCTATTCTGATTCCGCTGGCATTGAAAGGAGTTCAATACAAACCGATAGGAGCTTCCGCCTTGCTTCGTCGTAATCTTTTGATATATGGCATAGGTGGTGTTATTGCTCCTTTTGTGGGTATTAAATTAATAGATTTAGTAGTAGGATTATTCTTTTAACAAATAAATAACAATGAAAAATTTTATAAAGTCATTCAGACTTACCTTAGTCTTTTGTGTGTTTTTCTCAGTATGCTATATACTAATCTTATGGATTTTCGCTCAATTTGCCGGACCTAATTCCGGCAATGCCGAGGTTGTGAAACTTAATGAAAATGTGGTAGGTGCAGCCAATGTGGGACAATTATTTACAGAAGATATCTATTTCTGGGGACGTCCTTCATGTGCTGGTGAAGGTTATGATGCGGCTAATTCGGCCGGTAGCAATAAAGGTCCTACCAATGAGGAGTATCTGGCTGAAGTAGAAGCGCGGATTGATACATTTTTAAAGCATCATCCTTACTTGAGCCGTAAGGAAGTACCTGCCGAGATGGTAACAGCCAGCGGTTCCGGACTGGATCCTGACATCACTCCGGCCTGCGCATACGTGCAGGTACAACGTGTGGCTAAAGCTCGCGGAATGAGTGAGGAAACTGTAAAAGCTATTGTAGATAAAGCTGTGGAAAAACCGTTTATGGGCATGTTCGGTACAGAGAAGGTGAATGTGTTGAAACTGAATACTGCTTTAGAAAAGGCAAAATAATAAAAAATATATAGTCATTAAATTAGGAAGATGTGCGTCATGAAAAAGAGAAGTTCCCTCTGGATACCGAGAGCCTGTCGGCTCTAGAAGCTGTGGCTATCATTGTATTGTTCTTTGCTTTGATAACATGGATTCTTGATCTTTGACGTGCATCACCCATTGAATGATGCATCTTGATTCAGAAAAACTCAAAATGGATATTTCCTTTCAGACAATAAGAAGGAAATAGTAGAAATATGTAAAACACGAGTATTAATTAGTTTAATTTTTTAAGATGAAAAAGAATTTGAAAAAAGTGGTATTGGTGCTGGCTTTACTGTTGCTGGAGTGATAAAAGCACAAGAATTTAACGTAACGGCTAAGGCAGATTTTGTAAGTGATTACATTTGGCGTGGCGCTTACCAGAATTCAGGATTTTCAGTACAGCCTACATTAGGATTATCTTACGGCAATCTTTCTTTGTCTGCTTGGGGGAGTCAGAGCCTGACCAAGACAGACGGTGCACAAGAGTTTGACATCAATTTGAGTTATACCATTGGCGGTTTAGGTATTACAGTGACCGACTATTGGTGGAATGGCATCACCATGCCTACGGGGATTATAAACATGATCATCATTTTGAAGGAACATTAGCTTATAATTTCGGCGAGAACTTTCCTCTGACCTTGAGCTGGTCTACCATGTTTGCGGGAGGAGACGATAACAAAGACGGTGATCGTGCTTATTCCACTTATATCAATGCTTCTTATAATATTGCTTGCCCGGCAGAAATTACGCTCACTCCTTCCGTTGGTTTCACTCCTTGGAAAGGAATGTATGATGCTGATGGTGCTGCTTTTACAGATATTGCTTTAAAAGCTTCCAAGAACATTAATATTACAGATCATTTTTCTTTGCCTTTGTTTGTACAGGCTATTGTTTCGCCCTCATTTGACAAAACTTATCTGATAGCCGGATTAAGTATTGGGTTTTAAATGTGTGATTTTTTTGATGAAAAGGAGAAATGCAAAGCATTTCTCCTTTTTGTTGTATAGAATGACTTATTTTTTTGATTCTTGCCGGACATGGCGTTTTTGTTCAAAGAGTGCCAGGTGGAGAATGGAATATGGCAAAAACTAAAGATAGTTTTGTATCTCCTTAATATTATTCAACTTTATAAAGTTGGAGTGCGTTACTTCGCCTTCATATTGTTCGTGTGCCCAAGTGATATGATGAGGTACATAGGCTGCATAACCTCCGAGTTCCAATATGGGAATAATATCTGACTTTATCGAGTTACCTATCATCAGTAAATTTTCTGCCTTGCACCCTAAATTATCAAGCAATCTTTTATAATCCGCATTTTTCTTGTCGCTCATTATTTCTATGTGGCAAAAGTATTCTTGTAGTCCGGATGCAGAAATCTTTCTTTTTTGATCGAACAGATCACCTTTGGTGGCTAATACTAATTTATAATTTTCGCACAAGGCTGATATGACTTCTTGCACACCGTCCAATAATGTGATTGGTCTTTGCAGAAGTTCCTGACCTGATCGGAGGATTTCTTTTACGAGATTGAGGTCTCCTTCTCCATTAGTAACTTTGCAAATGGTTTCAATCATGCAAAGCAGCATTCCTTTCAGTCCATAGCCATAGATATGCAGATTTTTTATTTCTGTCTTGAACAATTCTTCTGATACGGAAGGAGCTGGTGAATATTTCCTCAGAAGATGACAAAATTTGTGTTCCAACTCTTGAAAATAAAGTTCATTTTCCCAAAGAGTGTCATCGGCATCAAAAGCAATAAATTCTATTTTATTTTTCATATTTTATTATTAGAATAGGAAGAGGGGGCAATCATATCATAATGTATTGTTTTGTCCGTCTTTTAAGTTCTGTATAAATTCGGCAACATTTCGTCCATCCACCAAGCCATGGTGGACACTGATGGATATAGGGAGCAAAAATTTTCTTTTTTTCTTGTATCAACTTACCTGTGGAAATTTTGGGTATAGAATCTCCTGTTTGAATTGAACCGGCATGTTTCATCTCGGAAAAGGCAAACCAAGGCAGAGCCGAATAACGGATGACATCTGCTCTTGCAGTGTCCTTGGAAAAAGAAAGTCCGGTACTGTTTTTTACTCTATGTATTTCCTTTTCTGCATTTTCAATAAATAAGGAGAGATCTGTGTCATACTCAAAAAATCCAAAGCCAAAAGTTCCGTCCTCTCTTCCGATAGTGGGCGAAATATTGATTTTATCATATTCTACTACTTCTCCGTTTTCTATACGTATTCTGAATAAATATGAGAATAGCCGACGTTGGGAAGAAGAAGCGGATGCAATTAAAGTGGATGTTATGAAAAACGGATGGAAGGAAGAAATACAAAGTTTTTCACAAGCATACGGCAATCTGGATTTGGACTCTTCTTTACTGTTAATGGAACCTTATGGATTTATAGATGCTGATGATATTCGTTATCATAAAACAGTGAAAGCCGTCAAGAAATCCTTGTTACACAAAGGATTGATGTACCGCTATAATACTCATGATGATTTTGGCTGTCCTTCTTCGGCCTTTACCATCTGTACTTTTTGGCTGATCCGTGCACTTTATGTCATCGGGGAAAAAGACGAAGCACGCTGTCTGTTCGATGAAATTTTGCAATATTCAAACCATTTGGGTCTGTTCAGTGAAGATATTGATTTCGAAACAAAAGAACAATTGGGTAATTTCCCACAAGCTTATTCTCATCTGGCACTGGTAAATACTGCTGTGTTATTTGCGGAAGAAGATAAAAGGCTAATCTTTAAATAAGGAAAAATTTGGAGAATGACTGATAATCCGGTATCTTCGTACAATTAAAATCAGGAAAATGCGTATAACAAAAAAACGGAGCCCAAGGTTAATCTTGCAGTCTTTAGTAAAAAACGGATGTCCATATATTATTATATGTATATGGTGTGTGTTGTCTGGCGGATGTGTTTTCAATAAATCCCAAGATTCATTGAAAACATTAAAAACAGAAATTCGACATATTATTAAAGATAAGAAAGCAACTATAGGAGTGGCTTTGATACTGGATGGAGAAGATACGCTGGCCGTAAATAATGCCGAAAAATATCCCATGATGAGCGTTTATAAGTTTCATCAGGCATTGGCTGTGTGTGATTACCTGCAAAAACAGCATATTCCACTTTCCACTTCCCTATATCTTGATAAAAGGTATTTCAAACCGGATACATACAGTCCTTTGCGTGATAAATATCCCCAAGGTAATTTGGAACTTCCGATTAGTGAACTTTTAGTTTATACAATGCAGTCAAGTGACAATGTAGCCTGTGATATTTTATTCGATTATATAGGTGGTGTAAACGTGGTGGATGAATACATTCATTCATTGGGAATAAACGATGTTTCCATAACTGCTACCGAAGATGAGATGCATCAAGACATGGATGATTGTTACAAAAACTGGACAACACCAATGGAAGCAGCCAATCTATTGGAACTTTTTATGACTCAAGATCCCATGAAAAATGAATATACAGATTTTCTAAAACATATTATGATAGAGTGTGGGACAGGTAAAGACAGACTGCCTGCTCCCCTTCCCGAAAGTGAAGTCAAGATAGGACATAAGACAGGCACTTCCGATAAGAATGAACGGGGGGAATACATTGGAATCAATGACATTGGCTTTGTAACTCTACCTGATGGAAGCCGATACGTAGTAGCTGTATTTGTCAAAGACTCAAAAGAAAATATGGAAACGAATACTAAAATAATTTCTGATATTTCGACTGCTGTTTACCGATATGTCAGGAATCGTTAAAATAGTGTTTTTTGTACTATCTATGAAGATGAAGACAAGAATGCAATAAATATAATATTATGGATTATCACATCATTAAAATATCTAGAAATAAAAAGCAATATCTGGACTTATTATTGCTTGGGGATGAACAAGAAACAATGATAGACCGGTATTTAGAGCGCGGTGACTTGTTTGTATTGGAAGATAACGGGATAAAAGCTGTTGGCGTTGTAACAAAAGAAGGTCCGGAAATTTGTGAATTGAAGAATATAGCGGTTACCCCTAGTGCCCAACGACAAGGATATGGCAGAAAACTAATAAATTTCCTGATAAACCATTACTCAAAAGAATATACTCAGATGATGGTGGGAACGGGAGATGTTCCCGGCACCCTTGCATTTTATAAAAGTTGCGGTTTTGAATATTCTCATTGTATAAAAGATTTTTTCACGGAGAATTACGATCATCCTATCATTGACAATGGGGTTTTACTAAAAGATATGATTTATTTGAAACGTAAAATAGGGTTTTAAAAGAGTGGAAACGATCAAATCCTTACTAAATTTAAACATTATTTTCTATCACTTTCAATGAATCAGACAGAAAAAATCTTTTTATGAATAATCTATTTACAATTCAATAAAATAAATGTATCTTTGCAATATGTTAAAAACTCGTATATCGGATTTGGTGTCGTAAACAATCTGTTCTTATAGAATAGATTGTCCAGTTGTTTTTACTCTCAGAATGTCTTTTGGGAGCAATTTTATATTATTTATAATTGATCTTTTAATCCGCATACGAATAGTGGGATTGTATCTCTCAACACTGTATGCCTCAATGTTTTACAATAATGAATAACGATAATAATAACAATACAATCCAAGAATTCGACGTAAATTTAATTTGTGATTTCTTTTTAAACACAAACCGGCAAGGTCCTGGAAGTCCCGAAGCAACCTTAAAAGCACTAAGCTTTATAGATAATCTCACTGTTCAATCCCTTATCGCCGATCTCGGTTGTGGGACAGGAGGTCAGACAATGGTATTGGCACAACATACATCGGGAAGTATTACAGGACTCGACTTCTTTCCGGAATTTATTGAATGCTTTAACAGAAATGCCGAAAAGTTAAATTTACAGGATAGAGTGAAAGGTGTAGTCGGCTCAATGGATGCCCTTTCTTTTGAAAAAGAATCCCTAGACTTGATTTGGTCGGAAGGAGCTATTTATAATATCGGTTTTGAACGAGGATTGAACGAGTGGCGTAATTATTTGAAACCGGGAGGATACCTTGCCGTTTCTGAAAGTGTCTGGTTTACCGATCACCGCCCGGCAGAGATTCATGACTTCTGGATGAATGCTTACACGGAAATAGATACAATTCCTAATAAAGTAGTACAAATACAAAAAGCGGGATATATTCCCGTTGCTACGTTCATTCTTCCTGAGAATTGCTGGACAGAACATTATTATGTTCCGCAGGCCAAAGCCAAAGAAATGTTTATCAAGAAGTATGCAGGGAATAAAACAGCTGAAAAACTGATGGCATCCATCTGCCATGAAGCTGAATTGTATAGTAAGTATAAAGAATACTATGGATATGCATTTTTTATAGCAAAGAAAATAAATCCTTTTCAAGATTAGTGGAAAGAAGAGTAAAGTGACCTTCTAAAACATATTCAAGCAGTGCAGACATTCTGTTCAAGGAGTATCTGCACTCGCTTTTTTATATATCAAGCATTTCTGTTAAAGCACTTTTCTGTACATAAGCACTTATACCCAGTCGTCTTTTTCACCGCTTCATTCAGAAAAACAGGTGAGATATTGAGCAGCAAAGCATATTCTTGTGGGCGTTTCAATGAATGGAATTTTACAGCCAATAAGGCTTTTAATTGTTTTATGATAATAGTATAACGGCTATTTATCTTACAACAGATTATTATCCCAGATGCCATAGCACTGAAAGATATAAAGAAAGCAATGGTTCAATCACCCTCTATTTAAAACGTTTTCTAATTGAAAAAGTAATTCATTCTCAATCAGAAAGCCGAATTGATGAAGAACTTGTTGAACTTAGTCTTCCATTTCTAATATTTTCTTCATTTGCGGTCGGAATCCATCTCCCCATTTTTCCAATTGTTCAATAATGGGAAGCAGTGTTCTACCTTGCTCTGTAATGGAATATTCTGTATGGGGAGGAAGTTCCGAAAAAATCTTTTTCTGTATCATGCCATGAATCTCCAGTTCTCTCAGTTGTTGGTTGATTACCCTTGGGCTGGCATCATCAAAATAACGATGAAGTTCACTCGGACGCTTCGGGCCTTTGTCCAATTCTTGAATAATGCAGCTTTTCCATTTTCCGCCAATCACTTCCATCGCTATTTTCACACCGCAGTCTATATCAAAAGGTATTTTCTTTCTGTACATAAATCTTCTTTTTTCTGCAAAATTAATCATATTGAAATAACATGGAAAGAATAGCTTCCACTCTTTTCATGTTATAGGGATAAATTATTCATATACTGATTAATTTATCCTACTTGCGCAAACCATCGGGTAATTATAAATTTGCAGACAGATTCAGATATAGGAATAATGGGATATATAATAATGATATAATGAAAAAGTGGTTATCTCTGATAGTATTACTGGCTGTTAATGTGATTTCTATTAATGCACAACAGAAAAATTCAATTAATAATCAAAGTATGGAAAAGAAAACAAAAACAATTCGTTTGATTTATCCGCAATGGCAAGGAGGTGATATTGCCCGGTGGATTACTGAAATAAAAGATCCCGAAGCAGCATCAAAAGGATATTCCTTAGGGGCAGAATTGCTTAACTTCCTGGCTCCCGACAGCAGTCAGGAAACACTGACTGTTCCCATTTCAACAGAAATTACAGAACGTATAAAAAAGGACGGCGTACTAGACCGCGACATTATTGTGAAACAGACTAACGCTGCTCTTGACTTGTTGCGTATCAGTGATCCTGATAAAATAGTAACTCTTGGAGGAGAATGTTCTGTCAGTGTCGTTCCGTTTACCTACCTTGCAGAGAAATATAAAGATGATGTGGCAATGATTTGGATTGATGCCCATCCTGATATAACACTTCCCGGAGATATGTATTGTGGATTCCATGCCATGGCTGTTACTGCCTGCATGGGGAAAGGCGACAAGGAAATCCTTTCCAGGCTACCGGCCCAAATAGCCCCCTCAAAGATTTTGCTCGTAGGATTGCGTGATTGGGAACGTGATGAAATAAAAGTCCGCCAGAAACAATATGGTATAAAACATCTTACTCCGGAAGATGTAGCACAAAATAGTAATGCTATATATGAATGGCTAAAATCATGTGGAGCATCCCGCGTGTTAATTCATTTTGATATGGATGTGCTCGACCCTGCCGAAATCATAGCAGCCGTAGGGGTAGTTCCCGATGGAATGAAATTGGCAGAAGTGGTCCGCGTTATTAATGATATTGCTAAAGAAAAAGAAATAGTAGGTCTGACCGTTGCCGAACCGATGCCACGGATTGCTATCAGGATTAAAGAAATGTTAAATCAATTACCTCTGTTGAAATGATAAGGAACAGATAAAAAGACATTTAGAATAACCCGTCAAAATCAATTCTCCGGAGAGCTCCAATATTTTATGGGCAAAGTGGTTCTAGATTACTTTATCCTTTAAGCCCCAATACATTTTCAGGGAGGATTTTGCCCTCTCTGATGTATTGGGGTGATTGAACTATGAATGAGAATATAAAGCAAAATACTTCCAAAGCGGTGCTGCCATCAATGATTGTTTTACTTCATCATTCAATAACAACGCTTTTACTTCTTCTTCACTCAGCAAATGCACTGTCAGATCTTCAGTTTCTTCCAAATGCTGGGTAGAGATTCGTTCTACCTCCGTAGCCAGATAACAATGAGTGATATTGGTCATGGTGCTGGTATTTGCTGAGACGGTCATAAGTTTTGTCCAATTTCCATTACCATACCCTGTTTCTTCGTACAATTCGCGTTGGGCAGAAAGCAAAGGTTCTTCTCCGGTTTCACAAACTCCGGCACAAATTTCATAACGTGTTTCTTTTATTCCGTGACGGTATTGGCGTACTAATACGAATTTACCCTCTTTGGTGATAGCAATTACATTTACCCAATCAGGATATTCCAAAATATAATATTCAGGAATTTCAACTCCTGTAGGTAGTTTAACCCGGTCACGGCGTGCGGTCAGCCAAGGGCGGCGGATAAGATATTCACTTTCAATAATCTCCCATTTTCTATCGTCTGTGCTCATATAATAAGTTTTTTGTTTTATATTCTACATTATAAAATTTATTCTTGTCAGTGGCTTAATTGATTATACCGGCAAAGGTACACTAATCCATTTGCATTAACTATAACACTCCCATTCTTTTTGAAGAAATTCAGGAATGAATTATGTAAATGATGAAAAGACTTTAGCTAACTTTGCAGACAATAATGAAATGATAAATTTTATTCAGACAGAATGGAAAATAGAATAAGTCCGGAGTCTTCTCTATGGAATCCTTGGCATGGCTGCCATAAGCTAAGTACAGGTTGCCGGCATTGTTATGTATATCGCGGAGATAGTAAACATGGGAAAGACAGTTCCATAATAACCAAAACCGGACAATTCAATCTGCCCGTGCGACGGAAAAAGGATAAGACTTACAAGATCCCTTCCGGCAATCTCGTCTATACTTGTTTTACCTCCGATTTTCTGATAGAAGAAGCCGATGAATGGCGTATAGAAGCATGGAAAATGATGCGGGAACGATACGATCTTCATTTCTTGTTTATAACTAAACGCATAGACCGGCTCGGCCAATGTCTGCCTCCGGATTGGGGGGACGGGTATGATAATGTTACCATTTGTTGCACCATGGAAAATCAAGACAGAGTGGATTACCGTCTTCCTCTTTATAAAGCAGCTCCTGTAAAGCATAAAATCATTATCTGTGAACCGTTGTTGTCCGCTATAAACTTCAAGGGAGAACTCGGTACATGGGTAGAACAGATTGTGGTAGGTGGAGAATCGGGCAAAGAAGCGCGTATATGTAATTATGACTGGGTATTGGACATTCGTCGGCAATGTATAGAAAATAATATAAGCTTTTGGTTTAAACAAACCGGATACAGATTACTAAAAGGAGAACGTGAATATAAAATAGCCCGTCAATTTCAACATACACAAGCTAGAAAAGCAGGAATAAACTATTCTGGGAGATCTAACGGCAATAATTATAGTGATTAAGAAAGTGTTTCATTTTGAAAGAGCCCCCTTTTCATTTTGGTAAGCTTTAGTCTTTGATGACACGCTTATGGCATTGTAGCTAAGTCGTTTGTTTTATTGGTATATTCTTTGTCTGTTATAAAAGGACTGATATTAAATATGCGGAAAATTGTTATATTAGCAATATGATAAAGTAACAAATGGAAGACAGAGAAGAAAGTGTACAGCATTTTTTAGATTTGATTAAACGTTCACGGCGTGGAAAGTTTAAAATCTATATCGGAATGATAGCCGGTGTAGGGAAAAGTTATCGTATGCTGCAAGAAGCTCACGAAATGTTGGAGAACGGTGTAGATGTACAGATAGGTTATATTGAAACGCACGGACGTGCAGGAACCGTTGCTATGTTGGAAGGATTGCCTGTTATCTCTCGGAAAAAGATATTTTACAAAGGTAAGGAAGTGGAAGAAATGGATCTTGATGCCATTCTTCAGTTACATCCCGAACTGGTTATAGTAGATGAATTGGCACATACCAACATCGAGGGCAGCCGGAATGAGAAACGTTGGCAAGATGTAATGGAATTGTTGGATGCCGGTATAAACGTAATTTCTGCAGTTAATATCCAGCATATAGAAAGTTTGAATGAGGACGTAAAAGGTATAGCAGGTATAGAGGTTAAAGAACGGATTCCGGATAAGGTGTTGCAGGATGCGGATGAAGTGGTAAATATAGACCTTACCGCCGAAGAACTGATAAACCGGTTGAAAGCCGGGAAAATCTATCGCCTTGAAAAGATTCAGTTGGCACTGAATAACTTTTTTAAGACAGAGAATATTCTTCAGTTACGTGAACTGGCACTAAAAGAAGTGGCCTTTCGAGTCGAGAAGAAAGTTGAAAATGAAATTGTTACAGGCGAAAAGGGTATCCGGCACGAGAAGTTTTTGGCATGTATCAGCAGTAATGAACGGACTCCCCGACATATCATCCGTAAAGCGGCACGGCTTGCTTCCCGGTACAATACGGTCTTTTTTGCCCTTTATGTACAAACGCCTGCCGAAAGTACGGAACGTATTCCATTGGCAACACAGCGACATTTACTTAACCATTTTAAACTGGTTACCGAGTTGGGCGGTGAAGTTATCCAAGTTTCATCTTCCGATATTCTGGGAGAAATAATTAAAACTTGTCGTCAACGTGGAATTACAACTGTCTGTATGGGGCATCCTGCTTTCAAAATGCCCGGTGCATTATTGAGTCTTTCCAAATATCGAAAATTTCTAAACTCTTTAGCTGAAATGGACATAGATTTGATTATACTTGCATAAAAAATAAAAGTTATGAATATAAAGTCGAAACTAACCCTTGCCATAGGGATATTGGTGGCAATGATTGTACTATTGGTTGTACTTTCTGTTGTGAATTTGCAAATACTCACGGCCACGGAGCCTGACAGTCCGGCAGCAGGTCCCGGATTACAGCGGGCTTTATTGTGGATATATGTTGTTGGTGCCGCATGTATATGTATTGGTATTGGTATGTGGTTGCGCCTTCCCGCATCGATTGATAATCCTATTAAAGAACTGACCAACGCTATACAGGAAATTGCAAACCATAATTATGAGAAACGTTTGGAATTGAACAGCAGTGAAGAATTTTCAGAAGTATCTAAAAATTTCAACCGCATGGCCAAACGCCTGGAAGATTATCATGCAAGTACTTTATCCGATATGATGGCATCTAAAAAATATATGGAGACTATCATCAACAGTATCAACGAGCCTATTATCGGTTTAAATAATGATATGGAAATCCTGTTCATCAATGATGAAGCATTGAATGTGATCAACCTGAAACGTGAAGAAGTTATTAAACATTCTGCACAGGACATTTCCCTACGCAATGATTTGTTGCGCCGCCTGATTCGTGAATTGGTGGAAATTCCTGGGGAACCAGTCAAAGACAAGGAAAAAGAAAAGAAAGAACCTCTGAAGATTTATGCGGACAATAAAGAGAGTTTTTCCAAGTAAAATACATGAGTATTTCCCAACCGGGGAAAGATGGGGTTACTATGGAAAAAAAGGACATGTCATTATGTTGAAGAATATAACCGAATTTAAGGAACTGGATTCGGCCAAAACTACATTTATCTCTACAATCTCACATGAATTGAAGACTCCTATCTCGGCTATTATGATGAGTCTGCAATTATTAGAAGACCAACGTATCGGAGCTTTAAATGAAGAACAGGAAGATTTGGCAAACAGTATCAAAGAAAATAGCGAACGGCTGCTTAACATCACCGGCGAATTACTGAATATGACCCAGGTAGAATCAGGAAAACTACAGTTGAAGCCTAAGATAACCAAACCTATAGAGTTGATAGAATATGCAATAAAGGCAAACCGTGTACAAGCTGAGAAATTCAATATTCAAATAGAAGTGGAATACCCTGATGACAAGATAAGCAGGCTGTTTGCCGACAGTGAGAAGATAGCTTGGGTGCTGACCAACCTTCTTTCCAATGCCATCCGGTATTCACCGGAAAACGGTCGTGTAATAATAGGGGCACGTCAGACAGATGATGGATTCATTGAGATGTTTGTACGGGATTTCGGGAAAGGGATTGATCCACGTTATCATAAAAGCATCTTTGACCATTATTTCCGGGTTCCCGGAACTAAAGTACAAGGAAGTGGTTTAGGGCTGTCTATTTCCCGGGATTTTGTCGAGGCCCATAATGGTACTCTTACAGTAGACAGTAAGCTGGGAGAAGGAAGTACGTTTGTTATGCGGTTAAAAGCATAATTACAGCACAGGGGAGAGAATCTTTCAATAAGCGCTCTCCCCTGCTGCTTTTGAACCAAGCCGAAAAAGCTTACTCCAGCCTGTGAACGGTAATATCAGTAAAGTCTTGTAATAATGTCAGTAACATACCTTCATCATTGTATTTCTTAGATTTTATAACCATTGTAACATAATAGGTTGTTACTTCTCCCAACCTCTTTTCGTCCAATTGATAGGAAACAATATTGTACTCTTTGGAATTGAATTTCTTGGCCATACGGTTCAGTGTTTCTTTATTGTCTGTAGAGAACTCCACCATGGAACTTTTCATACCTATACTTTTAAAAAGATAGCTGAGAGCCTCAAGACCAATCAGCGTAAGGATTGTTGCTGAGATTCCCAGCCAGTACATACCGGCTCCAATGGCCAGACCGATGCCCGAAGTAGCCCAAATTCCGGCAGCGGTAGTAAGCCCGCGCACGATTTGTTTCTGAAAAATAATAGTACCCGCTCCAATAAAACCGATACCGCTGACAACCTGTGCGGCCACACGGCTCGGGTCCAGGTCTATCCCCTCCATCTTCACTACTTCCATAAAACCATATTGTGACACAATCATAATGAGAGCACTTCCCAGTGATACTAGAAAATGGGTACGGTAACCGGCTTCTTTGGCACGATATTCCCTATCCAAACCAATGACAGTACCCAAAGCGCCTGCCACAAACAATCTTAAAATAAAATCCCATGTCATGCTCATACTTAAATCCTCCTTATTTATTCATCTTCATCATCTGTCAGTTCGGGCAAACTCAACATTCGTTGGCTGTCTTCTGCCGGAAGAGCTTCTACCTGGCGTAGTTTACGCTCTATGGCACGAGTGCGTTTCCCCATAACTTCCTCTAACTGGTCTCCTGCGTTCTGTAGATTTTTCTGTACCTTTTCCAGCAATCCTCCAAATTTTCCGAATTCAGTCTTTACTGCCCCTAACACATTCCATACTTCGCTTGTTCGTTTTTGAATGGCCAGTGTACGGAATCCCATTTGCAAACTATTCAGGATAGCTCCCAGGGTGGTAGGACCTGTAACCACTATCTTCCAGTCTTTTTGCAACATTTCCACCAACGCGGTCCGGCGGATCACTTCTGCATAGATATTTTCGAATGGCAGAAACATAATGGCAAAATCTGTTGTAAAAGGTGGGTCTACATATTTATCGTGAATATCCTTTGCCATTTTTTTGATTGTGATTTCCAGTTGGCGGGATGAAGTTTCAATCAATGCGGCATCTCCGGCTTCGTATGCATCCTGATATTGCTCATATACATCTTTGGGAAATTTGGCATCCACAGGTAAATATACAATTTCATCACTATTTTCCTTTCCCGGAAGTTTAATGGCGAACTCCACAAATTCCGTTGCATTTTTCTTGGTTTTGACATTCGCCTCATATTGTTCCGGACTCAGCATCTGGTCCAATAAGGCCCCTAATTGTACTTCTCCGAATGTACCCCGCGTCTTCACATTGCTTAAAACTTTTTTCAATCCTCCTACATCCTGTGCCAGGCTCTTCATCTCTCCCAGCCCTTTTTGTACATTCTCCAGTTGCGAACGTACTATCTCAAAGGATTGTCCTATACGTTCATTCAATGTTTTCTGTAATTTTTCTTCTACCATTTGCCGCATGTCATCCAATCGTTTTTCCGTACTTTTCACCAAGGCTTCCTGTTGTTTGCCCATTGCTTCAAATTTTTCCCGTTGCATTTCATTACCGGTCAGCAGGTTTTTATGCAAAGTATCCTGCATATTACGGATAGAATAATTCAAGGTTTGATTCAGTTCGTTACGCAGTTCGCGGATATTTCTTCCCAATTCGTCCCGGTTTTCTTTCATTTCTTCGCGTAGCAATCCTTCCAGACGTTCGGTTTGCAGACGATTGTTTTTAGTAAGTGCGATTACCATATTAATTATCAGCAGGATAATAATTACGGTTAATAAAATTTCTGTCATGATTCTTGTTTATTTTGAGCAAATGTAGCAAAAAGCCATGAATTTTATCGTTATATTTGCAGCGAATTTGGCAAAAGCACTCCATTAAATAGTATATGAAGTATAAATTATTAGTTTTAGACCTAGACGGAACGTTGACCAATAAAAAGAAAGAGGTAACGGAACACACACGTCGTACACTTATCGAAGCGCAAGAGCGCGGAGTAAAAATTGTTTTGGCATCGGGACGTCCCACATACGGTGTGGCTCCACTGGCCGAGATCTTAGAATTGCAGAAATACGAAGGTTATATACTTTCGTATAACGGAGGTGAGATCATAGACTGGAAAACCGGTGAGATGATGTACGAGAATGTGCTCGATCCGGACGTATTGCCCTACCTGTATAAATGTGCCACCGACAACCATTTTGCTATCGTCACCTACGATGGAAAATATGTATTGACTGAATATCCGGAGGACGAATATGTATTGAAAGAAGCTATTCTGAATGTGATGACTCCCAAGAAAGTGGATCATTTCCTGGAGGCAATAAAATTCCCTATTGCCAAATGTCTGATTGTAGGTGAACCTACTCGGCTTGCAGTGCTTGAAAAAGAAATGTACGAACACTTGAAAGACCGTATGGGGGTATTCCGTTCCGAACCTTATTTTTTGGAACTGGTTCCTAAAGGTATTGATAAAGCACAATCACTGGCCGTATTGCTAAAAGAAATCGGTATGACAAAAGAAGAAATGATTGCCGTTGGTGATGGTTTTAACGATCTTTCCATGATACAATATGCCGGATTGGGGGTAGCAATGGCCAATGCTCAAGAAATAGTCCGTCAAAACGCCGACTACATCACCCTTTCTAATGAAGAAGATGGTGTAGCCGCGGTAGTAGAGAAATTTATTCTTTAGGTTTCCGGTCAAAGAAAGGATTTCAGCCCTGTTCGTCAGCCTGAAAAGACTAAAAAGAGTCAGCAGTTAAAAAAATATCAAAATAAAAAGAGAAATATAGTGGATAATCCAATTATTTATCGTTCCTTTGACAACGGAATATAAAAAGATAGTTTTTTCGATTGACTCAATTCATCTCACACTTGAACCGTTTCTATTCTTCTAACTAAATTTTTAAATTCAAAGTTTACTTAATTATTTATTTATCAATTTTTATTTTATGAATTTGTATATTGGAAACCTTAACTATAATGTTAGGGAAGGTGATTTGAGAGGTGTAATGGAAGAGTATGGAACAGTAGCTTCAGTAAAACTTATTACTGACCGTGAAACACGTCGTTCTAAAGGCTTTGCTTTTGTAGAAATGCCTAATGATGACGAAGCCAAAGAAGCTATCAAGCAATTGAACGGTGCAGAATATGTAAACCGTACTATGGTTGTAAAAGAAGCACTTCCTAAAGCATAAGGAATTAAACATTCCACATCACATGATGGCGATAGAGATTCACTCTGTCGCCATTTTTTCTTGAACAGCTTTTTATTTTGAGAATACATGAAAGGCATATTGATAAGAAAACGGACATCTGTTTTTGTCAGAATGTCCGTTTCTTGTTTAGTATTTGTTCTTTAGAAAGCTATTGCTCCGAAGGCGAATTTACTCCGCCCCTATTTCCTTCTTACTTATCTGACTGATACCCTGCGGACGAATCGCAATGGCTTGTATGATAGCATCTTTATTCACTTGTATAGTGTCGGTATACAATGGAGATTGCACATCGGGAACGCTGCCATCCAACGTATAATGTATTTCCGCATCATCAAAAGTATGAAGAGCAATCTTGGCTTTTCCTTCATCGGGAGCCGGAACGATATCAATGTTCACATCATAAATGTCCTGACGGAAATCATAACCTCTATCCCGGTAGATAGTCAGCAGAGCCGGTAAACGTTTCAAAAAGTTGTCGAAATTTTTATGTGACGGTTCCGTCCATTGAATCTCGGACAAAGCAGCCATACGGGGAAGAATTTGCCATTCCATCTTCAAACTGTCACGCGTCCATTCTGTCCAGATGCATCCTTGAGTTCCGATGATATATTTTTGTTCATCCGTTGCCAATTCATCAGAAACAGGTTCAAATGTATAGACACGTTCAAGGCTTTTAGTCCCTTTTATCCGGTTGTAAGTAGGATTGCTGAAATAAAGAAACTGAATAGGAGTCATAATCGCATCATGGTGCAGACGGGCGGCTTCGATACCACCTTTGACACTCGTCCATGACATCACTGTGGCACCTGGAGCCAGTCCTCCCTCCAACATCTCATCCCAGCCCAGCATTTTACGCCCTCTGTCATTAATGACTTTGCCTACCTCGGACATGAAATAGGTCTGTAATTGGTTCTCCTTGCTGTGTCCTGGTGTATCTTTCAAACCCAATTCCCGAATTTTAGCTTGACATGCAGGGCATTTTTCCCAACGTACTTTCGGGCATTCATCCCCACCAATATGGATATAAGGAGAGGGAAAGATGTCCATAATTTCATTCAATACATCTTTGGCAAACTGTAAAGTCCGGTCGTTTCCTCCACAAAGCACATCAGGGAATACCCCCCATTTACAAGGAATCTCGTATGGACCTCCCGTACAGCCTAATTCCGGATAGGAAACCAAAGCTCCCATCATGTGTCCCGGAAGGTCAACTTCGGGAATTACAGTAATAAAACGGTCAGCGGCATACTTGACAATCTCTTTTGCTTCTTCCTGTGTATAAAAACCGCTATGGGGAGTTTCATCATAGGTCTGGGTTTCACGGTCAATCAACGTACGTGGACGTATCGAACCTATTTCCGTAAGTTTGGGATATTTCTTGATTTCAATTCTCCAACCTTGGTCTTCGGTCAGATGCCAATGAAAATAATTGATATTGTGCAGTGCCAGCATGTCAATGATTTGTTTCAGATAAGAAACCGGAAAATAATGGCGGCCCACGTCTACCATGAAACCGCGATAACCGAAACGAGGATAGTCATTAACAGTTCCCACCGGGATGGCGACGGATACCTGTTTGTTTTTGGTCAATGGCAAAGCCTTATAGAGCGTTTGTATTCCATAAAATACTCCCGACTCACTACCTCCATTCAAATGAATGTTCTCAGAAGTTACCTCCAGTTGATACCCCTCTTTGTTGGGGATGGAACTGTCAACCGCCAAGATTATGGAATTCTTCTTTGCGGCTTCAGTTGTTGTCCGGACGGTAATTCCCGTTGCCTCTTTAATGTAGGAAGCTAAAAATTCTGCCGTCCGTTGCAGTCTTTCATTGCCCTCCGGATAGACAATACCGGTTTGCGGATTAATAACAAAAGGGGGGGCTTGGATGTCTTGACTCACTTCTTGGGGCTGCGGAATGACATTCAGATTTCCGATTTCTGTTTTTGTAGGGGAACATGCGGACAGGCCAAACGCCATCCACATTCCCACTCCTGCCCATTGCATCAGTTTTTTTTTCATAGGGAAAATTTATAATTGCAAGGGCAAAGATACAAAATCTGACCTTATCTTCCTGTATGCTTTAGCCGAATCTTGCTTTTTTTCAGCAATGTTTTTCCTCCTATAATCAGAGTTACGGCAGTAATCACCATCAAAATGCCCAGAATAATGCGCGGAGTCAGCTGCTCGCCAAAAATCAGTACTCCGAAGAACAAGGCTGTAACAGGCTCCAAAGCACCCAGAATGGCTGTTGGTGTGGAACCAATGTAGTGTATGGCCTTTGTCATGGTCACCAATGAGATAACAGTAGGAAAGACAGCCAGTGAAATGGCGTTCACCCATAACAAAGGTGTAGGGATAAGCTGCAATCCGGTACAGAACTTCAATCGTACCACATAAACAGACAGGCCGAAAAGCAGGACATAGAAAGTAAGCTTGGCTATAGGCATATCCTTCAAGGAAGAACGGTTTACACCCACTATATAGATGGCGTATGCCAAGGATGATAAAAAGACAAAAGTAATCCCGACCAGACTGAGTGTCTGTCCTCCCGGACTTTTACAAAGCAAAGAAATGCCCACAAAGGCCAGCGCTATGGAAAACATAGTAACCGGCGATACTTTTTCCTTAAATACTACAGCCATAATAATAGCTACCAGTACCGGGTAGACAAACAATATGGTGGATGCGATACCGGCATCCATGTAGTTATAACTCATAAAGAGAAACAGGGAAGAGAATGAGAACAGCAGTCCCATGATGCAAAGTGGCAGCACGTCCGCTTTCTTGATGGCAAAAGATTGCTTCTGCATCTTCATCATGACACCTAGTACAACTATAGCCAGTGCATAGCGATAAAATAATACCGAGTCTACGCTCATTCCTGCACTATAAAGAGGAAGGGTGAACAGTGGTTCATGCCGTAGCTGGTTGCTGCGATTGCCCCAAGGAGAAATCCTTTAGTTTTGTTGTTAGTCATCGTTTTTGTTACACGCTTAAAAATCGGCGCGAAATTAGATATTTGTCAGCAATAAACAAAGGAAAAGTGCTTTATTCTTTCAATCCGACATCTATTTAATTTTGATTATACCTATACAACAAACACAAAAGAATTTATAGGCCTGTAACGGTCCCAAAGTTTTTTGCTTTTTTCAAACCATAAGGCAAAATTGAATCCCATAACCGGACGGCTATGGGATTCAGTCTGCCCTGTCAATGGTATAATGTTTTGATCAACTCAATTTATGAATAACCAATCCCGAACGAAGTTTCGGCTCAAACCAAGTTGTTTTAGGCGGCATAATATTACCGGTATCAGCAATATCCATTAATTGTTTCATGGAAACAGGATAAAGAGCCAAAGCCACTTTCATCTCACCACTGTCCACGCGCTTCTTTAATTCCTCCAAGCCACGGATACCACCTACAAAGTCAATCCGTTTGTCGGAACGAAGATCCTTGATTCCCAATATTTCATCCAATATCAAGTTGGAAGAAATAGTCACGTCCAATACCCCGATAGGATCATTGTCATCGTATGTGCCCGGTTTCGCTGTCAGGCTGTACCATTTACCGTTCAGATAAAGAGAGAAATTGTGAAGAGCCTGTGGTTTATAGACCTCAGCACCTTTTTCTTCTACCACGAAGTTTTTGCTGACAGCGGTCAGGAATTGTTCCGGAGACAACCCGTTCAAGTCTTTTACAACCCGGTTGTAATCAATAATGGTCAGCTGGTTGGCCGGGAAACATACAGCCATGAAGTAGTTGTACTCCTCATTTCCCTGATGGTTTGCATTTTGCTGTGCTTTTTCGGCGCCTACCAAGGCAGCGGCAGCCGAGCGATGATGCCCATCGGCAATATAAAGAGCCGGCATAGCCTCGAAAGCTTTTGTGATAGCTGTTATATCCTCTTCTTTGTCGATCACCCAGAATGAATGTCCGAAACCGTCACCCGGAGCAATAAAATCATATTCCGGCTGTTGTGAAGTATATTTCTTAACGATAGCATCCAATTCCGCATTATCCGGGTAAGCAAAGAATACCGGTTCTATATTGGCATTATTTACACGGACATGTTTCATGCGGTCTTCCTCCTTATCACGACGGGTCAGTTCATGTTTTTTGATGACCCCGTTCATATAATCGGGAACATACGCTCCTACCACCAGTCCATATTGGGTCTTGCCGTTCATGGTTTGTGCATATACGTAATAATTTTCTTTTCCGTCTTGCACCAACCAGCCCTTGTCCTGAAACATCTGGAAATTTTCGGCAGCCTTCTCATATACCTTGGGATCATGTTCGTCTGTTCCGGCAGGGAAATCAATTTCCGGTTTAATAATATGATAAAGTGACTTCTCATTACCTTTCGCTTCCTCGCGTGCTTCTTCAGAGTTCAGCACATCGTATGGGCGTGAAGCTACTTGTTCTACCAATTCTTTCGGAGGGCGGATGCCTTTGAAGGGTTTAATTATTGCCATAAAATAAAAGTATTAGATTTTACTTGCCGGGGCGAATTGCATTCGCCCGAAAACATAAACTGTATGCATTCGGCCGGATTCAATCCGCCCCGGCGGTTATTGGATTACTTATTTACTTTGAACTTCTCGCAACCGTCTTTCAGGAAGCCTACAATCTGTCTGGCAGCAGCGATACCTGCATTGATATTTGCTTCAGCCGTCTGGGCGCCCATCTTTTCGGTGTAGAGAAATAGCGTCCGGCAAATTTCTCCGCAAATTCTGCGTTGGCAGCCGGCATGATATCAGTAACATACTTTAAATCGGCACGGTCTTCCATCAGCTTGATCAATTCCGCTTCATTGATTACTTCCTTACGGGCAGTATTCACCAATACTCCACCTTTAGGCATTTTGTTAACCAATTCATAGTTGATGGAATTTTTAGTTTCAGCCGTAGCAGGAATATGCAGGGACACTACATTACAAGCCGCATACAGTTCCTCAGCAGAAGAAACAGCTTTCACACCATCTTTTTCAATTACTTCTTTCGGACAGAAAGCATCAAAAGCATAAATATCCATACCAAATCCTTTGGCGATACGAGCCACATTGCGGCCTACATTACCGTATGCATGAATACCTAGCTTCTTGCCCATCAGTTCAGTACCCGAAGTTCCATTGTAGAAATTGCGGACAGCCATCACCATCATGCCAAAAGCCAGTTCGGCTACTGCATTGGAGTTCTGTCCCGGAGTGTTCATTACACATACATTGTGTGCCGTAGCAGCCGCCAAATCCACGTTATCATAACCAGCTCCCGCACGTACTACGATTTTCAGTTCCTTTGCCGCATCCAATACTTCGGCATCAATAATATCACTACGGATAATGATGGCGTTAACGTCCTTTACAGCTTCCAGTAATTTAGCTTTTTCACCATATTTTTCCAGCAATACGAGTTCGTAACCTGCTGCTTCTATTTCTTTACGGATACCGTCTACTGCAACTTTTGCAAACGGCTTGTCTGTTGCTACTAATACTTTCATGGTCTTATTGTATTAAAAAGATTCACCACAGATTAGCACGGATTATCACAGATTCCATTTATTGTTCCTATCTGTGTAATTCGTATAATCTGTGGTGAGCATAATTAGTTAATGAAGTTTCTCAAATTCCTGCATGCAGTCAATCAAAGCCTGAACGCTTTCCTTCGGCATGGCGTTGTAGCAAGATGCGCGGAAACCACCTACAGAGCGGTGGCCCTTAATGCCCACCATACCTCTTTCTGTGGCAAATTTCATAAAGTCGGCTTCCAGTTCCTTGTATTCGTCGTTCATCACGAAACAGATGTTCATATAAGAGCGGTCGGCCTTATCGGTTACTGTGCCACGGAACATTTTGTTACGGTCTATTTCAGCATACAGCATGTCTGCTTTTTCTTTGGCGCGTCTCTGCATTTCAGCCACACCACCGTTGGCCTTGATCCAGCGCAAAGTCTGCAAAGCGGCATAAATAGGAAGTACAGGAGGTGTGTTGAACATAGAGCCACCGTCAACGTGGGTCTGATAATTCAACATAGTAGGAATATAGCGTGATACCTTGCCCAGTGCATCGTTCTTTACAATCACGAAAGTAACACCGGCCGGAGCCAAATTCTTCTGTGCACCACCGTAGATACAAATATATTTAGAAACGTCAATAGGACGAGAGAAAATATCAGATGACATATCAGCAATCATAGGAACCGGAGAATCCAGATCTTCATGAAGTTCTGTTCCGTAGATTGTGTTATTAGTTGTGACATGGAAATAATCTGCATCAGCAGGCACCGTATAATCTTTGGGAATATAGGTATAGGTCGCTTCTGCGGAAGATGCTACTTCTACCACTTCACCGAAAGCTTTGGCTTCTTTCATCGCTTTCTTAGCCCATACACCAGTGTTCAGATAGGCAGCTTTCTTTTCGAGGAAGTTGTAAGGTATCATACAGAATTCCAAGCTGGCTCCACCTCCCAAGAACAGTACCGAGTACCCTTCCGGGATGTTCAATAGTTCCTTAAACAAAGCAACAGCTTCGTCTACTACAGGCTGAAAATCTTTAGCACGATGACTGATTTCCATGATGGAAAGACCTGATCCATTAAAATCAAGAACGGCTTGTGCTGTTTTCTCAATTACCTCGCGAGGCAAGATAGATGGTCCCGCATTGAAATTATGCTTTTTCATTTGAAGTTTGTTTTGGTTATACAATTTGTTTATGTCTTACATTGGGCGAAATTACACATTATTTTCAGTTTTCCAAAAAAATCGCTAATAAATTTACGAATTTCCGCATAATTTTCTTTCAAATTAGTTAAATCTGAATTTTTATGCTTTCATTTTGTAAATACAACCCTAGCAAACAATGATTTAAAGCATAAAAAAAATATCTTTTTGAATTATTCTTTTATCATTTTATTTCAAGAGTTGACAAATTGTCATTATTTAGCTTCTTCAATAAGTGTTTTTATGCCCTTTATCTTCTCGTTTCGTATTAAATTCAGAGTTTGCTTTATCTTTTTGCGCGATACGGCTGCAAAAGAATAGTGGTCTTTTACATCAATCCGCCCTATTTCGTCTTTATTCAAGTTTCCTTTTTTAAAGAGAAATCCCACAATATCTATCTTATTGATTTTATCTTTCTTACCTTTTCCTATATATAATGTTACATATTCGGGCAAAGACGGTTTGGGTGTCACCTCGGGTAACACGAACTCTTCCGGCTCACCGGTTATATAGCCGGGCATTGTTTCTTCGGCATGAAGGATGACGTATGAGTTTCCTTCGGCCTCCCAGCGGGCGGTACGTCCGTTGCGGTGAATATATCCGTCTTCATTGGCTGGCAGATGATAATGCACCACATTCTCTATTTCAGGGATATCCAGTCCGCGCGCAGCCAGGTCGGTAGAAACAAGTACATGGCAACTTCCGTTGCGGAATTTATACAGAGAGCGCTCACGGTCGTCCTGTTCCATACCGCCATGAAAGATGCCGCATTGGAACTTCTTGGATTGAAGATACTTCCCTACCCGTTCCACACTTTCACGGTGGTTGCAGAAAACCAATGTCGATTGGCTTCCCAAAGTACAAAGTAGTTTATATAAGGTTTCCAATTTGTCTTTTTCCGGAGACAGTACCTTATATAAATGCAGCCGTCGGGCAGTCTGTTCTTCCGGATTCAGAAAGTTCAACTTGATGGTCTTGTTCAAGCCTGTAAATTGCGGAATTTCTTCCGCATCGGTAGCCGACAGCAGGAAGCGTCGTTGCAGACCGGGCAATTGTCCTATGACGGTTGCCATCTCTTCCTGAAAACCGAACTCCAGACATTTGTCAAATTCATCTATTATCAAAATGGAAACCGTATCTGCATCAAAATTCTGTTTGGAAAGATGGTCATTCATACGCCCCGGCGTACCGATGATGACCGATGGCTGCACCCCTTTGATGGTACGGTGCTCTTCCATGGCAGGTCGTCCGCATAGCAGCTTACGGCCTTGAATGATGTATTCATGGATTTGAATACCTGGTCTATTTGTAAAGCCAGTTCTCGGGAGGGCACAAGCACTACTGCCTGCACACCTTTCACATCCGGCTTCAAGCTCTGTACCAAAGGCAACAGATAAGCCAACGTCTTACCAGATCCCGTAGGAGACAATAATATGAGATCCTTTCCTTCTTTCCATGCATCAATGGATGCCTCTTGCATCGGGTTCAGTCGCTCAATTTTCAAATGGGCTAGTATGTTCTCTATCATATTTATTTTCGTTTTATACAAAAGTAAAGAAAAAGCCCGATAAAAGTGAACTTTTACCGGGCTTTTTCTTATTATTAATAAAAGGAGATCCTGATATTATCCTCCGAAGTTGTCATACATGATAGAAGAAGGCTCAACACCCAGGCTATCCAGCATCTTAACGACTGCATTAGACATCGGGCCGGGACCACACATGTAGTATTCAATATCTTCGGGAGCTTCGTGATCCTTCAGATAAGTTTCATACATCACATTGTGAACGAAACCTGCAGTATACTTCACGCCTGCGGCATCGGCAGCGGGATCGGGACGGTCCAGAGCCAGATGGAAGTGGAAGTTCGGGAAGTCTTTTTCCAACTGCTGGAAGTCCGGCAGATAGAATACTTCGTTCAATGCACGCGCACCGTAGAAATAGTGAAGTTCACGGTCGGTAGTGTGCAGCGTCTTGGTCATGTGCATAATCTGCGCACGCAACGGAGCCATACCGGCACCACCACCTACCCAGATCATTTCCTTCTTAGAATCGAAGATCGGGTGGAAGTCTCCATAAGGACCGCTCATCGTCACCTTGTCACCCGGTTTCAGCGTGAAAATGTAAGAGGAAGCGATACCCGGATTCACATCCATAAAGCCGGGACCCTGATCTTTCGGCTTGAACGGAGGAGTAGCGATACGTACAGTCAGCATGATACGGTCGCCCTCAGCAGGATAGTTGGCCATAGAGTAAGCACGGATGGTATCTTCCGTATTCTTACATTTCAAGCCGAACAGACCGAATTTCTCCCATGCGGCAGATATTCCGGACCGATAAGGTCTTTGTCGATATCCTTGTTATAATCCATTTCAAATTTAGGGATTTTGATCTGAGCGTATGAACCCGGAACGAAGTCCATGTGTTCACCCTTAGGCAAAGCCACAATAAACTCTTTGATGAAAGTGGCAACGTTCTTGTTGCTGATCACTTCGCATTCCCATTCCTTGACACCCATTACAGATTCGGGAACCTTGATGCTCAGATCACCTTTTACTTTCACCTGACAACCCAGACGCCAATGATCCTGTTGCTGTTTACGGCTGAAATGTCCCTTCTCAGAGGGAAGAATTTCACCGCCTCCTTCTACAACCTGACATTTACATTGCCCGCAAGAACCCTTGCCACCACAAGCTGACGACAGATAAACTCCGTTAACCGACAGGGTGTTCAGCAAAGTCGAACCCTGCTCTACTTCCAGTTCTTTCTCTCCATTGATAGTCAGTTTCACTTTGCCGCTCGGAGTCAGATATCCTTTGGCAACAAGCAAAATCACAACAAGCAGAATAATGATTCCAAGGAATACTCCAATACTTGCTAATATTAAATTCATATCCATTGTCTTATTCCTTTCTTTTTAGATTTTCAAACCAGAGAAACACATAAATGCCATTGCCATCAGACCTACAGTGATGAAAGTGATACCCAGCCCTTTCAAAGGAGCCGGCACATCAGAGTAAGCCATCTTTTCACGGATAGCAGCCAAGCCGATAATAGCCAGCGCCCAACCGATACCTGAACCCAAAGCATAAGTGGTAGCCTCGCCAATGTTGATGAAATGACGTTGCTGCATGAACAATGAAGCACCCATGATGGCACAGTTTACGGCAATCAGCGGAAGGAAAATACCCAATGAGGCATAAAGTGAAGGACTGAAACGCTCCACAATCATTTCCACCAACTGAACGATAGCAGCGATAACGGCGATAAACAGGATGAAGCTCAGGAAGCCGAGGTCTACCCCATCAATCAACGCATTAGGCGCCAACACATAATTTTCCAGCAAATAGTTCACCGGCAACGTTACGATCAACACGAAAGTAACGGCTGCACCCAGACCTACGGCTGTCTTTACGTTCTTCGATACTGCCAGGTAAGAACACATCCCCAGGAAGTATGCGAAAATCATATTGTCCACAAAGATGGACTTTACAAACAAACTTAAATATTCCATATTCTTTTCGTTTTATAACGGGGATTAATTATTACTTTCCTGCAATTCTTTGTGTTTTGCACGTTGGTACCAGATGATACAAGCACAGATAATCAACGCCATAGGAGCATCAACATCAAACCGTTGTTCAAGTAGCCCAAATCATAAACAGCCTGCGGGATAACCTGGAAACCGAACAGTGTGCCTGCGCCCAGCAGTTCACGGAAGAATGCCACGATAACCAGAATCTTGGCATAGCCCAACCCGTTACCGATACCATCCAGAAATGATTCCCAAGGAGCGTTCATCATAGCAAACGCTTCCAGACGTCCCATCAGGATACAGTTTGTAATAATCAAACCTACATATACAGAAAGCTGCACACTGACATCGTATGCGAATGCTTTCAAGATTTCACTAACAATAGTTACCAATGCGGCAACCACCACCAACTGGACGATGATACGGATACGGTTGGGAATGGTGTTACGCAACAAGGAGATAACGAAGTTTGAGAAGGCTGTAATAATGGTTACAGAAAGACCCATCACGATAGCCGGTTCCAACTGAGCCGTTACAGCCAGTGCAGAACAGATACCGAGCACCTGTACGGTGACAGGGTTGTTCAAACCCAGCGGAGTTAAAAGAACTTCTCTATTCTTTTTAGAAAATAATGCGCTCATATTCTATTTTTCCTCCTCTTATTTATTAGTTAAAAATGAATTGTACATGCTCAGGCAATCCTTAATCATCGCATCTACACCCTTGGAAGTAATGGTACCACCTGAGATACCGTCCACCTGATAATCAGGTTTTGCCACCTTGCCGTGTTTTTCAACACCCAAAGCTACAGCACCGTTTTCCATTACATGCTTACCCAAGAACTGATCCTGGAACTTGGTAGTGGTGATTTCGGCACCCAGACCCGGAGTTTCACCTGCATGTGAGAAGTAAACGCCATATACAGTGTCTTTGTCATCATTCAAGGCGATGTATCCCCAGATAGGTCCCCAAAGTCCGGCCCCATAAATAGGAAGTACATATTTGGTCTGGCCGTCCACGTCGCAAACGAATACATGAAGACGTCCGTTGGCGATTTCACCTTTATAAGAAGTCTGGAAAGCAGCCTCGTTCTTAACCAAAGAACCGTCTGCCTGCATCAAATCGTCTTCTTTCACATATTTATCATATTCCGCATTCACGTCTTTCACGTCATAAACGTTCAAAGCCGCCAGAATTTGTTTCTTTGTGTCCTGTTCTACATTCTGATACTGTTTCTCTTTCAGAGAAGAAGACACGAATGCCAACAGGAATGCTACGATAACAACCATTATCGAAGCATAGATGATAGTATAACTATTACTATTAGTATTCATAATGTCCGATATTTTAGTTGTTAGTTGATTTTAATCTGTTTTCGCGGGCTGTGATGTTCTTCTGTACGATACAGTAGTCAATCAGCGGAGCGAAGATGTTCATCAGCAGGATGGCAAGCATCATACCTTCGGGATAACCCGGATTCAACACACGGATAACGATAGCCATCACACCGATCAGGAAGCCATAGATGAACTTGCCCTTTTCCGTACGTGCGGAAGTCACAGGGTCGGTAGCCATGAACACGGCACCGAAGCAGAAACCGCCCAATACGATGTGTTCGTACCAAGGCAACTGAGCCATCATGTTATCTGTAGAACCGAACACATTGAAGATCAGTCCCATCACGATACCACCGGCAAAGACAGAAATCATCGTCTTCCAGCTGGCCACGCCTGTCCACAACAGGATGATGGCGCCCAGTGCGATAGCGATAACGCTGGTTTCACCGATAGAACCCGGAATCAAACCTACAACCATATCCCACATAGTAGCGGGAGTGCCGTTCACATTAATCAGTTCGCTTGCACCCGGAGCGGCTGTAGCAGCCTGTCCCAGCATCGTAGCGCCGGTAAAACCGTCCACTACCTGTCCGCCACCGATACCGAAAATGCTGTCGGTGCTTACCCATACGGCATCACCGGACATTTTGGCAGGATAGGCGAAGAACAAGAAAGCACGGGTAATCAATGCAGGGTTGAAGATATTCATACCCGTACCGCCGAATACTTCCTTAGCGAAGATTACAGAGAATGCAGTAGCGACAGCCAGAATCCACAACGGACATTCCACCGGAACGATCATCGGGATCAACAGACCGGATACCAGGAAGCCTTCCTGAATTTCTTCGTTCTTCCATTGTGCCACCACAAATTCGATTCCCAGACCTACTACGTATGATACGATAATCTTAGGCAGAACAGCCAGGAAACCATAAATAAACTTTTCAAAGAAACCTGCCTCCTGGCCTACTGCCAGAAAGTGCTGGTAACCCACGTTGTACATACCGAACAGCAGTGCCGGTATCAACGCAATAACCACCATTGACATGATACGCTTGCTGTCAATCGCATCATGAATGTGAACTCCTGTTTTCGAAGTGCTGTTGGGAACGAACAAGAATGTTTCGAAACCGTCGAACACCGAACGAAACGCGTGGAGTTTGCCGCCCTCTTCAAAGTTTGGCTTTATCTTGTCGAGATAATTTCTTAACGCTTTCATTAACTTTTAATTCTTAGTTTTTAATTATTTAGCACATTTCCTTGCGAAGCATGTCCAGACCCTGACGTACGATGCGCTGCAATTCCAGTTTGGAAGAGTCAACGAACTCGCATACAGCGAAGTCTTCGGGAGCCACTTCGTAAATACCCAGTGCTTCCATGCGGTCGATATCGCCGGCAATGATAGCTTTAATTAAATATTCGGGGAAAATGCTCATCGGGAATACTTTGTCATACTCGCCGGACATGATCATGTGGCGTTCGCCACCTTTGATACGGGCATCCAGTGTGTATTCCTTATTACCGCACAACCAGCTGAAATAACTGCGGTTGGCACTGTACTGATCCGTACGCGGCATGATGAATCCCAGGAATTCGTGCTGATCATCCCCTTCGGGAATCACGGTGAGGCTTGTGGCGTGCGCGCCCAGGAATCCGTTGGGCTTCACCAAAGTTCCGGTCAGCACGTTACCGTTAATGTAACGTAAGTTTTTACCTCCGTTCACCCGTCCTGCAAAAATATCTGTCAGCAGGCTCCTACTTTCAGCTTGCAATAAGCCGGTTTCTTTACTTCTGATCCGGCCAGAGCGACAGTACGGGTAAGGTCTACGCGGCCTGTGTTGAACAGACGTCCGATGAAGATCACTTCTTCCGCGCGGAGCGTCCAAACAGTTTCGCCTTTGTTGATAGGACTGATGTGGTTGATCTGAACGCCTACGTTTCCGGCGGGGTTAGGACCGTCGAAGGCAGTTACAGTCACATTCTTGGCATTGGTCAGTGCAGGGCTCTTCTGCTCCACGCTGATATTCAAATACGTCTTTGCCATCTTGGCCAATGCATCCAAACCTGTCTGGAAGTCTTTTTCCTGGCCTTTCAGCACAAATTCGAAATCGGCAGCCAATGGGTTCGTGTCAAATGCAGAAACGAAGATGCCTTTCGGCTTGGCGTTCGGGTCAGCCACTACGATGTACGGGCGCTGGATGATGAATGAAAAAAGTCCGGCTTCCAGCAGGGCGGCTTTTACCTGCTCTCCTGTCAGAGTCGAAACATCTTTCTTTCCAAACTCTTCGTAGTCCTGCTCCTTTGCTGCTGCAACAGAGATGCTAAGGACTTTACGACGTTCGCCTCTCTCCACGCTGGTAACGACACCGCTTACCGGAGATACGAACTTCACTTCGGGGTGGTTCTTGTCAACAAACAATGTTCCCCCGGCCATCACATATTCCTGCTCCTTGACCACGACTTTGGGAGTCACGCCATGAAAATCATCGGGCACTATCGCATAGATGTCCGGCTGCTTCACGTCAAAGAACTCCTGAGCGGGTTTTCCTTTCAGGTTGATGTTCAAGCCTTTGTGTAATTTAATCACATTTGCCATATTGGGTTATAAAAAATGGTTTTTAAATTTGAGCGCAAAAGTACAGAAAAAAAATGTGAAAAAAGAAAGATTAGACGCTTATTATGGAAAAAATTCTGTAATAATAGAAACCTTTCTGAATGTATATGCGAACTCAGGCAGACGGTCCGCCTTTTTTCAGAACGCAAATGACGCGGATGATACAAATTTATCTTGTTTTTTAATGGGCATCGTGGGTGTCATTTGCGTTCCGTTTCCGTAGGCGCTCAAAGTTGGATGGTCTTCACCTTGCCGGGGATGACGGTCAGGTGCACCGTGCCGTCGGGTTCTATATTTACCTCCTGGTAACGGGCTTCCACCACCACCTTGCCATCCAGTGCCATCACGCCCCACTGGCAGGCGTTTTCCTCAAAGGCACAATAACCGCCCACCGGAGGCAGGATCTTTCTGTATTTGGGAGGGACGATGATACGTTCCCCCAGTTTCAAGCCCCATTTCATCCCCATACGGTAAGGAAGGGCCTCCCTGATCTCTTTCAGCCTTCGCTGCCTTTTCGCTTCCTCGTCCTGTTGCCGCTTTCTGGCATTTTCCGCCGCACGCTGTCCGGCTTCCGCTTTCAGTTTCTTTATCGCCGTGTCAAAGTCCTCCTCGCCGGGGGTGGGAAGATTGGAGGCTATGTAGCGTTTCCGCGTTCCTTTCTCTGTTCCTTTCCCCACATGGTAATACTTTCCTGCCCCGTCCATCACCACGATGCTCCGGTCGGCCAGGTGGCCGCAGCACCAATACACCTCCTCGTCATCCCCTGCCAGCAGACAGGCGAATATATCAAATACGGTGGACCATTCGGAATCCACCAGCCGGCAGGACTTCGGGACGCGATAATCCGGTATCTTCAGATAAAAACCATAAAAGCAGAGGCTGTCCTTGTGCAGGCCGTTCATGGAAGCATACGGTTTACGGGTGCGGCTGTGGAAAGTCTCTCCCACCCTCAGCAGTTCCACACTGCCATAGGAAAACACCACCGGCTTCTCCCGGTACGTGCGGCCTGTCTTCAGGTCCATATAGAAATCCG
>NZ_BAKM01000026.1 GCF_000614185.1 Phocaeicola sartorii JCM 17136 = DSM 21941 | reverse complement strand
TTAAACATTCGTTTATAATCAATAACCGTACGATTCTGTCTCCTTTAAATAATAGTCTTGTTTTTACGGTAATTGTCACGGAATTCTCTGGGAGTAAGCCCTTTTTTCTTCTTAAAGATACGGTTGAAATTGGACAGATTATTAAAACCGCAGTCGTATCCTATTTCTGCTATCGACAAGGAGGAATCAATCAGAGCACGTGAAGCGGCTCCCAGACGGATGTCTGTAAGAAAGTCAATAAAACTTTTAGAAGTATGCTGTTTGATAAAACGACAGAAAGACGCCTCACTCATATTCATCATTTCGGCCACGTCCGAAAGACGGATCACTTCCGAGAAATGCTGGTTGAGGTAATCTACCACCTTATTAAGCCTCGTATCATTATGCTCCTTGGAAACGATATTGGCGGCAAACTGACCCGTTGACAGTTCGCGCATTCCTTTATCCAATGATAATTCATGAAGAATAACAAGCAGCTTTATCAAGGAGTAGAAACTATCATTCTCGCAGGTTAAAATCTTTAGCAACGGACGGACTTTCGCTATTGTCTCCCGACTGAACACCACCCCTTTCTCCGCACGACGGAAAAGCTGCTGAATACTAATCATCTGGTTCTTGTTCAGAAATGCCTCAGTCAGCAGATCCGAATGAAACTGAATCGTTATTTCATGAATATTCTGCGATGTTTTATGATGATCCATCCAGGCATGCTCCAATTTCGGGTTCGTCACAAGTACCAACTCTTCTTCATCTATTTCCTCTATTGAATCGCCAACAATGCGCTGCGCACCTTTGGCATTTTCAATATAATTCAGTTCGCACTCGGGATGTATATGTATAGGGAAATTAAAATTCGATTTCTGACGCTCTATCAAGATAAAGCAGTCCTTGGCCGACAGAGGTGACACTTCTTTAAACAATTCTGTGTTTATCATAGTTCTCTTTTAATTTAGATCTTATCTTTTATAACAAAGATAACATGAAAAATGAAACCAGAAGCAAAGAAGTGAAAATATTTTTATATTAAACCTGTAAAAAGGGCTTCTATAGAACGTAGATAACACAATGCCTAAAAAAAAGAAGAATCGTGTTATCCACGCCATTTTAACAAATTCGTCTCTATTTCAGACAAGCTTTCATCGCTTTAATAATCGCTGAATCAAATCCTTCGTGTTCCAATTCATTAATGCCCTTGATAGTCATGCCACCGGGAGTGCATACCTTGTCTATCTCCACACTGGGATGAGTATCGTTGTTCAAGATCAGTGAAGCAGCTCCTTTTACCGACTGGGCCACCATTTTCTGCGCATTCTTCGGATAAATGCCCAATTCGATACCCGCCTGCATAGCCGCCTGAATATATTTCAACACGTATGCTATACCGCATGAGGTCAAAGCCGTAGTAGCAGCCATCTGACTTTCGGGAATAAGCATAGCCAGGCCCAATTCATTAAAGATATCCAGCATCAGTTGTTCCTGTTCCTTACTGGCATTACGACTGGATATCAAGGTCATACTTTCCAACTGAGAAATAGCGGTGTTGGGTATCAGACGGAATATGGTCTGTTCCGGGCCTACACTCTTCACCAGCTGTTCGAAGGTTACACCCCCTGCGATAGAAACCAATACCTGCCGGGGAGTCAGATGAATCACACTCAATACCTGATCTATCAGCCATGGTTTCACTGCCAGAATAACGATATCGGCATCCTTTATCGCTTTCGGATTTTCCGTTGTTACATTAATCTCCGGATAATCCGCCTGCAAAGTTTCCAGACTTCCGCTGAACGGATCGGCTACTGTTACATCACTCGCCGGAATAATTGTGCCTTGGGCAAGGCCGCGGGCAATGGCTCCTCCCATATTTCCCGCACCTATAATTGCTACTTTCATATTATTAAAAGATTAAGTCTATGGCTACAAAGATAAAAGAAAAAAGAGAAGAACGCACGATGAAAAGCTAAAAATAAAACGACTTTGAAGAGGATGAGCCGAATAGGGGATGAATGTGAGTTTTCCGCCCGAGAGGAAGAATACAAAATAAAACCCCGCCGGAACCGGAATGTTTCCTGACGAGGCTTTATTTTCTTTCGCTGATTATTATTCTTCCGGAATCTCCGGCTTATACCAACACTTTACGAAAGCGTCCGATAAATTCATCAGCCTCTGCCATAGTAAGGCACAAAGGGGGAAGCAGACGAATGACATTAGTACCACTGACTCCGGTAAATACTTTCTGTTCGAACAGCAGGCGACGACGCAATTCCTTGACCGGCTCCTCAAACTCCATACCAATCATCAAACCTTCGCCACGCACCTCTTTTATTTGCGGGAACTGCTTTAATTCTTTCAGCAGATGAGCGCCCACCCGGGCAGCGTTCTCTACCAGATTCTCACCTTTCATGACATCAAGCACTGCAATGGCAGCCGCACAAGCCAGATGGTTTCCACCAAAAGTTGTCCCCAATTGTCCATATACCGGCTTGAATTTCGGGCTGATCAGAACGCCGGCCATCGGGAAACCATTGCCAATTCCTTTGGCTACCGTAATCATATCGGGGCGGATGCCTGCGTGTTGGTGAGCGAAGAACTTACCGCTACGTCCGTAACCGGATTGTATTTCATCCAGAACCAGGACAGCATCCGCTTCTTCACAAGCCTTGCTCAGTTCCTTCAAGAATTTCACTTCCGGAACTTGAATGCCTCCTACTCCCTGAATACCTTCGATTATCACCGCACAAACATCTCCTTTCGCCAGTTCCGCCTTAGCCGCTTCTATATCGTTCAAAGGCAGATAAGTCACATGACCGTTATCATTAATCGGAGCTATTATTTTCGGATTATTGGTTACCTCCACCGCCAGCGAAGTACGACCATGAAATGCTTTACAAAAAGAAAGCACACGCTTACGGCCATTATAGAAAGAGGCCAGTTTCAACGCATTTTCATTTGCCTCGGCTCCACTGTTTATCAAGAACAATTGATAATCATCGTAGCCCGAAAGTTTCCCCAAACGGTCTGCCACTTCCTGCTGCAACTTGTTAATCACCGAATTGGAATAAAATCCCAACTGTGCTACCTGGTTGCTTATCATCTCCACATAGTACGGATGCGCGTGACCGATAGAGATAACTGCATGGCCGCCATACAGATCAAGGTATTCCGTACCTTGATCATCCCATACATGGCAACCTTTCCCTTTGACAATGTTTATGTCAAAAAGAGGATATACATCGAATAATTTCATAATCTCTTTTTCATTAAAAAGCAGACGGTTTCAGCTTCAGCCCTACAGTCTCTTCCAGATTGAACATGAGATTCATGTTATGAACCGCTTGTCCGCTCGCACCTTTCAACAAGTTGTCAATACAAGAGATCACCAGCAGCTTATCGCCATGTTTCTCCAGATGAATCAGACACTTGTTGGTGTTCACCACCTGCTTCAAGTCTATATTTTTATCTACAATATGAACAAAAGAATCCTCGGCATAGTAATCTTGATACATCTTCACCAATTCTTCCAGTTCCACTTTGCACTTGATAACCAAAGTAGCAAAGATACCACGCGGGAAATCGCCCCGGTAAGGGATGAAATCTATTTCAGCATCGAAGCTGTTCTGCAACTGCTTCAATGACTGCTTGATTTCGGGAACATGCTGATGAGAAAACGGTTTATAGATGCTCATATTATTATTACGCCAGCTGAAATGGCTGGTAGCACCCGGTTTCACCCCTGCCCCTGTGCTTCCGGTGATGGCATTTACCATCACATCCCCGTTCAGTAACAGATGTTTGGCCAGCGGCAACAGACCCAGCTGGATACAAGTAGCAAAACATCCCGGATTGGCCACGTGCTTGCTATGGCAGATAGCACGGCGGTTCAGTTCCGGCAGACCATAAATGAAGTCATGGTCGTCACTCTTGATGCGGTAATCCATGCTGAGGTCGATGATTTTCAAATCTTCGGGTACGTTGTGGCTATCCATGAACTTCTTCGTATCCCCATGAGCCGTACAGAAGAACAATACATCAATCTCATCCAAAGGAAGTTCGTCGGTAAAAACCAAATCCGTTTCACCATAGAGCCCCTCATGTACGTCGGTAATCTTATTGCCGGCGTTACTGCTGCTATTTATAAACTTTATGTCTACATCGGGGTGATTGATCAGCAGACGGATCAATTCGCCTGCCGTATAACCTGCCCCACCGATAATTCCTACTTTAATCATACTTATTAAATTTCTTCGTCCTTGTGGTTATTATAATAAACACGCAAAGGTGTAGAAGTCACTTTGATAAAGCCTTTGGCATCCTCCGCCGTCCAGCCCTTCTGCATTTCACCGTATTCACCGAATTTGGTCTTCACCAGATCATCTTTCGATTCAACACCCACGGTAGAGAATGAAAGCGGACGGAGTTCCAAGATAGCCGTACCGTTCACATTACGCTGGGACTCCTGTAACATGGCCTCAATATCGCGCATTACCGGTTCCAGATACTGGCTTTCATGCAGGAACATTCCATACCAGTTGGCAACCTGGTCTTTCCAATATTGCTGCCATTTGCTCAACGTATATTTTTCAAGGAAACGATGAGCGCCGATAATCAGCATCGGAGCGGCAGCCTCGAACCCCACGCGGCCTTTGATACCGATAATGGTATCTCCCACGTGCATGTCACGCCCGATACCGTAAGGTGCGCCGATCTCCTCCACTTTCTGAATAGCCTTGATAGGATCGTCAAACTTCTCGTCATTAACAGCTTTCAGCTCACCTTTTTCAAAGGTAAGACGAAGCTGCTCGCTTCCCTTCTTAGTCACTTGTTTCAAATAAGCGCTTTCGGGCAAACCTTGCGCAGAGTCCAATATTTCCCCGCCACAGATAGAAGTTCCCCAAAGGCCTACATTATAAGAATATTTCAATTTTGTAAAGTCAGCCGCAAAACCATGTTCGTTCAAATAATCGATTTCCTGCTGACGGCTTAATGCCATGTCACGGGTCAGCGTAATGATTTCAACCCCAGGAGCCAGTACCAGGAAAGTCATATCGAAACGGATCTGGTCATTACCGGCACCGGTCGATCCGTGTGCGATAGCGTCCGCACCTATCTCATTCGCATAACGTGCTATAGCCAATCCTTGGAAGATACGTTCGGAACTGACAGAAATAGGATAAGTACCGTTACGGAGCACGTTACCGAATACCATATATTTCAAGCTCTTTTCATAGTATTCCCGAGTTACATCCAGTGTCACATATTTCACAGCACCCAGTTTGTAAGCGTTCTCTTCATTCTGCTTCAGTTGTTCCGCACTGAAGCCACCGGTGTTTGCACAAGCTGCATACACTTCATACCCTTTTTCCTTAGCCAGATACATTACAGTGAAAGAGGTATCAAGCCCCCCACTGAACGCCACTACAACTTTTTTCTTCTTTTCTTCCATAATGATATTGTTTTAATTGAGAATTAAAAATTGAAAAACAAACGCATGAACGCGCAACCATCCTTTCATTTTTAATTCTTAATTTTTAATTTATTAAATAGTGTCCTCCTCGTGCAAAGCCGGATCGTAAAGCATGGCTGTACAAATACAAAACTTACGATTCTTTGCCACTAATATATCGTGATTGGTACATCCTTCACAACCTTTCCAGAAAGATTCATCGTCAGTCAGCTCATTAAAAGTTACGGGAACATATCCCAATTCCGTATTCATTTTCATGACTGCCGCCCCACTGGTCAGACTGAATATCTTTGCCTTAGGCCATCGCAAACGCGCCAAGCGGAACGAAGCCGCCTTTATACGCTTAGCGAGTCCCAAGCCCCTATAATTGGGATGTACAATCAAACCCGAGGTCGCTACATATTGTTTGTTCCCCCATGACTCAATGTAGGTAAAACCTGCAAAATCCTCTCCACATAAAGCGATAATCGCCTTTCCTTCTTTCATCTTCGTCGCTACATATTCATGCGTGCGTTCTGCGATGCCCGTTCCGCGTACCTTAGCTGCTTCCCTGATGGTATCTAAAATTTTATCAACGTAAACTTCATGTGAGGCATCCGCCACCATCACATCCACTTGTTTAACATCCATTTCCTTCTTTAATCTATATTATTTTACTGTATATTCGGTATAATCAACGCAAGTGCATTTTTCACCCCTGCTCTTGTGCAGCCTTCACGAACCACAAGCATGATGGTGTCATCTCCGGCGATAGTTCCCAATATTTCGTCAAAGTTCCGGCTGTCAATATCGTATGCCAGGCTGCTCGCATATCCGGGACGAGTCTTGATGACTGCCAGATTAGCCGAGAATTCAATGGAAATAAATCCATTATGCATCAACATCTCACCGGCCGAATGTTGCTCGGTCATGCGTTTGTACATGGTATTATTGGGTAATACATATACATAATTCCCGTTCATACTGGCTGCCTTCGCCACTTTCAACTGTTTCAAATCACGTGACAAAGTAGCTTGTGTCAATTGGAATCCTTCTTTCGACAATTCCTGCAACAACTCTTCCTG
The DNA here is from genome assembly GCF_000614185.1 of Phocaeicola sartorii JCM 17136 = DSM 21941. GTDB lineage: Bacteria > Bacteroidota > Bacteroidia > Bacteroidales > Bacteroidaceae > Phocaeicola > Phocaeicola sartorii. The sequence continues at coordinate 79,562 of NZ_BAKM01000026.1, read as the reverse complement.
ACTACCTATTTCTTTGCTCGAAATAATAATCTTAATGGCATCAAGTCTGCTATTCTTGCTCTTCATACTGCATAATTATTCTGATTCGGAGGCAAAATTACGGAATATTTGGGAATATAGATACAAAAAGAGGAATATTTTTACGCTTTTATGCAAGTTTTTAGCAAAAATCCGGTCTATAAGGGTCAGCAAAAGTCACGAATGACATATCTTCTCTTGCAGCCCAAGCACTGACGCTTACAGCCACAACCAGCCAACAAAAAAACAACATGCTGTGTAATTTTCCCCATAATTACTCCTAACCTTATCCCGCTATATATGGCGAAGGCTTGATATTCCGTCATTTCGCCAAGAACCTTCCTAAAAAAGTGACAATATTATGTTTTACGACAGGTACAACCAAATCCAACAGTTATAATATCAAAAAAACAAGGGCGACTTTCGGGAGAATAATCTATTTTTGTAGCACTATTAATTCCTTAAAATCAAAATTAAAGGCATGGAACACACTTATTTCTTTGCGGTAGATCTGGGAGCCACCAGCGGACGTACCATCTTAGGTTGTCTGGGAGAAGGCAAAATGGAGTTGAAAGAACTGACTCGTTTCCCCAACCATATTATAGAAACCGGAGGACATTGTTATTGGGATATTTACGCCCTATACAATGAAATCATCAGAGGGCTGAAAGTCGTAGCAAAAGACAATTTACCTATCCGGTCCATCGGTATCGATACTTGGGGAGTGGATTTTGTATTAGTGGGCAAAGACGGAGAATTGCTTCGCAATCCTTACTGCTATCGTGACCCACACACTGTAGCGCGCCCGAAGAATATTTCACCCATATTTCCCGTGAACGGGTATATGACATTACCGGAATTCAGATTATGAATTTCAATTCTCTGTTCCAACTGTCAACTCTTCACCGCAATCATTGCTCGGCCTTGGAAGCGGCAGATAAAATACTGTTCATGCCGGATGCTTTAAGCTATATGCTTACAGGCAAGATGGTAACAGAATATACCATCGCTTCCACCTCTCAAATGTTGAATCCGCGTACCAAACGCTTTGAAAAGGAACTGCTGGATATAGCAGGGATCAAGGAAGAGCAATTCGGCCGTTTCGTTTTCCCGGGAGAACCTATCGGAGTGCTGACAGAAGAAGTGCAAAAGATCACAGGTCTGGGGGCTATTCCAGTCATTGCCGTTGCCGGTCATGACACAGGATCAGCCGTAGCAGCCGTACCAGCGCAAGATGAAAGATTCGCTTATCTGAGCTCAGGCACGTGGAGTCTGATGGGAATTGAAGTGAAAGATGCCATTATAAACAAGGAAAGTTTCGAACAGAACTTCACAAACGAGGGAGGAGTGGAAGGAACGACCCGGTTCCTGAAAAACATCTGCGGCATGTGGCTGTTGGAACGCTGCCGCAAGGAATGGGAGGCAACCAACAACTATTCTTATACAGACTGATAGATGCCGCTCTGGCAGTTCCCGCTTTCCGCAGTGTGATCAATCCCGACGCTCCCTGTTTCGCCAATCCGACATCCATGATTCAAGCCATCGGGCATTATTGTAAGGAAACCAACCAACCTGTGCCACAGAGTTACGGCGAAATCACCCGTTGCATTTTCGACAGCCTTGCCCTGCGCTACAAACAAATATTCGGCTATTTGCAGCAAATGGCCCCGTTCCCCATCGAAAAGCTGCACATTATCGGTGGCGGCTCACGAAACAATCTGTTGAACCAGTTCACTTGTAATGCAGTAGGCGTACCTGTTGTAGCAGGTCCCAGTGAAGGAACAGCCATCGGAAACATTATGTTGCAGGCAAAAGCCAACGGACTGGTCAGCGACATTGCGGCCATGCGCCAACTGATCAGCACTTCCATAGAAACCGTTTCCTTCGAACCCCAGCAAGCCGAAGAATGGGAAGAAGCATATAAAACGTATTTAGCTCATTATAGAGAAGACATTTAATATTCACCTTGAAATTTATTCATTAAACAAATAATATCATGAAAGAAGAATTGATTAATAAAGCGTATGAGATTGCAAAAGAGCGTTATGCCGCTGTAGGTGTCGACACAGAAAAAGTGATGGAAACCATGCAGAACTTCCACCTGTCACTGCATTGCTGGCAAGCAGACGATGTTACCGGTTTTGAAGTTCAGGCTGGTTCATTGACCGGTGGTATCCAGGCTACAGGCAACTATCCCGGCAAAGCCGCAACATCGACGAACTGCGTGCAGACATTCTGAAAGCCGCTTCATACATACCGGGTACCCACCGTTTGAATCTGCACGAAATCTATGGCGATTTTCAAGGGAAAGTAGTAGATCGTGACGAAGTAGAACCCGAACATTTCAAGAGCTGGATTGAATGGGGTAAGGAAAACAACATGAAACTGGATTTCAACTCTACTTCATTCTCACATCCCAAAAGTGGTGACCTGTCTTTGGCAAATCCTGATGAAGGTATCCGCAATTTCTGGATTGAACATACCAAACGTTGCCGTGCCGTAGCCGAAGAAATGGGTAAAGCCCAAGGCGATCCTTGTATCATGAACCTGTGGGTACACGATGGCAGCAAAGACATCACCGTAAACCGCATGAAATACCGTGCTTTGTTGAAAGACTCTCTGGATCAGATTTTCGCAACAGAGTATAAGAATATGAAAGACTGTATCGAATCAAAAGTATTCGGTATCGGACTGGAAAGCTATACAGTAGGTTCCAATGACTTCTATATCGGCTATGGCGCCAAGAACAACAAGATGATCACCTTGGATACCGGTCATTTCCACCCGACAGAAAGTGTTGCTGACAAAGTTTCTTCTTTGTTGCTGTATGTTCCCGAATTGATGCTGCACGTAAGCCGCCCCGTACGTTGGGATTCAGACCACGTAACTATCATGGACGACCCCACAATGGAATTGTTCAGCGAAATCGTTCGTTGCAACGCTTTGGACCGTGTACACTACGGGCTTGACTATTTCGATGCTTCCATCAACCGTATCGGTGCATACGTCATCGGCAGCCGTGCGGCTCAGAAATGTATGGTACGTGCTTTGTTGGAACCGATTGCCAAACTGCGCGAATACGAAGCAAACGGACAAGGTTTCCAACGTCTGGCTCTGCTCGAAGAAGAAAAAGCTTTGCCTTGGAATGCAGTATGGGATATGTTCTGCTTGAAGAACAATGTACCCGTAGGCGAAGAATTCATTGCAGAAGTAGAGAAATACGAAGCAGAAGTTACTTCTAAACGCTAATCAACCCCCAACCGCAAAATCGTCCTCTGTAGGAGCAGCTCCAAAAGCCTGCCCCACAGAGAACGTATTTGTGGTTTTAAAGAGTATAAACAATGGAAATCATTATCGGATTAATCATTATCGCCATAGGAAGTTTCTGCCAATCCAGTTCATACGTACCTATTAAAAAGGTAAAAGAATGGAGTTGGGAAAGTTTCTGGCTGATACAAGGTGTATTCGCCTGGCTAGTGTTCCCACTATCAGGTGCGTTGCTAGGTATCCCCCAAGGAGGCAGTCTGTTTGACCTTTGGGGAGCGGGAGGTGCTCTGATGAGCATCTTTTATGGTATATTATGGGGAGTGGGCGGCCTCACCTTCGGCCTTTCCATGCGCTATCTGGGAGTAGCCTTAGGGCAAAGTATCGCACTGGGTACTTGTGCCGGATTCGGAACGCTCTTCCCCGCCATCTTTGCCGGAACAAACCTGTTCGAAGGGAACGGACTTATTCTTTTACTGGGAGTATGTATCACCTTGTCGGGCATTGCTATTATCGGATATGCCGGCAGTCTTCGCGCCAAGAACATGAGCGAGGAAGAAAAACGTGCGGCAGTGAAAGACTTCGCTCTGACCAAAGGACTGTTGGTAGCCTTGCTGGCAGGTGTGATGAGCGCCTGTTTCGCTTTGGGACTCGATGCCGGAACGCCCATCAAGGAAGCTGCGCTGGCAGGAGGCGTAGAAGGTCTTTATGCAGGACTTCCTGTCATCTTCCTGGTAACATTGGGAGGCTTTTTGACCAATGCCGTTTACTGTCTGCAACAAAATGTAGCCAACAAGACCCTGAGCGATTATGCCAAAGGCAATGTATGGGGAAATAACCTGATATTCTGCGCCTTGGCAGGAGTACTATGGTATATGCAATTCTTCGGGCTGGAAATGGGTAAAAGTTTCCTGACCGGAAGCCCCGTGCTGCTAGCCTTCTCATGGTGTATATTGATGGCTTTGAATGTTACTTTCAGTAACGTATGGGGAATCTTGTTAAAAGAATGGAAAGGCGTATCCACTCAGACTATCACAGTTTTGGTAACCGGACTGGTCGTTCTTATCTTTTCTCTTGTATTCCCTAATTTATTCTAAAAGAATTACTATATTTGTAGCATGCTGTCATTCAGTGTAAAAAATGAATAGCAGGACTCTATGAACAATCAAATAAAAAAAGATATGAAATCAATCTTAGACAACCGCCCCGAATTGGCCAAAGAGGTGAATAAAGTAGCCGAAGTAGCCGGATATCTGTGGCAAAAAGGATGGGCAGAACGCAACGGAGGTAATATCACCGTCAATATCACCGAATATGTAGACGATGAAATCCGCCGGATGCCCGCTATCAGCGAAGTAAAACAAATCGGTGTAACACTGCCCCACTTGAAAGGCTGTTATTTTTATTGCAAAGGAACCAATATGCGTATGCGTGATCTGGCACGCTGGCCTATGGACAACGGCTCCGTCATCCGTATTCTGGACGACTGCGCAAGTTATGTCATCATTGCCGACAAACCGGTTCAACCTACTTCGGAAGTACCTTCCCACCTGAGTGTACACAATTACCTGATCAGTACAGGCTCTCCTTATAAAGCATCCGTACATACACATCCCATTGAACTGATCGCTTTGTCTCACAACAAGAAGTTCATGGAAAAAGATGTGGCAACTAATCTGTTATGGAGCATGATTCCCGAAACAAAGGCATTCTGCCACGTGGTCTGGGTATGATCCCTTACCAATTGCCTAGCTCTGTAGAACTAGCTGATGCAACCATCAAGGAATTGGCTGACTATGATGTAGTAATGTGGGAAAAACACGGAATCTTCGCTGTAGACCGTGACGTAATGGCCGCATTCGACCAAATTGATGTCTTAAACAAATCCGCATTGATTTACATTGCCGCCAAGAATATGGGATTTGAGCCTGACGGCATGAGCCAGGAACAGATGAAAGAAATGAGTGTAGCTTTTAATCTACCCAAATAATATTTTTATAGTCTTCCCCCGACGGGGAGATTTAAAAGATGATTTGAACCAGGATGGGGCAAATCATCTTTTTTACTATCAGGATATCAGGAAGCAAATAACAAATGACAAGGGAATAAGACAAACGATCTATGTAAAATAAAGAAAGTTCAAAGACCCTTGCAACACGGTCTTTGAACTTTCATAAAATCACAGCTATTATTTGCCTATTTCTCTAACCGGCTAAAGAAATTCTCAATAGCCTCCTTATTGACAAAAATTCCTTTTGCTCCAGCCACTTCCACCGTATCCATCAACAAAGCCAATCCCTGATAACCGTTCTCGTCCTTCGCCAGCACTTCCTGCTGATAAATATCAGTCAGTTGGCAGGCTTTACCATCTTCAGGCAACTTCTCGAACCGGCCAAGGAAATAATTGCCTTCAAAGAAATTATGAGTGGACTCCGTCAGTTGGAATCTGCTGGATTCAGAAGTATAAAAAATATTCCCGCCAATAAATGTACTGTCCGGATATCCGCCCCATGAATCCAAAGTAATCATCGTACGGTCAATATCAGCCGCCGGTTTACGATTCGCATGAATAATGTTACGGGTGATGTGACTGTCCTTTACAGGACCTGCCAGATGAACAGCCGGTGAAAACATACCCGCACGGGTAGGTTTGGGACGTACTCCATCGCCTATGCTCACATTGTAACGGACAATAGTACCCAAGTTACCCACATTAAAAGATGCGTCGGCCGTACCGTCATTGCAAACCAGTACCAAGCCACCATAGTTATCATGACTATAATTATATTGGATAACAGTTCCCGTACAATTCCAGTCCGAGTCAAATCCCTGTGCATCCCACGGAGCCTTATGATCACTTACCTCATTGAACTGTACCAAAGTGTTGTCACAGCTCCAAGGCCAAATACCTGCCGCCGCCTCTGTCTCAGGAAGTACATCGGGACAATCACGCATTACATTGTATTCTATCAAAGTACTGTCACAACCGATAGGTACAATACCATCACCTGGCACTTTCTCGATCAGATTTCCCCGTATCACGGTATGCTTGTTGGGATGCCAGTTCTGCCGGTCGCTATAAGCGGCCCAAATCATGGCGTTACGGGCACATCTCAAAATATGGCAGTTCTCTATGGTTAACCTATTGAATGTTGAAATTTTCTCTTTACCGCCATTTACTATATAAATGCCGCATCCTCCGCCTTTTTCCTTTACCAACGAACCATTGACATCCCGCACAGTCACATTCTTGACAACAATGTTCTGTGATACGCCATAGTCCATACACTCTATCTTCAAGCCCGAACGATAAGGTAGAGGCTGTCTGCCTGTATTCACGATTTCCAAATTCTGCATCGTTATATAGTCCGAATTACAGATACGGGCTGCATACAAGGAGGTATCATATCCCACAATGCAAGGTTTCCGTTCATCATCACCATAGGCATCTATATAAATACGGTCTTCGGGTACACCCTGCCCGGTGATTTCAAGTTCGCCATTAAAAACCTCACCACGCTTCAACAAAACTTTATTGCCCGGCAGCAATTTCACTCCATGTAGTTTTTCCAGACTTTTCCATGCTTCATCGGGTGCCAGCCCGCTATTATTATCATCGCCGCCGGCAGCATCCAGATAATAGCACACAGGGCTATCGGAACATGCTGCCAACAGGAAGGAAAATAAAAGAAGGATCATTGTTTTTCTCATTTCTCTTCCGTTTTTAAAAGGTTATCAATTTATTTCAGAAGTTGTCAGGACTATCAGGATTCAGCACAGTTTACACAGATCTACACCGTTTTTTTTGATTTAAAACTTATCTAATTCATACTCCTTTGTAACAATCCGTGTAACCTGTGATGAAAACCCGCACCCTACATTACTTCCACAAGTTGTGCTGAACCAGTTTCTTGTTAGTATCCAGTTCGGCAGTCGCAAAGGCCATACATAATCTCTTTCACCGTTGAACTTGCGCGCCTCATACGCCAGACTGTATGTAGTACGTTCATTCTCAATATTAGCAACCGCCTTATCCAGTTCTTTCCAACGATAAAGGTCGAACAAGCGCAAACCTTCAAAAGCCAATTCCACACGACGTTCATGCTTGATGACCCCCAGCAACTCGTCTTTAGAAAGCACAGTACCTTCTACCTCCTCTACAGTAGGCATATTCACATCCGCACGTTGTCGCACTTCATTAACTAAAGCAGTAACATCACTATAAACATAGCCGCCTTTCTGTACCATCGCTTCAGCCAAAGATAACAAAACTTCGGCATAACGCACCACATAAAAGTCTTGTCCGTTATCCCAAGAGTTAGAAGTATCCGTAGAATCGAAATATTTATAAACATATACGGTAGAGAGAGCAGCAGCAGCTCCACCATATATATTAGCATACGGATTGGAAGCCGAACTATCTATCCCCCTTTACCGTTCCAAAGCATACCGGGAACAAACAAAGTACTATACAAACGCGGATCACGATTTTCAAAATGAGCCGGATTAGGCTTGCTGACATCCAAGCCACCCTCACCGTTTAATTCGGCAATCTTGGTATCAGCAGTCGGTTTACCGTCTTTACAATAATAAGCATCCGCCAAATCAATCGTACCGTTCATCGCTTCCAGCGGAGTATTCCAATGCGCATTAAAAGCAGCGCCTTCACTCATACCCGGCCCTTCATAACGGACCGCAAAAATGATTTCAGGAGAAGTCTCTCCACTTTGAGTAAACAGTTTGGCATAACTCGGATCAAGTGAATATCCCAAGCCCTGTACCTGCTTATAGGCAGTAATCGCCTCATCCCATTTCTCATTATACAAAGCCACACGCCCCAGTAAGGAAAGAGCTGCTCCTTTGGTGATATGTCCCCGTGAAGAAGCTTTGACAGGAAGTACTTCAGCCGCATCTTGCAAATCAGTCATAATATGAGCCACAATAGTAGCACGGTCTGTCTTCTCACATTCAGCCTCGTCAATGGTCAGAGGGGCGGTCAGGAAAGGAACATCTTGATACGTCATGGTTAGGTTTATATACATCAATGCACGTAGAGTCTTTGCCTCAGCCAGATAAACAGCTTTTTGCGAGACATCCATATCCACTCTGTCAATATTGGCTATCAACACATTGCAACGACTGATCACCTCATAGCAATCTTTCCAGTAACTACCAATAATAGAAGAGCTGGGAGTATGAATCCCCATAGCCATGTCATAACCTTCCATCCAGCCGCTCCAGTTGAAATGACCGCCATTATCCGATATACAATCCATGTACAACGGGCCCAGTGAATATTGGTCGGAATTATAAAGTTGATTGCTCTGCAAAGCGTCATAACAAGACGCCAGCGCCATCAGTGCATCCTCCGGCGTCTGCCAGAATGTATTGGACGAAGATTCTGTCAATGAGTTCCTCTGCAAAAAACTGTCAGAGCAAGAAGTCAGCAAAGCCCCTGACAATAGAGCCAGCCCTATAAATTTATTAATTGATTTCATAGTTGTTGCTTTTAAAATTTAACGTTAACACCAAATGAATAAGTTCTTGTATTGGGATGCACATCATTACGGGAATCTGTGCTCAACTTTTCTGGATCATAATCATCCAAGGGAGTGAAAGTTAGCAAATTAGTTCCTGCCAAATAAAGTCTGACACTCTGAACACCCAGCTTGGTCAAAAACTCTCTTTGTCTGAAAGTATATCCGATTTCCAAATTCTTCAGACGCAAATAATCGCCTTTTGTCAACCAAAATGAAGAATAGTTATTATTAATGGTACCTCCCAAACGAGGCATACTTCCATTCGGGTTACTTTCAGACCATCTGTCCAGCCAGCGGCTAGTCTTGTTTCCACCATTGGAAATAGTGGTCTCATCCCAATTATAACGATAGACCCCTGCAATACCCTGCCAGAATGTATTAACATCAAAATCTTTATAAGAGAATCCCAAGTTAAAAGAATACTGCAATTTAGGGAACGGATTTCCGATAATAGTACGGTCGGCATCATTGATGTTGCCATTATTATCTATATCCTCATACATGATATCACCCAATTGCGGCTCCTGATTATTTTGCAGGATCTTCTGTCCGTTCACATTCACACGATCCAGATCCGCCTGAGTACGATAGATACCGACAGCTTTCAATCCATAATAAGAACCGATAGCTTCGCCTTCACGATTAATCGTATTATTACCGATATCTTCCACCCCTTTCATATCGGTAATCTCATTCTTCACACCTGAAAGTGAGAAGCCTGCCTGCCATGCCCAGTCACCTTTCTGATCGAAATAGTTAGCCGCCAATTCCCAACCACGGTTACGGACTTTTCCCGCATTCTGATAAGGAGCGCTCAATGAACCCAGGAAGATACCCGGCATAGCCAGTTTCATCAAGATATCCGAGGTGTTTTTCTCATACCAGTCGAAAGTAACATTAATCTTTCCACCCCAGAACGCAGCATCAAAACCAAAGTCCGTAATTGTGGTGGTTTCCCATTTAATGTTTTCATTAGGAATCTTGGTGGTCTTCATACCAATCTGCTTGTTATCGCCGAAATAGTAACTGCCACTAGCCGCCAATGTAGCAGCATAAGCATAATTACCTATTTCCTGGTTTCCCAATTTACCCCAGCTGCCACGCAATTTCAACGAGTGGAGGAACTTCACATTTTCCATAAATTTTTCATTCGTCATGATCCATGCACCCGAGAATGACGGGAAAGTGGCATAACGATGTGCTTTGGGCATACGTGACGAACCATCATGACGGACATTCATTTCCAGCAGATAACGACCTCCGTAATTATAATTCAGACGTCCGAAGAATGACTGCAAGGAACTTTCCTCCGCTGATCCGGATACATGGTCATTCATCGTGCCTCCATCCATCTCATAAATATTATCGGTAGCAAATCCTTGCTTGGACGCCTCATTCTTGTCCCAACGGGTAGCCTGGATAGAATGACCAGCCAGCAGATTGAACGAATGGTTTCCTACAGAGAAGTCATAGGTCAGGATATTCTCATTGATATAAGTTGTTTCCAGATAATGATAGTCTGTCAGTTTATTGGTGCCGACTGTGGTCAGCGCATTTCCTTCCGCATCATATCTTATGTTATTCTTCGGATTGAAAGTAGTCACATCATTCATATAGTATTTATAAGCCAGGCTTGAACGGAATTTCAATCCTTTCATAAGATCAATCTCACCAAAGAACTTACCATCAAAACGATAATGCTTGTTATCCTTGTATCCCATATTCAAAGCTTCAATCGGGTTTTTGAACACGGATTGGGAAATGTTGGGATTTCCATCCAGGAATCCGTAATGTCCATTGGAGTAATGCACCGGAACAGTAGGACGGGTAAACCAAGTGAGGTAACGCATCAAACCTTCACCGGTAACGCTGGTGGTAGGCTCATCAATATTCTGACGGCTTCCCGAAAGATTCAAGCCCAATTTTACAATACCCAGTTGTGCATCCAGATTGGAACGGAAATTGAAACGTTGATTGGCTGTTTCGCGCAAGATACCATCCTGCCGGAAATATTGAGTGGAAATCATGTAATGTACCGCTTTACTACCACCGTTCACAGACAAATGGTGTTGGTGCATGGCTGCCGTACGAAACATTTCCTTCGCCCAGTTGGTATTAGCGAAGTGATCAGGATCTGATCCGTTCTGTAATTTTTGCAACATATCATCCGTATATGCCTTGGAAGGCCAGCATTCATTATACATCTTCGCCCATTCATAAGAGTTCACATAATCGGGCAACACGGTAGCTTCCTGCAAAGCGATACTACCGGAATACGTAATAGCAGGTTTCTGCTCACCACCCCGCTTGGTAGTCACCAGAATAACACCGTTAGCGGCACGTACACCATAGATAGAAGCCGAAGCCGCATCCTTCAATACAGAAACACTTTCAATATCGTCAGCAGGGATCTCCGCGATCTGGCTCACCGAGCTTTCCACTCCATCTATCAGAACCATCGGATCATTGTGTTCAAAAGTTCCCACACCACGGATGCGGATTTCAGGACTGTCATGCCCCGCCTGGGCACCATTGTTAGTCAACATCACACCCGGCAAACGTCCCTGAAGCATATTGGCAGTATTCGCTACCGGCATAGAAGCCACATCCTTGAAATTTACAGCAGCTACAGAACCCGTCAGGTTTTCCTTCTTCTGTACGCCATAGCCGACCACTACCACTTCGTCAATCATTTCCGTATCTTCCTTCAGATTGACATTCAGTACCGTATTGTCTTTCGAAATACGAAATTCCTGATCGGAATACCCGATAAAAGAAATAACGATAGTAGAATTAGAAGTCACCAAGAGATTGAAATTTCCATCCAGATCAGTAACCGTTCCATTGGTGGTTCCTTTTTCGACCACACTGGCACCGATAACCGACTCGCCTGTGGCATCTTTTACAATACCGGAAACTTTAAACTTGTCTGCTTGCAGACTGGAAGCGCTCGCATTCATCGCAGGGATGAAGAAGCAGAAACACAGCAATAGGCTCAATACCCGGAATGCGCTGGTTCCTGTCAGAGTTTTCATGTTCATAATACTTTTCTTTAAAGGTCTAACAAATAAAGATAATTCGTTTTATTTGCCAGCAAAAGTAGGAGGAACAGAAAAGAAACAGGGAGAATTATTACCGAAAAAGGGGTGTTTATTCCCTATAGAGCCTATTTCCGGTAATAATCAGCCATCATACCTCATCATATACTCTGTAGGAGAAAGTCCGAACTTTTTCTTAAAACAGGAACTGAAATATTTAGGATCATTGAACCCTACGGCATACGCCAGATCGGCTATACGTATTTTCTTTTTCTCGTCTATCAACCGGCAAGCCGCCTGCAAACGGACATTACCGATAAATGCAGAAGGAGTAAGTCCGGTCAGCAGTTTCAGTTTATCCGCCAATGTGGTGCGCGCCATACCCATCTCCGTTATAAATTGTGCATGTTCAAAATCACAATCACCCAGATGGGCATTCACACAGTTCACCGCTTTCTGAATGAAAGCTTCGTCCATCGAGGTGTAGTTTAATTCTTTTGCCTCAAAGACCAACTGCTTGCGGAAATCCACTCCCATACGTTTACGCCGTTTCAACAAGTTGTCTATCTTGGCGAACAAGACAGAGAGGCGGAGCGGTTTGCAGATATAACCGTCGGCTCCCGACTCATATCCTTCCACGCGGTCTTCATCACTAGTCTTGGCAGTCAACAAAATCAATGGAATATGGCAGGTTTCAAATTGAGTCTTCACCTTGCGGCACAATTCCATGCCGTCCATTTCGGGCATCATGACATCGGAAACAATCAAGTCCACCTCCTCCTTTGCCAGGATATCCAAAGCCTCCATTCCATTAACAGCTTTCAGAATATGGTATTTGCCATGCAACAGCCGAACCATTAAAGCCAACAGTTCCTCGTTGTCCTCCACCAGCAGAATAGTCGATGCAGCCGGTTCCTCTTCCGGAACATCGGCCTCCGATGTATACTCCATTTCATCTGCCGACAGAATAGCATAAGCCACATTCTCGGTATTCTCATCTATCTCGTTCTCGTCAAAAGCCTCACGTCCTATAGGAATTTCAACGACAAAAGTATTTCCCTCTTCCTTGTCACTAAACACTTGTATCGTTCCGTGATGCAATAATACCAAGTCTTTAGTCAGCGACAAACCGATGCCTGTTCCTATGGTATGGAATTTACGATACTCCCCTTCATAGAACCGCTCGAACATGTGATCCAACTTCTCTTTTGAAATCAACTCGCCGGGATTATTCACACTCAATTTAAAACGTTCCCTCTCCGCATCATAAGTCTGTGACACTACAATGGTTCCTCCTTCGGGAGTGTATTTAGCGGCATTGGAAAGCAGATTGTACAACACTTTATCCAGTTTGTCCACATCAAAATATCCCGAATATTCCTCAAACAGATCAAACTGTATGGACAGCTTCTGCTTCTTGACCAGAGGAGCGAATGCCGATACCGATTTCTTTAAAAACAGACTGACATTTCCATGCGAAACTTTCAGCCGCAATTTGCCGTTCTCCACTTTTCTAAACTCCAGTATTTGCTGAATCAGCCGAATTAGCCGCACTGTGTTATCGGCAATCACAGAGCAAACCTGCGAACCGGCAGGTATTTCTTGCTTCAGTTCGTCCACCGAAGCCGAGATAATAGAAAGCGGAGTCAGCAACTCATGAGTGATATTGGTAAAGAACTGTAATTTGGCATGATTGATCTCCTCCATTTTCTGCCGTTCTATCTTACCCATCTCTATGGCTTGCCTCATCCGAATACGGTTTCTAACAATCCGATAAGTATACCATACCAGTGAAATGACCAATAAACCATACAAACAGTAGGCCCACCACGACAACCAAGGCGGTGGAAGAATAGTTATACGCAGGCATTTCATATCCGGAGACCAAATTCCGTTCTGGTTGGCTCCCTTTACACAAAAGGTATAAGTACCTGCCGGAAGATTGTTATAATAAGCAAACCTACGTCCCGCCTCAACGGACAACCATTCCTTATCATATCCTTTCAACCGATACAAGTAGCGGTTCAACTTGGGATTGATATAGTTTAAAATCGAAAAATCAAGGCTGAAATTATTCTCTTGATATCCTAATACAATTTCATCAATAAAATCAATGGCCTTGTTTGCGGTAATACCCTCTTTGGCAGGAAGAGGCAACATGCGCACCGAAACATTATGTATCTTTATATCTGTAATCACTACCGGAGAATAAGCAGTGTCCTGGACAATCTTATCGGGATAGAAACTGTTCAGTCCACGGAATCCCCCGAAAAAAAGTTTGCCACCCGCCCCTTTGAAACAAGAATTCCGATTAAATATATGGTCTTGCAAACCATCATCTACTGTATAGGTATGTATTTTCGGTGCAGAACCGTCCAAAGGTATATCAATGTGATACATTTCCGCATTGGTAGTAAGCCACAACGTATGCTCATCATCCTCCAGCATACTGAGAACAACATCTCCATTCCGGAAATAATCATTCAAGATCGAGACAAAACGGTCATTCTTCCGGTCATACAAATCGAGTCCGTTGCCATTCGAACCCACCCATACCCTGTTGTACCCATCCACACAAACACTCATGGCCCCGATAGTAGACAACGCACCGTCCGAAGGCGTATAAAACTTGACTTTATATATTTCTCCGGATGTATCCACCCGCCATACCCCCTCATTGCTAGTCGCTATCCAGATAAAGCCATCCCGGTCCTCCGCCATTTTAAAAATTGAGATCTGGGGCAGCGCCTGATTTGTCAAAGTCACCAGTTCATTTAAAGAATGGAGTTTATGTTCCGTATCCAACATGAACACTCCCGAACGAGTACCCAACCAGAGATTCCCTTTCGAATCCTCCAATAAAGAATAAATGCAGATATCACTCAGTTCCGGATTGGTATCCGTATTCAACACGTGCACTTTTCCGGCTTTGACATCATAGAACCACACACCGTCATCCCAAGTGGCAAAGCACAATTCATCCGTCCTCTTACGATAAATAATATCATTCACTGTCGATGTATATCCCATATTCTTCAATACAGGATGAGAGCGATAAGGGACAATGGTTTGTTGTTCCATATCATAAAAGACCAAGCCGAATCCCATGATTCCCATCCACAGATTTCCATTCTCCTCCTGATACACACTACGGACCGAACTGGTGGGGCAATGTTCGCGCAATGCCTCCAAAGGATCATAATTAAACCGGAACTTATTTGTATTTACAGTACAAACACCTCCCCCCAGCATTCCCAGCCACATCAGCCCGTCTTTACCGCACAGCAGAGAGTTCACCTCATTAAAAGGTAAATCCCCCTGAAGGTTGCCCGGAATAATATTGGTAAAAGTCCCGTCTCCCGATTCATCTTCCAAGATACTGACCCCACTGCGCGAACCAATCCAGAGTTTTCCGGAATTCCTGTCCTGAGCGATGGTATAGATGATATTATCCAGCAAAGAGCGGGGATTCCCTTTGATGTTCTGGAATGTTTTAAACGAAAAATGTTCCGGATCGTATGGATTAATAAGTTTCACCAGTCCATACCGCCAGGTACCGATCCAAATATTCCCGGTTTCATCTTGAAATATGACATGTGCCGAATTACCAGGGTTAATCCCGTCATAAGTATAATACGACTCCTCCTGAGGATTATAGCGCAGCAACCCCTGATCCCAAGCGCCAATCCATATTTGTCCTTTCCGATCTTCGACAATAGACTTTATATCCATATTTTTTTCACAATCAAAAGTACGGCTGCCGGCTTTCCTACGAAACAAGCCTTTGTTGCTTCCCACCCATAAGTCCCCGT
Source organism: Phocaeicola sartorii JCM 17136 = DSM 21941 (assembly GCF_000614185.1). Lineage (GTDB taxonomy): Bacteria > Bacteroidota > Bacteroidia > Bacteroidales > Bacteroidaceae > Phocaeicola > Phocaeicola sartorii. Next base: position 63,890 of record NZ_BAKM01000026.1, on the reverse strand, counting down.
TACTTGCATAAAGAAGACTTTCCACATTGCTTACCTGTAACAAAGGGCTGATTATTTTCTCTATCTTATCCGTTTCTTTATGCAACACGTACAATCCATTGTGCGTACCTATCCACAAATTATTATCCTTGTCTTCGGTCACCATATTCACAAAACTGTCAATGGAACGCCCATGATTCACTCCATCGGGTTTATATACAACGATAGAATAACCATCATAGCGCAAAAGACCATTGTAAGTCGAGATCCATATATACCCTTGGCTATCCTGAAATAATTTCCTGACCTCATTGGTAGGAAAGTTCACCGAAGTGGAAATAGATTTAAAATGATAAGTATCAACCTTATTATCAGCCAAAAGCAAAACAGGAAAACAAAAAAGATATATTACTCCAAGAATATATTCACAGTAACGGTGTGCAAAATGCATAGATTCAACTTTAAGATTTGATGCAATATTCGCAAAAAAAAGCATTTTACGCAAATATTCCATAAGATTTGTTCCAAATTTCCCTCGTATGCATACATAGACAGCAAAATTATGCTTCCGGAAACACTTAGCATAAGAAGGTTAGAGGCAGTTAAGATAAAAAATTGTATATTTGCCGATAAGTGTGACCTAATTTTAAAAACAGAGAAACATGCATTACAACGACCAAGGCGCTGATTTTAAATATCTAATTGTCAATGAACGCGACAAGCGTTTCGGCTTGTCGGTGACCACCGTCGGATTCCAGGCCATCAAGGCCGGAAGCGTTTATCCGCCACGCAACCATCCGGAAGCCTATTATTTCACGGCCCAGAAAGGACGTGTGCTGCATGAATATCAGCTGGTATATATCACTAAAGGACGAGGAACTTTCGCCAGCGACACAACTCCGCCTACCGACATATCCAAAGGACAGATACTTTTCCTGTTTCCCGGACAATGGCATACCTACGCGCCGCTGCAAAAGACAGGATGGAACGAATATTACATCGGTTTCGAGGGACCGATCATAGACAATCTGGTAAAGAACAGCTTCATCTCAAAAGAAAGCCAGATTCTGGATATCGGCATCAATGAAGAACTGGCCAGTCTTTTCGCCCGCGCACTGGAAGTGGCGGAAGCCGACAAGACAGCGGCGCAACAATATTTGTCCGGCATTGTTTTACACATTATGGGAGCCGTACTCGCCATCTCACAGAACAAACGCTATGAAGTGGACAATGCGGCACAAAAAATAGAAAGTGCCAAAATTATCATGCACGAGAATGTGTACAAGGATATAGATCCGGAAGAACTGGCCATGAAACTGGGAATCAGTTATTCCTGGTTCCGCAAAGTGTTCAAGGAATACACAGGTTATGCGCCCGCCAAGTATTTCCAAGAGTTGAAACTACGTAAAGCGAAGCAACTGTTGATTGAAAGTTCCATGTCAGTGAAAGAGATCTGTTATGAATTGAATTATACCTCTACCGAACACTTTTTCTCGGTATTTAAAAAGCGCACCAATTTCACCCCTACCGAATATCGTAACTTCGGGCGGGGCGGAAAAGAAAAAGAAAATGAAAACGAATAAAGGAAAAATGAGAAAAATAACCATCAATCTGGCTGCCATGGCAGCCTTTTGCATTGTAGTCGCATCGCCCGCCTTAGTGAGCAACAGTTGCGCTACCCCCAAGACGGAACAGGAAGATACCACTATCATACGAGAAGATCCAGGTATTACGGCATTGAAATACAGCAGTCCCGAAGTTCCTGCCAGCATTGAGTTCTGTGGCAAAACTATTGACTTGAGCCGCTTTGACCGCCACGAACGTATGGATCGTGAACTGTTGGCATTCACCTATATGCACAGCACTTCCTTGCAAATGCTGAAAAAAGCCAACCGTTATTTCCCTATCGTAGAACCTATACTGAAAGAAAACGGAATCCCCGATGATTTCAAATACCTGATGGTAATAGAAAGCAATATGAATCCCACCGCACGCTCCTCTGCCGGAGCTGCCGGACTATGGCAATTCATGCAAGGCACGGGACGGGATTACGGGCTGGAAGTGAACAGTAATGTGGACGAGCGTTATCACATTGAAAAAGCGACCCGTGCCGCCTGCCGCTATCTGAAAGACGCGTATGCCAAATATAAGGATTGGGTGGCTGTAGCCGCCTCTTACAATGCCGGCCAGGCACGCATTGCCAGCCAGCTGGCCAAGCAGGATGTGGACGACTCATTGGATCTGCAACTGGTAGAAGAGACAGCCCGGTATGTATACCGTATTCTTGCCGCCAAACAGATGTTCAATGATCCCACCGCTTTCGGCTTCCGGCTTCGGGCATCAGATTTGTATCCTCCCATTCCCTACACCGAAATCACCGTGACGAAAGGGATCGCCGACCTGGCGCGCTTCGCACGCAGCAAAGGAATTACGTTGGCTCTATTAAAGAATATGAACCCTTGGTTGCGGGAAACATCCTTGTCCAATCATAGCGGAAGAACCTACGTACTGAAAATCCCGACTAAGGAAGGAATGACTTATGATCCGAAAAAAACGGTGCCGCATGACAGGAGATGGGTAGTGGAATAAAACTCAACTTTAGAGAGAATGAGCTTTTAATCTGAGACTTGACGTCTTTCCTCAGCCATAAAAAGAACCGTATCCACTCTACTTTTGAGTAAGGATACGGTCCTTTTCTGTTTATCTATGACCCAACATCACCATGTTCTCTTTTCATTTCAAATGGATTCTGAAACAAATTCCTCCCGACAGATATTTGCAACGATTCAATTCTGCTGTCAGATTAATACGTTCTCTCCAAACCGAATACGTCACTCCCACGTTTACTTGATATTTCGGTCCTGCCGGATCAAAATACAGATTATCAGTCACATCAGTATATCCAGGTATCATCTCCGCCATTAGCTGTATGCTATTCAACAATTTAGCAGCAAAAAAATCATTATCCGGCACTTTGAAATGAAAGTCTGCCCCGACTGCAAAATCATTTAAATCATTATCAAAACGCTTCCCATATATCCAAGAGAGATGTATTCCCAAAGTTCCCCAATTTTGCCAAGCAATATGTTTCGTTAAAGCAAGATAATAACGATTCAAAAAGCCATTGCTATAAATACTTTCCGAAGGTTTGCTCAAAGAGCCTCCATCCCACGAGCCACCAATAGCATCATTTCCGCCAATCACGATTTGTGGTGTCCACGATTTCCACCACCCTTCTTTCCAAATTCTAAAACGGATATGAAACGAACGATCTTGATTTACAAACTTACCATACGTAGATGGTACCCAATAGCCCGAACTATTTCCATAATCAATGGGTACAGCTTTATGTCCGGTACATAAATATCCGACTTCCAACCATGAAAAAAATGTCATATTTATATAGTAATTCCATGTATCATACCACCAACGAGGCACTGTAGTATGATGATTTAGCCAGTTGCCGCCAAACATAAATGTTTTATCACGCTGCATGTCGGCGGTGGGCATGTTCATCAAGCCAGTGGTTCCATAGTTGATTTGCGCATCTGCTTGCATCAAATAAAAAATAGCAATATAAACAGTTAATAATATTCTCTTAATCATGCAAGTTTCATTTATAACTTTACAGACTGATAAATAGCCTCCAACTCTTGAATTCGATTCGTTATTAAAAACTTCCGTTCAAAAAGAATACGTGAATTATTACCGTACAAATCTCTTTTCACTTTATCTTCCACAAGTTCACATATCGCTTTTACAAAGGCACCCTTTTCCAAAGGAATCAGTCTTCCATTATATCCATCTTGCACACAGTCCTTATTCCCAGCTACATCAGACGCAACAATGGCTTTACCCAAAGACATCGCTTCAATTACCGCCAATGGCAGCCCCTCATACCGGGCCACCGTCAAATAGAACAGGGAATTATCGACATACTCCAATGTTTTCTTATGGTCAAGCCAAGGGAAAAGATTTATCACTTCCTCCAAAGCATATTCAGCAATCTTCGTTTTCATTCTATCAAGTTCCGGTGAATAATAGCCTACCCCTAACAAAACAAACTTTATCTCAGGATGAAAAAAGTGTACTTCTTTTGCCACTTCCACAAAAAAAAGAGGATTCTTTTGATAGGAAGGTCTTCCTATATAACAAATATATTTATCAGGCTTCATTATTTCTCAATTCATTTACGGCATCCGGAACTGCATTATTCCATACCAAGGCTTTGTTTTCATGATAATGAACCAAATTGACACCCATCACCCGTTCTGACTCCGAACAAGCCAAAAGCCAGGCATTCAATTTTGTAGAACGTTCTATAAGCAAATAGATTTTTCTTTTTAATCTTGATTGAGTACTTAAAAACGAAAAAGCATGAGGAGTATAAAAAGTTTTAGTTCGAGTTAAAAAACCGGCAATCCTTCCCACGACCCCACCTTTGGCACTATGACAATGAAGCAAATCCGGCCGTTCTTTTCTTATTATTCTCACTGTTTGTATAATAGCTTTAAAATCATTCCATAAATTCAAGTTTCGACAAAGGCTTATTCCATACTCTTTCACTCTCTCCCCATTCTTTTCTATTGGCTTATTGTTGTCTTTGTCACCATGAACAAGAATATACTCATAGCCGCCTTCGGCATATGTTATCGAATTCCGGATATAAATATCCAGTCCGCCAATTATTTGGCCAATATGTAAAATCTTCATTGATCTTTTAACAATACTTTGGTGAAAATTTACCGAAGTATTGATTTATAATTCAGGTTCATTATAAAAAAGGGATTCCTTGTTTTTTTCTTCTGTCCAAGAAAGACTAGCAATGCCCCCTAATAACAAGCATCCGACACCCCCTACAACAAATTTAAAATGGTAAAACGCTTTCTTACCCGTATTGCATAAGGGACAAGCTGTTCAAATTCATTTTCATGCCATTTCACATGTTCCTCAATCACCTTATCAAGCCCCATTCTTTTAAAATATTCACTAATATCATATTCTGCATTTCCATGCTCACGATATTTTCTATTAATAATTTCATGCGCCCAGCCAACCTGTAAACCATGTATTGAAGAACGTTCCGGGAAATATTCATCAATTGCATGGCTTATAAGATGTTCCGCTCCACTTGTGACACGAGTCGTACCACACACAATCATAGACAACCCCGAAACAATCAAGCCATTAGTTAACTCAAAAAGGAACTCGTCTGAAAACAAGTCCTGCTCCGTATATTTAAAAAGAGGTACTACACTCTGCCTTGAAAGCATAAATGCCATTTCATTAATAGGTTCATGATTTACATGATAGGCAAGTTTCCAATCTTGAAGAGCTGACAAGTTACTGACCAAATCGGCAACACCAGCATAAATCAACGTCTTGGGAGATTGACGAATAACATCGAAATCAACAATTAATCCTATAGGCGGTTGAACTCCAAAACTCTTTTTCTTTCCATTTTGATTAAGACGGGCGACACATGAATAAACGGCATCATTTGATAAAGCAGAAGGAATATTAATATAAGGTTTATCCATCTTATCAGCGCAATATTTTACTATATCAAGAACACTTCCACCTCCGAATGCAATAAGTAGCCCGTCAATCTCCTTGCATTGTTCCATTATGACGGATGCCTCATCCACACATCCCCCTTTTACAAAAACGACTTTGCAAAATACATTTCTTTCAAGACTGTCCTTGTATACACTGTACAAAAATTCTTGTGTTATCAACACCTTGTCGGAAAAATAAAGATGAGACACATGAAGTAAATTATCAATATCTCCTAAAATGCCTGCTCCTGTCTTAACAATCGCGGGAGTACGTATAAAATTATAATACATATCAATCTTTTATAGCTTCGTAAAGTCCACGGATAGATTCAAAATAAAACGTAGGTTTAAAAGGTGTATTCTTTAAATCATCCAAAGCAGCCTCGCCGGTAAACACACAAACAGTTTCTGTTCCGGCATTTATTCCTAAAGCAATATCAGTATAAAGACGATCTCCCACACAAACGATCTCATCAAGATGAATATTGAACCGCTTCATAGCGACATCAACAATTGTCTTTCGGGGCTTACCCAAAAATAACGGTTCTCTGTCTGTTGCAGCTTTTATCAGCATAGCTATGGCTCCACAATCTGGAACATATTTATTATCCTTAATCGGGCAACGCATGTCACAATTAGTAGCAATATAGGTATAGCCACGGCTAATGTAAAAACATCCACCTTCTATCTTCGCATAATTCAATTCAGTATCGAAACCAAGCAATACATAATCAATGTCAGGCTCTCTGTAATCAATGGGTACCACATCAAAGCCTCCCTCCATCAATTCTTCTTTGAAGGAATCAGTCCCGATCAGATAAACCTTTGCTCCCGGCTTATGTTCGTTCAAATATAACACGGTTGCATTCACAGAAGAAATTATGTTTTCCGCTGTAGCACAAATGCCTAATTGCATCAGCTTTTCAACATAAGTATTTGCACTCTTTGAAGAATTATTCGTCATAAAGACATATTTTTTCCCTTGTCGGTTGAGAGTGTCAAAAAATTCCACAGCCCCATCTATCAACTCATTTTCATGATAAATAGTACCATCCATATCAAGCAGAAAAAGCTTTTTATTTTTCAATCCCATCAGATTTCATCTCCTTCAAATAGTTTTTCTGCTGTATGAAGGTCTTCATGATTATCAATTTCAAACCAACGCCCTTCAATTACATAAGGTTTAAAATCCGCCACATCGAAAATAGCATCCAATGCTACTTCTGTCCAAGAATTGGTATTTCCTTGTATCTCAATGACATTTTTTACTTCTTCAGCAAGAGTTTTTACCGCATGTTCATTCAATTTATAAACATCAATGGAAACAGCATCATATTCTTCTTCAGTGATTTTTTTATTAATATGGTTAATGGAGCCTTTTCCATCAAGCGTTATTTTCATTGATTCCTCTATATATCCACCATCATCGCAAGCGATCATGCTGATTCCCTTATTGACGGGACTAAGCAAACCCGCAATAATATTATCATCATAATACACATCCGCATTCATCAACAAGCATTCTGTTTGCTCCATTGCCTGAAAAACCAGATAAAGCGAATACATATTATTGGTTTCCGCATAACGGATATTATCAATAAAAGTAATATCCGGAAATACAGAGAGATGCTTTTTAAGCATATCTGCCTTATAACCGCCCACTACAACTATATCCGTAATACCATGTTTATGCAAATTACTTATTTGTTTATCAATGATACATACGCCATTTACGGGTACCATACATTTAGGTACTTCATCGGTAATGGGACGTAAACGTGTACCCAGTCCGGCTGCTAAAATAATTGCTTTCATTTTTATTTAATTTATTGTGATTCAAACTAGTTTCCTGCCAATGAATATCCGAAAGGCCTCATTCCCTTTTAAAGTGTAATATGTACTTTTTCAAGTAATCTTTTACAATTATTCCCATCACTATATTTACAGAAAAAGGGTAACACCCGCTTTCTCTCAGCTGCATATGGATCTTTGTCATGTATGCAGTCATCAATAAAAGCCCTAAAATCATCCATCGTTCTAACGTGATGACCGGGCATATAATTAGTCAAATCAGAGAGTATAAAACCACGATTATGACCATACGCTTCCATATCATCCAAGGTAAAAGCCATAGGTCTGTCCAGTACTAAATAATCGCAAAATATAGATGAATAATCTGTAATAAGCGCATCAAACTCCTTCACCAGTTCATACAAGCGCACCCCCCGAGAGATCGTATCTTCATTCTTGAGCACCAGAATATTGGAGAAATTCTTATTAGACTTGAAGGTCGCCAAAGGATGAACTTTTACTACAAGTAAAGCCTTTCTGGCAATAAGAAACCGATTGAGAAGTTCTAATTCAGCATATGTACCGGCTATTGGTAAGGAAGTATTTTCTCCCGAACCAAGATCGTGAAACCGCCCATCATTTGATGTACGGAAAGTAGGCATCCACAAAAATAGCTTTTTATAATTTCCTTTCTCAATGCCAATGCAGGCTAGGGCTTCCTTTGTTGAAAATAAATAGTCAATCCTCGTGTGTCCCAAAACCATTACCTTTGATTCATCGCAACCAAATGCCTTTGCCAAAATCGGCTTGAAAAAATCAGATGCAGACAATACATAAGTGAAGCAATCCAAACGTTCATTGGCATAAACACTATAATTTGTCAGTTTTCCAATGGTTTTTAAAGGAGTACCGTGCCACTGGTTGATGACAACTTGTTTTTTTGAGGCTCTATACGGAAGTCGCCAAAAGAATAAAACACATATTTTGAGCGCAAATATGCCCAAATACCCTTCAATGCACCAATAGGTTCATAATGAGAAAATGGCAAACGCGTAGTCTCCCTCGGCACACAGACCACTAATTTATACCTTTTGTCATATCCATGCATACACATCCATGAATATAGCGCTTCTGTATTATCGTCCAGAAAATCACGTCCTGAATCATAAAATAGTATCTGTTTCTCTTTCTTAGGAATAACCCGATTCAAGTAACCAAGAAAATGGGTTGTAAACAACAGACATTTTCGAATGAATGAAATATCTTTTAATCTTGAAAAATATGACATTGTTATTTTAGATTAGCAACCTCAATGAAGTCATTATATAATCTTTCCTGAATTTTTTTTATATCATGATTATCACGTCCGCATTTCCAGGCCTTTTCAGCATATTGTCCGATGACTGCCGGACTTTCAGCCACCCGTCTTAATGTATTCTCTATTCCCTCCATATTTTCTTCCACTATAGCCGCATCCTTACTTTTTAGATAATCCATTGAAGCTGTATTGCCCCCAAAAGCCATAATGCACCTGCCGCAATAGAAATAGTCAACCAGTTTAGTAGAAAAAGACAAACGGAAGAAGGATTTATCCGCTCTATTTGTAGGCTCAACATGTATTAAAATATCCGCACTCCGCTGGGTAGCCAGTACCTGTTCATTCGGTACAGGTTTATTCAGTTTACTAACGCCATCTATATTCAACAAACCAGATATCTTATCATCAACAGGAGACAACGTATATACATCCATAAAAAAAGCTTTTGGGCTTTCTATATTTATTCTAGTTATCGCCTGTGCTATTTTAGCTAGAACTTTCCAACGCCCGTTTCCGATATTTCCCATGAATATCAAATGTATCGGCTCATTTACTGAAGCATGAATTTCCGGCTTGTTTTCTTCATCAAACAGATAGCCCTTATATAAAATTCTGCACTCTTTCTGAAAAAAAGCCTCATACTCATTCCGCATCTTCTCTGTAATGGTATAAAGATATTCGCTGGCTTGGGCACATCTCCTTATCAACCGCCTTTCTGATAAATATCTAATCCAATAAAAAGGAGAGAAAGATATCCGCTTCCATGAATAATAATCGTCCCAAGGATATGTCACTAACGGAATATCAAACTTAGTTTTCAGATAAATCATCATCTGGTTTACCACTGGCACATATCCTAAAGTCCCGAATATCAAGTCCGGCTTGAAATCAAGTACAAACGCGTCAAGCCCATTCGATTTCCATTTACCCATTCTGCCAATCATATCCCTGCCGAGGAGAAACAGCTCCCACCTCAATTTACGAAGTCTGTTATATCTAGAAGAGAACTCTCTTTTTCGCCCTCCCTGCGAGTTCTCAAGACAAAACTCGCGTCCTACATATTGTCTGTTCCATATACTCCGAGCCAATCCTTTCTCCGAGATATGAAAATAACGATGCACTAAGGCATTATCCGGAGCATCGTCACGAAAATAGATATGAGCAAATTCTATCCTATCCTCCATGCCTTTAAAAATATTAGAATAAGAATTTCCCACACTAACATCATTACGCCATGGCAAATAGGTAATGACAAGTATTCTAAGTTTTCTAACCATTATCTTATGTTTTCAATTACATTCTTTATTCGAGATAAGACGTATCAGGTATTCATTCAAAGAAGGATAGTTGTCTTGAAAAACAAGTTTTGCAAAATCGCTTCTCTTTTTACTGTAGTTTGATTCACCCATCTCTATAAATATTTCTTTAGCCAAATCTGCCAAATTATCTGCCTTGGGGCCAATATCAAATTTATCAAAGTCCAGCATGATTCCCCTATCCGTACTTTTATAATACTCATAATCGAATACATAAAATATGATTGGTTTTCCCAATGTGGAATAATCAAAAAAGATAGAAGAATAATCAGTAACAAGCGCATCCGAAAATTTCAATATAGGGTATACATCCTCTAATGCCGGAATCATGACAATACTCGGATGAACAACCGATGCCAAAACTTTATCCTCAGGATGGGGTTTAATGAAGAGGTAAATGTTATTCTTATTCAGCCTATCAAGAAAACTATCAATTTCACACTTATCCTTATTCCCCAAAAAACAACTATTTTGATAATCTCTAAAAGTTGGCATATAGATCAGTATCCTCCCTCCTGCGGAATGAATGGAATGCATCTTTGCCACCAGTTCCCCCTCCTGTTCTTCACCAGACAAGATGGCACTGTTTTTCAGAAAATCCACCCGGGGATAAGAACATCTGATGGAATGACTCAATTGTCTCTTGCTGATGCAACAATCAAAAATATGCTCTGCAGCATAATCCGAAGGAATACACAAATTAAAATCACTCCATCCGCCGGGAAAGAGAAATCTGCCTATCGCATCATACAGAGTATCCCCCAAAAAAGAACTTAACCTAAGAGTGGAAGGAGTTGAACTTGCCCTCCAGATCCGTTTCATGGGAAGCCCATGCCAAATATTGATCCTCACGGAAGTCAATGACAGATATCCCAATATATCATCATAAGACTGGTCTATGATATGGTATTGCGCACGCAAATGCAACCATATACTTTTCAGAGACTTTGCTTTAACCACAGGATATCCTCGTTTTTTCAAACTTTCATAAATACTATTGTCACGAGTCACCCAATACATATCATAGCTTGTCCGGTAATTCCTGCAATAGTCTATAAAGAAGTATTTGGAATTATCGGCAAAACGCTTTCCACGCCAACCGCCGGCTACCGCCAGTTTCTTATTTTTAGGAATGACCATACGGAGCATCAAGACTAAAACATTGATGAATAATGCAATCAACCGGTTCAAGAGTTTAATCATGGTACTGAATAAATAAAGATTGTCTAAAATAGAATTTACAAATCATATAAATTATAAGAGCCTCTACCAAATAAGGAAAAGTCAGAATCAAATTTGGCAAACATGCGTAATAAGCCATAACGGGAATGACTACAAAAAAAGAATAAAGAATTATGTTGACAGCCTTCTTCTGTGGGTTGCTGGTTCTCTGCACCTTGTCATAATAGCACCAACTTATCCCCCAATAAAGAAGAAATATATATAACAACATTCCACATAAACCGAAATCTATCAGCGGCGGTCCTAAAATAGTATCCACATTGGCCACAACATTATTCCTTTCATCCAACATGACATTCATACTTCCTTTTTTATCACCTATTTTTGTTTTATATATTCCAAACCTATCCAATTCAATATATTGTCGGCTAAATGTAGTTCTTCCCCATATAGTTTTATCCCTGTAATTTTCCGTTCCATCCTTCAATTTCATATTCAAGACTTGTATAGGACTTCCTATATAATAGGCTACTATTTGTCCTATCGAATATGCATTATTAATAGAAGCTCCTTCACCTTTATTCAACGTATTCAAGGCCCCACCGGCAAACGCAACCACTATTATTCCAATGAGAATACGTCGCATAAACCTGCCTAACTTGTTTTTTTTATATCTCATCAATAAGATAGTCATAAAAAGTCCGGCGGAAACCAGTTTCAACATATCAGTTCTTACCCCTGTAAATATGCAACAAAGGAATAGGCATACAGAGGGTATCAAATGGTGCATTTCTTTACCCACACACGATTTATTCACCACATTGTTGACAAATAAATAAAGATGGACATAAGACAATGCAAATACAACTTTCACACCTTGCTTTGCCACAAAATCCACTTCTACGTCATCAGCTTGTTTAACCGCTGTTATTGCCTCTAATCCCCCATCTGCCCCTATTGATTGTCCTGCTTTCACTACAGCATATATATAATAGAAGGTCAACCATACGCAAACTATAATCAAAAGGACGGATTTACCTGATGGAACATCTATATAGTTCAAAACAGGAGAATAAGATTTTCTAGTCCGTGGTTTCATATTGAGTCTGCATGCCAAGATCATACACAAAAGTCCCAGTGTCACTACAGTAACAGTTTCTTTATAAACAACCATTTCCCACATAGACACCATAGGAAGACAAAGCAACGTAGAACATAAAAAGGTAAATATACTAATGAAAGCAGGAGCCAATATATCTTTCAGAGTTCTATAAGCAATCCACAAAAGAAGAAGTTCTATTAACACCAAAACGACATACCCCGTCATACCTTTTCTTTCCAGAAGTGAATAATATCCAAAGCTGCCACTACAATAAAAAAGCATCCATGCCGAATGCCATAACGAATGACAGAAAGCAATACTTTATATAAAATTCGAACCTTATAAGGAGCCATGGTACAAGCAGCTGCATCTTGTATACATGTATTTCTGCTTATCATCTTTGCCAACTCCATTTTTTCATTGAAAGAAATTCTCTTTTTATGCGTAAGGATACGGAAATAAGGAACCTGAAATAACCTCAGCACAAAGAAACGATATGCATTTTGATAACTAGACGGCAATCCATCAACTAGTTCGCGGCCCATTCTTGCCACAAAATAAAAATCATCCAAAACATTGTCATTAGCTTTGGTTATGGTACTGACTCCTTTACGCATCTGATAAGAATAATGAATGCGGGAACACAAAAAGACTGAAGTACATTTAGATGCATAAAGCATATTAAAGACAGTATCTTCATAACCCGCCCGAAGAACTGTCGGAAACGAAAGCCCATATTGCCTGATAATGTTTTTTCTATAGATGCAATTCCAAATAGTCATAAATGTTTTATCATTGTTCACATTGAATATATGCCCGTATAATTGTTCCTTATCAGTCAACAGGCCTTCAACAAGTGGTTGTATCTTGAAGTGCCGCTTGTTCCATTCGATTCTATTATGGTATATGAACGCCCAAAGACACACATATCCGCTCCCGTTTTTATGATTGTTTCCACATAATCCCTACAAAGATCACTATCAAAATCATCATCCTGATCTAAAAAAACAATAAATTCCCCATTTGCCTGGCTTATTCCCAAATTACGAGCTGCACAAATCCCTTTATTCTCTGTTGTAAACAGCTTAATACGTTTATCTTTACCGGATAATTCGCGCATGACAAATAAAGAATCATCTTTCGAGCCATCATTTATCAATATAAGTTCATAATCAACAAAAGTTTGTGCAAGAACATTATTAATAGTATTCTTTATATACCGTACGCCGTTATATACAGGTACGATAATGCTTAATAGTACACTCATATTATTTTTTCAATAAATTCGCAATCCATGTTCTATCTTCTTCAGTACACGTAATATTATAATGCAAAACAGCAAACAAAAGAGTGAAAATAAATCCTTTAACGGTAACAGCCGTTATGAGGTGCGTTATGGAAACTCTTACATATCTCTGTATCAACAAAATGAGGACGCAAACAAACGAAGAGACCAATACAGGTATCAAAAAAGAATGAACAAATATTTTCAATGTATCCAAACCTAATTTTATCCTCCAATAATAAAAATAATAGAATACGAACTGTACCAAACAATAGCAAAGATATCCTATAACCGTCCCTCCTATCCCCCAGACGGGTATCAAGAACCAACAAACAGACAACCCCAATGCAGTAGCCACAGCAGATGAATAAGAAAGCGCCCGAATATCATTACCTGCTAAAATTATAGATGAAATTCCTTGATTATGCCCAAAAAGGATAACAAGCAGCCACAAAGACAGCCAAGGAACTAAATGAAGATAAGAAGCTCCTACATAGGCTGTCAACAACTCATCAGCCACTACTATCAGCCCGAATGAACAAAAAGAAAGAGTAACACTGATGTACTTTGTTCCTTGATAAGCTATCCGAAGGATAGCATTTTGATTATTCGTTGCCCGAGCCTTACTTACCGATGGCAATACGGTACTCATAAACGAACCACCAAGCATGGTAGCCAGTGTGACAATACTTCCTATTATTTTATACTCAGCTACCGCTTCCGGTGAAATCCTTATTCCCAAAAATACCGGTCTCAACATATCCATCGAAAATTGAAATATTCCAAATGAAAAGACATTCATGCAATAAGGTAATATTTCTTTCAGAATAGAATTTGTAATACATGGAAGAAAGGAAACACCAGCCAATAACGCTTTTATCTTCACAATAGAAAATGGTATAACAATAAATACAGAAAGGCAAGTAGATAAAAAATACACCTCTATCGGCACCGGAAAGACATAAACAAAAAGCAATATCAAGAACTGGCACAACTTAGGAACTACGGCCATCCGCTGCACCCAGCCTACTTGTTCTGATGCCATTATCACTTGATTAAGGCTGGAACTGTACCAGTTAATAAAAGCACATCCTGCAAGAATCAGTATCAAATGTCTTAAAATAACAGATTCCTCAGAAGATATATTAAAGATTACATCCGAGAAAAGAGCGATGAAAACTAGAACCACTGCATTTAACAAGCCTATCAATCCGTAAAACCCTAATGAAGTTTGAAACAATTTCTTCACTTTGTCCAATTTCCCCTGCGCCATCCACACTGAATAGAACTTTACATTAGTAGAATTAAATCCTAAATCGAGCAACCTCAAATATAAATTGATGCTCAATGCAATGGCAATCAATCCATAATGAGATTTTCCATACAGAAAGAGCAATAAAGGGACTGAAAGAAATCCATAAATACCATTGACAATGTTAAGAGTGACAGTCCATGACACTCCGGTTAATATTGCAGTTTTACTATTCATTCCTACCTTTTAATTTATCATAACACAGACTTCACAGTATCCATGTGCCACTTACAATAACACTCTATTGGAAGCGATGAAACAACTAGCACTTTATAATCAGGCCCACCATGACGAACAATATACCTGCGGAAACAAGCAACTACCTCATCATAAGGTACAGAAACCATCACAACATAATCCGGAAGACTTGCAACCCGAAAAAGAGAAATTTCGCTTGTTCCAAAAATACGATTCAGCCTGTAAGCAGATTGTTCGAAAGCCACCCAATAAGTGCCGATACTATAAAGATGGATAAATTTCTCATTATTCTTCTCCCTGCCGAGAATTTCAGCGTGATGATTCTGAATTAAGTTCTTCAGGCGAATGCCGGAAGGAATTGTTTCTGTCATTATACCGTTATTCTTTGATTACTTCTACCAAATCAGGTGAAAGGGTAGCCATGGCCATGGCAATAATTCCTTGAAGACTGATAACCACCCGGCGGTCCCTCGCCCCCTTTACCTTTATAAATATTCCTTCATAGCCTTTGAAGTCACCTCCGATGATGCGGACTTTCATCCCTTTTCGCAGATTCACTTCATCGGGGCTAAAGAAAATAAGATGCTCATCATAAGTACCTGCCACTGCTATAAACTGCCTCATCTGTTCATCGGGCACAATGATTTTCTGCCCGTTACGGACATCGATCATATATTGAAGATAAGGATTCCTGTCCTTTACCCACTGAAGTTCCGACTGAACGGCACGGACGAAAATCAAGTCGCGGATAACGGGGACAAGTATACGTCTCTTGCGACCGTTCTTTTCCTGCATTTCATAACGCATGGGGATAAAATTGCTTATTCCTTGTTTATCCAGCAGTTCCTTGATTTGCATCCCCCTACGATAGGTGGCGCGCATGGCAAACCATTGCATTTGTTCACTTGAAGACATAGGTGCGGAGCTTTGAAGTACAGATATATACCTATATTTCAATTAGTTACGAGTCATTTCATAAAATACAAGAGTAATCGGACTCTTGTAATCAAGTTCGACCGGAAAAGCTATTTCAATAGATGGAGGATTGGAATCCGCACTATATAGATGCAGCCTGTCGGGTCAACCGATGACCTTCCGCAGATTCCCGAACCGGATGGTTCTTATGTGTTAAATTTTTTATTGCGATACCTATATATAAAAAAGCGCGGGAATCTGTACTCGCTACCCGTCCCGCTGTTTGAGGCCTTCGCATTGCCCGCAGTAGTCTGAACGAGCAACGCAGAAGCCCACGCCGATATGTATAATAACTTGAATATACCTTTGGCTAGCAAAGATATAACAAGGATATAAACATACCTCGCAGACACCTACCATTGCTTTGTTTTTTGACTACTGCTCAAAAATTGCGAAGTTTCAAACAGTCAAGAACAAAACGTCAAGTAAACGTCTTTTCTATATATTTCCCAATTCCTTATTGTCTCCTTTCGGAAACATAGGTATGGAAAACATGACAAAGGTAGGGAATTATTAATAGAATAGAAAATTATTTCCCGTTTTTTTAAGAGAGCCTCACGGCTTTTTCATTTAAGAACACGTTTTTTTGTTTTTGATGTTGATTGTTTATTTGCCTGATAGGTATTTAGTATTTTTCCTCCAGAGTATTCTCTATAGAGTATCATGAACCATCATATCACACTGAAAAAAGTAAGATATCTTCGTGGGCAAAGTAAGATATGTTCCCAGGCAAAGTAACACCGCTTACTTGGCTCACGAAGTCCACATACTTTTCTTTACAACAAAAAACTATTCCAACAGTTTCCCTCCACAGTATTTACAATAAGCAGCCCCCTCCTCATGTCCGCCCTTACCACAGTGCGGACATTTCAGGGTTCCTTTGCGTCTATGCTCCTGAATCATGGACGCAGACACAATTCCCGTGGGGACTGCAATGATGGTATAGCCCAGCAACATCACTACCGCCGAAAGAAATCTCCCTAACGGAGTTTCCGGAGTGATATCCCCATAACCTACCGTTGTCATCGTCACTATCGCCCAATAAATGCTATTCGGGATATTATTGAAAGAAGTGTCCGGCCGCTGCCCCTCAATCATATACATCAACGTGCCGATCGAAGTCACCAATATCAGGACAAACAAGAAAAAAACAATGATCTTCCGGCTGCTGAACACCAAGGAGCGCAACAGGAAATTACCTTCATCCAGGAAACTGAACAGTTTAAATATACGGAACACACGGATCAACCGGAACGTGCGGATCACCAGCAAATAACGTGCCGCACCGAAAAGCCAGCCTATATATAAAGGTAAGGTAGCCAGCAAATCCACTATACCGAAAAAACTCAGAGCATACTTGCGCGGCTTGGGAGAACAATAAAGTCTCAACACATACTCCAACGTAAAAAAGAAAGTAAAGACATACTCCGACACGCGCAAATAGGGACCGATAACCGGATTCCAGCTTTTGATACTTTCGGCAATGACCACCAGAATGCTCAAGGCAATAAACCCTATCAACGCCACATCGAATAATTTTCCCATCGGTGTGTCGCTTTCAAAGATAATCACATATATCTTATGCTTCAGCTTCTCGTCATGCAACACTTTCTGCCATTTACACCAAATTTCATTCAAAAATATCATAATTTCAGGCCTAAAAACACAAATCATTCGCAATTATAACTATTTTGACCGATTTTTCCTCTCAGACCAGTCACTATTTTCACTATATTTGCACAAAACCAATTAAATAATAGCATGAAGAAACAACTTATGACAGGTCTGTTCACAGCCCTCGCCCTTACAGCAGGCGCGCAGACCTTCCAAGAATGGCGCAATCCGGAAATAAATGCGGTAAACCGTGCGCCGATGCACACTAACTACTTTGCTTTTGAAAATGCGGATGCAGCCAAGAAAGCGAACAAAAAACAATCAACTAACTACATGACCCTGAACGGAACCTGGAAGTTCAACTGGGTGAAGGACGCGGACTCCCGACCCACTGATTTCTGGAAACCGGTTTCAATGACAAAGGCTGGGACGACCTGCAGGTTCCCGCCGTATGGGAACTGAACGGATATGGCGACCCCATCTATGTGAACGTGGGCTATGCCTGGCGCAACCAGTTCAAGAACAATCCTCCCGAAGTGCCGACAGAAAACAACCACGTAGGCTCTTACCGCCGCGAAATCGTGGTTCCCGCCTCATGGAAAGGAAAAGATATTATCGCCCACTTCGGTTCGGTTACCTCCAACATGTACTTGTGGGTGAACGGACGGTATGTAGGCTACAGCGAGGACAGCAAACTGGAAGCCGAGTTCGACCTGACGCCCTACTTGAAGCCGGGGCAGGAAAACCTGATCGCTTTCCAGGTATTCCGCTGGTGCGACGGCACCTATCTGGAAGACCAGGATTTCTTCCGGTATAGCGGTGTGGGACGCGACTGTTATCTATATGCCCGCAACAAGAAACGCATTCAGGATATCCGTGTGACTCCCGACCTGGACGCAGCTTACCAAAACGGCAGCCTGGCTGTCAATCTGGACTTGAAAGGCAGCGGCAAAGTCGATCTGGAACTGGTGGATGCACAAGGCAAGCAAGTGGCTACCGCCACCGCCAACAAGTCCGGTCTGGTGACCATGAACGTAGAGAATCCTAAGAAGTGGAGTGCCGAGACACCTTATTTATATACCTTGCGTGCCAGCATGCAGGGCAGCGATGAAGTGATTCCCGTCAAAGTAGGTTTCCGCAAGATCGAATTGAAAGGTGACCAGATCCTGGTCAACGGCAAGGCCGTTCTGTTCAAGGGAGCCGACCGCCACGAGATGGACCCGGACGGAGGATATGTCGTATCTCCCGAACGTATGCTTCAGGACATCCAGATCATGAAGCAGTTCAACCTGAACGCCGTACGTACCTGCCACTATCCGGACGACAATCTGTGGTATGACCTGTGCGACCAATACGGTATTTATGTCGTGGCCGAAGCCAACGTGGAATCTCACGGCATGGGCTACGGCGACAAGACACTGGCCAAGAACCCCTCGTACAAGAAGGCCCATCTGGAACGTAACCAGCGCAATGTACAGCGCGGATTCAACCACCCGAGCATCATCTTCTGGTCACTGGGAAATGAAGCCGGTGACGGACCCAATTTCGAAGCCTGCTACCAATGGATCAAAGAAGAAGATCCCAGCCGTGCCTGCCAATACGAACAAGCACGCCAGAAAGACCATACCGACATTTTCTGTCCGATGTATTACGGCTATGAAGGAATGGAAAAATACGGCCAACGCACGGATGCCACCAGACCGCTGATCCAGTGTGAATATGCGCACGCCATGGGTAACTCGCAAGGTGGTTTCAAGGAATACTGGGATATCATCCGCAAATACCCGAACCTGCAAGGCGGATTTATCTGGGACTTCGTTGACCAGTCCTGCCGCTGGAAAGGAAAAGACGGCGTGATGATTTACGCTTACGGAGGAGACTTCAACCGTTTTGACGCTTCGGACAATAACTTCTGCGACAATGGTCTGATCAGCCCCGACCGTGTTCCCAACCCACACATGTATGAAGTCGGTCACTTCTATCAGAACATCTGGACCACTCCCGCCGATTTAAGCAAAGGAGAAGTAAATGTGTTCAATGAAAACTTCTTCCGCGATCTCTCGGCCTACTACATGGAATGGGAAGTGCTGAAAGATGGAAAAGCAATCCGCACCGGACGCGTGGATGATTTGAAAGTCGCCCCTCAGGAAACAGCCAAGATTACATTGAACATCGGCAAGACCTGCACCTGCAAGGAATGGTTGCTGAACGTTGCCTACAAACTGAAAAACCGCGAAGGCTTACTGCCCGCAGGCTTCACCGTGGCCAAGAACCAGTTGACACTGAACGGCTACAAAGCACCGGCAATGGACTTGAAGAACGTGGAAACGACCAACGTACCTACCGTTGTTCCGCAAATCATTGACAACCAATATCATTATCTGATCGTAAAAGGCAATCACTTCGTAGCCGAGTTCCACAAACAGAACGGTTACTTAAGCAAATATGCAGTGAACGGAACAGAAATGCTGAAAGAAGGCGCAGCCCTGACTCCTAACTTCTGGCGTGCCCCGACAGACAATGATATGGGTGCCGGCCTGCAGAACAGATATGCGGCTTGGAAGAACCCGGGATTGAAACTGGTTTCTTTGAATTCCAAGACAGAAAATGACCAGATAATAGTGAATGCGGAATATGACATGAAGAATGTTTCTGCCAAATTATATCTGACATACGTCATCAACAACGAAGGAGCCATCAAGGTTACCCAAAAGATGACAGCCGACAAGAATGCCAAAGTATCTCCGATGTTCCGCTTCGGTATGCAGATGCAGATGCCTAAGAGCTTTGAAACCGTAGAATATTACGGTCGTGGTCCGATAGAAAACTACAGTGACCGCAATCACAGCACAGACCTGGGCATTTATCGCCAAAGCGTGGATGACCAATTCTACTCTTATATCCGTCCGCAGGAAACAGGAACCAAGACCGACATCCGTTGGTGGAAGCAACTGAATGCCGGTGGAAACGGCCTGAAGGTAGTAGCTGATGCTCCATTCTCCGCATCCGCCCTGCATTATACCATCTGTTCACTGGATGATGGCGTGCAAAAAGACCAGCGTCACTCTCCCGAAGTACAGAAAGCGGACCTGACCAACCTGATCATCGACAAGGCTCAGATGGGATTGGGCTGTGTAAACAGCTGGGGTGCTCTGCCGTTGCCTCAATATATGCTGCCCTACGGTGATTATGAATTTACTTTCATCCTGACTCCGGTGAAACATCATATCGGGATAGAATAAGACACAAGTTTAAACGATAGAAAACAGGGTGGCTGGATTTGGTTTCCAGCCACCCTGTTCTATTCTCTCTGTTCTTCATAGCTACTGCCATTTACAAATTTCACAAAACGAGTATAACACAAACATCTGTCCTAATCATCTCTTCAAAACACATTTCCCTCCTTTTTTCCTTCAAATTCTTCATACGCGAACAAGCCATTGTATCTCAAGCTATTACAATGAACCATTCTTATTCCAATCCTTCATAAATTCTTCATAAAGGTAATAGGTTCATGGTATAACCTCAGCCTGGCTATCCCTTCCAGTCCCCCCGTGTGAAATCGGGAATCTCCACCGGAACACTGCCCTGCCGCACGGAACGCTCGCTCAGTTCCGTAATGCAGGACCATTCGGCAGCATCATACACATCCTGATCCAACGGCAAACCGTTCCTCAGACAATGAATAAGCCGATAGTCCATGATATAATTCATCTCATTCGGCATATTCTTCCGCCGCGCCTCTTCTCCGATAACAGCCGTAAAAGGATGTTTATACTGCTCCATCATCTGCTCAAATCGCTCACCGGACAAAGGCTCTTTTCCGTATTTGTCCAGCATCAGGCAGGGAACGGGATATTTCTGCATGAATCCCTTCGTGCCGCACACCGTCTGATGGCGGCTGTACGGACGCGGAGTGGTCACATCATATTGCAACAAGATCGTTCTTCCTTTTGCGGTATGAATCAGCGTGGTATTCACATCCCCCATCTCATAATGCTGCGCCGCTTCTTCGGAAGATGCGCCAAACACCTGTCCGGCATAAGCAGACAGACCGGCCTGACGCGAGGACATGGAAACCAAATATTCCATACGGTCTCCCCGGTGAATGTTCATCCATTGGCAGACCGGGCCCAAGCCATGAGTAGGATAAGGATTCCCCGTATGCTGCTGGCTGTAAAGCTTTATCCAGTGATTGTGATACCCGCCCGCCTGTTCATCTGCAAAATAATGCTTGCGCAAGTCGTGAATGTATGCCCCCTCGGCATGGGTGATTTCACCCAGCACCCCCTGCTGCACCATGTTCAAGGTAGTCAAGGCAAAAGCATCGTAACAACAGTTCTCCAGCATCATGCAATGACGGCGGGTCTCTTCGGCAGTATCCACCAAACGCCAACAATCGGCCACACTCATGGCGGCGGGAACCTCCAAGGCCACATGACGGCCCTGCTGCAAGGCATAAACCGCAATCTCGGTATGAGTCAACCAGTCCGTACAAATATAAATGAGGTCTATCTCCTTACATTCGCACATCCTGCACCACATCCCCTCTTCCGAATAATTCTCGGCTTCGGGGCGGCCGGACTCCCGCAAGATCCGCTCTGCACGCTCTATATTCTCTTTCCGCAAATCACAAAGCGCTTTCACCTCAATGCCTTCCAGATGCATATATCTTTCGAGCGCAAGAATACCCCTGTTTCCTAATCCGATGAAACCGATCCGGACAACCGGCAAAGGAGGACAGGTCAAATTAAGTACGTTTGGTCGTTTCATAGCTTGCTGTATTTAGCGTACAAATATAAAGAGAAAAATTGAAAGACAGGGAACGGTTCGCCGAATAAGACCCCGCCGAAGGACAGAAAACGGAAAAACAAAGAGGATGTGCCGGAACTGACATAACAGCGACAGGGCACATCCTCTCTTTCCCAATCCAGCACAACCCGTGCTTAAACGATGGAATTCTTCTTGGTAAATTCTATGATTTCGGGAATATAACCGAATGCCAGACCGGTCACCGTATCGGCACAACCATAATAAACAGCCACCCGTCCCGTTGCCGGATCATGCAAAGCCGCACAAGGGAAGCATACATTAGGCACATCGCCCATGCATTCGTAAGGCTCACGCGGAGAGATGAGATAAGGTCCCGAACGGTATTTCACCTTCCAAGGCTCGTCCAGATCAAGCAATGCCGAACCGAAGGCATAGACATAACCGTTGCAGGAACGAAGCACACCGTGATAGAACAGCAACCAGCCCTCACTGGTCTCGATGGGGATAGGACCGGCACCAATCTTCAGGCACTGCCAGGCACTTACCTCGAAAGGCGCGGGCGACATGACATGGCGATGGTGTCCCCAAAACTCCAAGTCGGGCGACTCACTATAATAAATATCTCCGAAAGGAGTATGCCCGTTGTCACTGGGACGGCTCAGCATGGCAAACTTACCATTAATCTTGCGGGGAAACAGCACGCCATTGCGGTTGAAAGGCAGGAAAGCGTTCTCCACCTGATGGAACGTCTTGAAATCCGTGGTCCATGCCACGCCGATGGTGGGCTGGCCCTTATATCCGTTGCACCAGGTCACATAGTAACGGCCGTCAATGAAGCAGACGCGCGGATCATAACCATACACCCACTCGCCTATCTCGGGAATATCACATTGGAACTGCAACTTCTCCGGATGGATGTCCCAATGAACGGCATCCTTGCTGAATCCCACATGAAGTGCCATGCGGCGGTTCGTGTCATCACAACGGAACACTCCGGCATAACCTTCGCCGAAAGGTACTACCGCACTATTGAATATACTATTGGACGTAGGCAGCAAATCACGGGGAATGACCGGATTCGCACTACATCTCCACATCACATTCTTACAACCTTCGGGACGCTCCTCCCACGGCATACCGGGCAACGGATTGCCCACAATCTTCAATTCACTCATATTCTCTTTTGTTAGGTTAATAGTTTTTCTCTATCTCTTGTCTTCGTGTGTGAAGGGCACAAACCAGGTCATCAGGAATGCCGGAAGGGTAGCCACCAGCACAAAAATGAAAAACAGTTTATAGCCCAGCCAGTCGCTGACGTATCCGGACATCATACCGGGCAGCATGACACCCAGGTTCATGATGCCCGACGCAAAAGCATAATGCGCCATCTGGTGAGGGCCGGCAGCCACTTGCTGCATCATGAACAAGGTAAGCCCCACAAAGCCGAAGCCATATCCGAAATATTCCAGCACGATGGCTCCGCCGATAAGGGGCGCGCTCTGTGGCTGGAAAATGGCAAGCAGCGTGTAGGCCATAAAAGGCAGATTGAACACACAACACAAGGAGAACAAAGTCTTCTTCAATCCACGTGCGGAAATATAATACCCGCCCAGCAATGAACCGAGCACGAAAGCCGCCGCCCCGAAGGTTCCGTAATAAATACCAATCTCCTGTTCTGTCAATCCCAAACCGCCCACCTCACGACCGGCTTTCAGGAACAAAGGTACGATTTTCATCACAAACCCTTCGGCAAAACGATATAAAATAATAAAGAAGATGTAGTAAACGATATGCTTCTTGGTAAAGAAGTTCCGGATGACATTCCACAACTCGGCCATACTCTGCGAAAACGAGGTGACCGAACGTGCGTGCTTGCCCGAAGGAAGCATACGGGTGTGATAAAGTCCCAAAGCGAACATCACCGCCCCCAGAACAATCATAATGACCGTCCAGGAGTAGAGCACCGCATCTTCGGCGGAACCGTCGTAACGATCTTTCAAGAAACCCGCCAGATAGACCAGCAAACCTGTGCCGACAATCTTCGCCACATTATAAAAAGCGCCTTGCCAACCGATGTACTTAGCCTGGTCCTGTGCATTCAGCTCGTCCATATACACCCCGTCACAGGCCACATCGTGCGTGGCGCCGCTGAAGGCAACAATGGCGAACAAGGCGATGGTGATGGCAAAGAAAGAAGGAAGATGAAGTGACAAGGCGATCAGTCCGAAAGTGACTCCCGACACCATCTGGGTGAGGACGACAAAGAATTTCTTGGTACGGTACATCTCCAGCAACGGACTCCAGAGGGGCTTCAGTGTCCAGGGAAGCATGATCAGGGAAGTCCAAAAGGCTATCTTCGCATCACTCACTCCCAAGCCTTTATACATCAGCACGGCTACCATATTGAGGACTACAAAAGGAAGCCCCATGCCGAAGTAAGCGGTGGGAACCCAAAGAATAGGACTACGGCGCCTGGCCGGAGCCGAGATTTCGGTTGTTTTCATTTATATCGGTTTTTAAGGTTATTATTAGCTGCTTTTCACTCACACAGCCACAGCGGCACGTGCTTCGCGTTTCTTTTTTATTTTCTCCGTTACGGCTCTTCCCGCATGCCACAGGGAATGAAGCTCACGGCTTGTCCGCCGCCTTTTGCCATGACTACCGACAAGGTATCGGCATCTGTCACCTCTTTCTCACTGATTTGGTATGAAGTAGGATTCGTTTCCCAATCGGCATCTTCCCCGTCAGCATAAATCACGGCCCGGTATTTTTTATCTTCCTCCAGAAAATCCAGCGGAATGGTGAGTGTACGCGGCTCTTCGTTCGTGGTGG
The DNA here is from genome assembly GCF_000614185.1 of Phocaeicola sartorii JCM 17136 = DSM 21941. GTDB lineage: Bacteria > Bacteroidota > Bacteroidia > Bacteroidales > Bacteroidaceae > Phocaeicola > Phocaeicola sartorii. The sequence goes on along the minus strand of NZ_BAKM01000026.1, from coordinate 38,655 downwards.
CTCCCAGGAAGTATTTATCTTTCGCTTTCCGTACCACGGCTACAAATTCACCCGGCTCGCCCTGCAAGGCTTCGGACCAGTCGCAGTCCGCATCAAAATCACGGAAGAACCGGAAGGCGGGATGGCCTTCATAGTTCTCAATCATATCCGAGGCCATCTGCAACGGAGAATAAATGATGACCCAGTTGGCTATCTGCTTTGCCAGAGTAGTATTTACCCGGCTGTTTCCTTGATCCAAATCGTTCCATTTCTTGCGGCGGGGAGAGTTGCGTGTCTTCTCGTAAAGAATATCGAAAGTACCCGGTGTATAATCCATCGGACCGCCCAGCAAACGGGTAAACGGCAATAATTCATGATGCTCGGGGGGATTTCCCTCACTCCATCCGTTCCACTCCATGCCACGGGCGCCTTCCCGTGTCATCATATTGGGGTAAGTACGACGGATGCCGGTATCTTTGATGGGTTCGTGGGCATTGACCGTGGTATGATAACGGGCTGCCGTCTGCACCACCTTGCGGTAATGGCGTACATTGAACTGTCCATGATGGCTGTGTCCGCCCGGCAGTCCTCCGGCATAACCGGTCTTCACACAGTGCACTTCCAGGTCGGCATACCATTGGTAAGCATGGTCCAGCTGGCGTTCGTAATTAAAGATATTGCCTCCCGTTTCGTGGTGGCCGATTATCTCAACCCCTTTCTCCTTGGCATAACGCGCCACCTCTGCCATATCGAAATCGGCATAGGGCTTGGTATAGTCAAAAGTCTGCATGCCGCCCCAACTTTCCCAGCCTTCATTCCAGCCCTCGAACATCACCGCTTCTATGTTATTGGCAGCGGCAAAGTCTATATAGCGTTTGGCATTAGCGGTGGTGGCGCCATGACGTTCATCCATCGTCCACGTCTCGACTCCCAGATGCATTCCCCACCAGATGCCCACGTATTTCATAGGGCGTATCCAGCTCAAATCGCCTTCCAGCGCACAAGGTTCATTCAGATTCAATATCAAGCCGGAGTTTATCAGTCCTACCGCTTGGGAGGCTATTTGAATACTGCGCCACGGGGTAACAAAAGTACCTCCTGCCAGGCGGGCTTTTACCCCATCGGGCCAGGAGGCCAGTTCCGATTTGAAGTGACAGTCTTCGGTCTTTTTCAACGTCATTTCAGGAAAGTCGGTCAAAGCCGCTTCGTGAATGCTGGCATATATGCCGTTCTCTGTTTTGAAAGTCATCGGGGTGTTGGCATTATCCACCTTGCTGATGGGCAGGGTGCGATACAGCAACTCGTAGGTTTCGAAGCTGGCGGGAATAGACCATGACTTGCCATCCTGCGCCAGATTGAAGGAAGTAAGCTCGTCCGTCACGAACACACTGTCCACCCGGGGCACCTGATATTCATAACGGAAGCCCAGCCCGTCATCGAACACACGGAAACGAAGGGTCAGCTGTGTATCCGCCGGATCTTTCAGGCGCACGGCCATTTCGTTATAATGGTTCCGGATGGATTTATTCTCTCCCCAAGGCTGGGTCCAGATCTCATCCTTGGTGGTAAACTCAGTATTTTCTATCCGGAATCCTTTGGACAGATTTACCCCATCACGACCTTCAAAGCCCATAACGGAGGGGGTGATGAACGGTTTTCCTCCCACAGAGACTCCATAGGTCATCGCTCCTGCCTCATTGAGGTTGAACACTAACTTTATATTGCCATCCGGCGATGTTAATTCCGTGGGACGGGAACACCCACAAAACACAACTAACAAGAATAATACATAGTAATTGTATGTCTTCATACGATTAAAAGGGATTAATGATACAAATATAAAACAATTAAGTAAGGTATTACACTTATCGAAGGAAGAAAATTATTTTTCATGTGGGAAGGAATGAATTGCAATCCGCTTGTACCGCGTACACGGACAAGGAGTTTCAACCGGTTCCGTCAGGTTGAAACTTTAGTTTCATCGGGATGTAACTTTGGTTCCGTTTGTATGAAACCGTAGTTCTGGCGGGCCGCAACCGGATTCCTGTGTAGTTTAACGCTTTAGGTTGACTACTCCTTCATCTTACTTGTAAGGATGGTTGACGGAGTTAATACTTAGTTATAATATCAGTTGACTCTTTCAAGAGTTATTTCTTTATCTAAGCACTTCGGTCTATATCATCAAGTTTTTCAGAGCCTTTTCTCGGTAGCTGCACCACATTTTTCTGATTTCTCCCTTGCAGAGGGTTACTTCGGCAGGTGTCATGCCATCGAGACTCATGTGTGGACGCTCGTTGTTATAAAACGTTACCGCCCCCTTTACGGCCTCCCGTACTTCCTTTATGGAGAAGAAATCCATATCCTTCAGCAGTTCATTCTTGATCGTGTTGTTTACACGCTCAGCCACAGAAACGCACCAAGAAAGTGATATGATTTCAGTTTTTTCGTTTGGCTCAATCACTTTTCACATAGCAACATAACGGTTTTAGAGAGAATTGTAGTAATTTTGGGACACGGACAAAAATAGTAGGCGTATGAAGAAGTGGCAGAAGATATCGGGCTTAGTAGCACTTGTTGTTTTGGAGATTGTGAATTTTGTAATTTACGGGTCGTCATTTATGCAAACTATGTATATAAAAGATCGCCCTTCCATTGACCGAGTGCTATCAGATTCTCATCGCGCCTTATCGGATGTCGGATTTCTTGTTTTGGCTAATTATCGATGCAATAATATTCCTGTTATCTACCTTTGGAAGAAAGGAGGCAAGCTATGAAACTGACTGATAAACGATTTTGGAAGTTTGAGGGGTTTACCATTTTATATGCCGGAGTATTGATGCTTCTTGAGCTGACAATCTTTGGCAAATCCCTAACAAGTGAAATAGTGTTATTTACTATTGGCTGGTGTTGTATAACCAGTGCTATTACTTGGCCTTTTGCAAACGGGAAACACTGGTTTGCATTTGGGTTAATCTATGAAGTCATATTCATTCTCTTGCTATTCGCCTACCTTATGATAGATGGATTAATTCGTGGACTTTTGAATTGGATAGACTACCTTGAAATGTGCGTTGTTTTTGTTTTCCTGATTGCTGTTGTATGTTTCATACCTTCTATGATATTAGCCTTTGTCGGCTATCATCTCTTTAACAAGAATATAACGAACACGGAAAAACTATAATGATAGATATAACAGGGAAATATAATCAGGAGAAAGAATCTACTATAACAAACGCCGATAAAGCCCCCACTTAAAGACTCTACCGACGTAAGTTCACCTATTAAAAAAATCAGAATTCCAAGTCGGCCAACTGAGGATTATGGTCGGAAAGCAAAGCTTCCGGCACTTCAGCCGGTATTTCACAACTCTTTACCAGCACCTGCGGAGTGACAAAGATGAAATCAATCTTTTCACAGTCTTCTGCCGGGATACGGGCGAAATCATGAAAAGTATAATTCACACCGGTCACACTGGCAGCCGTCTTATAAGCATCCTTCAGCACAAACTCGTTAGTGGTGATAGTTTCGTATGCATCACTCGCATCGGTCACATTAAAGTCGCCCGTAACCACTGCGGGACGGTCGCCTACGATCTCTTTTATCTTACGGATAATGAGCAATGCGCTCTGACGGCGGGCCTCCTCACCTATATGGTCAAAATGCGTGTTGACCGCCATGAATATTTTTCCGGTGTCCTTGTCCTTCAGTTTTGCCCAAGTGGCGATACGGACACAAACCGCATCCCATCCCATCATTCCTACGCTGTCGGGATTTTCGGCCAGCCAGAAAGTATTGGAATCCAACACCTCGTATTTGTCCTTCCGATAGAATATCGGCGCGTATTCACCCGCGGTCTTTCCATCATCACGCCCCACACCGACTCCGTCGTACTCGGGCAAGCCGGCGCGAAGGTCCTGAAACTGGTTATGCAAGACTTCCTGCATACCGACTATGTCCAGCTCACGATCTTTAATAAACTGGCATACACGGTCTTTCCGGTATTGCCAATTGTTCAAACTGTCCTGCGGATTGTCATAACGGATATTGAAAGTAGCCCAACGCACATCGGTCTTCTTCTCTTCCGCACAGCCGCCCAACAACAGAACGGCTGCCAATAAAACTAGAATTTGCTTCATTTTGTTTCTTTTTTAAGTTCTCTGAGATACAAAGATAGCAATTTCTAGCGGAAATTATCCGGTGTATGCCACTGACCGTTATCACTCATCGTATCGGCCACATCCCACCACACGCGGCTGCCCTGATTCACATCGCCCGGCTTGTTCGGGTTACGGGACTCGCTATTGGGATAGTTGATGCGCTTGATCAGCTTGCCTGCCCCCACTTCACCGTTGGAATTGTTTCCATTAACCGGAGCCAGCAGATAACGCGGATAGTCGGTGCGGCGCACTTCCGCCCATCCTTCATTTCCATTCGGAAAAACGGCAATCCATTTCTGGGTAATAATCTGTTCCAGTTGTTCTTCCTTGCTGCCACCGGCAAAAGCCTTCACGCCATCCAGATGGCTGATGTATTCACGGGCCTTGTCCGAATCAATTTCATAATAATCCATGGACGCCTTGATGCCCTTCAGATAGAGGGACTCAGGTGTTTCATCCACCAATGACGGCCAGCGCAATGCCGCTTCCGCTTTCAGGAACAAGCTTTCAGCATACCCCATCCAGACAATTTCACGAGCCAGATTCCACCAATAATTCTTGTTCATGGCATCGGATGACAGCATACAACGGTTGGCAGAATATCTGTTCAGGTAAGAACCTCCTACGTTGGTTTCTCCATTCATCACCCCGTTGAAATCTCTCTTCGGATTCTCGATGGGAAGCGGGCTGGCAGTCAACGAATCGAACGGAGTAGGACGGAACCATAAAACCTCACAACGGGGGTCGAGATAGCAGTTTGCCGAATTTTCATTGAAAGTAGTGGTTGCATCGGGTGCCGCATCCTCTTTCAACGCCTGATTCTTGTAAGCCCGTTCCATTTCTTTGGATAATACGGCATTGCCGGTCCAGCTGAACAACAAGGCATAAATGTTTTCATTACCGCCGGCAATGTACTGACGTTTCGGAGTCTGCTTCATGTTGTCATCCTGACTTTGCATCAGACCGGCAGGATCTGCCAAAGCTGCCTGAGCCTGAGTCCGGGCCAATGCCGGATCTACATTGGAAACACGCAAAGCAAGGCGCAAACGCAGCGTATTGGCAAAACGACGCCATTTGTCCACATCACCGCCATAACACTTGTCATGATCGCCTAAGTCATACTGGCTGACAGCAGGAAGGTTTTCCTGATGCAACGCTGTGATTGCCTGGTCCAACAGCTGGAAAAGGATGTTATAAACTTCTTTTTGAGGTGTATAAGCCACATTCTCTTCCGGAGGCATCGCTCCTTTTACATAATAGGCAACGGGGATATCACCATAAGTATCCGTCTGCATGGACAACAAGAAAGCATAATAGATGCGGGTGATATAGAATGCCGTATGGTAATAATCCTTATTACAGAAATAGAATGTCTTGACCAACTGGCTGTATTCCGAAGTGCTGCGGTCATCATAGAAATGCTTCCAGCGGTTGGCCGACCATCCGTCCGTATAAGAATAGGTAGGTGCCTGGTTCACAAAACCGCTGACATTGTTTCCCCAATAACCGGCATAGATATCATGAGTCAGATTGGTCGTCACCTGATAATCATTGTAAGGACCTTCGTAAGTGAAGTTGGCGAAAATACTTCCGATAGCGCCTTCCATCCCTTTCAAACTTGCCATGGCATGTTCTGTCAAGGTATAATCAATGTCTATGCCCTCGGCCGACACATGCTCCACTGTGGGGTCGTAAATCGGTGCGTAAGGATTGGTGTTCAATTCTTCAAAATCATGGCATCCGGCCAGAGCCAGCAACGAGCATAAGGCTACGGATTTATATAATTTGATTTTCATAATCAGTTTTTCCTTTTAATTAATTAGAAACCTAAGTTGATAGAAATACCGAACGTACGTGTGAACGGCAGCGATGCATAGTCAATGGCTTGTGAGAACATCGTGGTGTCATAACCGCCTTCGGGGCTGGTACCCGGTGTGTGCTTCATCAGATAGCACAAGTTACGTGCCACAAATGACACATTCAGCGAATTGACAGGAGTCTTCTTCAGCATGGATGAAGGGAATGAATAGCCGATTGACAATTCTTTCAGTTTAATGAATGAAGCATCGTAGATGAAATCCTCAGCCTGCAATGCGCCATAGTATTCTGAAGCGGAAACCTGTTTTGTATTCACCTCTCCTGATTCTGTCACACCGGGGAATACCATCATATAGTTGTTTTCCTCGCCACGGTTCAAGGTACGCTTGGCCAAACCGTTTCCGGTAGCCAGCATCTCGGAATAAGAGAAGATATCACCACCAAATTTCATATCAAACAGTGCCGACAGGGTAATCCCCTTATAAGTAAAGGTAGGAGACACGGACATGGTCAGCTTTGGCTGGATATTACCAATCGGTTTGTTCACATATTCGGATTCATTGGTCACGGTCATGGGCAACCCATTCTCATTGACGATGATATCGCCGTTTTCATTGCGCTTATAAAGCGATGTGGCATAAATCTCGCCTAATTGGTGTCCGGCACGTGTACCTACTTTTACAGGAAAGTTTCCGTCACCGTTAAAGAACATATAATTCACATTTTCTTCCGGAGCCAGTTCTTTCACCTTCGATACATTGTGAGCCATGTTCACATTCAGGTCGAAAGCAAAATCTTTCGTTTCTACCAGAGTGGAATACAACATCAGTTCCACCCCTTGATTGGTTACCATACCTGCATTTACCCATTGTCCGCCACTCCAGGGAGCTGCTGCGGGCACTTTCATAATCTGGTTCTTGGTCTTGCTGTAATAGTAAGTAAAATCAAATCCCAGGCGGTTGTTCAGGAACTTCATGTCCAGACCCGCTTCGTAAGAGGTCGCGATTTCAGGCTTCAACCGGTCGTTCATCTTCACATTGTCTTTGGTCGGAGTCAATACGCCATTATCGAATTTGAAAGAGTAGGTATTGTATAACTGATAAGGGCTTGTGTCCTTACCTACCTGTGCGGCAGACAGACGTGCCTTGGCAAAGGTCACCCAGCTTGGCAAGGGTTTATCGATAGAGCGCAAGAAGTCTGACACGACGAAACTGAGGTTGGCCGACGGATAGAAAAAAGAATTGTTGCCTGACGGAAGAGTGGATGACCAGTCGTTACGGGCTGTCAGATCCAAAGACAGGTATTCCTTCCACGCCATCTGTACAGAGCCGAACACGGAGTTCATGGCACGCTTGTAGCCATCCTCCTTACCGGTTCTCAACAAATTGGCCGCGTTCAGCATCCAGTTGCCTTTGTCCACCATGTTGCCTACGCCCACGCCCAACGTTTCCGAACGTTGGTACATAAAGTTAGCACCGGCGTTGAAGCCCAGGCGGAAGTTGTCCGTCAACTGACGGTCACCCATCAAAATGACTTCGGCATTGGATTCGAAGAAGTTCTCCTCACTGCGATCCATGGAATCATTCGTAATCATGGACGTATTGGCTTCTCCATTGATTCCATCACCCGCATTGGTGCTTTGCACCCTGGTGCGGTAGTAGTCAAAAGCATATTTGGCAGAAAGGTGCAACCAGTCGGTGAAATTGATCTTCATGCCGTAATATCCGAAAGCACGCCAGCGTTCATCCGAGTTCTGACGCTGATGCAATACGTAATAAGGGTTACGGATGCTGGCAGTAGGACCTGTCCAGTTTACATGTGCATGCGTTGCATCCGAATATTGTTTCAAGTCATCCAAACGGACGTTGTTGGGTATCCGCATCAACTGGGCGATAGCGCCATAGTCACCATACAGTGGACGGTTATCGGCTTTGGTACGTGACAGAGAGATCTTTCCGTCCATAGACATCCACTTGTTCAGTTCCGTTCCTGCATTCAGGTCGGCATTCACACGACTCAGGCTTTCTGTGGGGAACACGCCATCATTATCAGAGTAACCGAACGAAGTACGGAAATGTGACTTCTCTGTACCGTTGCTGACAGATACGTTATGCGTATGCGAGAAACCGGTATCAAAATAATCTTTCAACTTATCCCCATAGCTGGAGTAAGCGTAAGTCTCTCCGTTCCAAGCCTGTTTCAGGCTTCCATCCAATACCGGTCCCCAGTTTCCGCTGTCGGCTTTGTCATATACCGCAGTCCCGGCATCTTTGGTATCAATATGTCCTTGTCCGTAACGGCGCTGCATATCCAATGTCTCGCCGATGGCCGTCCAAGTGAAATTACCGCTATAACGGATTCCTAACCCGTCTTTCTTAGTTCCCTTTTTCGTGGTAATCAAGATCACCCCGTTACCTGCACGCGAACCGTAAAGAGCCGCCGCATTCGGACCTTTCAAGACGGAAATGCTCTCGATATCGTCCGGATTGATGTCCATAGAGGCGCTACCACGGTCTACCCCCCCATAACGGGATGCGTCGGAAGTACTATTGTCGCTGAACGGAACGCCGTCCACAATCCACAACGGCTGGTTGTTGTCTGTCAGCGAAGAGTTGCCACGGATGGTGATCTTCGTAGAGCCGCCCAGACCGGTAGCCGAGGTGTTCATCTGAAGGCCTGCCACCTTGCCCTGCAAGGCACTGGTTACCGAGGGGTCGCCTGTCTTGTTCAGTTCATCACTCTTCAGTTCCTGAACCGCATACCCCAACATTTTCTTCTCCCGCTTGATGCCCAAAGCGGTTACCACCACTTCGCCAATCTGCTGTGTATCTTCCTGCATGGTTACGTTCAGCACATTCTTGCCATCGGGCTTCAATGTCTCCGAACGGTAACCAATGTATGAGAACACCACCTCGCCATTACCGGGAACCGACAGCGAATAGTTACCTTCAAAGTCTGTAATCGTACCGGCTGTGGGATTTCCTTTCACCTGTACGTTCACACCGATCAAGGCTTCGCCTGTCGCATCCACCACTGTTCCGGTCACTGTGCGTTCCTGTCCTGTCTGTTGAGGTATTTGAGATTCTCCGGGTGCTGAAAGATAGACAATGTTATCCTCTATCTTATATGTAATTCCTTTGCCCTGCAAAGCCGCATCAAGTACAGACTGTAACGAACCGTTCTTCACATCAATGGCATTCACCGGTGTTTCGGCCAGTTTGTCATCATAGAAAAACTGATAGTTAGACTGTGATTTAATGTTCTTGATCACTGTTCCAAGGGTTGTCTTGGGAGTGGAAAGAACAATTTGTGCGCGGGTCCATTGTATGGGTGCGGCCACAAACAAAAGAATCAAAAGCGCCCTGAGCAATTTGGGCTTTCTCATTAATTGATTGCCTTTCATAATTTATAAATTAGTTAACACTGACTTGTTTTTCTCCAGTGAAGGGGCTCTTATTCCCCTTTCGAGAATAAAAACAGGCAGCCGGAAGAAAACACTTACTCAAACCTCATACTTTTTTCTAAATATTCCCCTCAAAAGCAGAGAAGAGGCAAAAGTAGTGATATCATCGGACTTTAGCCAATCAAGGAAATACTTAAATACAAAAAGGGGATGTACTCTTGCAATACTGCCCCAAGAGAACATCCCCCCCTCAAATCCCTCTTCACAAGAGAGAAGTACATGGCTAAACTTTTATTTCACTATTTCATCTTTAGAAAACGAATAAGGCAAATCACTTTCCTGTGTTCCACGCTGCATATTCGGACGGCCGGTCATCTTGAAGTCGATAGTACCGCCTTGTAACAGTTCGTTATGTTTCAAATAATTCTTGGTATAGAGTTTTCCGTTTACACGCATCTCCTCCACATATCTGTTGGCATCGCTGTTATCCGGTGCGGTTATCACCAAATCCTTACCATTCTCGAAATGCAGAGTCGCTTTCTTGAACAACGGAGCACCCAGAATATATTCATCCGTGCCGGGACATACCGGATAGAACCCTAATGCGGAGAATACATACCATGCCGAAGTCTGACCATTGTCCTCATCACCGCAATATCCGTCCGGTCCGGCTGTGTACATACGGTTCATCACCTCACGCAACCAGTATTGCGCTTTCCAGGGCTGGCCTGCATAGTCATACAGATAAATCATGTGCTGGATAGGCTGGTTTCCATGTGCATAGTTGCCCATGTTCATGACTGTCATTTCACGGATCTCATGAATCACCTGTCCGTAATAGCTGTCATCAAAAACAGGGGGAACCGAAAAGACAGAATCGAGCATGGAAACAAACACCTCCTTGCCTCCCATCAGGTCAATCAATCCCTGAGGATCATGGAATACAGACCAGGAATAGTGCCAGCTATTACCTTCGGTGAAGTCACCTCCCCATTTCAACGGTGAGAACTTAGGAGCAAACTTACCATCTTTCTGCTTGCCACGCATCAACTTGCTTTCCGAATCAAAAAGGTTCTTGTAATTCATGGCACGCTTGGCAAAGAGTGCGATTTCTTTCTTGGGACGCTTCAGTTCTTTCGCCAACTGATAAATGCACCAGTCATCGTATGCATATTCCAATGTACGGGCCGCATTCTCATGAATCTTCACATCACAAGGCACATACCCCAGCTTGTTATAATACTCATATCCCAAACGTCCGGTGGAAGAAACATCAGGATGTACCGCTTCTGTTCCATGAATCAGTCCCTTGTATAGTGCTTCCACGTCTTCCACACGTACTCCTTTCAGATAAGCATCAACCAAGATCGAGGCTGAATTATTGCCGACCATACAACCACGATGACCGGGGCTGGCCCATTCGGGGAAGAAGCCGCTTTCCTTATAGGTATTGACCAATCCTTCCTGTATTTCCTGATTAACAGAAGGATACATCAGATTCAAGAAAGGGAACAAGCAACGGAATGTATCCCAGAAACCTGTATCGGTGTACATATATCCAGGGAGTGTCTCGCCATTGTAAGGGCTATAATGAACCGGTTTCCCGTTGGCATCCAGCTCATAGAATTTGCGCGGGAACAGCAAAGAACGGTACAAGCAGGAATAGAAAGTACGATACTGGTCCAAGTTCCCACCTTCCACTTCGATCTTGCCTAACACATCATTCCACGCATCTTTTCCTTTCTGCACCAATACTTCAAAACTGTCGCCACCCAGTTCCTTCAGATTCCGGGCGGCTTGTTCCGGACTGATGAAGGAAGAAGCGACACGGGCATGAACCACTTCCCCTTTCTTTGTCTTGAAACCGATAACGGCCCCGGTGTGGAAACCTGTCTGTTCCAGTTTGCCCTCTTTCAAAGTCACAGGAACGCTTCCATCCGGTTTATCCGGTTTTATATCATTAGAGAAAGTGGCTTCATAAGTAAACGGTTTATCAAATTCTATCACGAAATAATTCTTGAAATTGGCAGGAACGCCACCACTGTTGCGGGTAGTATAGCCCACAATTTTGTTTTCTCCGGGAATCACCTTGACAGACGAACCACGATCAAAAGCATCCACTACCACGTATGAATGATTCTCAGGGAAAGTGAAGCGGAACATTACGGCACGTTCCGTAGGAGCCATTTCGGTCACGACATCATGTTCGGCCAAATAGACCTTATAATAATAAGGTCTCGCAATTTCGGCTTTATGAGAAAACCAGCTTGCACGCTTGTCTTCTTCAAATTCCGGTTTTCCTGTTACAGGCATGATGGAGAATTGACCGTAGTCATTGATCCACGGACTGGGCTGATGGGTTTGTTTAAAGCCGCGGATTTTATTAGCCGTATATACATACTGCCATCCGTCCCCCATCTTCCCGGTCTGGGGAGTCCAGAAATTCATGCCCCACGGGCGGGCTATGGCAGGATACGTATTTCCGGTAGAGAGTTCAAAGGAAGACTGCGTGCCTACCAACGGACTCACATAGTCCACATAGTCCTTTGCCTGCACAAACAACATGACACACAGGGCTACAACTGATAGAAATAGTTTTTTCATGATAGTGTTATTTGGGTTAAGTTATACTTTTTAATGATGTTTCTGTTTTCCCCACTCTGTCGGCACGGGACTCATGGTTATCTCCATCGTTCCTCCCTGCACCAAGTCATCATGGGTAAAGAAAGGAACATCCAGCGGTTTTCCGTTCAGCAGAACCGACTCGATGTACTTGTTGGTTTTCGAGTTATTGTGGGTGCGGATAACGAAAGTCTTGTGGCCGGGCAGGTTGATCGTCACCTCCTCAAACAACGGACGGCCGATAGAATAAACCGGCTTACCGGGACATACCTGATAGAAGCCCATGGAGTTCAAAATATACCATGCGGACATCTGGCCACAATCCTCGTTGCCCGACAAACCGTCAGGAGCATTGAAATACTGGTTATACAATACACTGTCAACCAGCTCCTGAGTACGCCACGGATGGTTCACATAGTTATACATGTGAGTAATGTGGTGACTCGGTTCATTGCCATGTGCATACTGTCCTATCAGTCCTGTGATATCAGCAGAGGTAGCTTCTCCTTCCAACCGGGAAGAAACCGTAAACAAGGAATCCAGCTTTCCTACAAAAGCATCCTCCCCACCCATCAACTTCACCAGTCCCGGGATATCATGCGGAACAAACCAAGTCCACTGCCATGCCGTTCCTTCGCAATAATCATCATTACGATGATTGGAAGAACGGGGATTGAACGGAGTACGCCATTCGCCTTTACTATCCAGTCCGCGCATGAAACGGGTGGCTGGGTCAAAATAAAATTCGTAAGCATCTGCAAAACGGGCATATTTCTCCTTTGTTTCAGTATCTCCCAAGCTGTCTGCCAGCACGGAGATACACCAGTCATCATACGCATACTCCAATGCTTTCGCCACCGATTCATTCTCACGGTCACATGGAATATAGCCAAGTGTATTCTTATAATAACGTGCTTTGGGCATAACGTAGGGAATCAGCCAACCGGGAGCTACAATACCGGTCGTGTCATATTCTGCCGCACGCAGACATGCCTTGTAAGCTTCCTGCACATCAAAGTCGCGGTATCCCTTCACATAAGAATCGGTTACCAACGAAGCCGCATGATATCCCACCATAGTCCCGGTATAATTGGACACACAGTCCCATTTCGGAAAGATGCCGCCTTCCTGATGTTTCTTTATCAAAGAACGGATAAACTCCGTATTCAGCTGAGGATCAATAATCGTCAATAACGGATGCAAGGCACGGAACGTATCCCACAAAGAGAAAATAGTATAAACCGGATGCTTCCTGTCGGTAGTATGCACTTTCAAATCCATTCCCAAGTAACGCCCGTCCACATCTGTAAACAAATTGGGGCTCAGGAAAGCATGATACATAGCTGTATAGAAAATGGTACGCTGGTCTTCATCATGGGTCTTGACTGCAATCTTTGACAGACATTCATTCCATTTCTTTTTAGCATCGGCACGCACCCCGTCAAAGTTCCAACCGGGCATCTCAGCCTGAAGATTCTTACAAGCACCGTCCGCATCCACAGAAGAAATAGAGAACTTGGCCAGCACCTGTTCGTCTTCCGCTGTCTCAAAGTGCAAAAGCATTTTACATACAGGAATCTCCTTGCCGTTTTCCTGAACGGTATCTGTATATAAAGTATGAGTGAACGGTTTGGAGAATACGGCATAAAAATAAAGATCCTGCCGGTATGCCCAATAGGCACTGCGCTTGTACCCACGCAAGACGGTATCATTCACTGCCTCCACTTCCATCACTTGATTGATTTGCTGCTGAATATTATAGTCCATGTCCAAAATGAACCCAGCCTCCCTGCTCTCAGGGAAAGTATATCGATGCATGGCGGCACGCTCTGTCGAGGTCAGTTCGGCTTTTACCCCGTATGTATCCAGAAAGACAGAATAATATCCCGGCTCCGCCTGCTCCTTTTCATGAGAGAAAGCGGATGCGAAAGGACGCTTCTGGCTTTCTGTGCCCAAAAATTCAGTACGTTGTTCACCTACGGTAGGCATCAACAGGAAATCTCCGAAGTCCGCACAACCTGTGCCACTAAGGCGCGTATGGGCAAAACCATTGATGGTGGTGTCCTCATAATAATATCCGGAACAGGAATCCCAACCGTCAATGCGAGTGTCCGGTCCCGGTTGTATCATACCGTGTGGTACCATTGCACCCGGATGAGTATGTCCGTGTCCGCCTGTGCCAATAAAAGGATTCACATAACGGGTGTAATCATTCACTTCGCCACCCTCCGGATTACATGCGGTGAGACACAATAGTCCAAAAAGACAGCTGCTTAAAAGCATGTTGATTTTCATAGTTCTTTATTTAAAATTTATTTCGTTTCCGATGAGATAAATATGTTGTTATCATCCACTTTCTTAAAATTGAAAGGAATAGAGTTACGTAAAGAGTTCAGCACAGACTCTATCTTATCTTTCTTTTTCAACACACCTGAATAAGTGCTCGTACTATCGACATCCGGTGAAAGGATAATCTTCACCCCATAGAACCGTTCCAAGACTGCCGCAATCTGGAAAATAGATGACTTTTCAAATGGAATCAAGTCATTATGCCAGACTATTTCCATCTTGGGGTCGACCTGCTTCACCTGCATCCGTCCGGTCACCCTGTTCAATACAGCCTTTTGTCCCGGTAACAAAGCAATTCTTCCTTTATCCGACTTATCTTTTACTTCAACCTCCCCCTCTACCAGAGTCGTTTCCGCAAAACTGTTATCCGGGCGGCATTTTATATTGAAAGAGGTTCCCAAGACCCTGACATCCATCGCCGGACTTTTTTACCGTGAAAGGTTTCTCATGATTGCGTGCCACTTCAAAATAAGCTTCTCCATCCAAGTACACATGACGTTCTTTTCCTTCAAAAGCCCGCGGATATTTTAAAACAGACGACTGGTTCAACCATACTTTTGTTCCGTCAGGCAACAACATCTCACGCACCTGTCCATGCGCTGCCGATGCCACCACCCATTCCTCCGTTTTATCCCGGAACCAATAGGTCAAGCCCGCTGCCAGCACCATCACAGCCACTATAGCAGCCGCATAACGCAACATATTCCTAAGCTTGAACACCTTTTGTTTCTTTTGGTTCTCCTGTTCCAGTCTTCTACCCAGCCTGCGCTCGGCTTTTGTTACCAGATCATCCTTCTCAAAAGGGAATTTCCCCAACTGGTAAATCTCCTCCATGCGGAACAATTCTCCGGCATTCCCGTCAGATTCCTTCATCCATTCATTGATAAGAACAAAATCCTCCTCCGAGCATCGGTTTTCCAAATACCTGATAATAATATCTTCATTAAGTTTACTCATTCTTTTTCCCTATTCATATAGTAAACAGTTCAACTCATAAAAACACTTAGCAGTTTTGCTGAAAATATAATCAATGACAGCAATAAATGCCTGAGACGTTCGCGCAAGAACTTCAAAGCCTTATACATGTGCGCCTCCACAGTACGCAGGGAAATGCCTAAAGTCTCAGCTATGTCCTTGTTTTTCATTTCATGAAGATAGCTCAGTTTAAACACCTCCCTACATTTATCCGGCAATTCATTGATTGCTCCATAAATTTCCTGACGTAATTCCTGATCTTCTATCTTTCTAATCACTTCAGCATGATCCGGCTGATAATATTGTAACTTCCGTTCATAGATTTCCATCATTGCCGCGCTGTAATTATTCTCTATAGCCTGATGCTTCAGTAAATTTATAGCTTTGGTATATACAGAACGATAAAGGAAAGCAAGAATCTGCTCTCCTATGACGACCGATTCCTTCCGCCTCCACAACTCCACAAAGACATCCTGCACTATGTCCTCGGCTTCTTCGTCACCGACCAGACGTACAGCATAGAACAACAGTTTCGGGTAGCATTGACGGAAGACCGCTTTGTAAGTCGCATCAAGTTCCTCGTTCATAAATGACACACTCCATTAAATCCATCCCTCTCTCAATCTCTATCTATACCAGATTTTTCCCGGTTCCGCCCCCATTTCAAATTCTACAGTAGCACCGTCCATTATCTGTCCGTGTGTGATATAACTCTTATCGTATGGCTGTCCGTTCACTTTTACCGACTGGATATAGATATTCTCACGGCTTACCCCCGGGGCCAATACCGTGAAAGTCTTTCCATTATCCAAGTGCATCTGTATTTCGGGGAACAACGGCGTACCAATTTCATATTCACCACCGAGCGGGTTGACAGGATAAAATCCCATGGCACTGAATACATACCAGGCGGACATCTGTCCACAGTCCTCATTACCACACAATCCGGCGGGGGCATTAAAGTAGAGATCATGCATGACCTGCGCCGCATACTTCTGAGTCTTCCAAGGCTGGCGCACCTTATTATATAAGTAAATGACATGATGACTAGGCTCATTGCCATGAGCATACTGACCAATCATGCCTGTACTGAAAAGAGGCAAATCGTCCTTTCCAGCCGGAATATACGTAAACATACTATCCAGTTTTTCCGCAAAACGATCTTTGCCACCGGCCAGAGTGATCAACCCCTTGATATCTTGCTGTACAGACCAGAAATACTGCCAGCCGTTACTTTCGCAAATATGAGCAGTATAATCATCCGGGCTGAAATCAGGCTGGAATACTCCTTTATCATCTATCGGCTGCATGAAGCCTGACGCCGGATTAAACACATTGCGATAATTCTGAGAACGCTTGTAAAACTCGTCCGCTAATTGAGTCTTACCCATTTTACGAGCCATTTCGGCAATGCAATAATCATCAAAAGCATATTCCAACGTTTTAGAAAGCGACCAATTTTCCGCATTATATTCATCCTTTATATTATAAGGTATATATCCTAACTTTTTATACAGGCCAATACCACGATAATTATCCAAGTTAGCAGTAGTCACACAAGCCTCCAATGCCTTCTCAGCATCAAAATCACCAATACCTTTCAAATAAGCATCGGCAATAACAGGTACAGCATGATAGCCAATCATCATATCCGTCTCACTTCCCCAGAAATTCCATACCGGCAAACGTCCGTTCTGTTCATAAAAAGCAATAAACGATTTCACCATATCATTGACACGCTGAGGCTCCGTATAAGTGAACAACGGATGTGCGGCACGATACGTATCCCACAATGAGAAGGTTCCATAATTCACCCAGCCATCCGTCTGATGAATTTTCTTATCGGGGCCATAATAAGCCCCGTCCACATCACTGTAAATAGTCGGGGCAATCATGGTATGATACAATGCGGTATAGAAATTAACCTTATCATCCTTGTTGTCACCTGTTATCTCTATCTTTCCCAACTGGCGGTTCCAATTGTCTCTAGTCTCAGCCAAGTACTTATCAAAATCATTGTGAGGAGCCTCAGCCGCCATATTTCTAGCAGCACCTTCCATACTCACTCCCGAGAGGGCCGTACTCAAGACAATCTGCTCTCCTTCTTCCGTCTCAAAATTAAAGCGGGCGATATAAGCCGTACCCACACGCTTACCTTTCAAAGTAACAGCAGTAGTATCCATCTCCACCGAAGCAAACGGCTTGGAGAAACGGGTACGGAAATATACATGCTGGTCTCTTGCCCATCCTTCAGAAAAACGATATCCCTGGATAGTACAGGAGTCAATCACTTCAATATAAGAATTATTGGTAAAGTCCCAGTTCATCGCTTTCTTCAGATTCAGAAAGACAGCCGACTCTCCTTTGGGAAACGTATAACGCTGGATACCGCAACGCTCTGTAGCAGTCAGTTCCACATGGATATCATAATCTTTCAGCAACACGCGATAGTAACCGGCTGAAGCTTCCTCATCCGCATGAGAGAACTTGGAATAAATGCCCAATGGCGCTTCCGCTTCCTGATAAGGCAAAGTGACAGGCATGAAAGAAATATCATACAAGTCTCCGGCTCCCGTCCCCGACAAGTGAGTATGACTGAATCCGGCAATCGTACTGTCCGGATAAAAATAACCGGAAATACGGTCCCATCCGGGTAAACCATTGTCCGGACTCAATTGCACCATTCCGAAAGGCGCTTGCGCTCCCGGATAAGTGTTGCCGGTAAAATCGGTTCCGATAAACGGATTCACCCATTGGGTATAATCGGTTGACGGCCGGGTTTGTTGATTGGACATACAAGCCCCCAATGCCACTAAAGAAATGAACAGCGCGAGAACAGGTGTTTTCATACTTAAGAGGTTTTTCATTATTACTTTGTTACAAAAATACACATTATAATAATATGAACAACCTTCTGAGGAAAAACACTTAGTCCTGATTCATTATTTTTTTCGCATTTAAATAGTAAAGAAGAGACTCTTTCACTTTTTCATCCGAAGTCACAATCAAGAATTCACCCCCTTTTTCATCATACAGGAAGCCATAAGTCTTATAAAGAGCTATGCCCGCTATCTCTCCCCAATGTATGGTCTGTCTCAGTTCTGTTTTATCATACGTCAATCCCTCCGGAGTGATTTCCACCCAAGTTTGCCCTGCAATACTCCGCTTGTAAATCTTACTCAGCCTGACAGGAAGCATAATCAGAATATAGACAAGGCACAAGAAGCCAATCAGCAACGGGCTGAACATACTTTGCTCTTCGGGAACAATATAATGCCCCGTACACAAAGCGATACAAATATAAATGACAAACAACAAAGAGAAGCTGAAGTGACGGATGTCCCACAATTTATACAAAGCATACTTTTTCAAACTGATATTATAATCACAAACCACGACACCCGGCTCCCGTGTCAGTTTACTTTCCGGTATGCTGAAGATACGCAGCATCTGAATTCCCCGCCTCACACCGTATCCGAATAACAAAACCATCACACCGAGGTTTATCAAGGCCCACCACCACAATGATTCATTCGCCAAAGCCGGTTGCCCGGCAAACACCATTGACACGAAAGTAATACCCGCCACCAATAACAACACACTACAAATCACAGTTAAAATCCATCCTCTTGTTTTCATAACTTTTTTGTTTTATTCCATGATGGGAAACAAAGATAAAAGATTATGGCTGGATAACAAATGAAAATCCCTCTAATTATTAATCACAGACCCTATTATACCTACAAATCGTCCGGAAGCAACCTTATTCTTAATATACCACCCCTCCACTACCCGAATTTAAATGGCCGTTTTGCTAGAAACTTAGAAGTTTTTTCGTATGTTTGTCGCAAATATTAATGAAAAACACATTTTTATCTATGAAAAAGAGTGATATTCTGTTCCTTTTGTTTGTAACAGCATTGTTCCTGCCATTTTTTATCAGTGATGCCATTTATGAATGGTACCAATCGTTCAATGCAACCCATGGCATGGTCATGAGTTTTATGAAGTTCGCCATTCTGGCCACTCTGGGTGAAATGCTCGGGCTTCGTATCAGCACAGGAGTATATCACAACAAAACCTTTGGCATCATTCCACGAATGGTGGTATGGGGCTTGCTGGGCATGGGTATCAATATGGCTATGATTATTTTTTCAAAAGGCACTCCGATTTTCTTGGAATATATGGGCATGGAACATGCCTCCACATTGATGAACGGAGATTTCTGTCCAGCCAAATTTCTGGTCGCACTGGCTATTTCCATTACTATGAACTCTATATTCGCTCCTGTATTCATGACACTGCATAAAATAACAGACACGCACATCGGGAATTGTGGCGGCTCCATCAAGGCACTCATCACCCCCATTCCCATGACACGTATTTTCACCGGATTGAATTGGGCGGTACTTTGGAGCTTTGTATTCAAAAAGACCATCCCTTTGTTCTGGTATCCGGCCCACACCATCACCTTCCTGCTTCCTCCGGACATGCGGGTATTATTTGCTGCCATTCTAGGGGTGGTACTGGGAGTATTACTAGCTATCGCTGCCAAAAAGAAATAAGAGTCTTCATGTATAATGAATACCAGACCTCCCTGCTTTTAGCCCCCTATATTGACAAATACCGGGGGGGCTAAAGGCAATCGGAGAAACATCTTGTATAGGGGTGCTTAAGGATGGCAGGCGGGTATGAAAGGTATTCAAAGCATCAGCTCCGGACCATCCGTCTACAAAATTCATCTCTTCCCTGCCCTACCTTTCCAATACTTTCCCTACCTTTGTGCCATAAGTACGTATGACAACTACCAATATGGAACAACAACAATTATCTTATAAAGAAAAAGAACGTATAGACCTTCGCGAGCCGCGACGCTTCAAAGTTACTATTTTCAATGACGACTTTACTACAATGGAATTTGTCGTGAAGATATTAACTACCGTTTTTTTCAAATCAACGATGGAAGCAGAAGCTTTGATGATGCAGGTACACAAAAGTGAATCGGCCGTAGTAGGCATCTATACGTATGATATCGCCCGGTCAAAAGTACAAAAAGCCACCCGTATGGCTCGTGAAGAGGGTTTCCCTCTCCGACTCACGGTTACACCGGAAGAAGAATAAAAAATCAAACATAAGATATGGATATACCAAATACCGATTCGGTGAACTACGCTTTCGCCTCCGCGCAGAGCCATGCCATGCAATATCGGCATGAATTTATCACGCCCGAACACTTATTGAGCGCATTGCTGGAACAAGTTCCTTTTCAAGAAGCACTGGAAGAGTGTTTTTGCACCCCGGAAGAACTGTCCCAGTCTGTTTCCGAGTATCTGTCGAAAGAAGTGGAACGAGTTCCTCAAGATATAGAATATGAATTGGAAATTTCAGGCCAACTCTCCGAGCTACTGCAATATGCCTATATGACAATCAGTCATTCAAGCGCAGAAGAAATGGATGTTCCTCATCTGGTACAAGGAATGCTTCAACTGGAAGATTCATGGGCCGGCTATCTGCTAAAAGAAACAGTGGGCGAAGACATGCCGGAGTTTCTCAGCTCCCTCATTTCAAATTACGACATGAATCAGTCGCAAGAGGAAACTTCCTCTGAGCAAGAGAAAAACGAACCTTGGCGCAACTATGTCACCTGTCTCAATGAAGGTCTGCAAGACCGGAATCCGCTTATAGGCCGGGATGCGGAATTGGAACGCACCATTCAGGTTCTCTGCCGCAAAGAAAAGAACAACCCTCTGCACGTGGGCGAACCGGGAGTGGGAAAAACCGCACTGACCTACGGACTGGCCGCACGTATAGAAGCGGGCAATGTTCCCGAACGCCTCACAGGTTGTCATATCTATGAACTGGATCTAGGCAACTTATTGGCCGGTACGCAATACCGGGGTGAGTTCGAGAAAAGGTTGAAAGCCATTATGGAAGGAATTCGGAAAGAAGGACACGCCATCGTATATATAGATGAAATACATAACCTGATAGGCGCCGGACGGACGGGAGACGGTTCGATGGATGCCTCCAATATGCTCAAGCCTTATTTGGAAGGAGGAGAGATCCGATTTATCGGTTCCACTACTTACGAAGAATTCAACCGCTATTTTTCGCGTAGCAGAGGATTGGTACGGCGTTTCCAGCAGATTGACATACAGGAACCCGGAATCGAGGAAACCATCCACATAGTGGAAGGATTGAAAGAAAAGTACGAAACATTCCATGGAGTGGTTTATGAAGAAGGAGCGATAAGATATGCCGTCACAGCCGCCGCACGATATATCAGCGACCGTTTTTTGCCCGACAAAGCCATCGACTTGGTGGACGAAGCCGGGGCTTATCGTGAAATCCACCCCACAAATACAGAAAAACAAACGGTGGACAAAACATTGATAACCGATATACTGGCACGTATCTGTAAAGTGGACGTGCTTGCCATGAAGGAAGAAGACAATGCCGCATTAGAAACCCTGCATGAACGCATCAGCGAAAAGATATACGGTCAGGAAGAAGCCGTCTGCCAAGTGGTGGAAGCCGTACAAATGGCCAAAGCCGGGCTACTGGACGAAAACAAGCCACTGGCCAGCCTTCTCTTCGTAGGCCCCACCGGCGTAGGAAAGACGGAAGTAGCCAAAGTTCTGGCATCCGAACTAGGCATCGCCCTGCAGCGCTTCGACATGAGCGAATATACGGAAAAGCATACAGTGGCCAAACTCATCGGCTCACCTGCCGGATATGTAGGTTATGAAGACGGCGGACTACTGACAGATGCTATCCGCAAAACTCCCAACTGTGTGTTACTGCTCGACGAAATAGAGAAAGCACACCCCGATGTGTTCAATATCCTGCTGCAAGTCATGGACTATGCCGTACTGACGGATAACAAAGGACGGAAAGCAGACTGCCGCCATGTTATACTTATCATGACCTCCAATGCCGGAGCACAATTCGCGCACCAAGCCTCCATAGGTTTCGGCGGACAAGTTACTGCCGGAGAGGCCATGCTGAAACAGGTTAAGAAAACCTTCAAACCTGAATTCATCAACCGATTGTCTGCAACAGTCGTTTTCCATGATATGGATTACGGAATGGCTTCCCTCATCCTGAACAAGAAACTCGGCGAACTAAAAAACAAGCTGTCCGCACGTCATGTAGGAATGGAACTCAGCCCGGAAGCCTATAAGCATCTGCTGAAGCTGGGGTTCACCAAAGAATATGGTGCCAGAGAAATGGACAGGGTAATTGCCTCACATCTGAAACCGCTGCTTATGCGTGAAATCCTATTCGGCACATTAAAAACAGGAGGAAAAACAGTAGTGACAGCAGAGAACGGGCAACTGAAGCTGCAAATGCTCAAAGAGAACAAGTCTGAATGAAACCGGCAACTCCTCCGTACAGGGGCAGACATACAGATCCGCCCCTATAAAAAACGCTATATGAATCCAACCAATAAAAAACACTATGGTCTTCCAACTAACTCGAGAACTTGTTTTCCCCGACCCTCACTATGGTGATCCGGACGGGCTATTGGCAGTGGGCGGCGACCTCTCCGTGGACCGCCTCATCCTTGCCTATTCCAATGGCATATTCCCCTGGTATGCCTTCTGTGAGAAACAGATACAATGGTGGTGCCCCTTGAAACGATTTGTGATCTTCCCCCACGAGATTCATATTTCTCACTCCATGCGTACCCTCATGAACAAAGGACGATATGAAATCAGTTTTAACCGGGCATTCCATGAAGTGATTCAAACCTGCGGCAATCTGCGGATGGAAGAAGCAGGAGCATGGTTGGGCAAGGATATCATGAAAGCCTACACCCGCCTGCATGAGCAAGGTTTTGCAGCCAGTGTGGAAGTATGGGAAGGGTCCTGCCTGACCGGCGGACTCTATGGAGTCACTTTGGGAAAGTGTTTCTTTGGTGAAAGCATGTTTTCTCTAGTCCCCAATGCATCGAAACTGGCGCTTATCTATCTGGCACAAACATTCCAGAAATTGGGAGGAACCTTGATCGATTGTCAGTTTGAAACACCCCACTTAAAATCAATGGGTGGAAGATATATAGACTATGAAGAGTATATGAGGTATGTGCAGGAACCTTTTGAAACGCTGTAATTGTTCTTCCTTACTACATTTCTTTTTGCAAACTCACACTAAAAAATAAAGTATGAATATTCTCGACATCGCCAGACAAAACCAAGAAAAAGCCTGGCAAGTTATCAAAAACACGAACCTCATCCAAATATGGGAAAATGCAGGTGCAAGAATCAATCTGGTAGGTTCTCTTAGTACAGGATTACTGATGAAACATCGGGATATTGACTTCCACATTTATTCATCACCCTTAACCCTGAGGGACAGCTTTCTGGCCATGGCCAGACTGGCCGAAAACCCGTCCGTCAAAAAAATAGAGTGCGCCAACCTGCTGCACACTGCCGAAGAATGTGTGGAATGGCACGCATGGTATCAGAACGAAGAAAACGAACTGTGGCAGATAGATATGATCCACATCCGGGAAGGCTCGCGTTATGACGGTTATTTTGAAAAGGTGGCCCGACGCATCTCGGAAATAATGACCGATGAAATGCGGGAAACCATTCTGAGATTAAAATACGAGACACCAGAAACCGAGAAAATTATCGGAGTGGAATATTATCAGGCTGTCATCCAGGACGGAGTTCGTAATTACCGCGAATTCAAAGAATGGAGAAAGCAGCATCCTGTTACGGGAGTAGTAGAATGGATGCCTTAAATCAGCTTCCGATACCGTAATATCCGCATATCTTTGTGCTCCCGGCTAAACCGGGGGGGCACAAAGATAGCGATTATCTTCACCTTACTCTTTTACTTTTTTTAATATAAAACAGTCGATATCCGGAGCCCAGCAAAATGAACTTCCCATACGCACTTTGTTATTTCCTGCCTTCAAATACACTGGAACAGTAACCGAAGCTATCTTTTGAGTCTCATCCGCCGACAACGAATCAAGAAGAATCGCTTTTTCATGATTCACACAGACTTCCAGCTTACGGTCCGCCTTTGGCACATAGCGGATCGTCATCTCATACTCACCGCCTTGCTCACTATACACCTCTTTCCACTCTGCAAAATTCTCTTTCCGACCTCCCAGATAACTTACCTTCATACCTCCGGACGCTTCGTGTAACGGAGCATACACGATGCTTTTCGGTGTCTTTCCCAAATCATTGAAACAAGGCAGATAAGCCATTCCGCCTCATAGACAGCCGGTTCCAATCTTTTCTCGGACTCCATACGTAGAATCAGTACACTATGTGGAGGCAGTTTCCGATGCAGAACACCCTCTTTTATCTCCGGCAGATTCTGCTGTTTCACCAGATCCCGTGCCTTGACCCTTCCTCCCAATTCCAACATATCCATCGGGACCGTAAAGTTACAAATCGTATCCGAAGGATTATATAAGGCAACCGCACGCACATTGCCTCGCTTCCGCTCTATATCTTTCACCAACACATATCCTTCATTTTCATGCTGAACCACGTATGCCTGCAATCCCAAAGGATCTTGGTTCAAAGCTATCAGTTCTTTATTTTTCAACAGCTTTAATGACGCCTCCGGGATAGTGGTCAGATCACATCCTATCAGCAAAGGTGAACTCATGATGCACCACATGCCGAAGTGCACCTCTTCCTCTTCGGGTTTTAGCCCCCGGCCTATCTCCAACATATCCATATCATTATAATGACCCTCTCCAGCATAAGCAGACAGATAAAGGTTCTTACCGATGATGTATTTCACCGACCCCCATTCCGGACGGATATCCGCACTGATCCGCCATGAACGGGCAAGGTTTCCGGCCCAAGTACCCGGAAAAGCCCAACGGCAGATATTGATGGAAACATGCCCACACCCCAAATTATCTATAGCCTGACGGATCTCAGTGTATCGTTTCTCTTCTTCCAGATTCAATTCCTGACCGGCTCCGCAATAATCAATCTTGATAAAATCAAATCCCCACTCTTTGAAATACAGCGTGGCATCCTGATACTCATGTCCATACAAGCCGGAGCCTATGCCATTCACATCTTTATCCCAGATAGAACCGCAGGTATTGCTTCCCGCATCCGAGTAAATGCCGGCTTTCAATCCTAACGAATGAATATGATCCGCCACTCCCTTCAATCCGTTCGGGAAACGCTCGGGATGTGTTTGCATCACTCCTTTTTCATCCCGCCATCCAAAAAAACCGTCATCTACATTCACATAGGAATAGCCCACGTCTTTCAGCCTTTCTGCACCATGGCATCCGCTTGTCTTATTATTAAGGTATCATTGATATGAACCCGATAGGTATTCCATGAACTCCACCCATAACGGGGGATTCAAAAACAGTTGTATGCTGGGCGAATGCGCCGGAACACAGGCCGAAAGCTAAAGTCAAAAGCCAATTTCTCATATTCATCAATTCTTATTTTTCACTTAAAGAGACCATCAAGAAGGTATCTTATGATTCTAAAGATTAACAGGATAACAATATCAGTTTTATCATGCAGGAAGCAAAGATAACGAAAAACTCTTACCTCACCATATACTATCCCGGAATTTTTCGGCAGACAAAGACCAGTCGTAACCTCCGGCCGTATTTGAGTCTGCCATATACAATCAAGCATTTAATATTGGCATAACCATGGATTATATCAAAATAATGTATTACCTTTGCCCCCGTTTTCATTAAATTTAATACTATGTACAAGATTTTTCGTGGCTTCCAGTTGGTTGAAGCCTATCAGGATTTGAAGAAAGCCAGACGGCTGGCTGAGAACAAGACAGTAGGCAGAGGTGTGAAGCTGGCTGTTGCCATTACCCTTTCCCTCATATTGTGGTGTCTGCCTATCGAGACCTTCGGTATAGAAGGACTGACAGTCATAGAACAGAGACTGATTTCCATTTTTGTTTTTGCCACTTTGATGTGGGTGTTCGAAGCTGTTCCCGCATGGACTACTTCCGTGCTAATTGTCGTTCTGTTATTGTTGACGGTTTCCGACAGCAGCCTATGGTTTTTTATCCAAGGTATTCCCGCCGGGGAGCTGGGGCATACTGTGAAATACAAATCCATCATGCACTGCTTTGCCGACCCTATCATCATGTTGTTTATCGGCGGATTCATTCTGGCCATTGCCGCTACTAAAAGCGGGCTGGATGTGTTGCTGGCCCGTGTCATGCTAAAGCCTTTCGGCACCCAGTCCCGTTATGTCCTGTTGGGCTTTATTATGGTAACGGCCGTCTTCTCCATGTTCCTCAGCAATACAGCTACCGCTGCCATGATGCTTACCTTCCTCACTCCTGTCTTGAAGTCTCTTCCAGCAGACGGAAAAGGGAAGATCGGTCTGGCCATGTCCATTCCTGTAGCGGCCAATATCGGTGGTATGGGAACCCCAATCGGGACCCCTCCCAACGCTATCGCCTTGAAATATCTGAATGACCCAGAGGGATTGGATCTGAATATCGGTTTCGGTGAATGGATGGGATTTATGATGCCCTATACGATTGTTGTATTATTTATCGCATGGTTCATTTTGCTGCGTCTGTTTCCTTTCAAGCAGAAAACTATTGAGTTGCAAATAGACGGAGAGGCCAAAAAGGATTGGCGTTCCATTCTGGTATATGTCACTTTTGCCGTAACCGTATTGCTGTGGATGTCTGACAAGTTCACCGGTGTAAACTCCAATGTAGTGGCCATGATTCCTGTAGCCGTTTTTTGCGTCACGGGGGTTATAACGAAACGTGACCTGGAAGAGATTAGCTGGAGTGTGCTCTGGATGGTGGCCGGAGGTTTTGCGCTGGGCGTCGCACTGCAAGAAACCGGACTTGCACAGCACATGATTGAATCCATTCCGTTTAACACTTGGCCACCTGTGCTGATGATTGTGGGCTCAGGATTGATCTGTTATGCCATGGCAAACTTCATCTCGCATACGGCTACCGCTGCTTTATTGGTTCCCATTCTTGCCATAGCCGGAATCAGTATGCGCGAAAACCTATCCTCCTTGGGTGGTGTGGAGACTCTGCTGATAGGAGTGGCTGTCGGCTCCTCTCTGGCCATGGTTCTTCCTATTTCCACCCCTCCCAACGCCTTGGCTCACGCTACAGGTATGATTCAACAAAAGGATATGGAAAAAGTCGGACTGATAATGGGAGCTATCGGACTTGTTTTAGGATATACGATGTTGATTATCCTTGGTTCCAACGGACTCTTGTAATTCCGATGATGATATTTTGAGAAAGCGGTTGTCAATTAGGGCAACCGCTTTTTTAATGAGAGGCCGTTATCTTTTTTGAAAAAGCTCTTGAGACTACTAATTCAGATCCAAGTTCATCGGGAAAGGTTACCCTTTGGTGATATAACATTAGAGAGAATACTGCCACTTTTGCTATCCTGAATCTTTTTATTTATCTTCGTCGTAATCGATATGTCAGGCTGTTTATGAACAGCAACAATAAAAATCAGATATTCCGTTTAACTGGGCCATGAAATGCCTGCTCAGAAACAAGGCCAACTTCAGTGTTCTGGAAGGTTTACTTACTACATTATTGGGTAAAGAGATCATTATCCAGAGACTTCCTGAAAACGAAAGCAATCAGAAGGATGAATATGACAAATATAACCGTGTGAATATGCTTGCCGAAAAATCCAAGGAGTGAGCTGGTATTGATAGAGGTACAGAACAATAATGAATATGCCTATTTCCAGCGCATGTTGTTCGGTACTTCCAAACTGGTTACTGAGTATATCAACAGAGGGGAGAAATATGATAAAGTCCGCAAAGTGTACAGCGCCAACACAGTCTATTTTTCTTTAGGAGATGGCAGGGACTTCGTTTATCATGGAAAGACGGAATTCAGGAATCCACACTAATAATCTTCATGAACTCACCCTATTCCAGAAACAGACATTCAAGGCGGATACGGTCAGCGACTTATATCCCGAATACTATATCCTGAAAGTGAACGGTTTCAATCAGGTAGCCAGAAGCCCTCTGGAAGAATGGATCTACTACCTGAATACCGAGAAATACCTTCCACTGCTACAGCCCCGGTCTTGGAGAGGCCCGTGAGAGATTAAAACTGGATAGCATGGCCAAGAAGAAGCTTGCCGGCTATTACCGCCACTTGGATAACATTGTTATTCTCCGTGATAGTATCAATACTGAACGTGAAAAAGGAAGGGCAGAAGGGATTGAATAAAGGTAGAAAAAAGGACTAAAAAACTTGAAAAAATCAGAAGTAGCCATTGATATTATTTCACAAGCTACAGAATTGTTTCAAGAAGAAATTGAAAAGCTATAAGAATATAAATAATATCCAGTCCCAGTTCGTCGCACTTACATAAGGTGCAACCCCATGCTAATTTGTATCTTATCTGCATTCATCGTCTCAATCCACGCACCTACATGAGGTGCGACTCCGGCATCGTTACGGTTATATCTGACGTGTTGGTGTTTCAATCCACGCACCTACATGAGGTGCGACCTTCATCATTGTATGATTTAAGTACATTGTTACTGTTTCAATCCACGCACCTACATGAGGTGCGACTCTCCTGCTCCTGGGTACCGTAACGCATAACTTTTGTTTCAATCCACGCACCTACATGAGGTGCGACAAACTTAGGTCCCAATATGTCTTTATTGACAAATGTTTCAATCCACGCACCTACATGAGGTGCGACGTTAATGTCTTCATTTTCCGGTTCGGTGGAAGAAGTTTCAATCCACGCACCTACATGAGGTGCGACATATGCACCTGCAGCATTAATGGATTATGTAATAGTTTCAATCCACGCACCTACATGAGGTGCGACACCACACCGAATAACATATTATAAATCAACGAATTAACTCTATCTGCATGCGAATCTTTATTTTTATTTCAACTTAATAACAGTGACTGACTTTATAAACGAGCTAATCTACTGACTATTAAGTATTGCGAAAATACTACCTTTTTTGCAATACTCCACATTCGCATACATTATATAATAAGAGCATCATTAACTTTATAAGCAGTCTCAGCACCTATCACTTCGACCCTTTTATTCTCGTTTTTACTGAGGATATAAAATCTAACACTGTCAAGAGACATATCAATAATATCCTTGATTCGTTCTATCAAGAGACAATATTGCGCTTCTGTCACCTCGCACTCGAAGACAGAGTTCTGTACCCTTTGTCCATAATCGACACAAGCTTTAGCCACACACCGTAAACGACGAGCCCCTTCTTTGCTCGTAGTATCCACATCATAAGCCACAAGAATGTACATAATTGTAAATCATTTTATTATAAATACCGGATAATCATCAATATCTTGCCTAATATATCTTGCCAACAACATAACCTGCACATAAGGCAAAAGTCCTATCTCTACTTTTTCATTAAGATAAGGATGAATTATCACCTCGCGTTTCCTATTCTGCCAAGCAGAAATAAACGTTTTTTTCCCTTTATCTGTCATAACAACCCCATTATCGCCTTGAAACAAAAAATCCTTAACCGTTATTTGCCTTTTATTGATCAACGACAAGACAAAACGATCACCAAGATAGGCACGCAATTCCTCCATCATATCCAACGCTAAGGACGTACGTCCCGGACGAAGTGTATGGAGAAATCCTACGTATGGATCAAGACCAACTGTTTCGAGTGCGGCAGAAACATCATTTGCTATCAAAGTATAAGCAAACGACAACATGGCATTTACCGCATCCTTAGGAGGACGGCGATTACGACCATGAAATGAAAAATCAGCCTTCTGGTTAAGTATTAAAACAGGCAGCACTTCAAAATAAGCATTAGAAGCCATGCCTTCATACCCTATTAATGTCGTCTTATCTTGAGCCGCCAAAACTTCACGCTTGGCATGTTCCAACACATGTACCGCCCGACTAATGTTTTCATTCGCTCCATAATCACGAATATATCTCCTCAATATATTACGATAGTTTTGAATCTTACCACCAATCATCAGCTGTGCCGCATGCAGCGACCAAGATTCATCATCCGACAATTGGTACTGTTTCTTACGTAACAGTACATTCCCTTTCGTCGCACCTTGTACCCTGCTGATAAATCTACCATGAGGAGAAAGGAATGTAAGTGATATACCATTGTCACTACACAATTTCATCACGCCGGGACTTGCGCCCATATATCCGAACGTCACAATACCTTCTATATTTATAGCAGGAATACGGAACACTTCCTCTTGCTTGACCGACACTACGATATTTAGCCCATCCTTACTAAGATACGCTTCCGGTGTCGTCACATATAGAATGTTCAACAATTTTCTCATCTGTACAAATTTTTATTAAGGTATGTATCCACTGTAGTGCAATTCTTTACCATCGTTGGCATACAAGTATCTTTCAATGAACATTTGTCACAAGACTTACCATACTCAGCCTTCGGAATAACCGCTTTACTGAATATCTCGTGCATATCCCAGGCGCATAGTTTGACAATATCCCGTAACTCATCAGTTATATCCACATGCACCCTATGACGAAGCTCTCCATAAAAGAACACACCGTATGGTATATGGATATCATACATTTCTTCAAGGCACATTGTCTGTGCCGCCAACTGCACTTCATCCACTTCATTTCTTTTCGGTCTGCCGTGCTTATACTCCACAACCACCGGCTTCCATTGCCCCGGATACTTGGGATGCTGAATTGTGTCTTCAAAAGATAAAGACGGAAGCAACTCTATGGCGTCTGAAATGCCATAAAGACCAAGTTCATGCGAAGCAATATTTACTGTACGTAATGTTATCTGGTCACCACACTTTTGCCTATAGAACGGATCATCTACATGCTTGTGCAGGATCTGTCCTTCGATGGTGAGACGATTATCATCCCATTGCTGCTCTATGTGTATCAAAGCCCATTGTCGGGGACAGAACCTGAAGTGCTGAATCCCCGACAACATGAGCATATCGTCTTCACTATACATATACTTTTTACTTATATCAGTTCCTCAACAGTAACATTTGATGGAACACGCTCCTTGTCTATCGTAACCGAATAATCGGTGAATGAACGCGGTGCCCCGTCACAGACTTTCTCCACTTTGACCAAGTCAAACAACTTGTTGGCAGGGGCATTTCCTAATCCAGAATCATGCTTGAAAACAATTAGTTTTTGCGCGCTCATCAATCCGCGTGCCGCCGAACGATCTACATCAAACATATTTTTCAGAGCTTCCCAAAATAACGAAAGGTCCTCTTCTGAAAATCCTGTCTGTTGCGCCAAGTTGGCAGAGATAAAACCATGACAGATGTAGAGACCATAAGGTACGGTAGATTTACGTCCCATTGTCCGGTTGCCACCATCCTGTTTTTCTGCTTCTTGCTTTGTTGCTACCGCCATACGGGTAATAGAGTGTTCTGTTACAGTTATTGGATCTACGGAACGGGCAAAAGTCAATTGAATTGGGCCACGGACTTGACCTGCATTTTTACCAGTTGACATAACAGCACCAAAAGTTCGCACATCGTAATAATTACGACACATAACCATACGTGCAGCTTCTGTCTTGTCTCCAGATTTTATCTTAGCTTTTACACTTTCATCTTTATGAGAAGCATCAATTGAGTCATTCAAAATGGCTTTCTCTTTAATAAATATATCATAGCCATCCACAAGCTCTTTCGCTACTTGCACATAGTTACGTACTTTACGTTTGAGACAAACATCGGTAACAAGCCCCATACCTATTTCCGCATCTACACGAGGAAGATTACCTGCATCCGGATCACCATTCGGATTACCATCCTTTACATCGAACATGTAAACAAAATCGATTCTATTTTTAATTTCAGACATAATTGTATTCTTTTAATTGTTATTGTTCTTCTGTCTCTTTATTTTCTTTACTCGTAAAAAAGTTTTGTCGCTGGTGATAATATCCCACAAAGAAGCGACCTTGGTCTTGAAGATCGAGATGTGCAGGAAAACCGTTTGCGTCCAGTTTTGAAATAATCTCTTGCTTTAGCTTCTCATAAAAAACCTGTCCACCAGCATTCAATTTTTCCAAATGATGACCCGAAAGATTGAGGATAGTAGCAAATACCATAGCAGGGGTTGCAGATGCAGAATTCATGTAGCGTTCGCGGATAGAATGGATACCATTCGCATCCTCCTGTATCTTGTCGAGGACAGCAAACAAGCGACCGCAAAGATACCCTTGATTTTGATTTTCTTTGTCTAACATAATATCTATTTTTTTATTGTTATTATCGGTTAGTCGGTTAAGATATGCCTTAATGATAGCTGCACGCACAATGTTAACAGATTGTTCTGCACGTATGCGGCGAATACATGCTTGGAATAGAGAGGCCGGATATGGTAATCCTTGAAAAATGCTCTTCACTACAGCATCTGGGAGATTTGGGGAAGCATCACTTGACTTTCCTCCCAGAGTAACGTTTCCAAGAATAGAGTGTAATCCCACATACGGTTTCTTATCTTTACGAGTATCAACAATCTCCATATCTGTAAAATGCTTGCTGATCAAGCTGGCAAACTCACGTAAAGGCAACTCATTCCAATATACTACCGCTATCCTGGCCGAATTTGGTGCTAAACCCAATATGAAGAATTTATCATCTTTGTTTGCGGATAGCGTTCCGTTATAAATGGACATGAATGTACGACGTACCAGTTCTATACGTTTATTAGGATCATCGGCACGTCCCAATAGGGCGAACAAACTATTTTCAGACAACTTTGAAGCCTCACTATTGGAAGAGGTCCAAAAAAGGAAAGTGCGTGAACCAACCATAAACTTATTGTGAGAGTCAGAACGCAGTAAATGGTTCAGTGCAGTAGTGTATGCAAACTCCGCCTCTTCAGATATAGGAGCATTATGCCCCTTCGACTTTCCATACGAATCATATCCAGAATTTATCTGAAATGCAACAAGTTTTGCTGTAGCCTGACTACTTCCCGGTATCATTGTAGCAGTTGTAGTTTCTACTATCTTTGAATATTTACCAATTACCGAACAAAGCTTTCCCGTCATTTTCTCATCATTACATTCCAAGTTAATTAACCCTTTTTGGGAAGCCACTATTTCCGTATCTCCTTCTATCAAAAAAGAAAAAGTAGAATATTTTTTATTGAGATTCTTGACAATATCTACCCAAAGAGGGTCATTTTGCATAATTTCGACTATAGCAGAAGGCTCTTGTTGATAAAATGCATAAACAGCCTTTATGGCCTCATTGCCTGAGAATATGTTATAGATTTCTTTGATTTTTGCTTTAAATGTGTCAAAATACTTACGCATACTTTCCATATTCCCTTTGTCAGAGTAGCCAAATACATATTGGCTATTATCATACAGATAGTTTGCAACGGGGGCACTTGACCGACCTACACTCTTTTTAACAAGAAACTGCTGTGCCGACTTCTTATCTATACGTCTATCCTCAAAACGTAGAAAGTTACCACACTTATCAATGACAATGATAAAACCAATCTCTTTCAATTCCATTCCAAAAGCCGGCAAATCCCCACTTCGATGATAGTAATCATACAATGCTCTCAATATCATCTCAATACCTCCTCACTTTCTCTATCTGGTACGACAATTACACCTTGTTTCATTCTCGCATGATAAAACATGGCATCCGGTTTCTGTGTATTCCTCTCAAAATCCATGTCATAAAGCATTATGCCAAAATCTCTGTCTTCAGGCAAAGACGGCTCAAGATTATCCATATTATCAATGTATTTCCAATTTGCAGCAAACTCGCGGCAACCCAAATAAGGCTGCGTAAAGCATTGTCCTTGCAATGCCCTACGTTCAAACATTTGATAATACTTCATGGGATTCTCATCATTACTTGGTTGATGTTTAACAAAAGCTTCCTTCGGGCGATCTTTGACCGGAATAAATACCAATTTAGCATGTATTCGATAACGCACATTCTGCAAAAGCAAAGAATTCTTCTGCTGTCGCTTATCTTCAATGAAAATAGGAGACTTACCTGCGACTGCTCCCACTTCATTCCGCCTGATGGTAGTCCACTTAATAGGGTTAAGCACTTCAATTTTAGTGACCTGCCAACGCATGGCATAACATTTAAAAAGTATAGCTTCAAAAACGGCACGTGCAGCCGATGGCGTAATGATATCATAGCTCACGCGCTCTACCTTCAGTTCAGGACGAGTGAAACAAGCCCAGCCCCCCCATATTTCCAAACAATATTCTTTATCTGTATATTCCATATTATTCATTACTTTCATTGTTCTCCAATAGTTCTTCCGGTTCCGTCTTTATATCATTAATATCTCCTCCATCCAATGGTTGTCAAGGCTGAGCCCCGTAACACTATCATACTGCTCCCTGTCCAGCAGTACATATATACCTTCCAATATTTCTTCAACAGCACCATATTTAACCAATTGACTGAAATCCGAGCGATGAACGCCTACAGTAAACTTGGCCAGTTGTTTCATTAATGGATATGTACAACCTGACTTTTTCAAAGTTTCCACAAGCTCCATACTATTTTCCCAGTTTACTATGACATTCATACCATCGTCATCAATTAGCCTAAACTCCTTTGATGCAGTTTCAAAACATAGCTCATCAAGTTTGTAAAGATAGTGTTTCATATCCTTTTTATCGAATGTGGCCTTCCTGCAATAAAGCTGTTTAAAATACTTTTCCATTGTAGAAGGGGCAAACCAATCATTGTCTGTTGGCAAATTCAGTCGTGCATTGTTGGCTGCCGCCATTGAACCAAATGGAATGCGCTTCTCTGCAGAAAGGCTGAATACAAATGTGTGGCCAATCCTATTTTTCCCTTCACGGTTACATCTTCCCGCCGCTTGCAATACAGAATCTAGCCCTGCCTCTTGACGGAATACAACCGGAAAGTCTATATCCACACCTGCTTCTACGAGTTGGGTTGCTATTACTCTTACAACCGGATATGCTTCGTCCTTCAACAAAGCTTTTATCTTGCATATCGTTTCACTGATATGAGCAGGACACATCATTCTCGATAGATGAATTTTTACTCCTTCGTCAGGTAAGCGATCATACAGTTTCTTAGCATCCTCACGGGTATTCACAATACACAATACCTTATCATGTTCGGACACCATTGCTGCTATTTCATCGTATGTTTTCCCTATGTTATCTATTTCTAATCTCACACGACGAAGTTTGTCATGTAACGCAAATTCTATCGGAACAATTTCCATAATATGTTCTATTCCCTTAAATCCAACTTTAGGGTTCACACCTTCTATCAAACCGCAAAGTACCGGCTGACTTGCTGTTGTAAACAATATAGATACCTCGAACATTTTTTGGTATGCCACCATCGCATCGACTATCGGTTGTAAAAAATCAGTCGGCAACATCTGGACTTCGTCCAATATAATAACAGAGTTCACTATATTATGCAACTTGCGACAAACGAAAGATTTATTGCTAAACATAGATTCAAAAAGTTGCACGTTGGTAGTGACAACAATGGGATAATCCCAATTCTCTGTAGCCAGCTTCGCTTTCTCGCGCACTTCCTCATTTTTAATATCATCCGAATTAAAATTACTGTGGTGTTCCAATACGTTCTCTTCACCGAAAATTTCCTTCAAGAGACCTGCCGTCTGCACAATAATGCTGGTATATGGAATGGCAATGATAATGCGATTCATATTATGATTTGCAGCATGCTTCATAGCCCATAGTATAGAAGAAAGTGTCTTACCACCTCCTGTTGGCACCGTAAGGCTGTAGAATCCTTTCTCACCCAAAGAAGTTTTGCTACATTGTTCTTGTACTTTCCTACGAATGCGGTTCACTTCCGTATCAACTGCATTCAATTGCAATTTTTGCAAATACGCCTCCAACTTCGGTAACAAATCGGCAATCGTAGAAGAACATCTTCTTTTCCGCCATGATTCCAAATCCATAAATTTCTCTGTGTCAAGCCAGTCTGCATCCACAAGACAGGAGAAGAGCATACGAGACAGATGATGAAAGTGTTTTCGATCTACTTTGGATTTAGAAAAAGGTGATTCAAGAAACTCTTTAAATAACAAGGGTATATCTATATTTAGATTATCCTTGCTTATTTCTTCGGGCAGTTGCTTTTCCTGCAAGATATCTTCTGCTTTCACATAATCATGTAGTCCTGTATGATGGGAAATTATTGGGTTAACAAGAAGGTTGAAGATATCTTCTCCCATAAGATCATTTGCCAGTATTCCACCCACAAAAGCATGAGTGTGATCATCATAGTGCTTTTTATCATCTGTAGGCAAGCCGTTTACTTTACGTATATATTGCTGGAATGCTGCACGTTCTTTACCTTTGTCATGAAGCAAACCAAGCACATATCCCCAAGAAGGAAGTTTAAACCGTTTAGCAAAAGAAGCTGCCATTTTTGCGACTCCTTTTTGGTGTTCTTCATTGGACTGTATTATCCACTTCCCATCCTCTTTACTTTGATACAAATGGGATATCAATCGTTTTTCTGCTACCATTTAATAATGGTCCATTAAAATCATGCTATACAAAATTAGCAAATAATTTCCAATTTCACTAATTTAAAACGTTTTATTTGAATATAAAGATCTACCGATAAAATCATGGAGGATTTGACGAACAGCAGTTGCCCCGTCCTCCACCGCACGGTTATAAATAGCTTTCAGAATACACATGTAGAAAGATATAGTATTGGGCGTATTTCCCCTGCTTTTCAGATAAGCCTCATACTCTGCAAACAAATCTGCATTGAGCTGGTCAAACAAGACCTCCTTGTTATTCATGAAACCGCTGAAACTTCTGAGGGGCAGCTATATAGGTTTCCGAGGTGCGTATCTTCCCCAAGCGTTTCAGTTTTGCTATCTGCTGGCTGATGCAAGCGTTAAACGACAAATCTTGCTTGTTTTCATGAAAGAGTATGACTATATCATCCGTTACAAATGTGCCGGATTGGGATAACGTGTATATGATTTTATTCAACCTCTCCTTGTCCCACTTGATGCGTGAGCCGATTGAAAGCAGATTGGAAAAGCCACTCTATTTTGACCCTTTTGGTCAAAATAACATTAACCACTTAGTACAAGTGTCGTTAGAGTTTTTTTTGTAGATTTGAGAACCCGAGTCCTGATATAAGGATAATAATAAAATCTATACAAATGAATAACAGATTGACTATGCCACAAACCGAGGCCTAGAGCGCAATCAGATGGAATGCCTCGCCACACTTGACTTTGTACATAAGGAGCAGAACCTTTTCATTACCGGTTCTTCAAGTACGGGGGAAAGCTATCTGACATGTGCCCTTGGCCACGAGGCATGCAAAAGGGGATTCCGTACTTTCTATGCCAATGCGCCAAAACTACTTGGCGCACTGAAGGTTGCCAAAGTCAAAGGAACACTTGAAACTGAGTTCAAGAAGATTGAGCGTTGTCAGTTACTCATCCTTGATGACCTGTTCCTTGTACCTCTTGATGTCAAGGAACGTCCCATCCTGCTCGAAATTATTGAGGACAGGCATGAAAGGAAATCCACTATCATAACCTCGCAGTACCCATCGTCCAACTGGTGTAACAAGGTTGGTGATCCGACAATAGCCGACGCCATCCTTGACCGAATCATTCATACGGCCCATGCCATTGAGTTGTACGGTGAAAGTATGTGCAAGTTAAGGTCTAAGAAAAACTAAAGAATTAAAAGGGTAAAATAAAATTATCCCCTATCACTAGCTGTAGCAGGGGTATTAATTTATATCACGATTTAATTAAACAATCACGGTGCAAAAAATGTTGCATATTCAAATATATCGGTGTATATTTGCAACGCTCATCTACAAATAGAAGGAGTTTCGGGGCTCGGTTTATCTTGATATAAATCTGAGCCCTGCGTTTTTATTCAATGCCTGGTAAACGCTTCTTCATCTTTACCGGACAGCTATAAAATCAAACAAGATATTCCTATACCAAGAATCTGCAAATCCTGCTACAAGATTCCGAGAAACTTGCGACAAGAATTGCAACATCTTGCGACAAGTTTTCAAAGTCTTTCTACCGTCTTTTTGATATGCCTATCCATCTTTTGAAGAGAAATACCCCTCTTTTGAAGAATGTTCCAAAAAATCTTTCAGAAGTTTCAGCCTCCCCGCAAACGCCCTGTTCATCGGCTTTTCGGCTGACAGATTGATGCGCTGAGATCCTTCAACCGCGCAGTTCTTTCTTTCAGCCGTGGTCAATAAATGTATAAAGGTGAATCCGAACCCCGATAAAGAACCAAACAATATGGCATCGCTTACCCTGCCACGCTG